>LADT01000005.1 GCA_000961765.1 Clostridiaceae bacterium BRH_c20a | reverse complement strand
ATGGTATTCCCGAACAAACAATTGTTGCCTTTTGTAAGCATTGTGCCAAACCTGCCTGTTTTGAGGCTTGTCCCACTGCTGCTTTAATGCACAATAAGGAAACTAGGGTAGTAATGGTAAATAAGGAAGAATGTATAGGCTGTGGCTTATGTGTTGAAGCATGTCCTATTCCAGGTTCAATTCATTTAGGGGATGACTCTGTCCCAATCAAATGCAACCTATGTAATGGTGATCCTGCCTGTGTTAGAGTCTGTGCATCAGGGGCATTAGCTTATGAGGAACAAGGAACAGCAAAGAAATTTCAGAATCATTCTGAAAAGGTTTTAGAAAATGTATTGAGAAGTAAAAATTTAACAAAGCAAGATATTGTTATTTCTTAGGATTTAGAATATGAAAATAAAAGTTGTAGTAAAAGGGGAGGGTTTTACTTCTCCACAAGGTGAAACTGTTGAAATCGAAATAGGCACGAGTATCAAGGAATTATTAATCCAGCTTACGGAGGATGAAAAATTTCGGAAGCATCTAATTAATACTGATACCGAGGAATTGGCTATTTTTCAGGTTGCATTAAATAGAAGCTTTGTGCGTTTAAATGAGGAGAAAATTGAAACAGGATTAAAGGAAGGCGATGAAATAATCATCATTAGTCCATTTGGAGGAGGTTGATAAATGTGCTTAGTTATAAAGGATACATGGGTAAGATTTTAAGAATAAACCTAACAACAAGAGAAATTTGGGAACAGGAATTTGACAATGAATTTTGCGAGAAATTTCTTGGTGGTGATGGTTTTGCTGCTAAAATTCTCTACGATGAGGTTAAACCTGGAGTAGATGCGTTCGACCCTGAAAATAGATTTATCATTATGACAGGTCCCGTGGTAGGTACTGCAGCACCAACAGCAGGCAGGGCATCTATTATTACAAAATCACCATTAACAAATGGATATATGGACTGCTACTATGGCGGGCACTTTGGGGCTGAACTGAAGTATGCAGGGTATGATGGAATAGTATTAGAGGGAAAAGCTTCAAGCCTTATTTATTTATCAGTTATCAACGGAAAAGTAGAAATACATGATGCTGAGGACTTAAAAGGTGTAGAAACATATTCAGTACAGATGGATCTGCGGAAAAGATACGATGATCCTAATTTAGCTACTATGGCCATAGGACCCGCGGGTGAAAACCTTTCTCGAATGGCATGTACCATAATTGGCTGCCGTGCCGCTGGACGGGGGGGTACTGGTGCAGTATTGGGCTCTAAAAATGTCAAGGCAATTGTTGTTAGAGCAGAAAAGCCTGTAGATATTAAAGTTCCTGATGTGGATAAATTTAAAGCTTGGTTTAAAGATATTTATGCAACAATTAAGGCTAATCCTGGTACAGGTCAAGGCTTGCCAACATATGGTACTTGTGCAGGTATTACTGTTAACAATCAATTGGGAATCTTAGGAACCCGTAACTGGCAAACTGAACAATTTGAAGGTGCAGAAGACATCACTGGTTCTACTATGAGGAAAAAGACCTGGATAAAAGATGATGCTTGTTATGCTTGTCCTATTTATTGCGGAAAGATAAATAAGGCTAAGGACGGTCCATACAAGGGTGCATTAACTGTTGGACCAGAGTATGAGACTTTATGGTCACTAGGCTCAAATGTAGGCAACAATAACCTAGAATCCATAATTATTGCTGATAGGCGTTGTGATGAACTTGGACTAGATACAGTATCTGTAGGAAGTACAATATCCTTTGCTATTGAGTGTTATGAAAAGGGTCTTTTAACAAAAGAAGATACTGGTGGCATAGAGCTTAAGTTTGGCGATCCTGAAATTATGCTGGACTTAATAGAAAAAATTGCAAAACGGGAAGGCATAGGGGAATTATTAGCAGATGGAACAATGAGGGCAGCAGAAAAAATAGGTCAGGGCGCAGAAAAGTATGCTATTCACTGTAAAGGATTAGAAATTCCTGCCCATTCAGGCAGAGGTATCCCAGGGATGGCAGTTGGTTATGCTACTTCCGTTAGAGGAGGAACACACCAGGATGGACGTCCAACTGCAGAAAGAGTAGGCGTTGTTGATATAAATCAGATTGAAGGTAAAGGTGTTTATGAAGCAGATGTCACGAGGATGACAACTATTCTTGACTCTTTGATTGTCTGCAGGATGACAGAGGGCATCTTAGGTTTAACCGGTCTTACAGAAAAGCATGCTGAAATAATTAATGTTATAACAGGGATGAATCCAACCGTAAAAGATGTAGTTGATATATCAGATAGGATTTATGCTGTCCAAAGAGCCTTTAATATTAGACACAGAAATGGTGGAAGAAATGAAGATATTTTACCACATAGATTCATGAATGAGCCTATCCCTGATGGACCTGCAAAAGGGAAGTATATGCCTAAAGAGACTTTAGATAAACTATTGGATGAATACTATGATGCACGGGGTTGGGATAAGGAGACCGGTTATCCAACAAAAGAAACATTAGTGCGTCTTGGATTGGAAGATGTTGTAAAAGATTTATATTGAAAAGCAAACTAATTAATATTAATTAAGTGCGTCTATACTATTAAAGACGCACTTAATTTAAAATTAAGGACTATTTTAACTTATTAAAGAATTAATGTAAGAAGAGCAGGTTGTTGTTATGTTTTGAAGAACCTGGAATTAATTTCAAGGAGGATGCGATTAATTTCGTAAAATCTGGTGGAGTTACCAAAGCTTTAATTGCCTTTGTAGTTGGCAAATTCAATAAAAAAATTAGAATAAGCAGTGCTTTAATTGTATATTTGTGAGAAATGCCTCTTTTAAGACAGAAATTTAAAAAAAATGAGGTGAATTTATGGAGTTATTTGAATTCCAAATGCATACAAAAGTTGTTTTTGGTTCTAATGCAATCCACAAAGTAGGAGAAGAGTTATCTAAGCTGGGGGGGAGTAAAGTACTTGTAATTATTGACCCCTTTGTCCATAAGTCTGGTTCAGTTGAAGGGATTTTTAATAATCTCGAACAAAAAGGAATTTCCTATGGAATCTTTGATCAAGTTGAACCTGAACCAAGTATTGAATCCGTTGAAGCTGCATATTCCCAACTGAAGTCAGGTAGCTTTGATATTATCCTGGCAGTAGGTGGCGGGAGTTGTCTAGATACAGCTAAGGCTGTGGGTGTTTTGGGAACAAACCCTGGTAATATCCAAGATTATGGTGGTTCGAATAGGTTTAACAACAGACCCGTACCCATAATTGCTGTCCCGACAACTGCCGGGACAGGTTCAGAAATGACAGATTCAGCCGTAATTACTAATAAAAAACAAAACCTTAAATTTTCAATTAAACATGATCTTTATAATCGCCCCTCTGTTGCTATTCTAGACCCTAGTATTTTGCGGACTGTCCCTAAAGGCTTAGCTGTTACCACTGGTTTTGATGCTTTGGCCCATGCAGTTGAAGCATATACTTCTTTAATGTCTACACCTTATTCAGATGCTTTTTCCCTTTATGCTATTGAACTTATTGGTAAGCATTTACGAAAATTTTCATTAGATCGTAGTGACAAGGAAGCAGCTTCAGGTATGCTGACGGCTAGCAATATGGCTGGTATTTCTTTCCCTATAGCAGGTACTGGAAACTGTCATTGCATAGCTAGATTTCTTGGAGGCCTATATCCTATTTCACATGGCATGTGTTGTTCTATCATTTTGCCTCATGTTGTCGAGTTTAACCATGCCTATTCACTGGAAAAGTTTAAGAAAGTTGCTATAGCTTTAGGTGCAGATGTACATGATTTAAGTTCAGAAGAAGCAGCTTATCAAGCAGTTGTAGCTATAAAAAAGCTGGCTCCAGATATTGGATTACCAAGTATAGTTCTAGAATTCAATTCCAAATTAAATATTAATTGTGAATACATGGCTGATGAGTGTTCGAAGTCTTGGTATAACAAGTATAATTAAGTATAATTATACAAATAGACAGATTTAATTAGGCGATTTTAAGAGAATGAGTTCTGTATTTAACAGGGCTCATTCCTTTTAATTTTGGCTTAATTCTACGTTTATTGTAGTAATTTAAATAATCATGTAATTTTTGAATAAAATCTTCAATAGAGCTAATATTTAATAGATTTCATGGAATATCTAAGTTATTTATGATTTATTTCAAAATACTTATCAGGTTTGGCCATTACTGATATGTAATAATAATATACAGTTATGAAATTAAATAAATCAGAAATTTCAGGCTTGTTTAATATATTAAAAATGTGTATAATAATGCCAAGCAATCATTTGGTACATACTTTTTACTTTTTCAAAATATTTTAAATTGAATAATAAATTTATTAAATATTTTTTTTTATACAAACTGGCCTGACCAGTATAATAGGTAGGCTAATATGAAAGACTGACCATTTTGACTGAGTTAAAAAATAATTGGAGGTAATATATGGATAAAGATAACTTAACTGCTAAATGGGGTGAAGTCTTCATGGAAGCTCGTACAATGAGAGCTTCAGAAGATATATTTAATCAAATTGAGACAGTAGTTTTGAATCATGAATTAAAAAGTGGGGATCGACTTCCTTCTGAACGTGAAATGATGAAAATTTTTGGTCGTAGTAGAGCTACGGTTAGAGAGGCACTGAGAATGTTAGAACGTAGGGGACTCATAGCAATAACGCCTGGTTTAGGTGGTGCAAAGATAAGAGAATATGAATCCAAAAATGTTTCAGAACCTTTTGAAATTATGCTACATCTAAATAAATTGACACCTTTGGAATTTTTTGAATTTCGTGAAGTAACAGAGGTTGCAGCAGTAAGATGGGCTGCTATACGAAGAAATGATATGGACTTATTTGAAATTGAAAAGTCGATAAAGCTGGAGGAAATTGGTGCAAGTAATTGGGAAGGTTTTCATAATGCTGATGTAGACTTTCACCAAGCCATTATACGTTCAGGAAATAATGGTGTAGCTACTATTATATATAAAGTGTTAAGGAAAGTGTTAGTTGACGTTATTTCAAGAGGATTTAAAAACCTTTCTTTAGTACAACGCAAAGAAATAAAAGAGGCTACAATCCAGGAACACAAAAATATTTTTTCGGCAATTGTTGAAAAAGATCCGGTAAAGGCAGAGATAGCTACTAAACAACATCTGTTACAATTTAAAAGTCTTTTCTTAGTTGAAAAGGATACTGAAAATTAAATATTAGAAAAAGGATTGTTTTCAAAAAGGAAAGGGGGTTTAGTTGTAGTATTTAGTTAAATTTTGAAATGAAAAGGAGTGGAAAATTTGAAAATCAAGGGTAAGATGAGTATTTTATTGATTTTGCTTTTATGTTTTTCTTTAGTACTAACTGCATGTGGCGCAAAGCAAGAGTCAAGTAAAGAAAAGAACGAAGTGTCTGGTCAAGAGGAAGAAAAAAAGGTTAAGTTCCGTTTTGCTCATGTTATGCCAATAGATCATCCTGAACATGAAGCTGCAATTCGAATGGCCAATTTATTGAAAGAAAAAACAAATGGAAGAATAACTGTTGAAGTTTATCCAGCATCACAATTAGGTGGTTCTCGTGAGTTAATGACAAGTGTGATTAATGGAACTGTTGAAATGGTATCCACTTCTACATTTGGCACAATAAACTCTAACTTGTTAGTAGTTGAACTACCCTATCTTTTCAAAAATTTTGACCATGTAAGTAAGTTTACGAAAAGTGAAATGTCTAAACAGTTATTAGAGAGCTTAAATGGTCAAGGAGTTCATGGAATGGGATTCTGGACTGTTGGGTTTAGAAATATTGGTAATACTAAGCGCCTAGTTGAGAAACCAGAAGATCTGAAAGGCTTGTTGATTCGTGCTTTTGAGAATGAAATGTTAAAGGATACACTAAATGCATTAGGAGCTAATGTAACAGTGTTGCCATATCCGGAAGTATATATGGCTTTACAGACAGGTACTATTGATGGAGAAGAAAATCCATATGTTAACACATATGCCATGAAGTTTTTTGAACCTGAAAAATACAAGACGGAAACTAGACATTTAAATAACTTTGAGATTGTTGTATCTAACATAAAATGGTGGGATTCTTTAGCTGAAAAAGACCAAGAAATAATAATGGAGACTTTTAATGAGGCAACAGAGTTCTATATGGAGCTTCAAAAAGAGGCAGACCTTAAATACAAACAACTATTAATAGATGAAGGAATGAAAGTTACCGAAATTAGTGATTATCAACCTTGGATAGCTGCAGTAAAACCAGTGTATGATAAATGGGAACCTAAACTTGGAAAAGAATTAATAGAAAAAATTAGGAGTTTAGGTTGGTAGTTCTTAATGAGGGGATAGCTTAGCTATAAAGCTAACTTTCCCTCATGGTTATAACTTCTTTTAAAGGGAGTGGGTTTGAGGTGATAATACGTTTTAGTGATGCGTTAGATAAATTAGTGCGTTGGCTTGCCATTTTTTTATTAGCTGTAATGTTCATTATTGTATTTGGAAATGCTTTTCTTAGATACATGTTTGAGATAAATTTTATTGGTGCATATGATTTATCACGTATAGTTTTTATATGGTCAGTATTTTTAACGGTCAGTATTGTATACAAACAAAAAGCTCACTCAAGATTTACCTTTCTCTATTTAAGATTAAATGGTGCTACTAAATTTATTGTGGACATAATAATAAACTTATTGACAGCTGCGTTTTTAAGTATAATAATTTTCGTTGGTTCTGTACTTGCTTATTCAGCTAGAATACAGGTTTTACCCGCTTCCGGGGTTTCCGCTACTTGGTTGTATTTACCAATAGTTGCAGGTTCAATTATCACTCTAATACACTTAATAACATTTTTGTATCAAGACATAAAAAAAGCTTCTTATGGACTTGAGGTTATTCCAGAGAACATAAATAAAGATAATTTGAATGAACTTTATATTCTTCCACAAGAGGCTGGAGGGGAATTCATATGAATTTAATAATAGTAATTATACTTTTCGTAATTTTAACGGTTATAGGAATGCCCTTAGCATTTTCTTTAGGGATATCCTCTTTTTTAACTATTGCTTTTATGATGAATGTTCCTCTAGGTGTGCTCGTTGAAAGAATGATAATTGGTGTTGATTCATTTTTATTAATTGCTGTACCTCTATTTATATTGGCAGCAAATATTATGAACAAAGCTGGAATAACAACAAAAATTTTCTCTTTTGCAAGGTCAATAGTTGGGTCTCTTCCGGGATCACTAGGTCATGCAAATATACTTGCCAGTGTGGTCTTTGCTGGAATATCTGGATCTGCTGTTGCAGATAATGCAGCGCTAGGTAGAATAGAAATTAAAGCGATGGATGATCAGGGATATCCAAGAAAGTATTCGGCAGCTATTACATGTGCTTCCGCTACTATTGGTCCTATATTTCCACCTAGTATACCAATGGTTATATATGGAGGTATAGCAGGTGTTTCAGTAGGAAAATTATTTCTCGGTGGGGTTATACCAGGTCTTTTAATTGCACTAACTTTAATGATTCTGAATCACAATATTTCGGTAAAAAACAACTATCCGCGTGATGAAAGCTTTTCGCTTGGTAATGTAGTTAGAGAATTTAGGGCATCATTTTTACCAATTATGACACCTGCATTAATTGTTGGTGGAATTGTTTTTGGAATTTTCACTCCAACTGAAGCTGCGGCTTTTGCAGTATTCTATGCTTTTATTTTAGGTCTTTTTATTTACCGAGAGTTAAAATGGTCAATGATCCCAGGAATATTTCTAGAAACTATCTGTACTTCTACTATAGTATTATTCATTATTTCAGCAGCATCTGTCTTACAGTGGATACTAACAGTTGAACAACTAGGTGTAAAGCTTGCTAATATGGCTACTAGTGTTGATAGTCCGTTGATATTCTTGATTATTATTAATTTAATTTTATTTTTATTCGGAATGGTAATGGAAACTACTGCAGTATTAATTATAATGACTCCTTTCTTTGTGCCGATTGCACAATCATTAGGAATTGATCTTGTTCATTTAGGTGTAGCGATGGTTCTAAATCTAATGATTGGGTTATCTACACCTCCGTTCGGTCTTGGGTTATTTACTGTAAGTGAGGTTTCGGAATTATCTATTGAAGATTTAGCGATAGCAATATTACCATTTATTCCAGTTTTAATTATTTCATTAGTTCTAGTAATTTTATTCCCGGCTTTAACATTATGGTTACCATCTTTATTTTTTTAATATAAGATTTATTGCTTTGTTATAAATCCTTATAAAAATAAAAAAACAAGGGAGGAATTTAAAATGACAAAATTTATTGATTTAACTTTACCGCTTTATGATTATATGCCTGTTGGAAATGTGTGGGCATGGGATGTGCCTTTTCAGACGCAACCAATTACAAATGACGAGTTTAATGGTTATGAACTACATATGATTACAATGTTCTCTGAAACTGGTACAAGATTAATGTGTAGAGCAATGCAAGATCCAACTGCGCCAAAAGTCGATCAATTACCCTTAGATACTCTAGTAAACCGTGAAGCAGTAGTAGTTGATGCTCCGTGTGGTTTTGGTGGGCATTTGACTGTTGATGAAATAAATAAAGCATTTGAAGGCGTTGATTTTAGAAAAGGTGATGCTATTATCTTAAGAACTGGCTGGGGTGATAATGAACGATGGGTTGAGTTAGGAGATGACTACTCACGCAGAACACCTTATGTTCCTAAAGATGCTGCAGAAAGATTAGTTGAAATTATGAAAGCAAATAATTCAGATTTAGTTGGTTCCGATGTTGCGTACTGGGGTAGAGGAGACATATATCAAATGCCCGAATGGGCTTCTAAACCTGCTTGGGAGAGAAATCCATTTCCATCTATCGAAGCAAAACGTTTTTTGGCAAGTTATACTAAAGAAAAGGCATATGCAGATTTTGCATCTCCTAATGTTTTAAATTCCGCAGATGTCATGTATATTGGAGCAATGTGTAATTTAAATGCAATAACCCAACCGCGTGTTAAATTGACAGTATTACCATTAAAGATTAAAGGTGCACGAGGTGCAACTTGCCGAGTTATTGCTATCGAAGAATAAAAGGTAGTCTAATAATATAAAGGAGTTGTTTCGATGTTTGGAAATATGGGGCGAATTCTATTTGTAGATTTAACTAAGGGCGCAATTACGGAAGAAAGTCCGCCTCGGGAAATTTTTGGTGATTATCTAAGTGGATATGGATTAGGAACATGTATATTATTTTCTCGTATGAAACCAAAAGTAGATCCATTAGGGCCGGAAAATATGTTAGGCTTTACTACTGGTACTCTAGTGGGACTCCGGCGATAACTGGGTCTAGATTTACTGTTTGTACTAAGTCTCCACTTACAGGAACTTGGAGAGATGACACTCACTCGATTTGGTAGACACCAAGAAAGTGTACTACAATGAAAAAATCGGAGGTGTCCCAAATCGGTGAGAGAAAAAGCTATGATAAAGAATTTAAGCAGGAAGCTATTAAACTTAATAAAGAGGAAATAGAACTGTTTCTAGTGTTGCAAATGATTTAAAGTATTGCTAAAAGTACAAACTCAATGGGTCAAACAAAATTATAAGCATAAAGATAATGCATTTCTAGGCAAAGGTAATCTAAGACCTGAAGATGACGAAATACGAAAGTTAAAACTTAAAATTGCTGATCTAGAGGAAGAGAATGAAATCCTAAAAAAAGGCAGCAGCCATCTTCATAAAGCAACCGAAGTAATATTTAAGTTTATCTATGATCACCGCTTCAAATTTCGTGTGCAGAAGATGTTCCAATTTGAATTGATCGAGCTGTTTTACAATACCGAAAAGCTACATTCGATCTTAAATTACAAATCTCCGAAAGACTATGAAAACGAGAGAAAAGATGCTTAACTGTATGTCTATTTCATCGAGACAAGGTTACCATTTATTCCGGATTTAATTATTTTATCAGTTCTAGTAATTTTTTTCCCGGCTTTAACATTATGGTTACCATCTTTATTTTTTTAATATAAGATTTATTGCTTTGTAATAAATCTTATAAAAATAAAAAAAACTAAGGAGGAATTTAAAATGACAAAATTTATTGATTTAACTTTACCGCTTTATGATTATATGCCTGTTGGAAATGTGTGGGCATGGGATGTGCCTTTTCAGACGCAACCAATTACAAATGACGAGTTTAATGGTTATGAACTACATATGATTACAATGTTCTCTGAAACTGGTACAAGATTAATGTGTAGAGCAATGCAAGATCCAACTGCGCCAAAAGTCGATCAATTACCCTTAGATACTCTAGTAAACCGTGAAGCAGTAGTAGTTGATGCTCCGTGTGGTTTTGGTGGGCATTTGACTGTTGATGAAATAAATAAAGCATTTGAAGGCGTTGATTTTAGAAAAGGTGATGCTATTATCTTAAGAACTGGCTGGGGTGATAATGAACGATGGGTTGAGTTAGGAGATGACTACTCACGCAGAACACCTTATGTTCCTAAAGATGCTGCAGAAAGATTAGTTGAAATTATGAAAGCAAATAATTCAGATTTAGTTGGTTCCGATGTTGCGTACTGGGGTAGAGGAGACATATATCAAATGCCCGAATGGGCTTCTAAACCTGCTTGGGAGAGAAATCCATTTCCATCTATCGAAGCAAAACGTTTTTTGGCAAGTTATACTAAAGAAAAGGCATATGCAGATTTTGCATCTCCTAATGTTTTAAATTCCGCAGATGTCATGTATATTGGAGCAATGTGTAATTTAAATGCAATAACCCAACCGCGTGTTAAATTGACAGTATTACCATTAAAGATTAAAGGTGCACGAGGTGCAACTTGCCGAGTTATTGCTATCGAAGAATAAAGGTAAATCTAATTATAAAGGGGCTGTTTAGATGTTTGGAAATATGGGGCGAATTCTTTTTGTAGATTTAACTAAGGGCATAATTACGGAAGAAAATCCGCCTCGGGAGTTTTTTGATGATTATTTAGGAGGGTATGGTTTAGGCGCACGTGTATTATTTTCACGGATGAAAGCAAAAGCAGATCCTTTAGGGCCAGAAAACATGTTAGGTTTTACTACTGGTACTTTAGTAGGAACTCCTGCAATAACAGGATGTAGATTTACTGTCTGTACTAAATCTCCACTTACAGGAACCTGGGGAGATGCTAATTGTGGAGGGAAATTTGGTCCTGCTTTAAAGGCTGCCGGTTTTGATGCAGTATTTTTCACTGGGATATCACCAAAACCAGTATATATTTGGATAGAGGATGGAAGAGCAGAACTTCGTGATGCTGATTGGCTTTGGGGTAAGGATAGTGTTGAAACAGAAGAATTGATCGAAGGAAAATTTGATAAGGACCTTAGTGTAGCTTGTATTGGCCAAGCGGGAGAAAAACTTTCTCTTATATCCGCTATTATGCATGACAAAGGAAGAGCTGCAGGCCGTTCCGGTGTGGGTGCGGTTATGGGATCTAAAAGATTAAAAGCGATAGTAACCAAAGGTAATATAGAAGTTCCTTTAGCTAATAAAGAAGAAGCTCAAGAATTAAGAAGGAAATGGGTAGAACATATAGACCGGGATGATATTCGTCATTTCAGGAAATATGGATCGATTGATCATGTAGCTAGTTCCGCCTTTAGTAATGACTCGCCCGTAACAAATTGGGATGGAGTAGGTGTAGATGATTTTCCAACTGCAACAAAAATTAGCGATGATGAAATTTTAAAGTATGAAGTGAAGAAATATGCTTGCTGGCGTTGTCCTATTGCATGTGGGGGTATATATAAAGTAGAAAGTGGTGCATACAAAGTAGATGAAGTTCATAAACCTGAATATGAAACTTGTGGAATGTTTGGAAATAATCTTTTAAATGATAATGTGGAATCGTTATTTAAGCTAAATGATATTTGTAACCGTTATGGCTTAGATACAATCTCTGCAGGAGCAGCAATTGGTTTTGCAATAGAATGTTACGAAAAAGGCTTAATAACAAAAGAAGAAACAGATGGTTTAGAACTAAATTGGGGCAATCACGAAGTTATTGTTGCTTTGACTGAAAGATTAGCAAAACGCGAAGGATTTGGTAATATACTAGCAGATGGAGTACTAAAGGCTGTAGAGAAAATTGGAAAAGGATCAGAAGAATTTGCAATTCATGTAGGAGGGCAAGAACTACCTGCACATGATCCACGATATGCGCCTAGTTGGGGTATTTCCTATAAATTTGATGCAACACCGGGTAGGCATACACAGTTAGGGCTTGTTCCTTTTGATAATGGCGGTGGTTATCGAGGTTTGGATATCGGGGAAAAAGTTGAAAAGTATAAATATGAAGGTAAAGGTCGCCTTCATGCAAAGGTATCAAATTTGTTACAAGCAATTTTTAGTACAGGTGTCTGCATGTTTGCTGTAACAAAAATGGATGTTAATACATGGCCAGAATTTCTTACAGCTGTGACAGGGAAAAAATACACAATTGACGATTTACAGCTGATAGGTGATCGTATTGCTGCTTTACGACACGCATTTAATGCTCGTGAGGGGGTTCAAGTAACTAAATTTAATACACCTGGAAGAGCTTATGGTCATCCACCACAAGGTAGAGGTCCACTAGGTGAGGTTTCTTTACCTATTAATGAACTGGGTAAGGAGTTTTTTGAAGCTCAAGGGTTTGACCCGGAAACTGGTTGGCCAACAAAAGAAAGATTAGTAGAACTTAGACTCGAAGATGTTGCAAAAGAAATTTATGGTTAAATAATTAATTGGAGAAAAATTATGGTAGATAAAGTTATATTAAACCTACCTCCAGGAATTGAAATTGCTAATTTATCAAGAAAGCTAGAGATAGTTCTAGAAAATGAAATAACAATAGAAGAGTTGTTTTTAAAATTGGCTATAAAATATAATATTTGTTTTCAAAAGCTAATTATGGATAGTATTTGGAGTTCAGAAGGTAACCTTTTAATTATTTTAAATAATAAATCTGTTTATCCAAAGGATTTTTCGCATGAGCTAGTTTGGCCAGGAGATGTTATTCACATAATTCCTCCTATATCAGGTGGATGATATTAATAAAAGTGAAATTGTATTAGATTTAAAAATATTTTTAAAGTTCAATGGTTGAAACAATTGAATTGTCCCAAGAAGCACTAAGGCTATTTGGTTGGTTATTATGAATTTATGATAGAATCACGATTTGATAAAATATAAACATTATTCTTGCGATTTGGGTAGGAAATTATACTAAGGATTTTTCAAAGCTTTTAAAACCACTATAAATTTATCACACACCCCCTTCTTTGGGTAAGCCCTTGCTATATTCGTAAGGGCTTACTTTTAATAACATCAGTATAAATTAGGCATTTTGTAAATGTAGAATAATACGTTTTAGTAGGAGTGCAATTGCTGAGAGGTAACAATCTGTGAATAGCATCATATAAAATTAATTAAAGTTTACCCAACCCCTAAATTCCAGGGGTTTTTATTTATCTAAAAATAATTGCAAATTTTGCCCCCTTACTTACATATACATAAACTAGTAATTAATGTAAGAGAAGGGGTTATAAAGTGAAGGTTCTTGTTACGGGGGGCGCAGGATTTATAGGTTCCCACACAGTTGATTTATTGATAATGGAGGGATATGAGGTAATAATCGTTGATAACTTAAAAACAGGTAAAATCATAAATAAAAAAGCAGGATTTTATCAGATGGATATTTGTTCAAAAGACTTGGAGCAGGTTTTTGAAAAGGAGAGGCCTGAAGCGGTAGTTCATTTAGCAGCTCAAATAAGTGTTCAGGACTCACAGGCGGACCCCCATACAGATGCTCAGATTAATATTCTGGGAACTATTAATGTGTTAGATAATTGTAGCAAGCATAAGGTAAGGAAAATTGTTTTTTCTTCATCAGCCGCAGTATATGGAAAGCCGGAATATTTAGTATTAGATGAAAAGCATAATACTGTACCTTTAGCATTTTATGGTTTGTCCAAGCTTACCGCGGAATACTATCTTAAAATGTTTGCCGAACTTTTTGGATTAAGGTATACGATACTTCGGTACTCTAATGTTTATGGGATTAATCAAAAGCTTTCCGGTGAAGGAGGTGTGGTGGCTATATTTATTGATAATCTATTAAATAATAAGGCTCCTACAATTTTTGGAACGGGAGAACAAACAAGGGATTTTATTTATGTAAGTGATGTTGCAAAAGCTAATCTTTGTGCACTATCTACTGGGGATTATGAGATATTTAATATCAGTACTAAGACTGCCATAACAATTAATGACCTCTTAGCTATCATACGAAGCATAATGAAAAAGGACTTAACCTGCTTATATGGACCTAAAAAAGAAGGTGATATCTTACATAGTGTATTAAATAACTCTAAAGCCAAGGAGTTGCTTAAATGGGAGCCAGCTTACTCCATAACCGAAGGCTTAGAGGAAATAGTTGAAAATTTATAACTCCAATCATTGAGTTTTACTTTATAATAAAAGAGAAAAATAAAGCTTGATAAAGAGGAGTTATGTAATGACTGAAGTATTGAGAAACGATTGGGCAGATTTACTAAACCAGGAATTTCAAAAGGACTATTATAAGGACTTAAGGGCATTCTTGATAAAAGAATATCAATATAATGAAGTATATCCGAATAAATATGATATTTTTAATGCACTACATTTTACTTCTTATGCCGAGACAAAGGTAGTAATATTAGGACAGGACCCTTATCACGGTCCGGGGCAGGCCCATGGGTTAAGCTTTTCGGTTAAACCAGGGGTCAACCCGCCCCCATCCTTGCAAAATATATTTAAGGAACTACATACTGATCTAGGTTGTTTTATTCCTAACAACGGGTATCTTACAGAGTGGGCAAAACAGGGAGTTTTACTTTTAAATACAGTTCTCACAGTTCGTCAAGGAATGCCTAATTCCCATAAAGGTAAAGGCTGGGAGACTTTCACTGACAAAGTGATCAGTACTTTGAATGATAGGGAAAAGCCGGTTATATTTATCCTATGGGGGAAAAATGCCCAGGATAAGCGGCAGCTTATAAATGCAACCCAGCATTTTATCATTGAGTCACCCCATCCTAGTCCCTTTTCATCACACCGAGGTTTTTTTGGTAGCAGGCCATTTTCTAGAACAAATGATTATCTAAAAAGAATGGGAAGCAGCGATATTAACTGGCAAATTCCAAATAATTAAAAACCATTTAATTTAGAAAAATTAATGGGGGTAATAATTTGTTTAAGAGAAAAAAGCCTCTTTTACTATTAATAAGTATTTTTATTATATTTTTCTTTATAGGTTGTACAGCCGAACGGGGAACAATTGAGGAAACTACTCAAAATAATTTGGAACGGAGCGGCGCTAAAGAGATTAGTACTTCCACGGATTATTTGGAAGTTCACTATCTTGATGTGGGACAGGGTGATTCTACATTGATTATGTTACCCGATGGTCAAACTATCCTTATTGATGCTGGTTGCAATAGTGCTGGCAAGGGTGTTGTAGACTATTTAAAAAAATTGGACATCAAACTAGTTGATCATGTTATCGGGACCCATCCCCATGAGGATCATATAGGCGGTTTAGATGTAGTAATTAATAGCTTTAATATCGGTAAGGTTTATCTGCCTAAGGTTAGTCATACATCAAAGTCATTTGAAGATCTCCTTTTGGCAATAAAGAATAAAGGCCTAAAAGTAACTGAAGCCAAGGGGGGAATAGCCCTCAATATAGGTGACAGGGCTACTGCGGTTTTTGTTGCACCTAATAGTAGCAACTACCCAGACTTAAATAATTATAGTGCTGTGGTAAAGTTAATCTATGGTGATAATAGCTTTTTATTTACCGGTGATGCCGAGGAAAAGTCGGAAGGGGAAATTCTTCTCCAATCCCGAACACAGTTAAAGATAGATATTTTAAAGGTTGGTCACCACGGCAGCAGCACCTCGACTAGCCAGCCTTTTTTAGACATAGTAGCACCTAAGTATGCTGTAATCTCAGTTGGCAAAGAGAATGACTACGGGCATCCCCATCAGGAGATAATAAAAAGACTAGAGGAAAAAGGTGTTCAGTATTTTCGCACTGATCTCCAAGGGCCAATTATTGTGCAAAGTAATGGCAAAGATATTAGTTTTAATGTAGCGGGAATTGAAGAAAAAAGTATTGAAGAGAAAATTCCAAAAGATATCAGGATTATTTCAATTGACTTAAAAGAAGAGTTAGTGGAAATAAAAAACATAGGAAATAATGAGGTAGATATGGGTGGTTGGAGGCTGGTCAGTGCCAAAGGAAATGATGAATTTCTTTTCCCTGAGAACTTTATTCTAAAATCCGCTCAGGCAATAAAAATAGCAAGTGGTCCTGCTGCTTCCGAAAAGGAAAACGCAATTGTTTGGACTAATAAAAATATCTGGAATAATGATGGTGATCCTGGGGTTCTATATGATGCTCTAGGTAGGGTTGTATCAAGTTTACCGTAAAATAAATCAAACCTTAAAAACTTATACAAACCACGGGTCCCTTCGGGGCACACGGATGAACACGGTAAAAAAACTTATGGTATTGTAGATAGCCATAAGCCATAAATATTAATATAATGGCCCTGGGTTTTTAGCTGTTAAAGCTTCAAATCCTGGGTTTTTTACTGTGTATTTTTAAAATAAAGACCAAGGGTACAATCCTTTATTCTTTTATAAAAATAGCAGGGCTTTACTAAAATGTTTATTTATTGTTTAATAAAAAGATGGGATCTTTTAATAAGGGGATAGTTATGTTTAATTTAACTAAAAGAATAATTGCAAATGGCTGCTATAAAGCTACTTCTTATGAAAGGGGTGTACAATATTTTCACGGGGGAGCCATTGAAAGTCTGAAATATTCCCCAGAACAACATACCGTTCATGGTTCTGTCAAAGGGATTCGCAGTTATATGGTTAGGGCCAGATTCTCAAAAAACGGCAATTTAGAACAGAGTTATTGTACCTGTCCAGACTATGCTAATTATCCCGGTTACCTTTGCAAGCACTTGGTAGCTGTTTTATTATATATTGAAAAAAATAATTTCGACCCCCGGCTTTGGCACACTAAAGAGATTACGGAGAACCTTTTTGCACATTTTTCTGGTTTAAATATTCCTTCTGTTAAGCAGGAATTGAATTTGGAAATAAACCTTAATTTCTCTGCCATAAGGGGTAACAGTGAGTCTAGTCTCGAGATTAAGGTGGGTTTAGATAAATTATATGTTGTCAAAGAGATTAAAAGTTTTTTGGAAGCAGTTTATTATTCTCGAGAGCTGGCTTTCGGTAAAAAATTTGCTTATGACCCAACTAGTCACCAATTTAAAGACGAAGATGCAAAAATCCTGGAGATGCTTTGGGAAACATATCAAGTAGAGGAATTGATACAGGAAATTAGTTATGACAGCAGCCATATTTCTTCTGTATTTTCTGGCAAAAGTTTTCAGCTTTCCGGTCAGCAACTAAAACGTTTATTGATTTTATTTGAGAATAGGCCTCTTTTGTTATCAATTAATGGTGGGCTACAGGAGGTTAATATAATAAAGGGGGATGTGCCCCTCGCTTTTAAGCTTTCAAAAGATGGGGAGAATATTGTTATCGAGGATATCATTGGTGCTGATTTAATACCCTTAACCAAGTGTGGTAGCTATTACTATTATAACGGAAAGATTTATCAGCCTTCTTTGGAACAACAGGAGTTTATTGGTCCGTACTATAGAAGTGTTACCGGGCTTGGTGGTGCCGATCTCAACATTCTGCCCGAATATAAGGAAAGATTCATTTCGGAAATTTTACCAAGGTTTAAAAAGGCAGGTACTGTCCAACTTAATCCTGCATTAACAGAAGAAATAGATGAGATTCCCCTAAAGGCTCAGTTTTATTTAGACTTAGAAGATGATATTCTGGTGGGGGAACTGCATTTCCTTTACGGAGAAAGGGATATTAATCCTTTTCGTGCCCAAGTGCCTAATATCAATGGTCGCATTCTCTTGAGGGATGTGGAACAGGAAAAACTGATTATGGCCATGCTAGAACAATCAGAATTTAAAGTTGGTAATGGTAAAATTTACCTTGATGATGAAGAACAGATTTTTGATTTTATCTATAGACTCTTACCTCAAATTCAAGAAAATACAGAAATTTATTATGGTGAAAAAATTAAAAGGAAATCTTTTATCTATTTACCTAAGTTTAAGGGACGTATTGCCTTAAATCAGGAAAGTGATATGCTTGATTTTTCTTTTCAAATTGAGGGAGTGGAAAAAGACGAGATTTTTAATATTTTAAAGTCCTACAAGGAAAAGAAGAAGTATTTTCGCTTGAAAAATGGTTCTTTTCTTCCTTTGGAAGATAGGGAATTTGCTGAGTTGGATAGTTTGATGTCTGCTTTAAATATCAAAAAAGCAGATCTTCAAAAGGACATCTTGAAATTGCCTAAATACCGGGCAATGTATTTGGACCAGTTATTCCAAGAAAAAGAGCTGTCTTTCTTTCAAAGGGATAAAGCGTTTAAAAAGCTAACACAGGCGGTCAAGGACCCGGAGGAATTAGATTTTACTATTCCCGAGGGTTTAGAGAAAATACTGCGGGAATACCAAAAACAAGGTTTCTACTGGCTGAAATCATTAGCATATTATGGTTTTGGTGGAATATTGGCTGATGATATGGGGCTTGGGAAAACCTTGCAAGCCATTGCTTTTATACTTTCCGAAAGAAAAGAAAAAATCAAACCGGCTTTGATTATTGCTCCTACCTCGCTTATTTATAACTGGCAGGCCGAACTGGAGCGCTTTGCCCCAGGTTTAAAGATCAAGATTATTGACGGGGCAAAGGGTGAGCGGGAGAAGTTATTAGAGGATTTGGCTGGGGTGGATTTGGTACTGACATCCTACCCCTTGTTACGGAGGGATATTGAGGAGTATCAGTCTATGGAGTTTAGTTGTTGTATTTTGGATGAAGCCCAGTATATAAAAAATTTCCAGTCCCAGACGGCACAGGCTACCAAGCTAATTAGAACGGAAAAACGTTTTGCTTTAACAGGTACACCCATCGAAAACTCTGTGCTGGAGTTATGGTCAATTTTCGAGTTCCTAATGCCGGGTTATCTTCCTTCATATACCAATTTTCAAAAGAAATATTTGAGTCCTATTGAAAAGGATCAGGATCCAGCAGCAACTCGGGAGTTTTCCCGACTGGTACGACCTTTTATTTTAAGACGGGTAAAAGAGGATGTTTTGCCAGAGCTACCGCCAAAGATTGAAAACAAAATGGTTTCTGAATTAACTGATGAACAGAAAAAATGCTATCTGGCATATCATGCCCAGATTCGCAGTGAATTGACAGAAGAAATCAACGAGAAGGGTTTTGCAAGAAGTCGGATCAAGGTTTTAGCTGGACTGACCCGTTTAAGACAAATATGCTGTCATCCCGGAATGTTTTTAGAGAATTTCCAGGGTGAGAGTGGCAAGCTTATACAGCTGCAGGAGGTTTTGAGGGAAGTAATTGATTCCGGGCATCGAGTTTTACTTTTCTCCCAATTCACCAAGATGCTGGCAATAATTCAAAAAATGCTGGATGAGGAAAAATATCGATATTTTTATTTAGATGGCAGTATCAATTCCAAAGAACGGCTAAAAATGGTTAATGATTTCAATAATGGTGAAGGGGAAGTATTTTTAATATCCTTAAAAGCCGGTGGTACTGGTCTAAATTTGACTGGGGCCGATGTGGTAATTCATTTTGACCCCTGGTGGAACCCGGCAGTAGAGGAACAAGCCTCAGACCGAGCCCACCGTATTGGACAAAAAAAGGTGGTTCAGGTGATGAAGTTTGTTTCTAAGGGAACCATCGAGGAGAAAATCTATCAGCTGCAGGAAAAGAAAAAGGAGCTTATTGACAAACTCGTAAAGCCAGGTGAAGATTTTGCAAAGGTATTAGACCAGGAAGAGCTTTATCAGTTATTGGAGTTAAATCATTAGAAAATTTGTGTAAAGGTGGGGGGGTTAGCTAATGTTTATTATTGACAGGTTTGAAGGTGATTGGGCTGTAATTGAATATAATGGTAAAACATTTAACATTCCCCAGGAAATATTGCCATCTACCGCGAAAGAGGGAGATGCAATTAATGTGAGTTTTACAATGGATAAAGAGGCTACCAAAGAAAGGAAGAAAAAAGTGAAAAGCTTGGTTGAAGATATGTTTGAGTAATGTCAAAGGGAATGTCAAAGGGACGGAGCATTTGACATTAGTTTATGTCAAATGCTCCGTCCCCTTTTTAAGTTCCTTTTTTAAAAGTCAAAACCCCGGGCAAATACCTGTAGGCAGGCATCAACAACATCTTTATCATAAAGAATTCCTCTTTTTGATTTTAGCTCTTCAAAAGCCTTTTCTTTACCAAGTGCTTGTCTATAGGGACGGTGGGAACTCATTGCTTCAACTACATCAGCTACACTTAGTATGTTTGCTTCTAAAATAATTTCATCTCTTTTCAAACCATATGGGTACCCGGAACCGTCAATTCTCTCATGATGCTGCAAGACAATTTTGCTTACAGGCCCAGGGAAATCTATTTCTTTAATAATTTCGTAACCTATGAGAGGATGTTCTTTTATAATATTAAATTCATGGGAACTTATTTTCCCTGGTTTGCTTAGTATTTCTATGGGCACTGCAATTTTTCCTATATCATGAATAAGGCTGGCTATATGCACATTTTTGATTTGTTCTGGACTCAGTTCCATTTCTTTGGCGATTTCCTCCGCTAGCTTGGTTACCCGTTGTTGGTGACCGGCAGTATAAGGGTCTCTTTTATCCATTGTAATAGTTATGGCTTTTATTATTGACTCTGTAGTCCTTTGTAATTGAGCAAGGCTTTTGGCCATTTTTTGTTCAGCTTCAACCCTATCTGTAATATCTCTAGTCATATGGAAATAAACTGTTTTGTTATCCAAGGTTTTAATTTCTGTAGGATAAATTGCAGAGGATAGCCACCGTCCATAGCGTATATCATAATATTCCCGTTCAATACCTGTACCTTTCTCTACTACTTCTTCTAAAGGGCATTCGGGGATGGCGCATTCTGAGTCATGAATTACTCTAGGGCAAAAACCTCCAATTAAACTCTGGGCATCAATTCCTAAATTAGTTTGCACAGCCTTGTTGCCAAGCAATATTCTGTGATCATGGTCTATCAAAATTACATAAAAAGGTAAGGCATCTATAATTTTTTGTATTGTTGAGGCCTTACCTTGGTCAATCCTGATTGGGACATTTTCTAATGGATGTTCATTCTTAACCATAAAACCTCCAAAAAAATTTAGTCATAACTTGCATGCATGTTTTAAAATTCGACAAATTTCTATTAATTCCTTTAGAAAAGGTAATATTTACTTATTATTAGCATTCGAATTACAATAGCTTTCCGTATTTAAAGAAGTCAAACATTTTAATAATAAAATAAATTTTACTTCTTGAATTAGAATGATGTTCTATAGTAAAATCATACTAAATTTAATATTTAACTAAAACACAGTGAAGGGGAACAAGTACTTTAAGGCTAGTTTTCAGAGAGTTGGTGGTAGGTGTAAACCAACATTAGTTTTAAAAGAAATTCCGCCCTGGAGTGGGGTATGATGAATACCACCGGTTAGCATGGCTGTTATCGTGCTCTAAGAGGACTATTAATATTTTTTTCTGGTCAATTTGGGTGGTAACGCGGGTTTATAGCTCGTCCCTGTATATATACACAGGGACGAGCTTTTTTAATATTTAAAGTTAAACCTGCAGATACGTCCTACTTTATAATAAATATAAAATTAATTTATGCAGTTAAATTATATTTGCAATAATTATGCACAAAATATACAATATTCCTAATAATAAATTATTTCAGGATAATTATGAAAATAGGGAGGATAAAGTAGCAAAACTAATCTTTGGAGGTGGAGTGCTTTGGTAGTTAACAACATTGTGGACCCGAAAGATAATAAAGAACTGCAGGAAATAATTAGTAAGGCTATTAGTCAAAACCAAAAGCTTCTGTTAAAAGAAAATTTGGAGTTAAAGGCACCAACTGTAGATGAAAAAACAGTAGTTATAGACCTTGCTCATCTAAATAAAGTTATTGAATTGGATAAGGATAACTTCACAATAACAGTTGAAGGTGGTATTAACTTTCTTGAGTTCCAAACACTACTAGCAGAAAAGGGTTTTTACTTTCCCATGGATACCTATGCCAGCGGGCATACTAGCCTCTCTTACAATGTGCTTCACGCACTCCCTTCTTATTCTTTAGGTGAGTACGGTAATTATCGTGAATATGTTCTTGGTATTGAGGCAGTTTTATTTAATGGTGACCTTATTAAGATTGGCGGAAAAAATATCAAGAATGTTTCCGGTTTAGATATTATTGGCTTAATGATTGGTTCACAAGAGTATTTTGGAATTATTAATAATTTTACCTTGCGCTTACTTCCTTTACCGGAGGAAAAGCAAGTTGTTATCTGCAATTTTAAAGATATTAAAACTGCCCAAGAGGCTGCTTTCCAGTTAACTAATAAGGGCATTAGCCCTGCAAAATTACTGGTTGTTAATACATCTGGGGCACAATTATTAGAAAATAATACAAAGATAACAAAGTCCCCGCTTCTTATAGTTGAGCTCGAAGGTTTTAAAGCATCTATGCAGCGGAAAATTAGTATTTTACAAGAAACTGTCGCACAATATGATGCCACATGTTTAATTATTTCAGATAATATTGAGAGCAGGGACTTATGGACTATTTTTAGAGAAAACCAGTATCAGCTACTGGCTAAAACTGTTGATTCAGTTTCTTTTAGTGGTTTTTATACCAAACTTCCGGAAATGGTAACACAATTAGATAATGAGTTAGTAAAGTGCTGCTCAGACTTTACCATTATAATAAATTGCCTCATCGGTAGTGGTATGATAATACCTTCTGAAAAGGCCGGAACTGATTGGTATGAAGAGGTTGGCAAAATTGTGGATAAATATCAAGGAAGGATCTTAGATAAAAAGAGCTTTAAAGAACCTGGAATGGGCATAGTTCAAGAAAAACTAAAAGCAGCCTTTGACCCTGCAAATATATCTTTTTTTGGGGGTGAAAAAGTATGAATAGTAAACAAATAAATTATTTTAAGACTATTGTTGACCCCAAAAATATCTGTACTACAAAAGAAGAATTATTAGTATATGAATATGATGCCACCCTTTTAAAAGGTGCTCCGGAAGTAATTGTTTTTCCGGAAACAACTGGACAGGTATCCCTTATCCTAGCCTATGCTTATCAAGAGAATATTCCCGTCACTACCAGAGGTGCAGGAACTAATTTAAGCGGAGGTACTATACCTGATCAAGGCGGTATAGCCTTAGTCTTGACAAAAATGAATAAAGTCCTGGAAATAGACTTTGAAAATAGGGTTGTAGTTGTTGAACCGGGAACAATCAATCAAGAGCTGCAGGATATGCTTACCCCCCACGGTTACTACTATCCGCCGGATCCAGCTAGTATGAAGGCTTGTACCATTGGCGGCAATGTTGGTGAGTGCTCTGGTGGACCCCGCTGTTTAAAATATGGTGTCACTAGAGATTATATTTTAGGGATGGAAATGGTTTTAAGCACCGGAGAGGTTGTAGCAATTGGCTCTAAGCAGCAGGTTAATCCTGATCCTTTAGATATAGTAAAGTTCATGGTGGGATCAGAAGGTACCCTAGGTGTTTTCACCAAACTGTTTTTAAAAATTAAGAAAATTTCTGAAGCGAAGAAAACGATGCTGTGTACCTTTAATAGTGTTAAAGATGCCAGCAGGACAGTAGCCAATATTGTCCGTGAAGGGATAGTACCAACTACTTTAGAGTTGATGGATAACCTCTTAATTAATTGTGCTGAAGATTTTATTGGCTTAGGCTTAGATAGAACTGCCGATGCACTTTTATTGATTGAAGTGGATGGTTTAAAAGAAGAACTGGATGGTCAGGTTGAGGTTATTAAAAAAGTATGTGAGAAAAATAATGTAAAAGGCTTTAAAATCGCACAGTCGGCAAAAGAAGTTGACCAGCTCTGGACCGCACGCAGAACAGTTATTGGTGCTGTAGCTAGAAAACGCCCCTCTTATTCAATGCAGGATGTTACCGTACCCCGTAACAAATTACCTGATATTGTTGAGGAAATTGTTAATATTTCAGAAAAATATAATTTGCCCATTGGTGTTTTAGCCCATGCCGGTGACGGCAACCTGCATCCATTGGTGTTATTTGATGAGCGGAATCAGGAAGAAGTTGAAAAAGTACATGAGGCAGAATTCCTTATTTGCAAAAAGGCCCTTAGCTTGGGAGGTACATTAAGTGGTGAACATGGGATTGGTCTTTTGAAAAAACCATTTTTAGATCAGGAGTTTGCTCCTGAAGTACTAAGTTTGAAAAGACAAATAATGCTGGCTTTTGACTCCGGAAATATCCTAAATCCAGACAAAATACTGGAGGTGGGTAAATAATGAGTATTTTAAAAGAAGGAAAAAACTACGAACTATTAAATACCTGTAATAAATGTGGCTTCTGTGTGCAGGGCTGTAGCGTATATAAAGAACATTTTAACGAAGCATATGGTACGAGGGGGAGAATTAGGTTAATCAAGGCGGTAGCCAATGGTGAATTAGAAAGAACCCCTCTTTATGAAAAAATAATAAACAGCTGCCTGATGTGTGAAGAATGCTCAAAAAACTGCCCAAGTGGAGTACAGGGCCATCTCTTAGTACAAATGGCTCGGGAAGATTTAGTCCGGGAAAAGGGATTACCCTTTGTCAAAAAATTTCCTTTGGAGAAAGTGCTGCCTAATAATAACTTGAGGAAGCTATCCTTTCACTCTTTCAGGTTGGGTAAAAATATTATCCCGCAAACAATTAAAGGGATTAATATTAAATCTTTAAATATTGAGAAAGTGGATTTTCTCTCTAGTTATAAGCCTATTCAAAAACCAGAAAACCCAAATTTAAAGGTTGGTTTCTTTGTGGGATGTATGATGAATCATACTATGGCACAAGTAGCCAATTCTATTGTCGGAGTATTGACTAAAGAAGGCTGTGAAGTAGTAGTTCCCACAGAACAGCGCTGTTGTGGTACACCTGCCTATGTGTATGGACATTCCAAGGTAACCCGGGAATCAGCACTCCATAATCTTGATATATTTAAAGATGTTGATGTTGTTGTGACGGGATGTGCCTCATGTGGAAATATGTTGAAAAGTTATGGTAAACTATTTCCAGAAGATAGTAAGGAAAGAGAACTAATAGAGGGATTTTCCAAAAAGGTAAGAGATATTACTCAATTTTTAGTGGATGATCTAAAGATATCCCTTGATAATAAACAAAGCTCCTTAAAAGGAAAAGTAACCTACCATGACCCCTGCCATTTAGTCCGGGGACAGAACATTACTGAGCAGCCCAGAAAAATACTACAGGGCCTAAAGGGTGATGAATATGTAGAGATGCCTGGGGCTAGTAAATGCTGTGGTGCTAGTGGCATGTTCCAGTATTTTTATCCAGAGGAAGCAACAGCTATCAGTAATAAAAAGGTAGAGAATATTAAAAAAACCAATGCTGATTATGTTGTTACCAACTGCCCTGCCTGTTATCAGCGCATAAAAGGAAGCCTAGAGATTAACAAAATGCCACAAAAGGTAATGCATATAATTGAGCTCTTAGATAGTAAATAAATGCTACTAAAATGGGTGAGGAAAAATTCCTTGCTCATTTTTTTCAGCTTATGTGTATCTAGTTTCAATAAGATATATAAGTTAGAATAGTAATAGCTTTAATTAGTGTGTATCTTTTGTAAGGAAAGGATCAATATGAATATTTTATATCAACCAAATGAAACACCCCCTTTTTCCAAGACAATTTTATATTCTTTGCAATGGATAGCATTTAACCTAGTTAATATTGCAGTTGTTCCGGTTGTTGTAGGTACTGCACTTGGTTTAAGTCAACTTGAAATAGGTGAGCTTGCACAACGGACCATGGTTTTTGCATCATTAGCTTCCATTTTTCAAGTTTATTTTGGACATCGATTACCAATAATAGAGGGACCTGCAGGAATGTGGTGGGGGATATTTATATCTTTAGCAGCTATGGCACCTAGTATGGGAAAGGAATTAGCCGTGTTAAGAACTGACCTAGAGCTGGGGGTCATTGTTGCGGGGATTACTCTAGTTGTGTTAGGTTTGAGTGGTCTCATTGGTAAACTCTTGAGGTTTTTTACTCCTGCTGTAACAGGTACAGTACTAGTGTTACTTACTTTACAGCTTTCGGGCTCTTTTATCAAGGGTATGGTTGGAATAAGTGCTGAAGGTGATAAAATAAGTTTGATTAGCCTTTTTGTTTCAACCGTTGTTATTATTATTGTTATTTTCCTAAATTTAAAAGGGAAGGGCTTAATAAAAACATTGGCAATATTATTAGGTGCCAGTATAGGTTGGTTATTAGCCTTTTTTTTAGGTATAGCACCAAATATATATAGCAAAAGTATAGAAATACCTATATTTAAATTACCAAGACTATTTGCTTGGGGGACACCCACTTTTGATGTGGGAATAATTTTTATTTCAGTTCTTACGGGACTCTTAGTTTTATCAAACTTAGTAGCTAGCATACTTGCTATGGAAAGGACTTTAGGAATTAAAATGCCAGAGGATTCATATGATAGAGGTGTTATCTTTACTGGTTTAGCGGATATTTTAGCTGGGTCAGGTTCAATTGTTGGAGTAGTTCCATATTCAGCAAGTGCAGGACTAGTAGCTCTAACTGGGGTAGGCGCCAGAGCACCCTTTTTACTTTATGCGGGGATTATGATGTTATTAGGTTTATTTCCGCCTATTGGTGCTTTCCTTAGCTCGATTCCTAAACCTGTTGGCTATTCTGTTCTATTGGTTTCCTTTTGTCAAATGCTAGGCTTCGGTTTGAAGGATTATCTCAATATGAAGTTAGATAGAAGGGATTTTTTTGTTATAGGTTTACCTATAATTATAGGTACCGGTATTTTGAGTCTTCCTGCAGCAGCTTTTAGAGAGCTGCCTACATTTTTACAATATATCTTAGGAAATGGCTTTGTAACAGGGATGCTTTTATGCATTATATTAGAACATCTTTTGATACCTAAAATAGAGGAATGATAAAAGAAAACAGAAGAGCTGGCTCCAGTGAGAGCCAGCTCTTTAGCTTGTTAAGCTTCTACTTCATAATTATTTAATACCTCAACTTTTACTTCACCTAATCCATGGGGTCTGAGTCCGATTTCTTCGGCTGCACCCTTGGATAAATCCAATATCCTGCCGGCTATATGGGGACCGCGATCATTAACCTTTACTATTGTACTTGCATTTGTTTCTATAAATGTAACCCGTAAGTATGTATTAAAAGGGAGTGTCCTATGGGCTGCGGTTAAACCATTTTCATCAAATATCTCCCCGCTAGTAGTTTCTCTTCCGTGAAATTTACCTCCATACCAAGATGCAACTCCAGAAAAAGTCTCAACAACTTCATATTCAGGGGCTTCGGGTAAATTTTTAAAGATTGTAGCTGAATCAGGTATTCTAACGGCATATAAGGAGTTACTTTCCGAGTCCCAGGAAAAATGAAAATTCAAGGTTTCTTTCAAAAAACTCATAGGTATATATGTATGGGAGTTAATAATCTTAATTGGTACTACTAAGCTATCAGGGAGATTAATATATGAGTTTGTAAGATCCATATCTATTAGATATTCTTTGTTGTCAGCTAAAATCGTAGTGCTGCTTTCTTTTTGATTCCAAGCAATCTGAGCCCCAAAAATGCTTAAAAATGATCGCATCGGAAAATATACTTCTTGATTCTCTTGGACAGCGGGCTGCATAAACCTAAAAACTTGCTTGTCAATTATTACACGAAAAGTATCTGCATTTAAATTGTCTACATCCATATTATTTGCAAATACAGCTTGTGGTGCTAAAAGAATTAAAAAAAGTAGAATAAACAACGTTGTTCTTAAAAATCTGATAATTATCCCTCCTTTTTGTTCTATATTACTTTATTTTCAGTTAATTTGTAAAGGGTTTTACAACATAAGAGGTAATTGGTAATTTCCCGAAGGTATTTAGAGGAATTTTTATAAAATAAAAGAAATAGAGTTTAGAATACTTGATAAAATTTCTTTTCTCGGAGGAATTATATGTCTTATCTAAGTGAAAGCAGAGAAGATATCCAAAAAATTGCGGATGCAATAGCTGCTGTACTTGATATCGAAGTGATTATCTATGATAATGATTTAGTTGTGGTTGCTACAACTGGGGGAGGAGTTCATAACTCAATCGGGCAAAAGGTCAGAGGTTATGTTATCAAGGAGGCAATGGAAAAGAAGTGTGTAATTGTAAATGATAGACCAGGATATCATGACTTATGCCAGCCATGTCATCTTTGTGGTACTTGCCCTGAACAAGCAAATATTAACTGTCCTATTATCCTAAATAATCAGGTGTTAGGGGTAATTGGTCTTACTGCTTTTAGTGAATCACAGCGTGAATCCCTCTTGAGAAATCTCCCAGGTCTTCAAACCTTTCTTGAAAAAATATCTGATTTAGTAAAGAGTAAATTAGCTGAACACGAATTAGTTCAACAATTATCTGCTTTGGTAAATAAATTAGAGAATATCTTGGATTGTGTTAATGAAGGGTTAATTGCAGTAGATAATAATGGAAAAGTTTTGCAGTACAATAAAACTGCTGCAAAATTATTCGAAGTTTACTATTCCCAATCAGATACCACTAAAATTGAGGACATTATTGCTAATATTCCCATAAAAGAAGTCTTGATTTCAGGAAATGGATATACGGATCGAGAAATACCCTTAGAAATTGCGGGAAAAACAATTTATGTGATGAGTTCAGCTAGAACGATGAAAAAAGAAGGAAAAGTTATAGGGGCTGTTATAAGTTTTAGGGATATGCGGGATGTTAATAAATTTGTGTATGAAATAAGCTCTTATCAGGGCCAGCACTCCCTTGATGAAATTATTACAAGTAATACTATTATGAAACATTTGAAAAATAAGCTTCGTGTTTTATCTAAAAGCAGTTCTACAGTACTAATTCAAGGCGAAAGTGGAACAGGGAAGGAGCTGATAGCCCGTGCTCTCCACTTTGAGGGGACGAGGAAGGAAGGACCATTTATTACAATAAATTGTTCTGCAATACCGGAGGCTCTTTTAGAAAGTGAATTATTCGGTTATGAAGAGGGAGCATTTACTGGTGCCAAGAAAAAAGGCAAACCTGGGAAGTTTGAATTAGCCAATGGAGGAACAATATTTCTTGATGAAATTGGAGATATGCATCTGTATTTACAAGCAAAGCTTTTAAGGGTTTTGCAAGAAAGGGAAGTCGAAAGAGTGGGGGGGATTAAACCAGTTTCTATCGATGTTCGTATTATTGCTGCAACTAACCGGAATCTTGAAGAAATGGTTAAAAATAAGGAATTTAGAGAAGATCTCTTTTTTAGACTAAATGTTATTCCCCTTTTCATACCCCCTTTGCGGGAAAGAATTGAGGATATTGAACCTTTGGTGGAACATTTTCTTAATAAGTATAAGTTTGTTTTAAACAAAGAACAAATCATAGGATTTACTAGTCAAGCCGTAAATTTTTTAAAAGAGTATAATTGGACAGGAAATATAAGGGAATTAGAAAATGCAGTAGAGTATGCAATAAACATGGAGACTAAGGTCAAAATAGAAGCCTCTAGCCTGCCGCACCGTATCCTTAATTACTCGAAAAATGTGGAGACAGGCATATTGTTAAATAGTAAAATATTACCTTTAGCCCAAATAGAAGAAACAATGATTGAAAAAGCTTTAAAAATTTACGGTGATTCCTTAGCAGGTAAAAAAAATGCTGCTGCTGCATTAGGTATAGATTTATCAACACTTTATAGAAAATTAAAACAAAAAAGAAAAAATGCTAAAGCAATCCTATACAAAGATAATTGAAAGATGGGTATAAGGGTTTTTTATCCAAAGCATTTATAAGACCGTTAGCATAAAAACATTTGCAATTTGAGAATAATAATTCTAATTTTGCGAATAGTTTTAATATACTAAATATAACCAGTTTTAAAGATTGGCATTTGCATTTTGCGAATGCCAATCTTTGCTTTATACCAGTTCTATTGATTTTATCGATGGCATGGAAATTGCAACTATAAAAAGCATATAACATTGGAGGTGTAATATATTGGAGCAACAAAAGCATAATACCTCATTTTTTGGTATATCTTCATTTGCCAAAGTGCCAATTGTGGATGTAGACGGTGTCTGGGAGGCTAATGCAGCAGTCTTTGGTGTACCATTTGATGCAAGTGCGGGATATCGTCCAGGTGCACGTTTCGGACCCAGGTCTATTAGAGATTTATCAACAAGGCTGTGTTTTTTTGAGTCCAGCCTACTTAAAAAGGGATACTGGGATATTGATCTGAAAAAGAGGTTTTTGGAAAATGCTGTTTTAGTGGATTGTGGCGATGTGGATGTTATTTCGGTAAACTCGGAATACACATTTAAGGAAACAGTTAAGATAGTTGAAAAAATTATTAAGAAAGGTGCAATTCCAGTGGCTCTAGGCGGAGACCATTCAATTTCAATACCCTGTATTGAGGGGTTTAAAAACCAAGGCCCTTTAGATATTGTTCACCTGGATGCCCATCTAGATTTACGTGACTCCTTATTGGGAGCTAAGCACGGACACAGTAGTGTTATTCGCCGTGCTATGGAAATGGAGCACGTTGAAAAGGTAGCTTCAGTTGGTATTCGTGGTCTTCGTACCTCTGAGGATGATTACTATTGGGCAAAAGAGCAAGGAAATCAAATCATAAGCTATGGGGAATTTAAACAAGCAGGCTTAGAGAGTGTTTTGGCTTCCCTAGATTATATGAAGAATAACTGTTATGTGACAATTGATATTGATGTACTTAATGTTAGTGAAGCTCCTGGTACCGGGACACCGGAGGCTGAAGGTCTTACTTATACAGAACTTAAAAAATTATTACAGGGATTAGCTAGCACAAAAAAAATTGTCGGTTTTGATTTAGTTGAGGTCAATCCATTATTTGACCCTACTGGTATCACGTCACTGGCTGCATCACGGCTAATAATTGAGTTTTTGGGAGCTATTATTAAATAAAAGAAATGGAGTGATTTTAATGCAAGGTTTAGAAAAGGCGTTAGAAGAATTAGGATTACCTCTACGGGATAATTATGAATTGCCATCCTCACCTTTGCGATTTTCTGATGGGGGACATTACCGTATTGAAATTGCAGGTGTAGAAAGATTATCTGCTCTAGAAACATTATTGGAGGAATCACAAAAGCTTGAGGTTCCGGTGCACCGGATTATTGCAACTGTAGGTGGTGCTACTTTTTTAACAAAGGAAGAGTTGCGGCAGTTTTCCAAGCTGGCTAATGAAGCTAAAATAGAAGTTATTATGACACTAGGACCCAGAAGAGCATGGGATACTGGCAGGCAGATCGCTACCCGTGAAGGGATAGTATCAGGTATGCGACTTAGGGGATTTGATTCTATTCGGCATTGGCTTAAAGATCTTGAAAGGTGTCTAGATGCTGGTATTAGGGGTTTCTTAGTAGCTGATGAAGGTTTGATGTGGCTTGTGAATAATCTGAGGGATAAAGGGGTAATTCCAAAAGATGTAATATTTAAAGTGTCAGTTTTTGCAGGACATGCTAATCCTGCAGGTGCAAAGGTTATTGAAAGTCTAGGAGCCAATAGCTTTAATCCTCTAGCAGACTTAACATTACCAATGCTCTCGGGAATACGAAGTGCAGTAAAATTACCCCTTGATATATATATGTCTATTGTTAATGCCATGGGTGGATTTGCCAGGTTTTATGAAGCAGAAGAAATTGCTAGAATCTGTTCACCCTGTTACTTTAAGATTGAGCCAGGCTTTTCTGAAGATGAAATTTATGCGCCGTGGAATTCAAAAGAATATCATGCAAATCAGATTAAGGAAAGGGTGCGTAATGCAAGTGTAATTATGGAGCTGGTCCAGAAAGAAAATCCGGAAATAAAATGCTCACCTGTTGGGGGCATCGACTTAGCAATACCGCAACCATAAGGGGGGGTTAGATAATGACACATACGTTACATCGCTATAGAAAAAATAATGAAAAGGCTGATGATTATGTCCTATTGTCCATGGCTGCACAGGGATTCAACAGTATAAATGCCAGAGAAAAACTAGTTGAAGTTTTTAAGATAATGTACTCGGAAAACCCGGATAATATTGGTGATGACAACCAAGGTGGTATTTATACTGGTAAAAAAATAGAAGAAATCATTGAAAATGCAACTGATAAGGCCTATATGGATTCGGTTTTTTCCAGTAAAGATAGTCTGGGTGCTGTATTAAATAAGCTGAAGGAAGCAGATTTGGGGATATCAGTAACTGTAACCGGGGATATGGATGATGTATTTGAAGTAATGCAGGATGTTGAGCTTAAGCCTCATACTGTTAACCTTTCCCTAGGCTATTTTGGTAAAAAGGAATTGTTGCCCGACGAAGACATATTAGAAATTGTAACAATGTGTGGACATAGTATGGTTTGCAAAGACCATGTACAGTACATAATGAAACGGGTAGAAAAGGGTATCATGACCACTAAGGAAGCTGCACAAGACTTAGCAAGACCTTGTACCTGTGGAATTTTTAATGTTAAAAGGGCTGAAGGTATTTTAGAAAGATGCTATAGGGGGAAGGAGGAAGCTTGACATGCAAATTAATAGTGAATTGTGTTTAGGATGTGCAAAGTGTATAAAATTCTGTCCTATGAAGGCAATAGAGATGGAAAATAAAAAGGCAATAATTAATCAAACATTATGTGCTGAATGTGGAGTTTGCCATCGTTTGGCTGTCTGTGAGACTAATGCTTTCATTCCATGCGTTGAGTTGCCTTGGCCTCGGTCTCTCCGTAGCATTTTTAGTGACCCGGTAACAATTTTTCAGGAGACGGGGTGTTCAGGGCGCGGTACTGAAGAAATGAAAACAAATGATGTAACAAACCGTTTTAAAGATACTAAGTATGTAGGTATTGCAGTTGATGTGGGTAGACCAAATGTTGGCTGTAGTCTTAAAGATGTAGAAAAAATAACCCGGGTATTAGCTTTATTGGGAGTAGAGTTTGAGAAGCTTAATCCAATAAGTTACTTAATGAAGGACTTTAATACAGGCGATTTAATAGAGGAGGTGTTAGATGAAAAAGTAATTTCTTGTGTAATTGAGGTTTTAGTGCCGATTGCCAATGTACCAGAGGTAGTTGATGAACTTAAAGAAGTAGCAAAGGATATTGACACTGTTTTCTCTATTGGGATTATCTGCAAGGTAGAAAAGGATTTAAGTATACCTGTTATTCCTATTTTAGAACAGCGAGGTTACTTTGTTAAACCAAGCGCCAAAACTAATATAGGTCTTGGGAAAAGGATCTAATTTAAAGGAGGTAGAAATGATGAAAAGAAACATATCCCTGGTTTTAATTATCTTATTAACAATTAGCATACTTATAGTTGGTTGCGGACAGCAGGCTAAACAAGAGACCCCTAAGCCCGCTGAAGAACCAAAGGCTGAAGAACCAAAAACAGAAGAAAAACCTAAAGTTGATGAAAAATATCCTTCCCGGACAATAGAATATATTATTGGCTGGGGTGCAGGCGGTGGTAGTGATATTTTCGGTAGAACCATCAATATGCCGGCAAGAAGGGCCTTGGAAGCCCAGATTATCGAAATCAATATGCCAGGAGGTTCGTCGGTAACTGCGATGGAACATGTTCTCCAGCAGCCTGCTGATGGGTATACAGTATTTGGAATTACTCCGGACATCCTAACAAATACCATCCTTGGTAGAACTGAGACTTCTTATAAAGACCTAACCGGAATTATTCAAGCTCATATTGATGTAGGAGGTATCTCGGCAAGGGCAGGTGCTCCTTATAAGACTTGGCAGGAATTTGTGGATTATGCCAAGGCTAATCCTGGTAAAGTAAACTTTGGAGGTACTGGTGCTGCAAGTTTTGATGAAGTAGCTTCTGCCCATCTCTGGACTCAAGCTGGATTAGAAGTAAAATATATTCCATTCGAAGGTTCTAGTGAAATGCATGCTGCTTTATTGGGCGGTCACATAGATGTTATGTATGAAGAACCCGGAGTTATTATCCCCATGATTCAAGAAGGGAAAATTCAGCCACTATTGGTTGTTGCTGAAGAAAGGGTTGAAGCCCTGAAGGATGTTCAGTGTGTAAGTGATATAGGATATGAAATGCCGCCAATGATGTGGAGAGGTATAGCTGTTAAAAAGGGGACTCCGGTAGAGATTGTTAAGAAATTAGAAGAGGAATATACAAAGGCATTAGAAAGTTCAGTATATAAGAGCTTTGCCAAAGATAGGATGCTTGATTTAGTACCAGGCTATTTAAATTCTGAAGGTTTTGACAAGTTAATGGAAAAAGAATACAAAATTTATGAAGAAATAATGAAAAAGTTAGGACATGTAAAATAAATAGGGTGGCCGGCATAAGTCGGCCTACCTTTTAAAATTGGGGGTGACGAATTGAGGGGAGATTTGGTTATAAATGTTTTTCTGCTTTTATTAGCAGGATATTTCTATAAGCTGACTTATTCCTTTAAACAAATTTCTAAGTATGACGTAATGGGGCCAGGCTTTTGGCCTCGTATAGTTTTGGTATTTCTCATGGGTTTAATAATTTTTGCCATAGTAATTGAAATAAGAAAAATGATCAAGAAAGTAAGTCAGGAAGAAGATAAAAACCAGAAAATATCCTATAAAAAGTTTATCTTTGCTCTTGTAGTTTCCTTTGGGTATTTCTTCATTATGAGATATGTAGGTTTTGTTATAGCAACACTGGTTTTTCAAGGTATGTTTTTATTTGTTCAGGGTGTGAGACAAGTGAAAATTTTAATACTTACTCCCTCGGTTTTAACACTTCTTTTATTTATATTGTTTATTAAATTAATGTACTTACCATTACCAAAGGGGATAGGAATATTTAGAAGCTTTAGTCTTTTATTATATTAATTTAAGGGGATGAGGAAATGGAGATATTATCAGGCTTTGCAAATGCCTTAGACCCTAGTAACCTTATTTTTGTACTAATGGGTGTATTTGTGGGTATTTGTTTTGGTGCAGTTCCAGGATTAGACCCTACTACCGGTACGGCCTTATTGATACCTATTACTTATGCTTTTTCACCCGTGCAAGCTTTACTCTTTTTAACCTCGCTTTATCTTGGCGGTGTTTTTGGTGGTTCAATTACTGCAATTTTATTTAAGGTTCCGGGTTCATCGGAGGCCGTTATGACTTCCCTTGATGGCTATCCCATGACCCAGAGGGGAGAAGCAGGAAAAGCTCTTGGTATCGCGATAATGAGCTCAAGTATCGGAGGAACATTAGCGGTAATTGTGACTATTGTCCTTTCCACCCAGCTTGCAAAGGTTGCACTTCAGTTCGGACCAGCGGAATACTTCGCATTGGCAGTTCTAGGTTTAAGCTGTGTGTCCAGTATCGGGACTAACTCCCAAATCAAATCCCTTATTGGAGCCTGTGTGGGTCTATTGCTTGCCACAGTTGGAATAGATGCCATAACCGGTGTCACAAGATTTACCTTTGGATCCAAGTCCTTGTTAAGTGGTATAGCCTTTGTACCTGCTATAATAGGATTATTTGCGGCATCTGAAGTATTTAATAAGGTTTCACAAAAGCAAGAGCTGGAAGCAGTTGAAAATGTCGATACAGAAAAAGTTAAAACTAAATTAATGAGCCTTAAGGAGATTTTAGCTTTAAAATGGACGATATTACGCGGTTCGGTTATAGGTACCTGGATAGGCATTTTACCTGGTGTAGGTGCAACTACAGCATCAATTATTAGCTATACCCAGGAAGTAAGGTTTTCCAAACATCCGGAGAAGTTTGGTACTGGTATCCAAGAAGGTATCGCTGCACCTGAAGCAGCTAATAATGCTGCCGCAGTAGCAGCAATGATTCCACTATTGAGTTTAGGTATTCCCGGAAGTGGAACAACTGCTGTTTTAATCGGTGCATTTTTAATTCATGGTTTAAAAGTAGGGCCCCTCCTGTTTATTAATAATAGTGATTTGGTTTATTCAATTTTCGGAGGTATGTTTATTGCTAACTTTGTAGTAGTTTTAGGAGGTCTTTTCGCTGTTAGATTTTTTGTTAAACTTGTAAAAATCCCCTACCCCATCATGGCTACATCAATCATGTCTTTTTGTATTATAGGGTCTTTAGCCTTAGGTGATGTAAACGGTGTTTTATTAATGTTTGTATTTGCAGTAGTAGGTTTTTTCATGGGTCATTACAAATATCCTACGACTCCGGTAATTCTAGGGTTAGTATTAGGTCCTATTTTGGAGACTTCATTAAGAAGAGCTTTAATGATGACTGAGTATAACTTTATTGATTTATTAACAAGGCCAATAACTGCTGTTTTATTGGGACTAGCATTAATATCTTTACTTGCACCCTGGATTGGAAAATTAATCTCATTTGCTAAAGATAAAACAAGCAATTTCCCAGGCCATTAATAATGAAAATCAAGCTGTACTTGAGGCGTGTAGAAATAATTGCCCTAGAATATATTAAATGAAAGGGGAGACATATATGGCCTTAACACTTGTCCCGGATAGCTCTAGCAGAGATATTCCCGGTCCAAAAAGTAAAGAGCTAATGGAACTTAGAAAGAAATATTTACCTGAGTCAGTTTCAAATGCTACACCACTATTTGCTGCCGAGGCCAAGGGAGCAATAATTACTGATGTGGATGGTAATGAATTTATAGACTTTGCCGGAGGAATTGGAGTTCTCAATGTAGGAAGCTGTCCAATTGAGGTAGTCAATGCAATTAAAGACCAGGTCGAAAGACTTATTCATACATCATCTGTCATGCTGCATGAACCCTATGTTAGAGTTGCAGAGAAGCTTTGCACAATAACACCTGGGGATACCCCTAAAAAAGCTTTCTTGGTTAATAGTGGGGCAGAAGCCGTTGAAAATGCTGTCAAAATTGCCAGGAAGTATACTGGCAGAAGGGGTGTTATAGCATTAGAGAACTCTTTTCATGGCAGAACTATGTTAACATCTACACTAACTAGTAAAGCAAAACCCTATAAAGTTGGTTTTGGACCTTTAGCAACCGATATTTATCGGGTTCCTAGTCCATACTGCTACCGCTGTTCCTTTGGGCAAACATATCCTGGGTGTACATTAGAGTGCGCTAAGGCACTTAAGAAGATTTTAGATACTGAAGTTGCTCCGGAAGATGTTGCTGCGATTATTCTAGAACCTATTCAGGGTGAAGGTGGCTTTATTGTATTACCCAATGAGTATTTGAGATATGTAAAAGAATTGTGTGAAGAACATGGATTTGTACTTATTGCTGATGAAATTCAGTCAGGTTGGGGCCGCTCGGGTAAGCTCTTTGCAATAGAGTATTCCGGTATTGAACCAGATATTTTAACTACGGCTAAATCAATTGCTGCAGGGCTTCCTCTTTCTGCTGTCGTAGCTAAAGCCGATGTAATAGATTCGGTGCATAAAGGAGGAATAGGTAGTACATACTCCGGAAATCCCGTAGCCTGTGCAGCTGCACTTAAAGTAATGGAGATGATGGAAAAGTATAATCTCCCACAAAGGGCAAATCATTTGGAGGAGATATTATTAAATAGACTATCTGTTATTAAGGAAAAATACCCCTTTATAGGTGACGTAAGGGGTAGAGGAGCAATGTATGCTGTTGAATTTGTCAAAGACAAAGCGGCAAAGGAGCCGGTAACTAACGAGATATCTAAAATAATGGAATTATGTTTGCAACGGGGATTAATCGTAATAAAAGCAGGCACATATAATAATGTTATTCGTTTTCTTCCACCGCTGGTCATAAAAGATGAACAACTGGTGAAGGGTTTAGATATCTTTGAAGAATCAATTGCATTAGTATTTAATGCTTAGTTATAAAACACATATGAAATATGATATTTACCCGGAGGTGCTTTATGCAGATAGATAAAGATTTATGCAGTGGTTGTGGTTTGTGCTTATGGTATTGTCCGGGAGGGGCAATATCTTTAAATGGTAAAAAGGCGGAAATTGATCAGAGTAGTTGCCAGGAGTGTAATATCTGTTATAAAATTGCAGACTGTCCTAAAGGCGCAATAAAACAAGATACTGTAGCTTATGAATATCCCCGTTCCGTTCGCACCTATTTTAGTGATCCAATGGCTTATCACAAAGATACCCTAGTTCCTGGGCGTGGAACAGAGGAAGTTAAAACCAATGATGTTACAAATAGAGTTAAAGATGGTGAAGTAGGGATTTGCATAGAGATGGGAAGACCTTGTTGTGGCTCAACTTTCACAGAAGTCGAAAAAGTCACAATGGCATTAGTAGAATTAGGGATAGTCTATGAAAAAGATAACCCTCTCACTTACCTAATGGAGGATAAGACAAAAGGAACTATAAAAGATGAGGTAAAACTACAAAGGGTTATTTCAGCTATTGTAGAGTTTACCATACCTCAAGATGATTTAAAGGATGTCATGCTAAAAATTCTAGAAATAGCAAAGGAAATAGATACAGTTTTTTCATTAGGGATGATTACAACCTTACAAGAAGATGGAACAATTCCAATTAAAAATTCATTAAAAGAGTTAGGGATCGACTATCGACCAAATGCTAAAATCAATTTGGGTTTAGGTAGAAAAATAAGCTAGTGGATAGGAGGATTAAAAAAAGATGACCCATTCACTTCATCGTAGGGGTTCTATAGATTCATTGCAAAATGATTACGTTGTACTTATTACTCCGGCTGTGAATATTAACCATAAAGAATCCAAAAGCAAATTGATAGAAATTTTGGATATTGTTAAAGAAATAGGTCCAGTTAATATTGGTTCCTATGATTGTGGCAATATCTTTAGAGGAGCTACTATAGAAAAGATTCAAAATACTCTTTCAGAAACACCAAGGGTCCGGTGTGTTTTTGATAGTTATGAAAAAGTAAAACTTTTAGTGGCAGAGTTGAAAAAGAGGGACTATGGTTTATCTGTGACTATAAGTGGTTTGATAGATAATATTGTGAAACTCTCCAGAGAAAATGACATTAAACCACACTCAATAAATCTTTCAATTGGTGTTTATGGAAAAGTTGAGGCATTACCTGATGAATCAGTATTAAATCTTGTAACAATGTGTGGACATGGTATGGTTTCGGAAAGGTTAGTTAAACAAGCTGTTGAACGGGTAAAAAAAGGGACTTGGGATATAGATAAAGCTGCTGTAGAGATAGCTAAACCGTGCCATTGTGGAATTTTTAATGTGGAGCGAGCAAAGCAAATATTAAACAAGAATCTAAAAAAATAGGAAAAGAGTGAAAACATAGATGGCCTCTGTGTTAAGGAAGGTGTTAATCTTATGAAATTAAATATTAACCAAGATCTATGTAGCGGATGTAGATTATGTGAAAATACATGTGCATTCTACCATAAGGGTTTGACTTCTCCTAATTATTCACGTATTACTATTTGTCATATTGGTAAATGGGCTTTACCAAATATTACTGTTTGTCTTCATTGTAAAGAACCGGAATGTGTTGATGCTTGCCCAACGGGTGCCATGTATAAAGATCTTAATACCGAAACCATTTTAGTGAAAGAGGATTTATGCATTGGGTGTGGTCTATGTGTAGATGCTTGCAAATTTGAAGCAGTAATAATCCACCCTGAAACACAGGTTGCTTTTAAATGTGATACATGTAATGGGAATTTTAGTTGTTCGCAGAAATGTGATGCAAAAGCCATTTATCTTGTTTAAATGGTGAAGGATATGGCTGTGAACATTAAGGTAAAGATTAAACTTTTCGACTTATTGGCCAATTTAGCGGGTAAGAAAGAGATAATTTTTGATATTCCGTTAAATACCTCATTAGAGGACGTGATTCAACTTTTATTTAATTCTTATCCTGAGGTGAAAAATCTACTTGTGAACGAAGATGGAAAATATACATCATTCCTTTTAGTTTACAATAACAGCGTGGAGTTGAATTCACAAAATTACAAGAGTTTTCCTGTTGAAGATAATAGTGAAATTATGTTAATTTTGCCTGGAGTTGGCGGCTGAAAGGGTGGAGACTTGTAAATGACAAGATATGGAGGTTATCTTGGGAAATTTCTCAGAGTTAATCTAACGGAAAATAAAATTGTTGAGGAACAACTAGAAGATAAGTTTATCGAAAAATTTGTTGGAGGAAATGGCTTTGGGGCAGCATATTTGTTTAAAGAGTTACCTGGGGGTATTGATCCTTTGGGGCCTGAAAATAAGGTAATATTAGCAACCGGGCCCCTATCAGGCACGCCTATTATTTCCTCTCCTAAAATAGGGTTTTTTGCTAAATCGCCCCTAACAGGGGGGTTTATGGATAGTTATTCTGGCGGTCATTTATCTGCAGAATTAAAATTTGCAGGGTATGATGGGGTAATTATTGAAGGCTTTTCCTCAAAACCAGTATTTCTAGATATTAACAATGGTATAGCTAAAATTCGTGATGCAGAAAACCTATGGGGGTTAGGGACTTTTGAAACAACAAGGAAAATTAAAGAGGAGTTAGGAGACGATCAATATAAAATTGCTGTCATTGGTCCAGGGGGAGAGAACTTAGTAAACTATGCAGCTATTATAGTAGAAAATTTTCATGCTGCAGGCCGCGGCGGAATTGGAGCAGTAATGGGTTCCAAAAATCTAAAAGCTATTGCAGTCCGCGGGACACAGTATTCGCCAAAAATATATAATATCGATCTCCTTACTGGTGTTGCAGAAAACCTTTATAGAGAAGTTACTAATGATAAAACTTTAATGCTTAAGCAGAAAAGGTATGGTACAGCAGGAGCGACCAGTAGTAATGCTGCTTCGGGTATACTTGGTACTAAAAACTGGCAGCAGGAAACTTTTGATAATGCAGATAAAATTGGTGGGGATGCTTTTGCTGATAATGTTTTTGACAAAAATCTTGCATGTTATGGCTGTCCGGTTAAATGTCTACAAAAAAGCAGTATAAAAAAAGGTAAATATAAAAGATTAGAATCGGTAGGCCCACAATATGAGACTATTTATAGTTTTGGATCTTTGTGTGAAAATGATGACCCTGCAGTAATTATGGCCGCTAATAACATGTGTAATGATTTAGGCTTGGATACTATTTCTGCGGGAGTTACTATAGCATTTGCCATGGAGTGTTATGAAAAAGAATTAGTTCCTCGTGCTGAATTTGGTATTAACGCAGAGCCGAAATTTGGTAATAAGGAAGCACTCCTTGAACTAATAAGTAAGATCGCTTTAAGGCAGGATATTGGTGAGTTACTTGCAAATGGTGTAAAAAAGGCAGCAGCTAAAATTGGGCAGGGTTCAGAGGACTTTGCAATACATGTTAAAGGGCTCGAATTAGCAGGTCATAGCGCTAGAGGCTATAAGGGCATGACATTAGGTTATGCTGTCAGTAATCGTGGCGGAAGCCATATGGATATGCGTCATGTTGAGGAACGCAGTGGAAAATTCGATAGAAAGTCTATAGATGGAAAGCCTGAGTTGAATTATAATATCCAGTCATCTACTGTTATTAGAGATACTTTAGGATATTGTACAGTTATCGAAAGTGCTTTTGGTCGAGTGGGAATTAGTGATGCAATGATTGAAGTGCTAAATGGGGTAACAGGAATAAACTTTGATAAAGACAGCTTACAACTACTGGCAGATCGTATTTGGAATTTAGAACGAGCTTTTAATGTTCGTGAGGGAAAAGGTAGGGAGGAAGACACTCTGCCACCACGTTTTATGAATGAACCAATACCGGAAGGGCCATCAGCGGGAATGATTGCAAAACCAGAAGAATTAGAAAAAATGTTAAATGAATATTATCATCTACGTGGTTGGGATATAAAATCAGGCATTCCAACTAAGGAAACTTTAGAAAGATTAGAGTTAGATTTTGTGATTGATGAATTATTTCAGATTTAATATGCTAACCCCCCTTTTTTTATACAGGTTACCTAATTACCTTGGGAACCTGTAATTTTTTTTATTCATCATATCACCCAATTACTCCCATCTGACAATTAATAACTGTTTTCAATAGTACAAAGGTACTATTTTTTTGATTTTAGACTAATATATCAGTGAAAGGAGCTCAAAAGATAGTAACAACAGATAGTTGAGTAAACTAATAGGAATAGTTAAAATACATATAGATGATAATAATTATCAATTAACCACTTATCTAGGAGGCAGAAATTATGAAGAAAAGAAGTATGAAAAGTATCGGTCTTAGTTTCCTGTTAGTTTTCTCCCTATTGTTTACTGTAGGTTGTACCAGTTCGGAAAAAGAAACTAAGGCAGCAGAGGAAGTTAAGGTAGCTACAACAAAACAAGCTGTAAATCTCTATACGGACAGGCACTATGATACTGATGAACAGTTATTCCAGTTATTTACTAAGGAAACAGGAATTCAGGTGAATGTTGTTAAAGGAAATTCTGATGAATTAATAGAGAGATTAGCAAGAGAGGGTAAAGATACAGAAGCTGATCTTTTGATGACAGCTGATGCAGGAAGGCTACATAGAGCCAAGGAACAGGGCTTACTGCAGTCTGTAGAAAGTGATGTATTAGTGCAGAATATTCCCGAGAATTTAAAGGACAAGGATAATAAATGGTTTGGGTTAACTGTACGGGCCAGAGTAATTGTGTACTCGAAAGACAGAGTAAATCCAGCTAGTTTATCTACTTATGAAGATTTAACAAGTTCTAAATGGCAGGGTAAAATCCTAACCAGATCATCATCAAATATCTATAATCAGTCACTTCTAGCTTCATTTATTGCTATTCATGGTGAGGATAAGGCAAAAGAATGGGCTAAGGGGATGGTAGCTAATTTGGCCAGAGAGCCTAAAGGTAATGACCGGGATCAGGCTACGGCGGTTGTGGCCGGAGAAGGTGATTTAGCAATCATGAATACTTATTACCTAGGTAAAATGTTAGAATCTTCTAATCCGGAAGAAGTAAAGGTAGCCCAAAATGTAGGAGTATTTTTCCCAGACAAGGATGGAACAGGGACCCATATAAATGTTAGCGGGATAGGTATTACTAACTATAGCAAGAATAAAGAAAATGCTGTTAAGCTTATGGAGTTTTTATCAGATGCAAAGGCACAAGAACAGTTTGCACAGGCCAATTTTGAATATCCTGTGAATCCTAAGGTAGAGCCTTCTGAACTGTTAAAATCCTGGGGAGATTTTAAACCTCAAAAAATCAACCTATCCCAGCTAGGTGAATATAACAATAGAGCGGTAGAAATATTCAATGAAGTTGGTTGGAAATAATAAAGGGCCCATTAGGGCCCTTTCCATAACATAATTTGTTATAATTTTTAACCAGTCACCAGTCACCAGTCACTATTTACTAATAACTTAAACAGGCGTAGCCCTTTTTTAAAAGGAAGTGCAAAAATGATTAAAATAAATAATAAAGTCAAGCAAAATTTAAATGCCTGGTCAGTTTTAAGCTTTATTTTCATAATGTTAATAATTTTGCCAAACCTAAATATATTAGGAGGCATATTTTCTCCTGCCAATGAAAACTGGCAGCATATTAAAACATTTCTTCTCCAGGATTATATAATTAACACCCTAAAGCTGGTAGTCTTTGCTGGGATATTTACAATTCTTTTAGGGACAAGCCTATCCTGGCTAATCTCTGCTTTTGATTTTCCTTTGAGGAACTTTTTCAAGTGGTCATTAGTTTTATCTTTGGCTATACCGCCATATATAGCGGCATATACCTATAATGGATTATTAAATTATACCGGTATAATCCAGACATTTTTGCGGAGTACATTGCACCTTCAAATAAATCAAAAATATTTTGATATTATGTCAGAAAAAGGTGCAATATTTATTTTTACAATGTGTCTGTTTCCCTATGTCTACACAATTACCCAAGCATTCTTAGAAAAACAGTCAGCGGCTTTGATTGAAAATGCCAGGATTTTAGGCAGAAGTCCCCTGGAAATTTTCTTCTATATAATAATACCAGTTTCAAGGGCTGCTATTGTTGGTGGGACAAGCTTAGTAATATTAGAGGTTTTAAATGACTACGGTGTGGTTAAATATTTTGGGATACCGACTTTTAGCACGGCTATCTTTCAAACCTGGTTTGCTTTTGGGGATATAGATTCCGCAATCCGGCTTTCAGCCGTTTTATTACTCATGGTTTTTGTAATTTTATTTTTGGAGAAAATTTTGCGGGGCAGAAAAAAATTCAGCTTTACCACCACCAAGATTAGACCTATTACTCGGCAAAAGCTGATAGGTATCAAAGGTATGATAGCATTTAGCTATTGCCTAATAGTTTTTAGTCTTGGGTTCTTAATCCCTACCCTGCAGTTAATATATTGGAGCTTATTAACTTATGAAAAAATACTTAATGCAAAATTTTTAAGTTTATTGGCCAATACCGTATTTATTTCTTTACTTGCAGCTGGGCTAATTGTCATAATAGCTGTAGTAATTGCTAACTACTGCCGGATTAGCGGCGGCACAGCTGCAAAAATCTACTCAAAGGTTACCACTTTAGGTTATTCCATACCCGGTGCGGTAATTGCTATTGCAGTTATAGTGTTTTTTATAAACTTAGATCATAGATTATACTGGCTTTATAAATTTCTCAACCCTGAGACAGGAAAGCTAATTTTAAGTACCAGCCTGGTGATGCTGACTTTTGCCTATGTTATAAGATTTTTAGCCATAGGCTTTAATTCTATAGAATCTGGCTTTGAGAAAAATGGGGTAGGTTTTTTTGAGGCATCCCGTACTTTAGGGATGAATATTACAGAAACCTTTTGGAAAATAGATTTACCTATGATTAAGCCAGCGGTCATTAGCGGTTTCCTTTTGGTATTTGTGGATATTTTAAAGGAATTACCCCTAACTTTAATTCTCCGGCCTTTTAATTTTGATACATTAGCCACTAAGGCTTTTGAGTATGCCAATGATGAGATGATTCACGAAGCCAGCATTGCTTCACTTTTTATCATAGCCGTAAGTATTATCGCAATATATTTCTTCTATAAAACAGGAGATAAGGAGGCGAAATAATGTTTGTAAAAATTAAGGGGCTAAACTTTAGATATAAAAATGCTAAAGAAGAAACAATCAATGATTTCCATCTGCGGATTAATAAAGGTGAGATAGTTTCAATTCTAGGACAAAGCGGAAGCGGGAAAAGTACTGTATTAAGACTTGTTGCAGGGCTAGAGATGCCTGGCAGCGGGTCAATAATTATTAATAATGTTGTTATGGTAGATGATAATAACTTTGTTTTACCGGAAAAAAGAGGAGTTGGCATGGTTTTTCAGGATTATGCTTTATTTCCTCATCTGACTGTAGAAGAAAATGTTATGTTTGGTTTAAAGAAAATAGATAGGAAAGCGAAGAAGGTAAGGGTCGGAGAAGTATTGGCACTTGTCAATTTAAAAGAGTTCTCAAAACGCTATCCTTATGAATTAAGCGGCGGACAGCAGCAGCGGGCAGCCCTGGCACGGGCTTTAGCGCCGCAACCGTCCTTATTGCTCCTTGATGAACCTTTTAGTAATTTAGATAAAGATTTGCAGTTGAAGATAAGAGAAGAATTAAAAGGGATACTGAAAGCCACCGGGATAACGGCTATTTTCGTAACCCATGACCAGTCAGATGCTAAAGCTCTGGCCGACTATATAGTTATTTTGGAAAAAGGAAAAATTCTTCAGGAGGGGAAACCCCTAGAAATATTGGAATAAGGATAGTTAGAAATAAAAGTACCAAGCTTAATTGTAAGGAAAAGCTAAAGCTTATCCCCACATCTATTACAGAATGATGCATCAGGGTCATGACCTTCTACACTACAGTTTTGACATACTTTAGTAGCTACCTTATCGGGCATTGAAGCTCTGGCAATCTCATAGGAAATAATCCCGGTGGGCACAGCTAGCACCCCATAAGCCAGTATCATCAGGGCACTGGCGATAATTTGTCCTAAAGGGGTTTGGGGAGAAATGTCACCATAGCCTACAGTAGTAATAGTTACAATAACCCAGTACATGGATACTGGAATATTTAAATATCCATTTTCCGGCCCTTCAATAATATACATCAAGGAACCGACAATCACACAAACAGTTAATATAGTAAGTATAAACACGGTAATCTTAGGTTTGCTGGCTTTAATGGCGGTAAGAAGTATAGCTGATTCCTGTACGTAGCGGACCATCTTAAAAATCCTGAATAACCTCAGTAAGCGTAAGATTCTGATTACTATAAAAATATGGGCTCCAGGGATAAATAAACTTATATAGGTAGGTAAAATTGAAGCAAAATCAACAATGCCAAAAAAACTGGCAACATATCTTTTGGGTACATTTGCAGATACTATTCGTAAGATGAATTCAATAGTGAAAAGAATGGTAAAAAACCATTCCAGGGTTAAAAAGATGTAATTATAGTCAGTTTTATAGGTTTCTATACTTTCCAACAGCACCACCAAAGTGCTTAAAATAATAGAGATAATAAGGGCAACATCAAAGGCCTTACCTGCAGGTGTATCAGCCCGAAAAATAATGACATATAAACGATGTCGCCAATCTTTGAAATGGTTATTTTTTTCCTTATTAGCCATTTGCATAAATTCCCCTTTTTCGAGATAAATAAAGTATAACTTTTTATATAAAGGAAAAGCAAGTCGTAAGCTAATCAAAAAAATGAGTCATTATAGAGTGTATTATATTAGTTATTTATATTATAAAGCTCATAAATAGTAATTTAACCTATAGAGAAGTTGGACATTAAAGAAGTAAATTATTATAATAGAATAAACTTATTCTTTTGGAGTTTAATATGAAATACGATTTAATCTTAGCATCAATCTCCCGGATATTGATAGTAGTGGGTATATCTATGATAATCCCTTTGCTGTGGTCCTTTTTTTATGGAGATGGTTCAGCAAAGGCAATATTATATTCAATTTTTACTATCATTGCTGTAGCATTGTCTTTATTTTACTTTTTCCCACTTAAAATCAGACAAATTACATATATTGAGGGTTATTTAATAGTAACTATTAGCTGGCTTGCAATATCTCTTTTTGGTACTCTTCCCTATTTGTTTTCAGGGGTAATGAATTTTACTGATGCTTTTTTCGAAACAGTTTCAGGTTTTACTACAACTGGTGCAAGTATTTTAAGTGATATTGAATCATTACCTAAAGGAATATTAATGTGGCGTGCTTTGACTCAATGGCTGGGAGGAATGGGTGTAATTGTATTATTCGTGGCTTTAGTTTCCCAATTTGGAGTTGGTGCAAATAAAATTTTTGCCGCTGAGGCTCCAGGAACTGTTGTTGAAAAAGTAACTCCTCGTATAAGTGATACGGCTAGGAGTTTTTGGTCCATATATATGATTTTTACAGTATTACAGATTATTTCTTTATATTTAGCAGGCATGAATTTTTTTGACTCGATGGCCCATACCTTTACCACGATAGCTACAGGTGGGTTTTCTACAAAGAATACCAGTATTGGCTATTTCATGGATAATACAGCGATACAAATCGTTATTACACTTTTTATGTTTCTAGGTGGAACAAACTTTGCGCTTTTTTATTATTTGTATAAAGAAAAAAGCTTTAAGGTTTTTTGGCGAAATGAGGAATTTAAACTTTATTTTAAAGTTGTATTAGTTGCGACATCAATTATACTACTCAGCTTATACCTAGGTAATCCTGAAAAACACGGCATCTTACCAGTAACAGCTTTGTTTCAAGTAGTTTCAATTACAACTACTACAGGTTTTGCAACTGTTGACTACGATGCATGGCCTAACCTAGCGAGAAATATTATGTTTCTTCTCTTATTTGTTGGGGGCAGTCTAGGTTCTACAGCTGGCGGAATAAAGATGGCTAGGTTTCTAATACTTCTAAAAGCAACTGGTGCGGAAATAAAGCGTTTTTTGCATCCGAGATTAGTTACAGGTATAAAGATAAATAAAATACCTATAACGGAAAAAGTAATCTCAAATACTTTCGTTTTTTTCTTTGTATATTTGGGAATAGTCAGTATTAGTACACTAATACTCTCTTTTGCAGATTATGACCTAGAGACTTCACTAACTGCGGTTTTGGCATGTATAGGTGTCATAGGGCCTGGATTAGCCAATGTAGGACCGGCTGCCAATTTTTCTGATTTCCCCATTTGGAGTAAATACTTTTTAAGCTTATTAATGTTAATTGGTAGATTAGAATTTTTTACTATTTTAGTTCTTTTTTATTCAACACCATTAAATAAAAAAAATTGAGCTTTATTGCTATCTATACAAGTAAACAGGTAAAAACGGGCTATTATGCCCGTTCTTTCCCTGTTTAGGATTTGAAAACTCCATTTTCTGTAGCACTGTAGAACAGTAGCGCAAAAACGGGACCAGTACAGTCCCGTTTTTAAGTAATCAGTAATTTTCAGCTAACAGCTCATAGAAGGCTTGAGGATGGACACAGGCTGGGCAAACTTCAGGTGCCTCTTTACCTGTATGTACATAGCCGCAATTACGGCAGCGCCATTTTACTTCTGTATCCCGCTTAAATACTCGACCCTTTTGGATATTTTCTAATAATGCTCTATAACGTTTTTCATGCTCTTCCTCAACTTCCCCAGTTTCTCTAAAGAAATCAGCAATTTCATCAAAGCCCTCTTTTCTTGCTTCCTTTTCCATACGCTTGTACATATCAGTCCATTCAAAGTTTTCCCCACCGGCGGCTTCTTCTAAATTTTCCGCTGTTGTCCCGATGCCATTTAGAAATTTAAAGGCCCGTTTAGCATGCTCCTTTTCATTATCAGCTGTTTCCAAGAATAAAGCTGAAATTTGCTCATATCCTTCTTTTTTGGCGGCAGCTGCCCAATAGGTATATTTGTTGCGGGCTTGGGACTCACCAGCAAAGGCTTCCCAGAGGTTTTTTTCAGTTTGTGTTCCTTTTAAATCCTTCATTGTAATTTCCTCCTTTAGTTACTTTAAGTAAAGTGCTCTTAACCGAATATGTTCTTTATGTATTATTAGTATTCCCTCCTGTATTTTACCCTGATAGCATAAAGTTAAAACAATTTTTAGGGCAGCTGAAATATTGATAAAAATATTAAACAAAGTGAGAAGTACTGAAAATGGGGGTATTTATTGTTTTCATTTCTGTGGATATTTGATAAATTAAGTATATGACATTTAGAAAATATCTTAGATTTGTGAGGTTTAGCTATGCTTTTGAAAAATATTAATAAACTAAAGGAAAGTATGTCCAGGGTAGTAATAGGAAAAGAAGAAGTTACCGAATTAATGTTGGTAGGTCTATTGAGTGAGGGCCATATTCTTATCGAGGATGTTCCCGGTGTGGGGAAGACTTTGATGGCAAAAACCCTGGCTGCTTTATTGAATTGTCAATTTAAAAGAATCCAATTCACCCCTGATCTCACACCAACGGATATAACAGGGTTTTTTATTTATGATCGGCGTACTAATGATTTTATTTTCCGTCCCGGTCCAGTACTTACTAATATTCTTCTTGCTGATGAAATTAACCGAACAGTTCCCAGGACTCAATCCAGCTTACTTGAAGCCATGGAAGAACGACAGATTACAGTTGATGGGCAAACCTTTTCTTTACCAAAGCCTTTTTTAGTCTTATCAACGCAGAACCCTATCGAACAAGAAGGTACTTTTCTGTTACCAGAAGCTCAGTTGGACCGCTTCTTATTAAAAATTAGTATTGGTTATCCTACAGCTGGTGAAGAGGAAAAAATCTTATTAACCCATGGTAAAGAAAATCCCTTAATGAATTTAGAACCAGTACTTACTATTGATGAAATTCTAACCTGGCAGGATATGTCACGTCAGGTGGAAGTACATTCTTCTATTCAAGAATATATTGTTGCCTTGGTTCGTGCTAGCAGAAACCATCAAAGGGTAGCATTAGGGGCTAGTCCCAGAGCAGCTTTAGCACTATTTAAAGCTAGTCGGGCTTTTGCACTACTACGGGGTCGACAGTATGTGATTCCTGATGATGTTAAATACCTTGCAGAGCCGGTTTTAACCCATCGCATTATATTAAAGCGTGAAGACCATTTGCGGGGATTTAATGCTAATAGTATAATAGCGGATATTTTAAATACTGTTGCTGCTCCGGTAGTAGAAGGGGAAAGTTAAAGTGAACAACGGGCCGTATTTACCATTTACCTCGATATTTGCCATTGGTTTTATCAGGGTTATTCTATTCATAATCTTAGTAATACTTTTATATAATTCGATCTGGTTTCCAGCGGTTATAATCTTATTTTTATTGATAATTACAGAGAGCGCCTGGTGGTGGAGCAAGCTGGGATTAAAAAAGCTCACTGTGACCAGGGAACTTACTCCTAGACGCCTTTTCCCTGGTGAAAAGGCCAACCTCCACATAAAAATTAACAATAACAAAATGCTACCCATCATTATCCAATATAAGCAAAAACTACCCCAGGAATTAAGCCAAGATATTACTAAAACAGTAGCTTTGAAGGGTTATGCTTCTAAAAGGGAAACATCGGAGATACCAGGTCTTAAAAGGGGATATTACCCTCTGCCAGAGCTAGAGATTAATTCCAGGGACGGGTTAGGTCTTTATTATTCCCAATTTATTTTAAGGGAGTCTGAGGAACTTTTTATCTATCCGGAGATTGTACCTTTAGAGGGCTTAGGAATTAAAGCAGCAGATTTAATAGGAGAACGGGCAGATCGACGGCCTATTCTTCCAGATCCTTTGCGGGTGGCAGGATTACGTGATTATACACCTGAAATGCCTGCTCGGCTTATTCATTGGAAGGCCAGCATCAATAAAGACCATTTGTTAGCTAAATTATTGGAACCTTCAGCGGATATAAAATTGTTAGTAGCGGTAGATGCGGTCGACTTTTTCGCCCAAGAGGATGAGATAGGGTTTGAAAAGGCCCTTTCAAAAGCTGCTTCTTTGGCAGTTTGGGCAGATGAAAATAGAGTTCCCTTTGGTTTAGTGGTAAATGCTTCGCAAAAGGGATTACTTGGTGGAGTATCAATACCGATAAACCAGGGCCCCAGTCAGACTACCTTAGTTTTAGAAAAGTTGGCTCGATTGGAGTTTAATCCTCTAGGTGAACTAAGGGAAATGCTCCAAGTCGAAAGGAACAGTATTACATGGGGGACTACCCTAATAATAATTAGCAAATCCCCTTCCATTCCAGCACCAGTTGGGATAAGGCATGTGGTATATTTGTAGGGGCGCGCAGTGCGCGTCTGTAGGAAGTGACTGGTTACTGGTTGTGTGAGGGCAATTTTCGCGGTATCGTGATCAGGGACCAGGGACCAGGGACCAGTGCCCAGTGCCCAGTGCTCGGTGCCCAGGGACCAGGGATTTAAGGTTAAGGTTGAGAAAAGTTAGATTTTGCAGTTAAATCTAGCGAAGCAGAAGCTAGCGAACGTAGGGGCGAAATCTTTAATTCTAATCTTAGCCTCAACCTTAACCTTAACCTCAACCTCAACCTCAGCCTCAACCTTAGAGATCGGAGGTGTTCAATGGGATATAGCAAATTTCAATATGTACTACTAACTGTAATGGCTGAGATTGGTTATCTTTATCCTTTATACTATTTAATAGCTGTTGGTTTAGAAACACCTTCAATGGCAATAATCCCAATTTGGATTGTAGCCATAATAGCTATTTCATCGGTTTTAGTAAATAAAATCCTATATAACAAAAAAATGCGGATATTAACCAAAATTATAGTTTATGCATTAATAGTTGGGGCTATAATCCTCTGGCTAGTTTGGTTGCCCTTGCTTTTTTCTCTTGAAGACGGCTTAAAGAGTCTATTGCAAAAATGGAATTTAGTGCTGTTAGTTTTATGGATTTGGACTAGAACTATGCTGATAACTAGAAAAATACCCAATTATTCTGTGGCAGTTAGCCGTTTTGAATTGGGTTTAGCTCTAATCTTTATAATTTTTTTACTGGACTCCCTTTTAGCTACTTCTATATCCAATGGAATATTCAGTTTAATTTTATTTTTTCTTTGTAGTGCCGGGACTTTATCGCTAACTAAATGGGAAGAAGAAAGATTAGCATCTTCTTGGTCAGGTTTAGTATTTGCAGCTATAGTTCTAATTCCCTTAGCCTTGACGGTAAGTTTATTGCTCCCCTTTATGAAACATGTAGCAGGAATAATATATAAGATTGCTACCCCAGTACTTATCTTCGCTAGAGATATATTAGCAAGAATTTTAATTTTCCTGTTTAAAAGGACTAATTTAATTCGCGATCGAGGAACTTCTTTGCCAGCAGTCAACAACACTCAAGATTCCCTTACTTATAAAGCCGGTGTTATGCCTATGTGGTTGGAATATATTTTTAGAATAATAGGTTGGGCTATAATTGGCGTAATCTTAATAATAGTAGCTCTACTTATTTTGTATTTAATAAAGAAGATACTTTTAAAACTTCTGAAAGTAGAAAATGCCAACCAAAAAGGAAAACATGTCGAAGAAAATTTTACGTCCTGGCTAAAGAGCATACTAAATAGTTTTAGAGAATACTTAGTTAAAGTGGGGGTATTTATACTCATTTTTCTCCCCCATAAAATAAGTGTGTTTGAGTCTTATAATGCTCTACTATATTGGGGTGCTTTCCGGAAATATCCCCGGGAGAAGCAGGAGACTCCTTATGAATATTGTCAGCGTTTATCGAAGCATTTTCCACAACAAAAAATTAATCTTAAAGTAATTACTGATTGCTATGTTGCTTATAAATATGGTAATAAAAACCCTGGTCAGGAAACCTATAAACAATTAAAAAATTCCTTGAGAGAATTATATTTGTCTGGCTTACTAAAATTATGTTAGGGGGAAATAAGGTGAATATGGAAATTAAAAGGTCAGTTTGTCCCTATGATTGCCCCGATACCTGCGGTCTTCTAATAGAAGTAGTTAACAAAAAAGTGATTAAGGTTAAAGGAGACCCAGACCATCCCTATACCCGGGGTACTTTATGCCCGAAAATGGTTCATTATGAAAAAACTGTGTATTCCCCAGAAAGGCTAACACGCCCATTATTGCAAAAAGGCCCTAAGGGAAGCGATAACTTTGAGCCGATAACCTGGGATGAGGCTATCCAAATCATAAACGAACGGTGGCAGCACATTATTTCAGAATATGGTGCTGAAGCTATTCTCCCGTATTCCTATGCCGGAACTATGGGAATTGTTCAGCGCAACTGTGGTGAAGCTTTTTTCAACCGTCTGGGGGCTTCCCGTCTTGAGAGGACTATTTGTGCTTCAGCTAAAGGCTATGGCTGGGCTGCTGTAATGGGCTCTACACTGGCCCCCCATCCTGACCAAGTCTTACATAGTGATCTGATTATCCTTTGGGGAACAAATGCTATGGCAACAAATATTCATTTCCTTCAAAATGTTCGGGTTGCAAAGAAAAAGGGAGCAAAAGTGTGGTTAATTGAAACTTATGAAACTCCTACAGCAAAGGTTAGCGATCGGGTTATGCTCGTGAAGCCGGGTAGTGACGGGGCTTTAGCCTTAGGTATGATGCACGTGATAGTTCGAGATGGATTAATTGATGAGCAGTTTATTAATGAGCATGTGCAAGGTTTTACTGAATTTCAAGAAAGACTAGAGGAATATACCCCAGAAAAGGTGAGTGAGCTTACAGGATTAAAAAGTAGCTTAATTGAAGAAATGGCTCACCTTTATGCTAAGTCAAAGGCGCCCTTTATCAGCTTAGGAAGTGGTCTATCCCGTTACTGTAATGGTGCGATGACAGTTCGTTCTATCACCTGTTTGCCGGCTTTAGTCGGTGCCTGGGCTAAGCCGGGTGGCGGGCTTTTGGCCAATCTTTCTACTTCCTCCGCTTTAGATACCAGGAAAGTTACTAGAGAAGATTTCTCGAAAGAAACAACTAGAAAAATCAATATGAACCAGTTAGGGGATGCCTTGAATAAAACTGTAGCCCCGCCTGTGATGAGTCTTTATGTTTATCAGTCCAATCCCGTAGCGGTAACACCTGATCAAAATATGGTGATTAAAGGGCTCATGCGGAAAGATTTATTTACCGTTGTCCATGAAAGATTTATGACAGATACAGCAATTTATGCCGATCTTATACTTCCAGCTACTACATCATTGGAGCAGCCTGATATCTATCGCTCATATGGTCATTATTGTGTGCAAAAGGCGGATGCTGTTATTGAAGCATTAGGGGAGGCCAAATCTAACTGGGAAGTATTTGCGTTACTAGCCCAGGCTCAAAATTTTGATGAGCCTTATTTTAATCAGACCGCAGGTGATATGATAAAACAACTTCTAGAATCACCAACACCTTGGCTTGCCCAAGTGGATTTAGAGAAACTGTCGGCAGGATATCCTGTTGAGCTGCCGCTGCCGGAGAACTATAAGACTAAGTTTAAGACACCTTCCGGTAAAATTGTAATCTTTAATAACAAGGAGGAAGAGCCATTACCTAAATATCTCAAACCCCATGGTGATAATGCTCAATACTGGTTTGTTAATTCCCCTAGTATCTACTCCTTAAACTCATCCTTTAACGAACAAAAGGAGTTAGTGGAGAAAAAGGAAAATATGTATTTGCTGATGCATCCGGAGGATGCTGGGGTAAAAGGATTTTCTGATGGCGAAAAGGTGTCAGCTTTTAATGAACGGGGAAAGGTAGCTTTTATTTTAAAAATAACTCCTCAAGTTCCTGCCGGTATAGTAGTATCTGAAGGAGTCTTTTGGCTTAGGGACTGCCCCGGGGACAGGTCAGTTAATGCTTTAACCTCCCAACGGTTAACTGACCAGGCTCAAGGTAGTACTTTCTATGATACAAAAGTGGATGTAGAGAGTTTAGAATAAATAATTTTTAAGCATTACGCAAATGATAAGGTTATAGATTTCCAAGTTGGAAAGGAGACTTTATTATGTCTGAAGGTAAATGTATGAACTGTGAAGCAGGTAGTAAAGATAGACCGCTAGTAAAAATTGAAGTAGATGGTAAAGAAGAAAGAGTTTGCGTTAAATGCCTGCCAGCCTTAATACACGGTTAGAGATACCTGATTCAGGTATCTTTTTTTCGCAATTATGTGGTATTATTATCATTAATTGAAGAAGAGATGTAGGAGGCTGGCTGTGTTTTCCTTAGAAAATGTAAAATATAAAAACATTTTAAATATAAAAAAATTAGATATACCCCAAGAAAAGATTACCTGCATTGTGGGAGAAAGCGGCAGCGGGAAAACAACCTTATTAAAGTTGTTAAATAACTTGATCTCTTGTGATGAGGGGGATATCCTCTATAAAAGTCATTCTATATATAATATAGATCCGGTTGAATTAAGGCGTAAGGTTATAATGCTGGCTCAAGATCCTGCCATATTTTCGGGAACAGTAAAGGATAATTTATTAATAGGTTTAAAATTTGCCGAAAAGCCCCTAGTTGATGATGAAAAGTTACAAGAAGTATTAGAACAGGTTAATCTGAGAAAACCCCTTGCAAATCTTGCAGAGCAATTATCAGGCGGAGAAAAGCAGCGCTTGGCCTTAGGGCGGGTATTATTGATGAATCCTGAGGTTTTTTTATTAGATGAGCCCTCTTCTGCTATGGATGAAGAAACTGAGGAGTTAGTAATTGAGAGCATGGTTAAAGATGTCAGGAAAAATAAAAAAACCCTTGTGATGATTACCCATGCCAAGAAAATTGCCCGAAAATATGGTGATTATTTGATTGAACTTAAAAATGGTTTGGTTTTATCAGCAAAGGAGTTATAAAAAATGGAAAATATTATTGACCTGACCCTAATCCAGTTAATATCAGCTTATATATTTGTATTAATACTTTTTATCATAGTTAAAATTAAGGGAATTCCCAGGGAAAAAGAAATATTAGTAGGTAGCATTCGGATGACTCTCCAACTAGTATTAGTAGGCTATCTCCTTGCCTATGTTTTTGAAAATAGTCATGTAATATATACGGTAGTAATAATAATTGTTATGGAGATATTCGCCATAATAAATATTTTCCAAAGAGTAAAAAGGGACCTTTCCGTTGATTTGAAAAAGGTTATTGCCTTATCACTGGTAACCGGTACCCTAATAGGACAGTTTTATTTTGTTCTGGTTGTTTTAGGACTGTCGCCTTGGTATGAGCCCCGATACTTTATAACAATAGCAGGGATGATGATTGGTAATTCCATGACAGGTATTGCCCTCGGCGTAGATCGTCTGGTTGACGGAATGTATTCTAAAAAACACCTGCTAGAGGGAGCTCTAATGCTAGGGGCTACTCCCCAGATGGCCTGTAAGGATATAGTTAACAATTCCTTTGATGCAGCTATTTTACCAACATTAAATTCTATGGTTGGAATGGGTATAGTTTTCCTGCCTGGAATGATGACAGGACAGATTTTATCAGGAATTTCCCCCTTAATTGCCATTGAATATCAAATAGCTATTATGCTAGGAATAGTGGGCTGTGTATCCTTAACTGTCTTTATCTTCGTCCAGCTGGCTTATAAGACTTTTTTTAATAAGTACAGTCAGCTCATTAGCTAAACTAGAAAATAAATTTAGAATGTAGAATGTAGAATGTAGAATGTAGAATGTAGAATTGAAAACTTGAATTGATCCTTTTCTTAGGGTATTATATGTGTATATGGTTAATGGTCAATGGTCGATAGTCTATAGTCGAGATCTGTGTTTATCTGTGGCTAAGATATGTTTTTTTAATTCTAACTTAATATTTTTCTTCGGGGCATGGTGAGAAAGCTAAGGCTTTCAATTCCTGACCGGCGGTATAGCCCGCGAGCCATTTTTTTGGCATGAACTGGTGTGATTCCAGTGCCGACAGTATAGTCTGGATGGGAGAAGACGGATTTTTATTCCACTATATTCTAATGGGATAAATGTCTTTACTTATGTACATTTAAGCTCCTGAAGAAACTATTCTTCAGGAGCCTTTTTTTAGTCCATAGAAGATAGTCGATAGACATACATGATGCAAGCTCACCAACAAAATATGAAAAAATAGTATAATATCTTGTCATTTCTCTACTGATTGTTGCTGTGTCATCCTGAGGGAGGAACGACCGAAGGATCTTAAGATTCTTCACTGCGTAAGATCCTTCGCTATCGCTCAGGATGACTGGTATGATTACGTATATCGTGGTGAGTGTAACGCCTGTGGCAATCTCTTGGGTAGGAGACCGCCACACTACGCTCGCGATGACAGGGGAGAAAAGAAAGAAATAAGTGAATGTATAAAAGGACGTAGTTATTAAAATGATTTTTCTGGGCACTGGACACTGGTCACTGGGCACGAAACCCGCAAAATTGCCTATAACTAGTCACCAGTCACCAGTCACTAATATCAGGAGGTCAACCATGGATGAAAAGTATATGGAGTTAGCTTTGGAATTAGCCCAAAAAGCAGCGGGAAGGACAAGCCCAAACCCTTTAGTTGGTGCGGTGATAGTAAAGGATAATAAAATTATTGGACAGGGTTATCATAAAAAGGCGGGGACACCCCATGCCGAAAGGATTGCTTTATTAGAGGCTGGAGAAAAGGCTCAAGATGCAGACCTTTACGTGACATTAGAACCCTGTAATCATTTTGGACGAACTCCGCCCTGTACTGAGGCAATAATTGCAGCTAAGCTAAAAAATGTCTATGTGGCTGTCTTGGACCCTAACCCTTTAGTTGCTGGACAAGGAATTATGAGGCTAAGGAATATGGGCTTAAATGTAGTGACAGGGATTAAGGAGCAGGAGGCGAGAAGGTTAAACGAAGTCTTTTTTAAATATATAATCACCAAGTTACCTTATGTAGTATTGAAATCAGCATCATCCCTGGATGGAAAAATTGCTACTCGAGAAGGGCATTCACAGTGGATTACCGGTGAGAAGGCTAGAAATTTCGGTCATAAGCTAAGAAATATGTACGACGCTATTATGGTCGGCAGTGGTACAGTTTTAGTTGATGATCCTCAGCTTACCTGCCGCCTAGAAAATGGGAAGGATCCCATAAGGATAATAGTTGATAGTAAATTATCAATTTCACCGGAGGCTAAGGTCCTTAATTTAAAATCCACAGCACCCACGATAATAGCTACAACCAAAGATGCTCCTCGGGAAAAATATCAGAGGTTGGTTTCTAAGGCGGAAATCTTAGAAGTGAATAGTGGGGATAGGGTAGATTTAAAACAACTTATTAAAATTCTAGGCGACAGGGAAATAACCAGTATTCTAGTAGAAGGTGGTGCAACCTTGAGTGGGAGTCTTATAGAAGAAAAGCTGATAGACAAGTTTTACCTATTTTATGCCCCTTTAATTATAAGGGGATCGTCTGCTCCCGGTTTTGCAGGGGGTTTAGGCCCTGCCCGACTGGAGGATGCATTAAAGCTAAAGGATGTAGCTATCAGAAAAATAGGTGAGGATATTTTAGTTACAGCATACCCATATTATAGTGAAACAGTGGAAGAGTGAGAAAAACCCGTGCTCAGTGCTCAGTGACCAGTGCCCAGAATTGACAATTCTATTAGGATAGCTTTTGCGTCGGAAAACTACTAACGGGATAAGATGCTTCGTCTGACAATACTTGCGGGTGAATATTGTGCGTCTGACACAATCATTGCATGTTTTATCTTTGTAGGTTCTTCTTAACCTTAACCTACTCATTTGTTCTGTAGCACTGTAGAACTGTAGAACTGTAGAACTGTAGCACTGCACTATTGTTCTTAGCGAGAGGTGGTGATTATTTGTTTACAGGACTTGTTGAAGAATTGGGTATTATAAAAGCAGTATATAATGGGCCTGATTCTTCGCGAATAAAAATAGCTGGAGGAATTATCGGGGAGGATATAAAGCTTGGGGACAGTGTAGCTGTCAATGGGGTTTGTCTGACAGTTGTAGATTTTAACAAAGATGATTTTCAAGCTCAAGTAATGGCGGAAACCTTAAAGAAGACTAATTTACTGGAATTAAAAATTGGTGACAAGGTCAATCTGGAAAGGGCTCTAAGAATGAATGATAGGTTAGGGGGGCATTTAGTAAGCGGCCATGTTGATGGAGTTGGCAGGATAGTAGAGAAAAGACGGCACGATATAGCAATAGTAATTCGAATTGAGGCCCCGGAAACTATTTTGCATTATCTCATTAATAAAGGATCTGTTGCTATAGATGGTATTAGTCTTACTGTTGTGGATGTTGATAGTAAAGATTTTACTGTATCAATAATTCCCCATACTATGTCGTTGACTACGTTAGGTATAAAAAATGTAGGGGAAATAGTTAATTTAGAGGTAGATATGCTAGCAAGGTATGTAGAGAGTTTTATAAATAAGAAAATAGTTAAGGATAAGGGTAAAGATATTTCCGTAGAATTTTTAGCGGCAAATGGTTTTCTATAATGACTAAAAGGGTGAGGATAAATGACAAATGAGCTAAAGTTTAACACAATTGAAGAAGCTTTGGAAGATATTAAAAGCGGGAAAATGATTATAGTAGTAGATGATGAAGATCGAGAAAATGAAGGTGACTTGGTGATGGCCGCAGATAAGGTGACGCCTGAGGCAGTTAACTTTATGGCCTCTTATGGCAAAGGTTTAATCTGCCAGCCTATTATAGGAGAGCGGCTAGATGAGCTGGAAATATATTCTATGGTTAAAAACAATACTGATAATTTGGGGACTGCCTTTACGGTATCTATTGATTCAGTAGAAACAACTACGGGGATTTCTGCTTATGAACGGGCTTTAACTATTAAGAAGGCCTTAGACACTAAAACTCAACCGGGTGATATGAGAAAACCGGGGCATATCTTTCCTCTGCGCTACCGGGAAGGTGGTGTCTTAAAAAGGGCTGGACATACTGAAGCTTCTGTTGACTTGGCCAGACTTGCAGACTGCTATCCATCCGGTGTAATCTGTGAAATTATGTCTGATGACGGCACTATGGCCAGGGTCCCGGAGTTAATGGAATTTGCTAAAAAGCATCACTTAAAAATAATAACTATTGCCGATTTAATAAAATATCGGCGACAATACGAAAAGCTGATAAAGAAAATTGAAATTGTAAATATGCCCACAAAATATGGTGAGTTTAAACTTCATGCTTACCAAGAGGTATTAACAGGAGATGGCCATTTAGCTCTTATTAAGGGTCAGGTAGATGGAGAAGAGCCCGTATTGGTCCGGGTTCATTCCGAGTGTTTAACCGGTGATTCTTTAGGTTCAATACGGTGTGACTGTGGTGAACAATTAGCAACCGCTTTACAGACCATTGAAAAAGCAGGAAAAGGTGTCCTCCTATATATGCGGCAAGAGGGCAGAGGAATAGGTCTTTTAAATAAGATGAGGGCATATCGATTGCAGGATGAAGGTAAGGATACCGTTGAAGCCAATGAACTATTAGGCTTTCCTGCAGACTTGCGGGATTATGGCATTGGTGCTCAGATGCTAGCTGATTTAGGTATAAAAAACATAAAATTAATGACCAATAATCCCAGGAAAATCGCTGGCTTAGAAGGTTATGGTTTAAAAGTAGTGGAAAGAGTTCCTTTGGAGATTGATTCAGTTTGTAGTAATGAAAGATATCTCTTAACGAAAAAAGAAAAATTAGGACACAAATTAATTTTAGTGAAAGAGTGAAAGAGTGAAACAGTGAAAGAGTGTAGATTCCATACAATCGGGGACATTCCTGACTTAATGGAATACCCAAGCTTTAGCAGGTGTGTCCCCATACCTATTAAGGAGGAATAAAAATGAATAAGACTTATCAGGGAAAATTGTTAGCAGAAGGATTAAAAATGGGAATTGTTGTAGCTCGTTTTAACGAGTTTATAACAAGTAAATTATTAGGGGGGGCATTAGATGCTTTAGAAAGGCATGGTATCAACCCAGAGGAGATAGAAGTGGCTTGGGTGCCCGGTGCTTTTGAAATACCTTTGATAGCTCAGAAAATGGTGGAAAAGAATTACGATGCAGTAATCTGCTTAGGCGCGGTAATCAGAGGAGCAACGCCTCATTTTGATTATGTCAGCGCCGAGGTTACTAAGGGTGTAGCTCAGGTAGGTTTAAAGTCAGGAAAACCAGTCATTTTCGGTGTTTTGACGACAGATTCAATTGAGCAGGCCATAGAGCGGGCAGGAACCAAAGCAGGTAACAAAGGCTTCGAAGCAGCCGTTACAGCTATAGAAACAGTCAATTTAATTAAAGAAATTAATTAAAAAAAAACAGGTCATTTTGATGAAAATGCCTCGTTTTTTTAAAACCTAATCTTAGTTTTTTCTGTAGCACTGTAGCACTGTAGGTTCGGCGAAGCCTATTGTACTTAACCTAGCGAAACAAAGTGGAGCGGAACCTTAACCTAACGAAGTGAAACCTAAAAAGGGTCAAAGACCCTTTTTACTGCTGTCTGGGGTTATTAAAACTAGGTGGTGTCGGTTGAGGTGGTCTAAAGTTCTGACCTGGTGTAGAGAGGTCGAAATAAAGCTTAGAATCTTCAGTTATACCAAAATCCTTGTTTGAACCTTGATTTTGTACTTGATTTAGGGCCTCTCTAAATAGGGCGTTATGAGCCTCTTCTCTATTTAATAAGAAATCAATGGTCTGCCGCACATATTTATCATTAATTTGTCTGTGCAGATATTCATAGACTACTTTAGCCCTCTGTTCGGCGGCAATGTTGGATAATAAATCCGCTGGCAGGTCACCGGTGACATTTACATAATTAGCTGTCCAGGGTGCACCTGAGGAGTTAACCAGCATGGGGGATAATCCGCCTAATGTATGGGTTTCAATTTCCCCAGCCGGTACTTTGCTAGCATCAACATCATGGCCGTTTAACAGATTAATCGTCTGAGCTACCATTTCCATATGGCTGAATTCTTCGGAGCCTATGTCTAAAAAAAGATCCTTGATAGCTTTGTCCTTGATTCGAAAGCTCTGGGAAATATACTGGAGCCCTGCCTTTAGCTCACCATTAGGACCACCTAACTGCTCCTGTAATAAAACAGCATACTGAGGATTGGGTTTCTCTACCTTTACATCCTGTAATAGTTTTTTATCATGCATAAACATTTTTCTGCACCTCCCTATTTATTTTATTATGTGTAAAGATAAAAATTTTATTAATATTTTTTTAAAAATAGGGAAAATTAGTTTTGGGTTTAACAACTCAAAATTTTAAAAGGAGGAATATTTTATGACTGCTCAATTTGGTGCCCATGAAGTTATGGAGGTCCATGAGGTTTTATCAAGTGCAATTAATGCTATTAATCAGTGCCAGCTCTATCGTCCCCATGTTCAAGATCAGCATCTTGCATCCATGATGGACCATCAGCTTCAATTTATGATTCAGGAGTATAATAATTTAGTACAGGCTGTTAATCAAAAAGGGATTAGTATGGGTTCGCCCTATCGGTCACAATCAATGCAAAACTCCCAGCCTACTTATGGCTTGGATAACCCCCAAGTACAAAGTCCTAATATGTCACCTTATCAATTAAATGATAGTGATATTGCCAGTGGAGTACTTGGAATTCATAAAGTTGGTGCCGCTTTTAAAATGCTGGCAACGTTAGAATGTGCTGATCCTAATTTAAGGCATATGATTCAACAGGGTGCAATTAATTGTGCCGAACAGGCTTATGAAGTATGGCAATATATGAATCAAAAGGGATTTTATCAAGTGCCCACCATGAAAGAAATGACAACTAACACTATGGCTAGCTCATATAGTCCTGCTACCGGAGCTAATGTTATGAGTACCTCAATGAGAAATCCTAATATGCAAATGTAAATTTTTTGAGAGGCCACCTGAAGAGGGTGGCTTTTAATTATTGGGCCACGTACCTGTCATCCTGAGCGATAGCGAAGGATCTTACGTAGTGAAGAAATCTTAAGATCCTTCGGTCGTTCCTCCCTCAGGATGACAAATCATCAATAATTAACTTGGGAAAAACTAACAATTGATTGCGAACAAATGTTTGGGTATAATAAAATACACATTAGTTTTAATGGAAGGTTGATATTATGCTTAATTATGCTGCATTACCTAAACATGATGTTTTATGTATTGATATGAAAAGCTTTTATGCCAGCTGTGAGTGTGTTTTTCATGCATTAAACCCGTTAACCACTTATCTTGCGGTAATAGGAGATGGGAAGTACAGTGGAAGCATTGTTTTGGCATCTAGTCCTAAAATGAAAAGCGATTATGGTATTAAGACGGGTAGTAGACTTTTCGAGATACCTACTCACCCGAAAGTTTACATAGTAGAGGCTAGGATGGCCCTATACCTACATCAATCTTTACAAATAAGCCAGGTATTAAATGAGTTTGTTCCTTTAGAAGCAATCCACACTTATAGTGTGGATGAATTTTGGATTTGTGTTGACGGTACTGAAAGGCTTTTCGGCAGCAAATGGGAAATCGCAAAAAAAATTAGGGAAGCTATCTGGAATAGGTTTGGCTTGCCTTCTTGTGTAGGAATTGGGCCTAATAAGTTTTTATCTAAGGTTATCTTGGATATAGAAGCTAAAAAAACAGGTATTGCTGAATGTCGGTATGAAGATGTAAAAGAGAAGCTTTGGCCAGAGACAGTAGAGAAGGTATGGGGTATTGGCCGCCGGATGAAGGTCAACTTAAACCAAATGGGTATTTTGACTATGGGCCATTTAGCCCAATATCCCTTAGAACAGTTAAAAAAACGTTTTGGAATTATGGGTGAGCAGCTTTACCGGCATGCTTGGGGTGTGGATTTATCCCCGGTTACCGGCTATCATCCCACTAATAATCAAAAAGGCTTTGGCCATGGGATAACCTTATTGCGAGATTATAAGAAGCTAGAGGAAATTAAGACTGTCATTTTAGAGCTCTGTGAAGAGGTGGCCCGCAGAGCTCGAGAAGCAAAAATGGTTGGCAGAACAGTAGGTTTGGGCCTAAGATACAGTCATTATGAAAAGGAAGGTGGCTTTTTTCGTTCTTTTACAAGAAAGGAACCCAGTAACATTACTATGGAAATATATGATGTTTGTTTAATGCTCTTAAACAAACATTATCAAGGAAGGATAGTAAGGCAGGTCCACCTATCTTTGACTAATTTATCACTTGATAAGGCTGTGCAGCTTAATCTTTTCGAGGATAAGGTTAAAAACCATAGGCTTGGATTTGTAGTAGATGAGGTGCGGGCTAAGTATGGCAGCACTTCACTTTTGAGAGCCCAGAGCTATACCTCTGGTGGAGTTATGCCCGATAGGGCGCAAAAGATAGGGGGGCATAAAGCGCTATGAAAGATAGAGGGGCAAAAAAGTGGTCAGCAATGATGCTGCCTGAGCATAAAAAGCTGCTGGAGAAAATGTATCAAGAACAGGGAAATGTAAAAAAGCCTATTTTAGACCCAGATAAATGTGAGGAAATTAATGCTGTCCTGCTTTTAGCTATCAACGGGGGCAGACAGATAAGATTTAAGGTATATCAAGAAAATCACTTTAGGTTTATTGAAGGAGTAATAAAGAAGTATATTTCTAGTGAAAGGAAGATAAAAATTATTGCCGGCTTAGATAAGATTGTGTTCTTGCATCTTGAACAGATTATTGATGCAGAAATTATTTAGGATATTATAATATCTATAAAAAAACCAAGGTATTTTAGTATCAATACCTTGGTTTTTACGTTTCTGGTTTTGTTAACTGGTAAAAAAGATAGCGTAGATAACACCAATCAGTCCAATTAAAGCCAAGGTATAAACTACCTTAACAGGCATTTTCCCTTCATTCTCCATAGCTTTTCCAAACATACCAAAGACTAAAGGATGTACTAAGAAAGGCATAGCAAAAATAAAGGGAATTAGGTTTGCTTCAGTAGCACCGAACATTCCACCCTGGATAGCAGCAAAAAGACCGAAATGGGAGAGGGCGGAGCTTTGGGACATTACTGCATAACCAATAGACATATCACTAAAATTTATCAATAGGAGCCCGGCAAATACTGCAGTTAACTGCCAACCCATGGAAAACTGCATCAATCCCTTTACTTCCAGAGCATCATCACCTTTGGCCTTTCTTAAAGTTCGTAGGGAGATAATGGTTAATATAAGACCAATTACCGCTATCATAAGTGCCCAACTGACTACCAAGGTTCCCCTTTGTGCACTGACAGCTAAAATAGAAAAGACAAAGACATGCCCAAAAAAGGGAATATTTATCATGATGGGAGCACGGCTAGCAGCTTTTTCACCTAAGTCCCCGGCAGTACAGGCACCGGTTAACCCTGAATGGGATAAAGCACCGGCCATACCTGGTGCTAGATTCCGCACGTGGTTTGCTGATCCTAGTAATATTAAAAGAGTAAGTCCGCCAAACATCCAGAATAATTGGCCAAAAAAACCATATGACAACACTGCATTCATCCCAGTTAATTTAAATGCTTCTGCAATTCGTGAGCCTCCAACCATAAAGTTGGCAGCTAGTACCACAGGAATACCTGCAAATAAGAGAGCCCTGACACTAGGTCCTGCACTCCATTTATACAAAATTGCACCTAGTGAAGCAGAAAGAATCATGGCGAAAAATATTTGTGGCAAAGCAATTAGGGGTTTAACCCAAAGAGCAATATGGTAGGAAAAAAATAAAATAATTATAATTGCTGTTATTTCATAAACGCCTTTTCTAATATATAGCGGTTTATTTTTCACAGTTGCTTTGGGGTCAATGAGGATTATGGAGCCCACTAAACCAAGATAAGCAATCAGAATGTAGTACTTAGCTAAGCTTTCGGCTGCTCCGGTTCCTAGGATTACTCGACTAATACCTTCTATTCCCAATAATAGGAAATAGGTGCGAATTAAGAAAAACATCTGAGTGCTGTTAGTGCCTAAAACAACCTCTGCGGTTGAAGGGATCACAAAGTCGTCACTATCAAGCTTTTTACCCGCTGAAATCTTCCTTAACTCTTGACCACCTACGAAAAAAGAAACAATTAAAGCTACTAAGGTAACTTTACTTATCAAATCCACAATTGGGAATTCTGCTAGTCCTGGGGTGGCTACGCCACTTCTGACTAATACATAGCCCATTGCTAATCCAAAGACAACAATAATTAAAATAGGTGAATACCTTGTTCCAGCCACAACTGTCCTGGCAATTAAAACCATGGGAATGACTAAAAGTAAAGTTAGCCAGAACTGGTTGAGGACCTGGTGTTTTATAACAAGATCAAGTACGTCCATAATATTACCTCCTAGATATATCATCATTATTAGCTTTTTTACTATAAACTAAGTTCACTATTAAATTCAATAGTAAAGTAAACCAAAAAGCTTTTTATGGTAGGATTTTGTAGAATTAAAGCGAAGTATATACAGAAAAATAAATCCAGTGAATTGATTGCAGGTGAAAAAAGTGTATTCATATACAGCTATAGTTGATTACTATGATAAAAATAAAGCGCAGAGATTAGTTAGAAAAACTGTCACAGCAAAAAATATGAAGGACGCTGAGAAAAAGCTTAATAATTTAGGAAAAATAATTAGAATAGACTGGGAAGATGTCCCTAATGTAGCTGTTGATAGGCAGCTGGAAATGTTTAATGGTTTAAAGTAATACGTGCTCTGTATTCAGTGCCCAGTGACCAGAGAAACATTTTTAAAGCTAACCACGGATCCATCTAGGGCACATGGATATTTCTCTTACAATAAAAAGTAAGTAAAAAATCGCCAAGTACGGCGATTTTTTTAACGTATGGTTAACTTAACCTAGCGGAACAAAGTGTAGCGAAACCTTAACCTAACGAAGTGAAACCTAAAAACGGCATAGCCGTTTTTCTATATATAATTCAAAGGATTTACTGTTTTCTTATTTTTAATTACTTCAAAATGGAGATGGGAACCTGTACTGGTACCTGTTGACCCCACTGATCCAATTCTTTGGCCGGTTTCTACCTTTTGTCCTGCTTTGACACTAATTACTGAAAGGTGGGCATACCTCGTTTTTAAACCATTTCCATGATCAACTACGATGTTATTCCCATAACCTCCGTTATAACCAGCCGAAACAACCCGTCCATTACTATAGGCGTAGACCCCATTGCCATGGGTAGCAGCAATATCCACTCCATCATGGTAGCTTCTTTTTCCGGTAATGGGGTGAATCCGAGACCCAAAAGAACTAGAAATTCTTTTACCCTGGACAACTCCGTAGTTTACGCTGCCTCCCCGAGAAACGGTAGTTTTTGTTCCTATTTTAACAACTGCATTTACTGGTTCTTTTAATATTTTCTCATCTATTATATCTAAAGAGGCTTGATAACCATTAGTAAGAATAATGCTGTATGTTACTTCTTTTTCCCCTTCGGTACCTTCTTTAATTGTTTTTTTCTGATTTCGATACATGCCGTTATCTTTCTCCTGAGTAACTTTAAAGGGAATAGACTGAACTACCGTATTTTCCAGTTCTATTATTACATCTAATACAGGTTTAAAGGGCTTAACTACCAGTTTATCACCGGGGTAAATTTTCTCTGGGTTTATCTCAGGATTTAACCCTTCAAGTTCTTCTATACTAATCTCATTTGCTTTGGCAATATTCCAGAGATTATCGCCTTTTTGGACTTCAATTATTGTGGCTTGATTTTCTTTAGCATAAATTTTTGTCTTAACCTCTTCCCAAGAATTTATTTCTTCCGGCTTTACCTCTACTGAAATTATCTCAGTTTTTGACTGCAAGTCCAGCCTTTTAACAAGTGCATTTTTATCTATATTTTGTAAGTATTCTTCCTTATATTCTTGCAATAAATCATCTAATTTTTCTTTATCGGAAACAATAAACCACTTTTCACCATCTACACTAAACTCATATGCAGTTTCTTTGTTACGAGAGTCTGCAATACTACGCAATCCGGGAAGTGCTAACACACTAATAACTACGGCAAAAATAGTAAGAACAGTAAAAATAGTAATTTTTTTTGTCATATGCCACACCCTTATGTATAAATTCATATTTCTATGTCGAAATTACTCACATTTTTAATTTTAGCATGAAAATACATGCTATAGAATTAGTTTTTAATTGAAATAAATTACAAATCTCAATGAGCAGTGGAAAAATGAAAGGGTGAGATTCGTGCTCAGTTGCTCAGTTGCTCAGTGACCAGTGTCCAGTGCCCAGTGTCCAGATAGTCCCTAAAGGGACAGGTTAAGGTTAAGCAGGTGTTTTGATGTTTGGATTATTTCTCACCTTAGCCTAGCGAAGCGAAACCTTAACCTAGGAATTTTTCTGTAGCACTGTAGCACTGTAGCACTGTATCACAAAAACCTGCGAAACAGGTTTTTCCTTATAATCTTAACAATATCTTGACATCTTCTAGAAACTATATAAATATTACCCGGTTATAATAAAACCACAGCAAGAAAAAATAAATAAAAAATTTAAAGGAGGAATGTCTTGTGAAGAAGAAAACTCTTGTCTTAATTGCCGTCGCTGTACTAACTCTTGTACTTTCAACTGTTGCTTTTGCAGCAAGCTATGCAAATCCTGGTGAGATTGTTTCCGGTCTAACTGGTAAGTCCGAAGCGGAGATTTATACTGAACGGAGCCAAGGTAAAACCTTTGGACAGATTGCTGAAGATAACGGACAGCTGGATGAGTTCAGAAGTCAGATGCAGGAGTACAAAAAAGCCATAATTGATGAAAGAGTTAAAGCTGGTATTATTTCAGCGGAAAATGGCGAAGCATTGAAAAAGGCTATGGATGAAAGAATAGCCTCGTGCACAGGAACCCCTGGAACTAATCAAGAAAGATTAGGTCAACAATTTGGTGGTGGTATGAAGTTTGGTGGAGGCCAAGGTGGCGGCTTTGGTGGAGGCCAAGGTGGCGGCTTTGGTAGAGGAATGGGCCAAATGGGTCAAGGAATGGGTTTTGGAAGGACAGTAACAAGATAAATTTTGCTACTATAAAACCGAGAGATTTTCTATCTCTTGGTTTTATGTTTTCTATGCTACGAAAACAGTAATAGCTACTATTGTATGTAGTATCCATATTTAGTATAATTGTTTTGAAAGTGCTGTGGGGAGGTGAAAAAAGATGACGATTAAAAAGCTTTTTTCTGATTTTAAGCCTTTTTCCCATGGAATTGCTAAGGTTTTGGGTCATTTAGAGGCAGATATTATGGAGATAATTTGGCATAAGGATAAGGTTTCAGTCAGAGAAGTTTATGAACTGCTGGTACTTGAAAGGGAAATAGCATATACAACTGTAATGACTATTATGGGCAGATTAGCTGATAAGAATATATTGAAAAAGGAATCTAAGGGAAATGCTTACCTTTATTCCCCTATATTATCTAAAGAGGAATTTACAGGTAAGATGGTGGGTAATGTAATTGATGGTTTAATGGAGGATTATGCAGATGCAGCCTTTGCCCATTTTATGAAAAGAATTGGCAAAGAGGATTCTGGGCAGATTGAAAAGCTTGAGGAATTAATTCGTCAGTACAAAATACAGGAGGAAAATAATGATTAACCATACTTATATTATTTACTCCTTTGCTGGCAGTGTTTTAGGGATCATTTTAATAACAATATTCATAAAATTAGGCTTTGTATCTCAAGCCGGAGATAAAGCTAAATTGTATTTATTAACTCTTTTTTTGCCTGTATTAATATATATAGGCTACATATGGGTAATAAAAAAGCCATGTACTGTTGAGCTTTTACACAATGATTCATTTTTAAGTAGGCTTTGTGCTATTGGCTATTGGTTTTTGGATTATCTGATTCCCATCTTGGTCCATATTTTAATTTTAGTATTGTTAAAAACCTTAATAAGTGCTTGGTATGCAAGAACTCTAATAAAGAGGTATACGATAGTAGACAAAAATATTTATCCTACGGTAATGAATTCAGTGGAAACTTTGTGTGATAAGTGTAATATTAAAATACCTCAATTGATAATTATTCCTAAAACTTCTATTAAGGCTTTTGTGTTTGGCTTTCGGAGTCATTATCTTGTTTTGTCTCAGGGCTTAATAGAGTCCTTAACTGAGGACGAATTACTAATGGTTTTAGCCCATGAAATTAGCCATCTTAAAAGAAAGGACTTTTTGAAAAATTGGCTTAGTGTTTTCTTTAGGGATATTATGTTTTTTAACCCCTTAGTGTACTGGCTATTTAATAGATATTTAGCAGAAATTGAAAAAAGGGCTGATAATGATGCTTTAGAGCTGTACAACAATCCTAGCGACTATGCTCTAACGTTAATAAAACTTTATAAAATAAAGGCTCGGACAACTTTCTCTGATTACCTATTGGCAAGTGTCAACCCTTATCCCAGCTTTTTTGCCGGGACAAGTGTTTTAAAAGATAGAGTAGAAAATATCCTAATTTTTAATAATAGTAAAACTTCAGCTAATAGAATTTATGTACGGTATTTAAATGGTTTTATTATTTTGGTAACGTTAATAATTTTAGCATTCATTTGCTAATTTTTTTTAAACTAAACTACTACAATGATTAGTAGACGGGAGGGGTTTTATATGAATTCGCAGGAGAGAAAACAGCAATTTAAGACTGTAAAGAAAGGAAAAAATGGGATTTTTATAGTTGCAGCTGTTTTATTAGTTGGTATTGCTTTTGGTGTTACGTTTTTTTTACAAAAAGAAGGTAAAGCTGAGCTTGAGCTTTATAATGTTGGAGCAGTAAGCTATGAGGGAAAAACTATTCAAATGACTGAGCTAGAGAATAGTGTCGAAGACGGGAAAATAGTTATCCCTTTACAAAAAGTTAAAGAGAGCAGCATTATTTATACCGAATATATTAAAGCTGATAAAATTGTTCCCCTTACTGCTTTTATTACACCTACCGGCAATGTAATTGCTGCTGTAAGTATGTGTGAGCCTTGCAGGGGAACTAGATTCCATCTTAAAGGGCAGGAATTGGTTTGCAATGCCTGTGGTACCCGCTGGACCCTTGATGGTCTAAAAGGAACTTGGGGAGGTTGTTTAAAATACCCGCCTGAGGCATTAAGCTATGAGATTGATCAGTCAGGTACGAAGATAATACTAGATGAACTGGAAGTAGCTTCCTGGGTGCCCCGAAAATTATAGGATATCCGTGTGCCCCGAAGGTGCCGTGGTTAAGATTATTTGATGGGTGTCATCCTGAGGAGGAACGATCGAAGGATCTTAAAATTCCTCACTAGATAAGATCCTTCGCTACCGCTCAGGATGACGGGACGTAGTGTGTGCAACCCGTGATAATTGCAAGGCTTTGCCTATGGCAATCTCTCGGGTTTGAGATCGCCACGCTACGCTCGCGATGACAGAAAATCTCCCAAAGGTCTCATATTAGTATTAAGTATCTTTTATCGCTCACGGTCACGCACTTTACACTGGCAACCGGTCACTGAGGACTCAGCACTTTACACTGGTCCCTGGTCCCTGAACCCTGAGCGCCATTTTCTGAATGAAAATTGAGGAGGAAAAAATGGATAAACATACGGAAATTAAAAGCCAATTGAATGAGGTTAATAAAAGGAAGAAAACAACTGATTGGTTGGGGGCTTTTTTAATAGTAACTTTAGTTGTTGGTGCTGTCTGGTTTTTTCAGCAGCCTACAGCAAGGGCTGATATTATAGGTAACAGAGCACCATTTTCTTTAGGAGGAGGGTGCTGTAACACAGGTCAACAAAGTCAAAACAGGAATACGACAACCTGTGGTCAAGGTACTAGTGGGTGTGGGATCAATGCTAGTTCAGCAGTTACAGCTGATCAAGAGGTTATAAAGAAAGAGGCAGTAAAATATTATGTCCAAAACTATGGTGGCGATAATATAAAAGCGGTTGTAACTGATTACGGCTGTCATATTCAGGCGGATATTTACCAAGACGGAATTCTGGTAAAAAGCCTCGGTTATAGCGGGTCTGGTCAGTTCTACTCGATTGAGTAGGTGATTTTATGGGGCTTTTTGAACTATCACTTAAACACCTATGGCGTAACAAAAATAAGGTTATATTTCTGCTTTGGGGCATTATTATTGGGGTGACTACTATCGTTACCCTCTACACTATCACCTTTTCCATGGAGCAGGAAATTAGTGATAAATTTGACCAAATTGGCTCAAATATGATAATAGTACCTAACTCGGAAAGCTTATTTTTGAACTATAGTGGTGTTACTATTCAGGGTGAAGCACAAAAAATGGTTGAACTCTCCGAGGATGCTCTTGATAGAATCATGAGTATCAAAAATTCGGAGAATATTGCGGTCATGGCCCCTAAACTTCTCGGAACACTAGAAACAGATGGGGGTAAGGCACTGGCGGTGGGTGTGGATTTTGCTGCCGAATTTATGATGAAAAAATGGTGGAAGCTTGAGGGTAAACAGCCTGCCGTTAATAATGAAGTCATCTTAGGCAGCAATGCCAGCAGTATATTAAATAAAAAGGTTGGTTCCAAAATTGTCCTTGGAGATACTGAGCTTGTTGTTTCCGGAATTTTAGCTGAAATGGGGTCAGAGGAGGATGAAGCATTATATCTAAACCTGCCTTTACTCCAGAATTTGCTTAATAAAGAAGGTAGCTTAAGCTTAATTGAAGTCAGTGCTTTGTGTTATACCTGCCCAATCGAAGATATTGTAATGCAGATTACAAATAAGCTGCCTGAGGCCAAGGTAACTGCTGTACTAGAGGCGGTAGAAGCCAGAAAAGTCATTGTTGATAAATTTAGTGCATTAGCCCGTACCGTAGCTATAATCGTATTATTTATTGGATTTCTGATTGTTACCAATTCTTTTCTAGCTGCTATAAATGGCAGGAAAAAAGAAATCGGAATTTTAAGGTCCTTGGGCTTTAAAAGAATTCATGTAGCGATAGTAATTATTTTTGAAGGTATTGTTGTCAGTTTATTTGGGGGCATAACAGGATATCTTTTAGGAACTCTTCTGGCTAAGTGGTTAGCTCCCCTAATTGCACAAATGGAGGTATTAATTACATGGGATTGGAAGCTGGGATTAGTTTCCCTGATATTGGCAATCACAGTTGGAATTTTTGCAAGCATAATACCGGTTTTTAGGGCTGTTAAGCAGGACCCTGCCGATTCCATGGGGGTAATTTAGGGGGAATTAGAATGGGAATATGGGATATTGTTATCAATAACCTCAAAAGACGGAAAGGGAAAGTGCTGTTTATTATTACCGGTATTACAATTGGTATTGCTACTATAGTTACTTTGTTTTCTTTAACAACGGCAATGAATAATAAAATGGTTGAGGATTTAGAAGAAATAGGGACCAGGGTCTTGCTCGCTCCCCGGTCGGAAACAACCTCTTTTACCTATGGCGGAATAACTGTAGCTCAAGATGTAGCCTATGATATAAAAAAGATTCCCAAGGATGTATTGGCTTTATTAGAAGCTAGAGTCGAGGAGTTAAATATTAAGTATATTGCACCCAAAAAAGTTCATGAGGTGTATTTTGAAGGAAACCCTAATCTTTTGGTAGGGGGCAATATTAATAGTGAGTTTAAGCTAAAACCCTGGTTAAAGTATAGCGGGAGCTTGCCCGATGGTGAAAATAAAGTTTTATTAGGCAATAGCTTAGCAGAGCAATTGGCAAAAAGGCCAGGTGACACTCTAACTATCAATAACTTGAATTTAACTATCACGGGAGTCTTAGATGAAACTGGAGATCAAGAGGACAATATCATTTTGGCACCCCTGGCTTTAGCAGAAAGCTTAAGCGGGGATACAAGTTTAAGTATAGTAGAATTAGTTTTTAATAATACTCCCCAATTAGATGCTGATATTAATTCTCTTAAAAGTTTAATTCCAGATGTTAAGGTAACAACCGTTAGAGAAGTAATGGAATCTAGAAAAGAAGTAATAGACAGATATGAAAATTTTGCTTTTTTAGTATCGGTCATTGTGCTTGCAATTGCGGGATTAATCGTTGTAACAACAATGCTAGGCGCTGTTAATGAACGAATTAAGGAAATCGGTATTTTTAGAGCTATAGGGTTTAGAAAAAAGGATATTATGTACATTATTACTTTGGAAGCAGCTGTAGCTTGTGGGGTAGGGGGATTTTTCGGTTATGTGTTGGGAGTACTCGCTGCCAAAGGGGCAGCCCCTCTGATCGAAACTGAGCTATTTATCAGCTGGAATCTTGGATTATTTATAAGCATGATAACCATGGCAATAATTATTGGCTTAATAGCCAGCTTATTTCCAGCTGTCAAAGCTGCCCAACTAGACCCGCAGGACGCACTTAGATATCTGTGATTGGAGGTTGACCGATGACTTTTATTTCTGTAAATAATGTTTCAAAAAAATATGAAATTACTAGTGAACTAAAAGCTTTGGATAATGTTACACTTAAAATAAACCAAGGTGAATTTATTGCTATTATGGGTCCTTCCGGTTCCGGCAAGAGCACCTTGTTAAGTATTTTAGGTGTGCTCAATCCTCCCACTGAGGGTAATCTAATTGTTGATGATATTGATGTTTTTAAATTAGCAAATGAAAAACAGGCTGATTTCCGCAGAGAATACTTGGGGTTTATTTTTCAGCAGTTTCAGTTACTTCCTTATCTTACAGCTGTAGAAAATGTAATGCTGCCTCTTACGGTGGCACAAATTAGTAAAAAGGAAAAGTTGCAAATGGCAGGAAAAGTTTTAGCTAAGATCGGGCTTGAAAGTAAACTGCACCGGCTGCCCCATCAATTATCGGGAGGAGAGCAAGGGCGGGTGGCCATAGCCAGGGCCATAGTCAACCAGCCCCCTATAATCCTAGCTGACGAACCGACAGGCAGTCTAGATACTAAGACAGGGCAGGAGATAATAGAAATATTTAAAGCCTTAAATGAAGATGGACATACCATTTTAATGGTAACCCACAATAAAGAAAATTTAGAGCATGTTAAGAGGACCGTATTAATCAGAGATGGTAAAATTGTAAATTAATTTTTATATAAAAATGCGACAGGGAGCATCCCATGTCGCATTTTTTTGTTGGGGACATTCCCCATTCAGGAGGCAAGACGCAAGACGCAAGAAGCAAGAGGCATGAACTTTTTCCTGTATCCTGTCTCCTGCCTCCTGCATCTTATACGAGGCGTGTCCCCTGTCCTATTTTAGAGACCACTGAAAAAGTCCAGTTCCGTGTCAATTGTTATGAAAGCTGCTGGTGATTGCTGTGTCATCCTGAGGGAGGAACGACCGAAGGATCTTAAG
>LADT01000028.1 GCA_000961765.1 Clostridiaceae bacterium BRH_c20a | reverse complement strand
ATTCGTAGTGCAGATGTGCTATCTGTGGAAGATGTTGTACCATCTTTCCGGTTTGGTCATACTCTGGTTAAGCAGCTTTGGAACAATATGGCTCTTGATACTTTTTTTCTCCAAAACTGCGGTAGGCGTAACGCTTCAGCTGTAGCTCAAGCCCTCTTTTATCTGGTTGCACATCGTTGCGCAAATCCTTCCAGCATCCATGCAAGTGCTTCAAAACAAACAGCCTATGCTGGGTTGGAGCCAGTGGGACTTGACGTCCTCTATGGTGTTCTCAATGTTTTCTCGGAACAAAAAGAAAAGGTCGTTCAGCATTTAGCTGACTTTTTCGAAAAAAGGACCCTCCGGAAAGGGCCGGAAGCTTATTATGACGTTACGACGTATGCCTTTGAAAGTACCCGTTGGGGCGAATTGCGTATGTTTGGCTTCTCCAAGGACCACAAGAATAACGAGGTACAGGTCGTAATGGGATTACTGCTGGACAACAACGGCATCCCTATAACCTACGAGCTCTTCCCAGGTAACACCATGGACCAAAGTACGCTGACCAGGTCCGTGGAAAAACTCAAAAGCCTGTACCGTCTGGATAAAATCACAGTAATTGCTGACAGGGGCCTTTACAGTGGCAGCAACTTAGAATACCTCTGTGAAGGTGGACATGACTTCGTCATCAGCTATACGCTAAAACGTTCACCGGATACTTTTAAGCAACTGGTGTGGAACAAGGATGGCTGGCAGGATAAGGTGGATCCAGAGACTGGCGAGATATCCTTCCAATCGAAAGTTGTTGAGCAGACACTTGAGGTAAAGGTACCACTTGCTCCGGAGGATAGCAGTACAGAAAAGAAACGAGGCAGACCCAAAAAGTACAGCAAAGAGAAGATCCCTGTGAAGATACACCTGACATGGTCCGCCAAGCGTGCAGCAAAAGACAAATCTGATCGGGAACGTATGCTTGAAAAGCTGAGAAAGCGACTGGATAAGCCATACCAGCTGAAAGCTGCCATCAAGCGAGGTTGTAATCAATTTCTGCAAATGGAGCTTGATACCAATGGCTGGAGATTGAACGAGGCTAAAATTGAAGAAGCGGCACGATATGATGGCTATTATGCGGTTATTACCAACAATCTGAACTTGAGCACTGAACAGGTTTCCACGATATACGGCGGACTATGGAAGATTGAGGAGAGTTTTCGGATTTTGAAAACCGACCTTAGGGCTTGTCCTGTCTTTGTTTGGAACGACGAACATATCAAGGGCCATTTTGCTATGTGCTTCATCTCCCTGTGTATCCTTCGTTACGCCCAATATCTGCTGGGAGAAGCTCATAAAGAGAATGCCTCCGCTGCCAGGATTATGGACGCAATCCATGAACCATTAGTACTGGTCCAAGGAGAGTACCCAAACAATGTCGCAACGCCTACACAAGTCAACCAGACGTATCTTGATCTAGCAAAAATTCTGAAGCTCCCTGTTTTAAAGACCAATATGACTTTGACAAAGTTCCGTTCATGTACCAAGCTGGATCTGACAATAAACCTAAAATAATAGGACAATTTAAAAACGTTGAAACGTCCGTATTACAAGCGTTTCAACGTTTTTTTGCTTTGTTTCTCATAAAGTCAGGAAGAGATTGTAAAAAAAGATGGGGGATCAATATCTGTCGAAAGTAACATAGGTGAAGGTACAACCTTTAGCTTTTCTTTGCTAGTTTTAAATGTTTGTTTAATGAATAAAAAGTAGGATGCTGACTCACGCATCCTATTTTTACTCTTCCAATATATCTAATGGATTAACTAAGTCTCCATTTACAAATATTCTAAAATCCTGTACTTCTCCCTGTACTGCCTATCCTAGCAATTCGTTTAACCTTTTGTCCTACTTTAACAGTTAATGCGGAGTTATGGCCATACTTATAGCCATAACCATGATCAACCGCAACCATGCGTCTATATACAGAATCCCAGCCTGCGAAAGTAACTACACCATCACCAGCTGCTCTAACATAAGTTCCATATGGGGCTGCAATATCTAAACCTCTGGATCTGTGGTTGAAATTACATTTTGACTGCTTTCTTTTAGGTTTAAAAAATCCATTTTATGCAGCATTCCCCCACTACGAAAGCAGAAAGGTTGATAAAGCAGGCGGTATCAACTTTATGAGCACAGGGCTCATATTGACTACTAATTCATTAATTAACTCATCAGACGATCCATTTACAATTGGCCACATATGACTTGTAAGACACACGCCCCTCATGGTGGCGTTCCCTTATGGTTAGGTTTTATCAAAACTTGCTTTCCGTTGGCTAGCCATGTTAATTTTCCCTTAAGCTACAAAGCTTGTTTTTCGTAAGTAGTAGCCTATAAAAAAACTAACATATCAAAACTTCTCAGAAAAACTACAGCACATTCTTAAAAATCCATTACTCTATTATGCCTTTATTATTGCCCCCTATTTTTCACAACAATCATAGGGGGTCACTTCAAACGACCTCATGTCTCTCTAAAAACTATGTTCTTTGGCATACTCACTTTAACAGTGGAAAGAGGGTTTACTACCTGGCTTATCTTTGCATCTCCGCAGATACTGACCAGCATCAAAGCCTCATTACGGGAAAGTCCCCTACTATCCTGCAGTACTTCAATCATATCCTTGACTGCGTCCCGTAAAGCCTGTTCGATGGACTCTGCCGAAGCGATCATTAACAAATCTGTGTCTGTTTCCAGTCTTGGGTTTCTAATAGTTCGTCCCTGAAGGATTTCGAATTGTAAAGTCACTGTTCCCTGGGTTTCTATTGCAGTTAGACACACCTCCCCATCACCCATAACTGAATGGAGATCTCCCACACTAACTAATCCGCCCGGAGAAAAGACCGGTAAAAAGAGAGTATTTCCTGTTGTAACCTCTAAACTATCTAGGTTCCCCCCATGAGTGCCGGGAAATACACATGGAATTCCTGATACAGCTGGAGTCGTCCCAATAATTCCCACCATGGGCCTTAAGGGAATTTTGATATCTTCGGTAAACTGAACATAATCATTAAAGACTGGGGTAATTTTATATTCTGGTTTTTGTACTTCTGAGCCTAAAAGACCCAGTCCAGGCTTAATAACCACTATTCCTCGGTCTGCCAATTTTATTTCCTCGATATGAATCGCTAATGTATCCCCAGGTAACGCCCCCTCAACAAAGACCGGCCCAATACATTCAAGAAGTGTATCCCCTATCTCTTCTTTGCTTTTTGTAAGGAGTGATAATTCCCGTTCCACCACATCGCCTGTTCTAAAGGTTACCCTATCACCTGATTTTATCCTAAGGGCAGGAGGTATTTCTTTATCAAAGGAATACACAGCATTTTTTGAGGTAAGATAGTTCAACCCAATTCCTCCTTAAGTAGCTAATGTAAGATCGCTTTCGTTTTTTCGTTTATTATTAACTAAAGGCTGTAGCCAGAAGATTTCAACAGCACTGGTGGACCATTTTACTATTAAGTTTGCAATTACAATATTTATCAACACGCTGTTAGGTAAAGTTCCCGCAAATGCTAAGGTAACGAAAAACACACTATCTATCAATTGCGCTGCAGCCGTTGAGGTCACAGACCTTAGCCAAAGATAAAAACCCGTCTTGCCTTGAGTCGCTTTTTTCATGCGGTCGAAAACCCAAATATTGGTCCAACTGCAAAGCAAGTAGGATACAAAGGCTGCCATATTAATTCTAGCAACGGATCCTAGAACACTTTTTGCCTGTTCGGTCAAATTTAACATATCAGGGGGAGTGGGAACATAATTCAAAAGCCAAACCATCATGATTGTGCCGGCTAACCACCCAAGAAATCCAGCATATACTGAACTCCGTGCAGTCTTAGGTCCGTAGATTTCATTCAAGTAATCCTGTCCTAAACTGATAGTTGCCCAAAACATAGAGCCACCAGCTACCACGAATGTGACTCCACCCAAAGCAAGCATGTTAAATTTGGCACTGGACATAACGCTTGCAATAGATACTACACCGCTTAAAGTACCTGCTATTAGGATAGTGGCATGTTCCTTACTAATTCTTTCTGAAAAGTAGATAACTGCGGCAACAACGGTCATACCTAAAACAATTGTTCCAATTAAATACCATAAACCTTCCCAACCTGCCATTTTTTCTTCCTCCTTTTAAATAGCTATAATATTCTAATTATTTATATTCGCTTTTTTGAATTTTCTTCCTCTTTTTATTTGATATATATGGAATATTTATCAACTTATTCAAATAACTAAAATTCTATTCAAACTTTGTGAGGTCAATCAACACGGCTTATGTGGGTTAGTCTCCTTGGTGTTATTTTTTCCTTTTTAGTCCCTTTAGTTGCTTCAACAACTATTTTGATTAAAGGCTTTTTTTATGGATATATAACAGTTTTTGTAATATAATCAATCCCAGTCATTTTCGAGACAAATATCTTTTTCGTTCTACATCTACGAGGACCGTTATAACACAATCAGTTGGAGGACTAATTTGGGGTTTATCTTTAGGAAAGTTATTAAAATACTCGATAAAAAAGTAAATCATATAGAATAAGTACACTTCTCTATATTTACATGATTTTAATAGTCTAAATCCTAACTAAAAAGTTGTGTATTCCACTCAACCTCAATATTAAGCACATTTTTTAATTTACTCATACTCCAACTTCCTTTTACTTAATTTCTAAGCATATCCCACTTTAGTTCATTATGGTAAACAGGTTCATAGCTTTCTTGCTGCTTTGAATAGTCTCTGCCTCGTCTAGAAAAAATTTTATATTCTTGAGGACATTTTAATGATCTTAATTTAAGATCAATCATTTTACCACTTATTTCTCCAACAATTACTCCTCTGGATACTAGTTCTCTCTGATAACGATTAATTGGCTCACCGGAATATGCTGCTAATATTTTATCTGTTTGGTATAAAGTTCTAGGATTATGAATATGCCCCAAAAGAACTAAATCTGCCCCAATATTTATAATGTCATTTGTACTAAATTCAAGAGCAGGTCTTTTATCTTTTTCTTTAGTTTGTAATTCTTTAACAATTCCATGAATTACAACTATATTTGTTTTCTGAGTATTAAATTTAGTCCTATCCAATTGTAGCAATGCATCAATATCTGGAGCCTTTTCTAAATAACCATAACCATGGATAATACAATCACTAACTTCTATGCTTTCCCACCCCTTGAAAACATGTACATTTTCAGGCCATTCATAGTTTTGATAAGGAGAATCAGAGGTATATGGATCGTGATTTCCAGGTGCTATGAATATCTTTACTTTTCTTATTTTGTTTATAAAATTGACTAGAATTTGGAATAATCGGGAATCTACCTCATTATCATCAAAAATATCACCTGTAAATATAAGTGCATCAATATCTTCAACACATACTAAAGTATATATATCTTCAAAAATACCTGAGAAATATTTTATGGTTTTCTCGGGGTCAAGTTTTCTGCGGAAACCAATATGTAAATCGCCTGTACATAAAAACTTCATTATAAATCATCCTTTAAAATTGACTTGTTTAAGATTTAACACATAACTATTCATACAGTGCTAAAGTATCATTTAAACTTTTCTTAAATAAGTCTACTAAACTCTGTGGTTCGAGAACTATCGCAGACGTTCTCCATTGTAATAGCCAGCCTATAAACTCTTTCATTCCAGTGATTTTATAACTGACTATAATTGATCCATCCTCCAGTTCCTCAATTATTTCTTGGCTAGGATGGTACTTTATTTTCTTAAGTCTATATGCTACAGAATTAGAGAATTTGACCTTAACATCAACTGCCGTCTCATCTTGAAATACTCCCCAGCAATTTTCAAAATGATTTTGCAAATTAAAATTGGAAGGGAAAGTGAATTTAGTTTGTGTTTCAATACTTACTCTTTCTATTTGATCAATCCGGAAAGTCCTTAGGTCTTCTTTCTCTAGACAATTAGCAATCAAATACCAGTTGTGATGCTTGCAGACTAAACCATAAGGCTCAATTCTTCTTTTTGATATTTCCTGGCTATAAGATTTAAAGTATGTAATTTCAATTGAATTGGATTGTTCAATTGCCCTTATAATTTTCAAGAAGTTTTCACTTACTTTTTCCGGTTCCGTTAACGTTTGGTCAACTATATAGATGCGCTTTTCGAGTTTCTCTAATGGTATATCTTTAATATTATATTTATTTTTAGTAAGGGTACCTATTAAAGCCTGTTTAATCTCCTGGATACCTACTGTTAGTGCAGTGTCCTTTTGCTGTAAGATGCTTAAAAAGATAAATAATGCTTTATCAGGACTGATAGAAGGCAAATATGTGTTCTCCAATTTATATTTACCTTTTGTTCCCCCAACTTCTTTATCAGGTCTAACAATAATTATTCCTAGCTTTTGCTCTAAATCATCTAAATCCCTATAAACTGTTCGATCACTTACGTCTAATTTGTTTACTAGGTCTTCTAAGGTCATTCCTCCATGGGGCGTTGTATTGTTTAATAAGTTTATCAATTTTGCTAAGCGTGCAGATTTATTTACCTCTTTAGAAGCTTTAACCTTATTTTTTTTGTTGTATTCCTGTACTCCTTCTAATGTGAGAGGCTTCCCTTGCCATAATATATTACTAAAATCAATATATTGAGCAGCTGCTTCAAGATAATTCAATAAACTCTTTTCCGTAATGCTTAAGTCAGAGCAGATCTCACCAATTTCTTTGTTACTACAACTACTAACCTCACCAACTATAGCTTGATAAATCTCAATGTCTTTTTGTAGCTTACTCAAAATATCACCTACTTTAAATAAATATATCTATCTAAACCTTTAACCCAACCGGACCAAGCTTCATTTTCACCGGTACTATTCTTAACCTGATTAAACTTATCTACTTGAGCATCAATCATATCTGCATAATGTAATAGCATTGCTTCGATGAATTTAGGCCTTTTAGGGGATTGCCACTCATATTCTCCATGATGACTTACAATCATATGGATAAGCTTGATCTTTAGATTTGCCGGGAATGCCGGAATCCTATCAATATTTCGCTGCATTAAATTCACTCCGAGTACTATATGACCAATTAATCTTCCTCCATCGGAATACCCAATCTGCTCGTCATAGACTAATTCTTCTATCTTCCCTATATCATGTACTAGTGCACCAGTTATCAATAAATCCCTGTCAATATCGGGATAAACACCAGCTAAGCTATCTGCAACTTTTACTACTCCTAAAGTGTGCTCTAGGAGTCCTCCTATATAAGCTTGATGGTGAAACTTAGCCGCCGGGGCCCTGGTAAAGTTTTTATACAACTCCTCATCAGTAAAGATTCGGTCTAATAACTCTTTTAGATTCTTATTTTCTATAGAACTAATTACTTCATGAAGCTCATTTTGCATTTCATTAATATTTCTATTTGACACCGGTAAAAGATCTTCAATAACATAGCTCTCACTAGGGGCAATAGATGTAATATTTATTTGAAAAATATCCTTGTAGCGGCTTACTTCACCTTCAACATGGACAACATTCTTATCATTGAGCCTGGTGAAAATATCCTCTGCCATTTCCCATAGTCTACCTTCTATCTCCCCGGTCCTATCCCCTAGGATAACATGCAAAAACTTACCGTTTTTATTTTTAAAGGGTAACAATTGTTTTTGTTTTACAAGGAAGGCAGCAGATATTTTGCTACCTTCCTCTAACTCACGTATATATATTCTGTCCATAATAATCAGCCTTTCTCTAACGTTTTCTTCGGGTTTGATGGCTCGTATATTTCATTTCCTTACGAGCTGCAGCTGTGTAATTCTGGCTTTCCATAATTTGATAATTCGCCTCTAGCTTATTAATTTCCTCTAATACTTCCGAATCTTGCATTGATGCATATAAATTATGCAGCTTATCCTTTTGAGTGTTTAAGAGGGTGCTAGCCATTGGAAAATTACCTGCATCCGCTTGCTTCATTGCTTCTTCCTTAATTCTAGCCGTTTCAAAAATCTCAACTTCTTTGACTACCTTTAAGTCTACTCCTGTATTAAGCATATCCGGATCATTAGTTGCTTCCACACTGACATCGATATTAAAGTTAACAGTACTAAGGCTTTCTAAAACATCATCATATTTAAACTTAACCATACCTAAAGAACACTTACCGATCAATTGAGGGGAAACAGTAAGTTCTATTAAGATCGTCTTGGTATCACCACTATATATGTCAGGCAAGTTGATTTTTGTCTCAGGACCCCATTTGGGTTCATAGCCAAGTATCCCCGTTACTTTTACCTGTTCAGAGGGTAGAATAGCTAATTCTAGATTTTGACCTGTGACATTTAATAATCCTTGAAGCTCTTCGTTAAAAATCTCCGGAAGGGTATCAGGACTAGAAATGTAATAAAAATTACCTCCGCCTGCTTCAGCCATATCAACTAGTAAGTCTTCCTGAAAATGGTCTCCTACGCCAAAAGTTGATATAGAGATGTTTCGACTATATATTTCTTTAACCTTTTCAAGTAGTTTTGCTGGATCAGTAATGCCGGCATTAGCTAATCCATCAGTTAAAAGAAGTACTCTATTGATATTCTCTTTTTCAAACTTTTCCTTAACTAAACTAACACCTTTAAACAAGCCACCACTTAAGTTGGTACATCCGCCAGATCTTATACTGTGCAGTACTTGTATAAGCTGATCTTTATGAACTGCCTTTTGTGCTGGTATCAAAACGTCTACCTGGTCATCAAAGGTAACAATGGAAACATCATCTCTACTATCAAGATGTTCCAGGGCAAAGGCTACTGCCTTTTTGGTATAGGCCAATTTTTCACCAGCCATTGATCCTGACCGATCCAACACAAAGCTAACATTAATAGGACTTCTTTCATGGGCTACTTCGATTTTGGGCTGCTTCAACTGCAACATTAGGTATACTTGTTGCAACTCAAATGGTTTTAGAAACTTATGACTTACCGAGAGGTCTAACTGCATTTTCTCACTCAAAAAAATCACCTCCGTAATCTTCTAATACTAGATTACCAGAGGTTAGTGACAGCAGTCTGTCAGTTGTATTATTTAACTTTTTTAATATCTGATGGGATCGATTAAACACTACCAATATTTTGATAAAGTTATTATTTTACTGTTGATAAACAATAATCCCTTCATTTCTTACATTTTTATAAAATGGCACAACATCTACCCAATGGTTGAATTTTTCATAACTAATATCAATTAACGATAATACTTTCATATGACGGTATCCTATATCACTTATTATATTATTGAGTTTTTTATCATAATATTTAAGTTCGGACTCATCGATGTCGATAAGAATGAGTAAGTCAATGTCCGATTCATCATCATTTTGACCTCGAGAATAAGATCCATATAATACTATTTCTTTTAGCTTTTCTCCATACAAATTTTTTACATCTTTTACAACTTCACTTAAGATATTTTTCAGTTTTTTGTCCGCCATAGCTGTATAAATGCTACCAGCTCCTTAATTATAACTGTACAAATTATTATACCATATTTTGTATTATATAAAACCATTCTCCAAAAGCAACCCCATAAAGAACACCTAGGTTTCCTCCCCCTCTTATTGCATTTTGTTCATCCAATTTAAATGGTAGCTTATTTTTTAAAAGAAGGGTCGGCACAAGAATCCACCGACCCTAATAGGGGGCAAAATTAAATTTCGGGATAATCCTCTTCTACTACAATTTTTTTATACCCTGTAAGAAAAACATGTCTCTGCCCCTTTTGTTTAATATATTTCTTTAAGTGTAGGCAGGGTTGGACCTCCTCTAAATCTAATTCTAATTCCTCATTAAAAAGTTGTTTATCAAAATGGGCAACCACTACATCGGCAATAATTAAAGTGTGATCGCCAATCAATTCCATTTTTTGCACCTTACACTCTAAGTTAACTCTACATTCCTGAATTAATCCTGCTTCGATCAAAACTGGTTTCTCAAGATTAAGTTTTAAAACCTCAAATTTACTTACTTCTTGCGGATAATTAAATGAGGCTTTAATTAACATTTGAGCCATATCGGCATCGGCTACATTTACCCCAAATTGCCATGTCCTTTCAATATTAAGCAAGGTATCCTGTTTTTTAGGCATTGTAAGTAAAGATAAGGCAATTATAGGCGGATCGGACGATACAGGAAATAGCCAACTAAAAGGTGCAACATTCAGTGTTGCGTTAGCGTTTAAAGTTGTAACAAGATGGGGATGTGAAGGCTGCAGGAGCTGATAGTAATTCTTAAGGGAATCTTTCTCCAGAATTTTTTTCATCTTTTTCCTCCTATTCAGCTAAATAAGCTTTTCTCACTTCCTCATTGTTAACAATTTCCTCCCCACTTCCTTCTAAAACAATTTCACCAGTCTGAATAACATAAGCTTTATCGGCAATATTTAAGGCCATATGGGCATTTTGCTCCACTAACAAAATAGTAGTCCCTTGTTCTCTTATTTCTTCTATAATATCGAAAACTTCTCCAACCAAGATAGGTGCCAGACCCATTGAGGGTTCATCCAACAATAAAAGCTCCGGCTCAGAAATCAATGCTCTGCCAATAGCCAACATTTGCTGTTCCCCTCCGCTTAAGGTCCCGGCCTGTTGTTTCTTTCTTTCTTTTAAGCGGGGAAAGCGACGAAACATAGTGTCGATTTGATTTCTAACCCTATCTTTATCCTTAACTGAATAACCTCCTAAAAGTAAATTATCAAGTACAGAAAGTTCAGGGAAAACCTGCCTCCCTTCAGGAACCTGGGCAATTCTCTTGGCCACTGTTTTATAAGGAGTAAGATTAGTTATGTTTTCTCCTTTGAATAAAATACTACCCTTGGCAACTGGCATCAGCCCAGAAATGGCCTTTAGTGTCGTTGTTTTACCTGCTCCGTTTGCACCAATTAGAGCTACAATCTGCCCCTGCATTATCTCAAAGCTAATGCCTTTTAGAACCTCTATATTTCCATAAGAGCAGTAAATGTTTTCTACTAGCAGCATTTGATCAGCCCCTTCATAATCCTAACATATTGGCTGTTGTAATTGATTAAACGAGCCATACAACTTCTGAGCAGCTTTATAATGTTGATTGTCGTAAAAAAGATCTAAGCCTCGCGCCATTTCTTTTGCCACTTCTAGACAGAAGCGAACAGCCTCAGCCAGGTCAATTTCATGAGATGCACCAGTAGCACAGCCTGCTACAGATATTTGTGCCGTTATGGCTAATCCGACAACAGGACATTTTGCAGCTACTGCTGGCTGGACAATACTATTGATATGAGGGAGACTATTACCGTAAGGCGTTATATCATAAGTAGAAAGTGCAAGTACTTCAGGAAGTCTGCCTGTCACATTACTAAGAATATCTAATAGAGAATTGCTCACGGGAAGGATATAGCCCTCCTTAATAGTTGGAGTTATGGCAATACCCCGGCGATTTAAAATTCTATTACCCTTAGTTGCATCTACGGAAATGATAGCCTCCATTTCTTGTGATACTTCATATTTATTTAAAGTAAACATATCTACAGGGGAGTCCATAAAAGGCACCGGATCATGAGGCATAATTGGTGCATTAGGACAGATGTGAGTAGCAATAATAACATCACCCGGAAGGCAATCCCCTTTTTTTATCATATGAGCTATTTTCTGCCCGATAGCTACGGCGACTAATGCACCATCTCCATCAGATACCAGACCAATTCTACCCGGACGAGCTCCTATTCCTCCAAGTCTGCCAATTATCCCTAAGGTCGGAACATTACCACCTCGACTCTTGCCGGCAAAACCAGGGATTACTATTTTTAAAAAATCCGTTCTGCCCTTATCAGAGCTAACTTGTGTAATTGATACATCCTTTAGCCCCTTTTCTTTTAAGACCTGAGCAACTTCTTCTCCTGTAATATTTCCATCCAAAAGATCTACTGTCTCAATAACCTGTTTTAATACCATAACTCCCAGGTACACCTCCTTAATTTTTAAGTTGCTTCTGAGCTCTAATGTTTTTTCTAGAGCCTACTACCCCGAGATAAGCTTCAATGACCTTAGGGTCGTGGCTTATTTTACTTGGAATACCTTCAGCAATTTTGGCCCCATGATCCAGAACAGTAATTTTTTCAGCTAAGTTCATTACAAGCCGCATATTATGTTCAATAATTAAAACTGTAACATTTAGCTTTTCTCTAATTTGTTTAACCGTTTCTACCAGTTTCATTGCCTCCTGTGGGTTCATGCCTGCTGCCGGCTCATCTAATAAAACTAACTTAGGCCTTGTTCCCAGTGCCCTGGCAATTTCCAGCAACCTTTGTTTTCCATAAGGTAAATTCTTCGCAATATTTTCCTTTTCTTGGTAGATTCCTACAAAGTCTAAAAGCTCTTCGGCTTTTTCTAGCATTTTTTTTTCATATTCTGTTTTTCTACTATCTACTCTTAGATAGTTCCATATAGAATATCTAGAACGGCACTGCAAACCAATAAGTACATTTTCTATAACCGTCATTTCTTTAAACAAGAAAAGGGTTTGAAAAGTTCTGGCCATTCCCAACCCCGTAATCTCATGAGGTAGCATCCGTGATATATCCTGATTATTAAACTCCATCTTTCCTGCATTAGAAGGGTAGAGCCCTGTTACAACATTAAAGGATGTTGTTTTTCCTGAACCATTAGGACCTATTATGGCATGTATTGAACCTTCTTTCACCAATAGGTTCAAATTGTCTAAGGCAGTCAGTCCACCAAACTTTTTTACTACGCCGCTAAGCTTCAGAATGTTGTTTACCATGTTTGGAGACCTCCCTCTTTTTCAAGCGTTTCATAAGCTTATCAAAAAAACCAGATATTCCACTAGGCATAAAAACAATTATACTTATCAATAAAACACCGTAAATAACCAGTTGGTATTCATTGAAAAATCTAAAAAATTCTCTAGCAAAGGTTAAAATTATTACTCCTATAATGGGTCCTGATTTATATCCCAACCCCCCTGCTAAAATCATAATTAAAAAACCAATGGATTGATTAAAGCCAAAACCATAGGGTGAAACATAACCTTCCAAATGAGCAAAAAGACTGCCCGCAATACCAGCTAGAAAGGTGCTTACTACAAAGACCATAACCTTTAGTCTCGCAATATCAATCCCCATAAATTGCGCAGCAACTTCTTCCTCCTTAATGGCTCGGAACGCTCTACCTAGCTCAGAGTTAATAATTCTACTGGTCAAGAAAAAGCAAAGAAAGGCTATTATAACTAAAAGATAAAAATAACGCACATCAGAATCTAACGAAACTCCCAGAAAATCTGGCGACTTTACTCCCTTAATACCTAAAGCCCCTCCTGTAAAACTGGTCCAATTAGTCATTACCAGCTGAGTTATTTCACCGATACCAATTGAAGCGATAGCCAGATAAGCCCCTTTTAGTTTTAAAGTTGGCCGTCCTACAAGATACCCTACAAAAGCAGCAGTAATACCCGACAATGGTAAAGCCAGCCAAAAGGATATCCCCAACCTAATTGTTAAAATTGCCGAGGTATAAGCACCTATACCGTAAAAAGCCGCATGGCCTATGGAAATCTGTCCCGCATAACCAGTTAAAAGATTTAAACCAATAGCCAGAATAATCATAATTAGGGATATATTGAGTAAATGTAGATAATAAATATTTGTTACAATAAATGGAGTAAATAGTAAAAATATAAATATTAATACAACCTGGTGCTGTTTTACCTTATTTAGTAAGATTTTCACGCTTTAAAGTCACCTGCCTTTTTCCCCAGCAATCCGTTAGGCTTTAATAAAAGCACACCTATGAGGATTATAAAGGCAACTGCATCTCTATATGTTGAAGAAATTAAACTTGCAGCAAGGTTTTCTGCTAGACCCAATATTACTCCCCCTGCGATAGCACCTGGAATACTGCCAAACCCCCCCAATACCGCTGCAGCAAAGCCTTTTAGCCCGGCTAAAGCACCCATTTCAGTTTCCACAAAGAAAATTGGTGCAACTAGAATACCGCCCACTGCACCTAAACCCGCACTTATAGCTGATGCTAAAGAATCCATAAAAAAAACATTAATACCCATTAAAAAGGCTGCATTTCTGTTTTGGGCAGAGGCTCGCATGGCTTTACCTAAAATTGTTTTGGTAAAAAAAAGTTGTAAAAGAATGATAAACATTACAGAAATTAACAATACCCAAAGGTAAGACGGGAGAAGAATGATCTGCCCGACCTTGATAGGCTTATCACCATATACAGGCGGGAAGGACATAGCTTGTGAACCCCAGATTAATAAGGCCAACGCCCTAATAGTAATGGAAATACCAATGGTGGCAATAATTAAATTAAATAAAGGATAGTTTCTCAGAGGCCTAAAAACAGTTCTTTCAATAACCATACCGATAACACCCACCACAACTCCAGCAGCGATTAAGGCTAGGGGAAAAGGAAAGCTTAATGAAACATAAAATGTCAAACCAAAGGTAGCGCCCAGCATAAACATATCTCCCTGAGCAAAATTAATCAGTCTGAGTGCATTGTAAATAATTGTAAAACCTAAGGCCATGAGGGCATAAATACATCCCATGGCAACTCCACCTATTGTAACCTGTAGTAAATCAAAAATATTAATGCCCAATAGTTTCACCTCATTACGGGTTTATTTAACCTCCTGCCATTGCTGAAAGCACTACAACACGATCTTGATTATTTAAAAGGGTTCTATACTCTTCATCTTTGCTCATTACGTTTTCCCGGTTTACAAAAATCAGAAGATCCTGATAATCATCCTGCTCACCAAATCTCATAGGGAGCATCGTCTTTTCATCTAGTTCGTGCAGGAGGTCTAGTATCGTAGTCCCAACCCTAAGGGAATAAGATAACTTATTTATTGGTTCTTTTCCTATACCAAAGACACTTAGGGATATTTCTATCATATTTCCCCATTAACTTTCATCTGTTCTAATATGTCAGCACCATATTTCAACATTAGACCAGTTTCAGCTACCTTACGACCTACAATGCGGGCAGATGCCATGCCTACCTTGATATCCTTGGCAACAGAGTCTTTATTGGCTTCATCCATTAGCCAGCCTGGTGCACCAATATATCCGATATGAGAACCACCTACAGCCACAAAATTATTTATTAAGAACCAATGGATAATGGAAGAAATAGTATGTTCCTGCCCCCCGTGCCGGTCATATCCCACCGAAACGCCCGCAGCCGCTGTTTTAGACCAGTCTGGTGGAAACTGCTTGGCATCTTTAAAGAATAACCCTTTTAATAGTGACGTAGCCCTTTCCATATATGCTCTAGCCTGAGAATTCAGGTTAAAGAAATATACCGGTGCTCCTAAAATTACTCCATTAGGGATAGGATCAATTAAAGGTTTAAATGTTTCCTCCCAATCATCCTTTATTATGCATTTTCCCTGGGTAATACAACCCCGGCAATTTATACAGCCATTTATTTTCTTGCCGGCCAGGGAGATAAAAACTGTTTCTACATCCTGGGTAATTTTTGCTCCTTCTAAGGCTTCTTTAATCAGGATTTCAGTATTAGCCTTCCTAGGGCTAGCCGAAATGCCTACTATTCTAAGTGTCATTTTCTCACCTTCTTTCGATATTTTTAATATTCGATAAACTGGAGACCTAAATTATTTAATGTCTCTCGGGTAGGTTTGCCTGAATTATCCCAGCCCCTAATCTCATAATACCGATCTAACATTATATTAAGTTCTTTGGGAGTAACAATAGCTTCCTTCTTACCTGTAGAAATGGGTAATCCTTCATTCATTATTCTCCAAGGCAAAGTATCTAGGGATCGGTCAGCACCTTCTCTGATATTAAAAGACCGTTCCATATTAATTACCCTGCGAGCTGCTTTATGGAACTCCTCTTCGCTTAGCTTGATACCAGTTCCGGCCTCAAAAAAATCAGCCATCATTTCCACAGTAATTGCATATGTTGAAAGGGTAGCCCTTGAACAGACACCAAGACAGTCAGTCATCACAAAGCACTCTTCATGCCAAACTACTATCTCCGGTTTTTTTTCAATAATATTTGGTGTTGCATATTTTTCATCGCCAGTCAATTTTTTCACTAGTGCTCTGGCTTCTGGAGAAAAACCAAACTCTGCCATGGGCTGTCCATAAAGATGATCTGGTCCTCGAGGATTAGTAGCGAATGCTAATGCATAGGCTTTGGCATTTCGGGTTTCAACCCTAGACTGCTCCAAACCTTTTGCATGTAATGCCCATTTCCAGGCATCACCCCCTACTTTCTCCGCTGCAATTTTCACACCATCTGCCAATAGATCCCCTAAGCCTCTACGGAAACTAATCATATCTAAAAGCACGAGCATTGCTTCTTCATTACCCCAGGTTAACTTATATTTTTTTCCGGTTAATGGATCCTGAAAGGTATCTGGGAGTAGTCCCTTTTCTGCAGTTTCCATTGCCCATTGGATAACAGCGCCGGCTGAGATTGTATCTAACCCCCAGAGATTGCTTAATTCATTAGCCTTTAAATTTGCATCCATATCAGGAACCATGCAACCTGCGCCAAAAGCGCCTAGAGTTTCATATTCCGGTCCACCTGATTTTGTTCCAAGGTAACGCTGCTTTGTTTGTGTATACCTTTTACATGAAATAGAACAGGCAAAACAGGATTCTCGCCGAACAAGATACTTTTGCTCCGTTAAGCATTGACCGCTAATATCATAAGCATTTTCCATACTTCCTAGCTGAAAGTTTTTGACTGGAAAGGCCTCAGCTTCATTGGTACCCATTACTACTCCTGCTGTACCATACTCCTTATAAAACTGACAACGCCCTGTACCGTCAATACTCCTTCGGGCTTTCTCAGCAGTCTTTAAGAATGTTTCAACATCATTTAAAGATATCCCATTCTTACCATATACACCTATTGCCTTAAGGTTTTTGCTTCCCATTACTGCCCCTAGACCACCCCGGGCTGCAGTATGGTACATATTGCACATAATTCCAGCGAATTTTACTAGATTTTCACCCGAAGGACCGATACAGGCAATTTCCAGAGTAGGCAGATTAGTTTCAACAGACAACTTTTCCGTAGTCCTTATTACATCTAGGTTTTTAAAATCAGAAGCATCCAGAAATTTAACATCGGAATTGGTTATGATTACATTAGTCAAACCAACTGCTTTTCCATGTACTACCAGTAGGTCATATCCTGTATATTTAAGTTCCGCTCCCCAATGCCCGCCCATACTTGCTTTCATAAACATACCTGTAGCAGGGCTCTTACCAATAACTGTAGTTCGCCCTCCAGTTGGAATATTTGTACCTGTAAGGACACCGGGTGCAAAAATTAATACATTTTCAGGACCAAGAGGGTCTATTCCTTTTTTAGTACTTTTCCAGAGAATAAGGGAAGCTAATCCTCTAGCTCCTAAATAATTTTGCATATCTTCGGAGGAGTACTCCTCCGTCCAATAATCTTTTTTGGTTAGATTAACATGTAAAACATGGGCAGAATTTAGACGGCGCATTTAATTCACCTCCTCAATACCTAGGACATTAGCCGGACAAACACTTATACAGGCAGGCTCTCCCCAGCACATATCACATTTAAAAACTTTACCTTTTTGAGCATCAAATACCATGGCCCCATATGGACAAGCTTCTACGCACTGCATACAACCAATACATTCTATCTGATCTACATGAAGAACCTCTGTAGTTTCAGATTTAACAATAGCATCAACTGGACAAACTGCTGCACATGGTGCATCAATACACTGTTGACAGATTATTGGTTCAGCTAAAACAATTTCCTCATCTCTTTTAACTTGGATACGAGCCAGCCAAGGAGCAAATCCCTTCTCCTTAATTAAACTACAAATTAGCTCGCATTGACGGCACCCTACACACTGAGCGACCGCATTAATAATTAGCTTTTTCAAAGCGCAGCCTCCCCTCGAAAAAAGGGGGCCAAGTATTTCTGAAGGCCTGGCCCCTCTTTAACAAAGTATCTTAATTAACTAATTTTGGTTTTCCACCCTCTACCGTATAAATAAGCGCTTCCCTACCACCATCTCCATATTCATTAAAAGTTACCTTACCGCTTATTACTTGGAAATCTGTAATTTTTGCTAAAGCATCTCGAACAGCTTTCTTATCCAAACTATTAGCATCCTTAACGGCTTTAGCTATAACATTGACTGCATCATAGGCCATAACTACGTTTAAATCTGGCTTATATCCCTTTTTGCTTTCATACTTTTTAATAAAGTCTTGAGCTAGCTTATCAGTACGATCTAAATGGAAACCAGGAGTCACACCAATAATTCCATTAGCTGCGTCACCGGCTAATTCATAGAAATTCCCTATTGTTACTCCTGTTGAGACTAACACTTCACACGGTATCCCCAGTTCCTTTATTTGTCTAACTAATTGAGCACCTTCAGTATAATTCCCCCAGATTACTATAGCTTGAGCTTGTGCATCTTTAGCCTTTAAAAGCTGAGGTGAAAAATCCTTAGTGCCTTTATTGTAACCTTCGACAACAACTGCTTCTCCTCCATTTTCCTTTATGGTATCAACCACTAGCTTCATCCCACCTTGACCGTAGTCATTGGTATCGTGAATAACTGCAAATTTTGTGAAACCAAGTTCTTTTGTAGAATAATCAATCAAAGCCTTGGAAAAGATCTCATCTGTAGCAGTAACACGAAAGACCCAAGGGTTTCCAGAATGGGTAATGGCATAAGCAACACCACTTGGTACAATATGAGGTGTTTCAGCTTTTTGGATAATATCAAGTACAGCAAGAACTTCAGGGCTATTATTGGAACCCATTGTAAAGTTTACGTTATCTTTGTGCAGGAACTTGTTCATAATATTAACGTTGTTTTGCGGAACACCTTCTGTGTCTTCAGCAATTATTTGGATTTGTCCACCTAAAAGACCACCTGCTGAATTAATTTCCTCTGCGGCATACTCAGCACCATCTTTCTGATGACTGCCAGCTACTGACATAGAGCCTGAAAGCGGGCCAAATAAACCGATTTTTATTGGCTCACTAGGTTTTTTCTCCGCTTCTACACTTTTTGTTGGTTCAGTAGGTTTTGTGTCCCCTCCTCCGCAACCTGAAAATACCAAGGAAATAATGAAAAGACCCAATAAAATTCCTACTAATCCCTTACTTACCAATTTCATTTACTTTACCTCCCCTTTATTTAAAATTTATTACCAAAGAAACTTGCATATTATATACAACTCATGCAAACTCCTCTTAGTATAATTAAACAAAAAAAAATGTTCCCCTCTGTTCAAGGTGAACAAATAATCTGCAGTATTTATTAGTCACTATGCCTAATTAAAGAAAATGCCTAATTTTCAAAGCAATGGCCAAATTTATCAGTTCATCACTCCTAGATAAGTTTAAGCCTGTCAACTCCTCAATTTTTTTAATACGATAAGCTAAGGTATTACGATGGAGAAATAAATCTTGGGCTGTTTTTGATCTTAAACCCATGTTACTAACAAGAACCTCCACAGTATTAATGAGGTTGTTATTTGCCTGTATGTCATATTTTTCTAATTTATTGATTGTTTTAAGGAAATATCGGTGCAAATAGGGGTTATCCTTTAAATCCAAGAAGGCTCTCTCTAGAATTAAGTCTTCCATGAAGCCAATACTGCCCTTGCCCTGAATTAAACGTGATATACGTAATGAGGTCCTAGTTTCTTGATAATTCTCACCTAAAGTAAGTAATTCAGAAAAAACACTTGAAACACCTGCGGAAAGGGTTACTTTTTTTCTGGACAGAACAGCACTCTGTATTTTACAAATAATCCCTTGCAAATTCTTATTCTTCAACTTACTGTGTGCAAAGAGACAAGTAAAACTGTCACTATTAGCTAAAAGGGCAAAATCAACCCTTTCCCTTTCCAATACGTAACTAATTGTTTCTATTATTTCATCCTTAATTACCTGAATTTCAGCTTCACTATTTTTTTTAGTGATTGCTTCCTCGAAATTATCAATATCATAATTAATCAAAAGCCAAGGACCTGAAGGCCATCTTAAAAGTTGAGCCCTTTGAGTAGCCTCTTCTGTTGTGCGGACATTCCCCATAAGTAAATCTATAAAAAAATCGTTTTGAATTAATTTAAGGTGCTCCTTAACTACCTCCTGTTTTGCAAATTCTAAAGAGATAGTTGTTGTAGCATGCTCTAAAGCTATTAACTCCATATCTCTTAAAGGCTTTTCTTTCTCAATTACAAAGGTAAACCCGCAAACTTTCTCCTTAATTTTTGATTGACGGGTACATACTTTCCAATCGTAGCCTAAGAATTCCAACCACTCATTACCAATTTTTTGTTGCAATTTTTGAATTTGCTCATTGCTTAAATTTATAATTATGCTGCCCTTTTCTTCCGCATTATCAATAGGTATTCCCATCAAAGGGTTACTACCGGCCATACTAATAACTTTAAAGTTTTTATCCGTAATAATAACAGGGTTGCCAATTAAACTAAATAAAGTTTCAGCAATGTCATTAAAACCATTGCCCTCTAGTTCTACCTTAGTTAGTGTCCTATGCACCTTTTCGGAAAATTCTAAATGTCTAGTCTGCCTACTAACAATTGCCTTCATAATGGGATGGGTAATCTCAATAAAGGGAACCTCTGCAGGAATTTCAATTAAGGGCAGACCTATTCTATTGGCTAACTCAATCACTTCATCAGTAATTTGACCAAAAAACCTTGTTTTTATGGCCAACCCAGCAGCATTTACAGCTTTTAAACTTTCAATTAATCGTACTAACGCGGTTTGGTCATTTTTTATTGAATAGCCGGTGGTAATTAAAAGTTCTTTACTCTTTAGCCAAGGAGCAATATCCGGAACTTCCATGGTGTCGACATATTTAATCTCATTATCAATGCAACTCGCTCCAGCAATGAGTTTGCATTTTTTCAAAGCTCCAAGTTTTAGAGCCTCAGCCACGGTAATTAACATCATATCACCGCCTATTTAAATTTAGTCTGCCTTGGGAATCCTTCTTATTTCGAAAATAACCGGATTTTTATAATCCTGACAGGAACGACAGGTAACTGCAGGGTCCTCTTCCCATGGAAAACTGGCTCCTACAATAAGAACAGAAATACCCGGGATTAAAGCAGAAAGAGCAGTCATGCACAGACCGGTTGGAGATTTGCCTTCCTTAATATAAAAAGTTTCTCCTATTTTATGCCCCACAGGGCATTCCCCTTTTTGGTCAACAACCTTAATCTGCAAGTCATAAATCTGACTCATTTTTTTCACTCCTTTTTGATTTAAATTATATAATTTTTTCATAATGTTTGCAATTATTTGGCAATTATTTTTGATAGAGTCCTTAATTTATTATTCACGACCTTCATGTGACGAGATCATATATCACTTATATAATTGAGTACATGCTACCAGCTCCTTAATTATACCTGTTGATTTGTTAATATCTCATGAAAAATACCTCTGACTTTATCCTGCAAGGGGTAACCCCCCTATCTAATGAGATAATTAGAATACTTTTCTAATTTCATTAAGACTAGTAAAGTATATTTCTCCCGACTTCACTTTTAATCCAGTTAACTCTTCCCAAACATGACAGTAGATCTTAATCTGTTTGGAGTAAATGTTTTGTAAAGTAACTACGTCCGCTTCATTCTCAGGTCGGTCTGTTTTGTAATCTACAACCACCCATCCATCGGCATCTTCATAAATCAAGTCAATTACCCCGTTTAGAATTACTGGTATACCATTCCCATCTCCTACTAAGTCAAATAACTTATGTCCTGGCTCTATCTTTAAGGTAAACGGCATCTCAGAGTATTTACTGTTAGCCTGCTGGATTCTCTGCCATAATGTTGAGTTTATAAATTCTGATACAACCTGCTTTGCTTCCTCTTGCCGCTCAAGAGGAAGATTATTCTCTTTTAACAATTGGGGAATTAATACATCGAGGTTATTTTTACCCTTTAACATCTGCTCAAATATTGTATGGATTACTGTCCCCCAGGCCATACCCCCACCTTCTAAACGTTTAACCTGTGGTTCTTGTTCCTCTCCCTTTAGACTAGTAGGTGAGGTCAAGCTGTAGCTGGGTGTGGATATTTCTGCAATATCTCTTAGAAAATCCTGTTCTCCCTTTTTTAAAGCCTCTTTAGTGAGTTCACTACTTGCTACTTTAGTAACTATAGTTATTTGACTTTGATCAGGTATCTCCAAATTATCCATTTCCAAAGCTTCATTTAATAATGAGGCCCAGGGGTTTTTCTTCATAGCTTTATCCTTCAGACTTCTGCTGATCACCAGCATATTTTTTGCCCTTGTGGTAGCTACATATAATAGCCGTAATCCTTCAGCCTCCTGGTATTTATTTTCTTCAGCACAATGCTCCTCCCAATTTTGGGGCTGGCCTAATCTTTCTTTATGGTATCTTTTGGTACGACTAAAGCAGAAAAATCCTTGGGGGATATCATTAATTCTCTTGACATGCTCTTCCGGAGAGTGATTCACGTTTTTATAGGGTTGGGCTAAAAAGACCACCGAGGCCTCTAACCCTTTTGCTTTATGGAGATTCATTATTCTAACAGCATTTTCATCATCTGCTAGGATATTTAGTTCTTCTTCAAAATCAGCCTCCATAATAGCTATAAATTGCTCAACCAGTAAATTGAAGCTATAGGCAGTGCTGATTTCTCCCATGCGGAGCATTTCTAGGATCTGAAAAACATAACTACATCTGCTTTTTCCCATAGAACCACTGAGGGTATAAGGAATCAGGCCCAAATCATTGATTATCATTTCTAAAGCTGCAGCCGGGGAATATTTCTTAGTCCAAATATGATATTTTGCCAATGCCTCAAAAGCCCCTTGAAATTTGCTAGCTACTTCTCCACTAAGAGTGTCAGGTATTGTACTAAATATATTAAAATATCCACCACTAGTTTTAAATTGATATAACTCATCATCACTTATTCCAAAATATAAAACCCTTAATACTGCTGCCAGTGCCACCTGATTATCAGTATCATTTAAAGCCTTAAATACCTTTAAGAGTTCTAGTATTTCTTTGGAATCTTTTAAAGAACTTCCTCCCGCTATTTTTACTGGTACCCCATACCGCTCTAAAGCCCGGGCATAAATGTAAATGGAATCTTTATAGAGTGAAAGTATCATAAAATCCTTGGGCTGGGGTATCTCAGAAATACCATCATTCTTTTCTTCCTCGGAACGGGCCAACTTTATGTTTCCATCCAAGGCCCATTTAATATATCTAGCAATATTATCTGCTTCAGCTTCAACTATTTGATCTTTCTTCTCAAAAAACTCAGGAACATCAAGTATTTTTATACCGGACATCTTATTTGTTTCAACAGGTCTAATAGTATCCATAGAGCTAAATTCTGCCTGATAGGAGGTATAAGTATTAGGAAATAGTTTTTTAAAGGTAGGATTAAACCAGTCTCCCAAGTCTTCTTGAGAACGGAAATTAGCGGTAAGCTTTAACACCTCACCCCCGCTTTTCAGGATAAGTTCTTTAACAACATTATAAGTGTCAATATCAGCCCGACGAAAACGGTAGATAGATTGTTTGGGGTCGCCAACAACAAATAGGGCACCTGATTTAGGTACTAGTTTAAGCCAATCCTGCTCTTGTATATTACTACCTGTCAAATAAAACATTATTTCTGATTGAATAGGATCGGTATCCTGAAATTCATCAATTAATAGACACTTATATTTCCCCTGAAAATACTCCCTAACCTCGGGATATCTTTTCAGCATTGCGGCAGTTTTCATCAATAGGTCTTGGAAATTTAGGGCCGACAACTCTCTACGGATATCTTCAAAATGCTTTACCCCCGGCAGGAGAAACTTCATTATATGATAATGGCAGTATTCCAACCAAAGGTTGATTGCGGGCTCAATAGAAGTTCTAAATAATTCATTAAATTCATCCCGATATTGTTTAGCTTCTTCTTTAGAGTCCCAACGATTTTGAGTAATACTTTTTTCTTTATTGAACAAAGTTATAATTTTCATCTTATTAGACTTCTGGCTTAAATCAAAAAATCTTAGAGATCTATCTGCCCTTAATACAGCCTTCTGTAAATCATCATAATCCTTGTCTGGTCGTATTGAAGGGATTGCTCTCTTAGCCCTTTCCACTAATGATTTTAACTGCTCAAAGGCAGGATCAATATCAGGCTCAGGAGCTTCCTTATAGGCAATTTCAATATCAGGAAAACTGCTTAAACGCTGAAAGCTGGGTTTAAGATCTTTTAGTTCTATACCTAGATAATTCAGTTTTTCCAACAGCTGAGGATTATGGACCTTTAATTCTATTAAATAGCTCTCCCAGGCCTTCTCTATTAACAGCTTATTTTGAATATCATCCAGTTCCTTGAAATCCGGTTCAAGACCGGCTTCCACAGGACGCTCCCGCAAAAGCCTGGCACAAAAGGAGTGTATTGTTCCTAGATAACACTGATCTAGGTCCATTAATGCTTGCTCAAATCTTCCTTTTAAGCAAGCATTTTTAGCTTCACGAAAGGTTCTCTCTAACTGATTCTGGAACCTTTCTTTTAGCTCTGCTGCCGCTTTCCGAGTAAAGGTAATAGCAGCCATTTTTCGGACTTCAACATCTCCACTACCTATAATACTAACCATCCGCTTCACTAGGCTCGAAGTTTTACCTGAGCCGGCACCAGCTTCCACTAGGAAGTTTTTATCTAATACCTTCTCTATTTTATCCCTTTCATTTCTATCTGGAGGTGCTAGCTTAGACATAATTCTTCAACCTCCCAAACAATTCTAGTTGGGTATTTGCTGGTTCACCCAGCTTTTCTTCTAAAGACCTTCCGAAAAAGCTTATTTGGCAAACTTCAGTATAATCACAATAAGTGCAGTCATCCTTTACATCAGTCATCACAAAAGAACCACTACTTAAAATTTAACAAAGGGTTTCTATTATCTCATAAAAGGGCTGACGGTCATCCTGTGAACGCATAAACCTTTGCCCTTCTCCTTTTCTAGTTGGAAATAAGTATCCTCCAGCTATAACCTTAGGGTTATCTGCAACACCACAGTCAGCTAGGATTTTTTCCAAGGCTGCTGCATAAAGGGTATGCTGCAGTTGTTTACCACATTGATAGTACTTACTTTCCTCAAAACCATATGTACTGCCCGTCTTATAATCTAAGATAATAAACCCATTATCTTCAGTTTGGTCAACTCTATCTATTCTACCTTTTAAGTAAATTCTATCCCCAGAGGGCAGTGTTATATAAACTGGTTTTATTTCCCCTAAAATAGGATCCTGAGCTTTCTCAAAACCAAAGGCCAGCTCAAAGTGTCTAGGGGTTGCCCCTACAGATTCCTGTTCTTCACTAGCTAGGAAAAATCGGCAAGATTCTTTAATTTCTCTACATTCATAGTCATATATCACTTCACTAGGAGGTGGTATTTCCCCTTTCGTTTCCACCAGCAGTTCGTCAGCTATTTCATAAAGTAGGCTTTCATGCTGGACTAAAGCTGGGTTCTCTTTCTTAAGCTTTATGTCCTGATAAAAGGTTTCAAATATTTTATGAAGCAATGTCCCCCGAGCTGCACCATCCAACCAAGCACCGGGATCATATTTGGTTTCCTCAGGAGGTGATATTTTCAGGATATACTTTAAAAAATAACCATAGGGGCACTTGGCCAAGCTTTCTAACTGACTAGCTGACATTACCAGTTGATTATTCTTTCTAGGATCTATCATAGCACTTTCCACCTTTACCTTCCCGTCATAAGAAGTGAAAATACTGCTTTCCCTTTCAGCCCAAGCCTTTAAGCCTACAGACAAGTTCTCATAGCAGCTGGCTAAAAGTGTCTCGGGCTCCTTAATACCTCCATTAATGAAGTTCTGATTTAACCAATATTCGGTTTGATCTGTTACATCAGCTACTTCACAAGGTATAAAGCCTGCTTTTGATCCTAGATAAGAAATTAATTGGGAATAGTCCTTGGTGATATCATCTGTTAATAGCCGATATACCTGAAGAAGCAAGGAAGCAGGAAAAACATCCCTATTCTCCACAGTATCAAAGGCTGAATAACTTAGGGTCACCCTTCCTTTAATGCTGGCCAATAGCTGTACCATATCATAGGTATTTTCTTTAATTTTCCCTTCTCTAAGATATAGCTCGGTAGACAAGGCCTTTCGCTCAATATCTAATATAATTGGGTCTTCTCTGTATTGCCCGGGAAAACGTCCAGAATCCAAGCCTACAATAAAATTGGATGGCCGGAATATCCATACACCCTTTCTATAGGAATCAATGTGTAAGTATCCAGGCTTAGGTGTGGATCTCTTTACCCTTAAGCCCGAGACTATACTTTCCCACCGCAGCAGAATATCTTCCAAGGGTAAACTATCCTGGGCATATTCAGCTATCACCCTTAAACTCTCAATAATAGTCTTTTTAGCTTCACCATCAGTCTCACCTGCTACATAGCTGTAGTTTTCAATAAGAGCTATGATACCTTTAGTGAACTCTTCATAACTGTACAGGCCTGCCTCATCTTCTAATGGAAGCAACGCAAAAATATTATTAATAAAGGCTTTAGTACCAGTTAGATTATCTAAATACATCTCATATCTTGTTTTTTTATCATCGTACTCTGTTGCCAATATTTTTCCCTTAACTAAAATAATCTCCTTCTCTAGCTGACCAACATATCTTTCCCGGCCCCAACCTACTCCGATAGACCTTAAGACACTGGCAATCTTAAAGCTATGGGGCAACCCATCACCAATAACCTTAAAATCTCCTCCATTAATAATTGAGCCTAGTTTTACAACATCATAGTTACTTCCTATCCATTCTAACAGGGCAAAAAATAACCTGCCTGGCTTAGAATTTTTAATATCTATTCCTTCTCCAAAGGTAATTGGCAAATTATGCTTTTGGGATACATTGTAGAATAACTGTACATAGGGCTCTTGTGAGGCATAAAAAACTGCGGTCTGATCAATGGAAATCTTCTCTTTTCTAACCCGCCTAATTATTTCTTTGACCTCATTACCCACTCCGTAGGCCTGAAATATATCAATAGTCTTATCCCCTAAAGATAATGGCGCATTTTCTAAATCATATAACCAAGCTAATCGCTGGATATCTGCTGAGATAGTTTTTTCGGTATCGGGAATGGAGTTGCTAGTAAAAGCATTCGGTCTATTCAATCCTTTAACGGAAGTGTGATAGATAAAGTGGGCTGAGCCATTAGTAAGATTATGCAGAAACCTTTTTTCTAAGGAAGTCAGTTTTAGATTGGAGGAAATTATGTAGATTAGCTTGTCATCAACTTGTGTACCAAGCTTTATTGCCTGATTATAAACATCTGCTGCATCATAAAAGTTCCAGCTTTGTAGAACCTTTTCATATTCAGTAAAAACGTTCTTAAGATCAGTACCTTTTTCTGTATTAATAAATCGGTCTTCTAGCAGTGTCTGTGCTGTAAAGTCGCTCATTTTAAACTCCAAAACTGCATTACCTATTACTCTGCTTATACCAGGAGTTATCTCCAGTTCATTAAAATACTTTAAAGAATCAGATGTTTTTAGCTTTTGCAGGATACTTTGAAAGATATGACCTCTTAAAGTATCAGGAAGCAATGATAAATTATGCTGATAAATATAATCCTTAATAATCCTTTGGGCAATATTATAAAGCGTATCGGTTTTTAGATTCAGACAAGGAATACCTTCCCTAGCCGTGGACTGTAATAATTCCTGACCTGCAGAGTGGGATGGCATAATTATTACTTTTTCTCTCAAAGGGAACCTTGCACATATTTCTTTTAGATTCCTAAGTAGGTTCTTCATCAAATAGCCTCCTATACAAAAAACTGACTGTGTCCGTTTTTTAGGTTTCGCTTCGCTAGGTTGAGGTATCACTCACTTCTTTTCATTAGGTTAAGAAAAAATTTACTCATTTTAAATGCCTATCTTAATTTATTACCTATCGAACTGACAACTGATTGTCAGTTGAATTAAACAAATTTACATCCTTCTTCAGCAAAAACATATAATAAAAATTTTGCCCGTGAGCCACCTACATATATATCTGCATCGGAACAGACCAAACTGTCATCCTTTACACCAATTAGGAAAACAATATCAGATTCTAACCCTTTAAAAGATCTAATAGTAGAAAATTTTATGGCGTTAGGATTATTAGAATTGGCATCAACTAACGACCATTCTTTTAACTTTTCCAAACCCGCTAAGCTGCTTTTTTCCTTTTTATGAGGCGAAAGGAGGTCTTGGGGTCAGGCTCACTATTAAACTTTATTTATTGTTCGTGATTGTTTATTATTCTGGATATAGTTTGCTCCGATACTTCCAATAAATCAGACAGTTGTTTTTGATTCATTAACTTATACTTAACTAACCTTTTTATAAACTCCTTCTTAATTTTAGATACTTCTCTATTTCCCGACCTGCCTTTAAGCATTTCAAATTTAATATTATGTAGCTTTTCAGTCTCTGCAATGATATCTTCAACCTTTATTCCTTTTTTAATAACTTCTCTATTGCTAATAATTATTTCTTCCGGGACTATCTCTTCTGGCATTAATTCATAACTGGTTTCTCCTTCTATTGTATCTTCGTCTTCTACAAATTCAGTATACATTTGGACGGCTTTCTTTTTATCCACTGAAAAAATGGATAACGGAAATTGAATATCACATTGTTTTGATCTATATGCCGTATATTCCGTATGACTACTCCATCGGTAATTTATATCTGAGATGCCTGCCCTTATTGGATTCTGATGGATATATCTTATTAAGGATAATAGATATACTTCTTTATCACAGTTAATCGCTTTATAACGTTGCTCAAATAAATGACCAGTCCGATTCTGTTTTTTATTGTAGTGCTGTGTAAATGTTTGTTGGATCAACTGCATAATTTTCGATAATGATTCGTTAGATACTTCCATTAATAAATGGGCATGATTATCCATAATCACATATGCATATAACTTTGCGTTATATTTTCCTACATACTTATTAACTTTTTCTAAATATAATTGTTTTGCATCTGATTCGTTAAATATAAATTCTCGATTATTTCCCCGCACTATCACATGGTATAGAGCACCTTCATAGTGTATTCTGGGTTTTCTTGCCATTTGTTCATCCCCCTATCTTATTCTTATTTTATCATAAAGTTTAATAGTTAGCCTGACCCCAGAATTACCTAAATTAGATTCTTTTTTCAGTTTTGTTTTCAGTTTTCAGTTTTCAGTTTTGTATTGTATTTTTTTCTTATATATGGTAAAATAAGAAAAAATTCTCATTGTGGTTAAAATTGAATTATATTTTATATTTATGTCGAAATTAGAAATATAGCGTCATCCGATTTATATTTATAAATGTAAATAATTCGCTTGGATTTTTTTGAATATTATGCATTGTTTAAAATTTTACAAAATTTCTGCATGCGGGAAACGAAGAGAAAAGTACCGAAACAATCACCATCCAACACCTTATTAGTAGGCAAAAAATGCCTCCATCGCGATTATGGTGATGATTTTCATTTGTCAAGTCCCAATTTTTCGTTTGAGGGGCTTGGAGGAAAAACAAAAATGGCCCAAGGTGAAAACCTTGAACCATATAACTTTCGGAGTTTCCGGGAGACTTAAATTTAATTTAAAGGAGGAATATCATGAAAAAACTTAGTTTGCCTATTAAAATTCTAATTGGACTTATTTTAGGTGCTCTTGCTGGCTTTATATTTAAAGACAAAGTCACTATAATAGCACCAATTGGTACTGTTTTTATTAGATTATTAAAAATGACAATTGTTCCTTTAGTCTTCTTTTCAATTGCAGCGGGAATATCGGGAATCGCTGATTTACAACGTTTGAAAAAAGTCGGACTAACTTTTATTGGGTATTGGGCTGTAGCATCTGCACTAGCAGCTTCTATGGGTATATTATGGGGTAGCATTATTCAGCCAGGAGTTGGAATAACTCTTCCTGCATTGGAAAAACCAGAAGTAAATGTAGATCTTCTCAATAGTTTTATTAATTGGATTCCTGATAATCCTGTTTCAGCTTTTGCAACCGGAAATTTCTTACAAATAATTGTGTTTGCTTTATTTACTGGTATTACCATTGCTCTTTTAAGTGAAAATAAGGCTGGTAAGATAATGGGTGACTTGGTACAAAGTGGAGCAGACCTAATGGGTAGAATGGTGGGTATAGTGTTAAAAACTGCTCCATATGGAGTATTTGCGCTGATGGCCAATGTAACCGGTACTCTAGGTACAATTGTTTTGATTGGAATCGGTAAAATGCTAGTTACACAGTATATTGCCTATGCGACAATTATTATAGTAATATATCCCCTTATATTAAAATATGTTGCAAAGGTTAACCCTCTTCAACATTTTAGAAATATTTTCCCTGCAATGGCACTAGCCTTCTCGACTCAAAGTAGTGCTGCCACCCTTCCACTCACCATGGATTGTACTAAACGAAGGGCTGGAGTTCCAGACGATATGGTAAACTTGATTGCACCTCCTGCAGCTACCATTAATATGCATGCAGTCTCTGCAGAAATGCCTATTTATGCAATTTTTGCTGCCCAAATTTATGGTATTCCACTAAGTTTGATTGATCTAGGAACCATTACTATTCTTGGTATAGTAATGGCAGCAGGTGTTGCAGGGGTTCCCGGAGGGGGAATTATGATGTCCGCCGTTCTTCTTCAGATAATGGGTTTACCACTAGATATAGTACCCTGGATCGCAGGTGTATATATATTAATTGATATGCCAAATACAATGCTTAATGTTACAGGTGATACTGTAGGTATGGTTTATACAGCTTCTAAATTAGGTGAATTAAATAGAGATGTGTTTGAAGCACCTAATGATGGATTAGATAATAAAATGGTTGATACACCTCAAGGGTTTGATATATCTAATTAATCAATTTTATTGTTACTTTAATATTTAGATAAAAGAGCTATATCATTATGATATAGCTCTTTTATAAAATTAAATGTAATATAAAAGCAAAAATTTTATGGAGGTAATTATATGAATATCAAAGTCAGCAGCCGAAAATCAGGTGTAATAGGGATTTGTGGGCATGTAGGAGTAGGACATGTACATAGTCACTCTGGATTTGTACAGGATGACTCTGCTGGAATGTCAGTTGTTGCTAGGATACTTAAAGAAGCGTTGCCTGTAAATACAATAATTCGTTCATTAAAAGTTGATCTAAAAAGCTCAACCATTTCTATAGAAACAGAAGATGGAGGAGTAGGGCAAGCATGGGTCCGCAGAGGAATTACACCATTTGAGGTAGATATAATGAAAAACATAATTGGAAAAGATGCAGTTTTTTCTCAAGGAATTGTACTATCTTGTTTCGGAAGAATCTATGGTCAGGGGAGTATGGAAGTACCTGTTTCACTACAAACAGCTGTCGTTTTGTCTTTAATCGATACATTTAAGAAAAAATGGCCTAATCATGTAATAGTTGTAGATGAAAATATTCCTATTAACATAGGTAAAATATTAGGAGCTGTTATAGATATAGATAAGGTCCCAATTTCTTTAATGCTTACAGTAAATGCAAGTCGTGGCGGAATAGGCCCTGTGGAAGACCTTGAAGGAAATGTCATGTTGGGTAATAAAGCCCAAATAATAAAACGATTAAAATTAGATAAAATACCCACATTTGTGGTTGAAAGTAAGATTTTTACACCAGGAATTTCAGATTTTCTTAAAGTCAATACTTTTTTATTCAGGGCAAATAATGAAGCTGATAATGTCACTTCAGCCTATTGTCTTGTAGAAGCAGCAGAAGAACTTAAGATTGAATATAAATACCAAAATAATGTATTTAGGAGAGGAACTAATGACTTTATTAATAATACAAAAGAACTGGGACGAAAAATTATTGAATTTGGAAAAAGTTTTGAAAAAGCCGACACCGCGAGGGAAAAAGTTGAAATTATTGGGGAATTGGCAATTTTAGTAAGCCAAGATGCTGGTGGAGTCACCTTTATGTCAAATTCCCTTCAAAAAATAGTTGGAAGTGCAGGAATGATGCCTGGAATTACATCCGTTATCTCTTTATTAGTAACAAAAAGTTATATAGAACACTACAAGATTCCAACTGTTACAGAAGAGGATATTACAAATTACATCTCAATTATTTATTTAGCTATTAAAAAATTATACAAAAAACTAGATAAAGCTGAAAATGAGTTAACAAAAAAGTTCAATTTCAACCCAGAAAACTATAAATATCTATTTGACGAGGGGGAATGAGTAAATGAAAAAAATTCTTTATTTAGCAACTGGCGGAACCATCGCCTCAGCACCTTCCGAAGAAGGATTTACTCCTTCCTTGAATGCCAATCAACTCATTAATACTATTCCCGGCTTAAATAATATATGTAAAATAGATACTAAAACAATAATGAGTAAAGACAGTTCGAATGTGCAACCAGAGGATTGGGTTATATTAGCAGATACTATATTTAATGAACTTAATTGTTATGATGGAATAGTAATTACACACGGAACAGATACAATGGCTTATACTGCCTCCGCACTATGTTTTATGCTACAGAATATTAATAAACCTGTTATTTTAACAGGTTCTCAAATACCTTTTGGAGAAAAAAATTCAGATGCTAAAAGAAACATAATAGATGCATTTGTTACTGCATGCGAGGACATAGTAGGAATATATATTGTTTTTGATAGTAAAATTATTAAAGGTTGTCGTGCTTCAAAATTAAGAACTAAAGAAAATGACATATTTGAAAGTATCAATTATCCGTATATAGGAATGGTTGATAATCAATATGTTCATTATTTTAACAAACCTATTTTTAAAAAAGATAACTCCCCATTGCTACAGCCAAATTTGAATCCGAATATATATGTCTTAAAACTGTTTCCAGGACTTTGCTCAAAAATTATTGATACAATAGCTGATTTGAATTATAAAGCTGTTATTATTGAATGCTTTGGACTTGGTGGAGTTCCTTTTGAAGGTAGAAGTTTACTTTCCTCATTGGAAAGGTTAGTTGAAAAGGGGATTTGTGTTGTGATTACTACCCAGTGCAAATTCAATGGTGTAGATTTAAATGTATATGATGTTGGCCAAAAAACTCAAAAGATGGGTGTAATTTCTGCATATGATATGACATTTGAAGCTTTAGTCACTAAGCTCATGTGGGCACTTGGCCAAAGTGAATCAGTTAATGAAGTTAAGAAAATCATGTCAATCAATTATACCGATGAAATCAGTTTAAAATGGTAGGATTGTAAATAAAGCAGCATATACGGCAATCGGAGTAAATATAGAAGCAGTTTTTTGTTTTGTTTTGGGGTCAGGCTCACTATTAAACTTTATTTATTGTTCGTGATTGTTCATTATTCTGGATATAGTTTGCTCCGATACTTCCAATAAATCAGACAGTTGTTTTTGATTCATTAACTTATACTTAGCTAACCTTTTTATAAACTCCTTCTTAATTTTAGATACTTCTCTATTTCCCGACCTGCCTTTAAGCATTTCAAATTTAATATTATGTAGCTTTTCAGCCTCTGCAATGATATCTTCAGCCTTTATTCCTTTGTTAATAACTTCTCTATTGCTAATAATTATTTCTTCCGGAACTATCTCTTATGGCATTAATTCATAACTGGTTTCTCCTTCTATTGTATCTTCGTCTTCTACAAATTCAGTATACATTTGGACGGCTTTCTTTTTATCCACTGAAAAAATGGATAACGGAAATTGAATATCACATTGTTTTGATCTATATGCTGTATATTCCGTATGCTGTGTAAATGTTTGTTGGATCAACTGCATAATTTTCGATAATGATTCGTTAGATACTTCCATTAATAAATGGGCATGATTATCCATAATCACATATGCATATAACTTTGCGTTATATTTTCCTACATACTTATTAACTTTTTCTAAATATAATTGTTTTGCATCTGATTCATTAAATATAAATTCTCGATTATTTCTCCGCACTATCACATGGTATAGTGCACCTTCATAGTGTATTCTGGGTTTTCTTGCCATTTGTTCACCCCCCCTATTTTATTCTTCTATCATAAAGTTTAATAGTTAGCCTGACCCCAGAATTACCCCACCCACGGGAGAGAGCTTCTTCGATAGTGTTTCAATCCCCGCACCCGCATGGGGTGCGACTTAAAAATTTAGTATGCAAAGAGTTTAACATTCGGGTTTCAATCCCCGCACCCGCATGGGGTGCGACCCAAGGGATTCTCTAACCAGGTATATCTTTTAAAGTTTCAATCCCCGCACCCGCATGGGGTGCGACTTAATTCCTGCAGGTGGAGATTGGCGAGACTTGGAGTTTCAATCCCCGCACCCGCATGGGGTGCGACATTGCTAAAGTGTTTGGATTGTGTGAGCATTGCGGTTTCAATCCCCGCACCCGCATGGGGTGCGAC
>LADT01000058.1 GCA_000961765.1 Clostridiaceae bacterium BRH_c20a | reverse complement strand
AATCCAGTACTGCGAGGATGGATTAACTACTACCGAGTAGCTAACATTAAATCCTTTTTAAGAGACTTAATGGGATGGATAAGAAGACGGCTGAGAATGATTAAAATAAGACAATGGAAATCCTATAAGGCTATGCACAAAGAAATGAGAAAACAAGGCATCAAAGGCAATGGGGAGAAAATGGCGATTACAAAGTGGAAAAACTCCAATGTCCATATTGTACATATGCTACTCCCAAATAAACTATTTGAGAGTCTAGGTCTTATAGACATGCAGAAATATCAAGTTGGATTGTTGTCAAATTATTATTAATTTGGTGAGAGATTTCAGGAGCCGGATACGGCAAACGTAAGTCCGGTTCTGTGAGAGCAAAGAAAACAGGATTAATTATCCTGTTTTCTAGCTACTCGATATTTTTGGAATAGATTTAAATTTCCGGGCATAGCTTTAAGAATAGTACACTAATAAAAAAAAATAAGGAGATGCATTATAATAGGAAATGTCATATTTACTTTGGTAATACTGTTTCTTATAACAGCTTTTACCAATATCTTAGCGACACTAAAAACAATTTTAATATCTAAGAAAATTATGAACCCCGTTTATATTATGGTATTTATTGATGCTGTGATTTTTGCAGCTGTTCTTTCGAAAGTGACAAGTTCAGAAGGAGCTCATTTTACAATTTCGTATGCATTAGGTAAGACCCTGGGAGTATTTATTGGTAATAAAATTGAGGATAAGCTTGCTCTAGGCATTTTAGAGGTAGATGTATTTTTATCTAATAAAGATAAAATGATAGAGATAGCGGAAAAACTTAGGAACGAGGGCTATACTGTAAATAATTATCTAGCTCGGGGCAATAATGGAGAAAGACGGTACAAAATAGAAGTTGTAATAAAAAGGTGCGAATTAAAAGTATTAGAGGATATTATGCTTAAAAGTGGTGTAAATAACCCAACACTTAAGATTAAGAACCTTAGTAAGGTTAATGGAAAAATAACTACGACTAGAGTTAATGCTGTTAAAGAGATTGTACAAGCATAAGTAAAGAACAAAATGCTCTTAACATTTGTTAAGGGCATTTTTGTATTCTTATTCCCATAGGAAAGGCGATAGGCATCGGCTAATCTTGGAGCGGGTTGTGCCGGAAGATTGGGGCAAGACAAGAGCCGTCCCCAAAGTTTAGATACGCTCAGAAGTAATTTTCGGCTATAATAAAGTGAAACTAACGATCAGATACATTAGGAGCTAAGGAAGGGTTAATATATGAGTATTCTGTCTGTGGAAAATATAACAAAAACATATGGCGAAAAAGTATTATTTGGTAATATTTCCTTTGCCATTTCCGAAAAACAGCGTATTGGTCTAATTGGGGTTAATGGGACAGGGAAATCAACACTATTGAGGATAATAGCCGGTATTGAGACACCGGAAGAAGGGAAAATCACCCATGCTAACCAGTTTCATATTGAGTACTTACCCCAGTATCCTGTTTTTGCTGAGGAATTAACAGTTCTAGAGCAAATCTATTATGGTGATACTCCCTTGATGAAGGTGTTAAGGGAGTATGAACGGGCAGCAGATGAGCTAGAGAATGACCCCTTAGATACTGAGAAACAAAAGAGGCTTTCATCTATGCAGGAAAAGATGGATCAATTAAATGCCTGGGAAGCAAATACTATAGCGAAAACAGTATTAACTCGTTTGGGAGTAAATGATTTTTCTCAGCCTGTAAAGGAATTATCCGGTGGTCAAAAGAAAAGGGTGGCTATTGCTAAAGCCTTAATCCACCCGGCTGATTTATTGGTTTTAGATGAACCCACTAACCATTTGGATAATGAAATAATAGATTGGCTGGAGGAGTATTTGGTCCAGTATAGAGGGGCTCTTTTAGTAGTAACCCATGACCGCTATTTTCTTAATAGGGTCACTAACCGCATCTTGGAGCTAGACCAAGGAAAGTTATACAGCTATGATGGAAATTATGAAGTGTTTTTGGAAGGAAAAGCACAAAGGAGAGAGCAGGAAATAGCTGGGGAAAGGAAGCGGGAAAATATCCTCCGCAGGGAGCTGGCTTGGCTGAAGCGGGGGGCAAAAGCAAGAACCACTAAGCAAAAAGCAAGGATTCAACGGGTCCAGGAAATTCAGGAAGGGAAAAAAGACATCACTACTGAAAAACTGGAAATTGCCATTGGTTCTAACCGTTTAGGGAAAAAGGTGTTGGAGCTTAAGGATATAACCAAAGCTTACGGAGAGCTAGAGCTGATTAAAAATTTCAGCTATCTAGTTGTCCCAGGTCAGCGACTTGGCATTATTGGACCTAATGGCACAGGAAAGACGACCCTGCTCAATATCATGGCTGGCAGTATTGAGCCTGATGAGGGCAAGGTGGAAATCGGGCAAACTGTAAAGATTGGCTACTATACTCAGGACTATGTAGATATGAACCATGATTTAAGGGTCATAGAATATATTCGGGAAGGGGCAGAGGTTGTAAAGACTGTAGACGGTCAGCTGATTACCGCTGAGAATATGCTGGAAAGGTTTCTATTTTCCCGCGGTATGCAGTGGACATATATCCGTAAACTATCAGGTGGAGAGCGTCGTCGTCTCTACCTGTTAAGAATATTAATAGAGGAACCTAATGTTCTATTTTTGGATGAACCAACAAATGATCTGGATACCGAGACCTTAGGGATTTTAGAGGACTATTTAGATCATTTTCCAGGAGTTGTGATTACCATCTCCCATGACCGTTTCTTTTTAGATAGAGTGGTTGATCATTTGCTTGCTTTTGAGGGAGAGAGTGTAATACGGCCCTTTTTCGGTAATTATTCCGAATACCTGGAACTAAGAAAACAGGAAAAAGCAGATAAATCAAGTGATGCAGAAAGAAATGATACTAAAAAAACTCCGCAGAAAAAGGAGCGGGCTAAAAAGCTGTCTTTTAAAGAAAAGCGGGAATGGGATGAAATCGAAGACCGAATTGCTGCTTTAGAAAACAAGAATACTGAGCTTAAAAAGCAAATAGAGCTGGCAGGAGGGGATTTTGGCCGGATTCAACAGTTGCATCTTGAACAGCAGCAGGTTGAAGGCGAGCTAAATGGGGTAATTGAAAGGTGGACAGAGCTATCAATTTTAATTGAAGAAATTGAGCAAACTAAATAATACATAGGAATTCGAGAAGAAAGTGGTGATAAATTTGGATAATTTTCAAGCTTTGGGTATTAGTGCAAAGCTGAGTGCAGCTCTAAAAAGCCAAGGAATTACGGAGCCGACCCCTGTTCAGGAAAGGGTCATTCCAATTGTCTTAAATAAAAGAGATGTGATTGCCCAGGCTCAAACAGGTACAGGAAAGACCTTTGCCTTTGTGTTACCTATTTTGGAAATGATAAACCCCCAAAAAGGCGACATTCAAGCCTTGATTCTAACACCCACCAGAGAGCTGGCCCTGCAAATCACAGCAGAAGTGAAAAAAATGCTTAAAAGTGTAGAGGGTGTTAATGTTCTAGCGGTTTACGGTGGACAAGATGTTGTACAGCAGATGAGAAAACTTAAAGGCGGAAGGCAGATCGTTGTGGCTACACCGGGCCGCCTGCTTGATCACCTGCGCCGAGAAACACTCACCCTTTCTAAAGTAGCCATGCTTGTCCTTGACGAGGCGGATCAAATGCTCCATATGGGCTTTTTAAGCGATGTAGAAGAAATTTTACATAAAATACCCTCTAAGCGGCAGACCATGCTTTTTTCCGCTACAATGCCGCAGCAGATTAAGAAATTGGTTGCTAAGTATATGCGTAGCCCTGAGGAAATAAGGATAAAAGGTACCCAAATTACCTTAGATGAAATAAAACAGATAGTTGTGGAAACTACTGATAGAGCAAAACAGGCAACCCTTTTTGCCTTACTAGATCAACACCGTCCATATTTAGCTCTCATTTTCTGTCGCACAAAATTACGGGCTATTAAGCTAAATAGTGAATTACAGGAAAATGGATATGATTCTGATGAACTCCATGGAGATTTATCCCAAGGTAAAAGGGAACAGGTCATGAAAAGATTTCGAGAGGCTAAGCTGCAGTTTTTAGTTGCTACAGATGTGGCTGCCCGAGGCTTGGATGTAGAAGGTGTTACCCATATCTATAATTATGATATTCCCCATGATGCGGAGAGCTATATTCATCGGATTGGCCGGACCGGAAGGGCCGGAGGGGAAGGTATTGCAGTAACCTTAGTAGCGCCTAAGGACCAAAGATACCTGGAATTAATTGAAAAAGGTATAAAGGCAACCCTGAAAAAAAGCAGAACAGAATCCCAACAAGATAAGAAACCAGCGGGTGAAAAGAAAACGGTTCAGGATGATAAGGACAAGAATCCAAGATTTAAACGGGGTGTGAAGACAGAAAAAACAAGTACTCCAAGAAAAAGCACTGGAAAAACGAATACTACCAGAACAAGTAACGCAAAGACAAATACCACACAAAAAGATACAATAAAAAAGGATAGATTTAAAGCCAAACCAACTTCCTGGGCAAAGGCTGGCAAAAAAGGCCACGGGACTAAAGGACAGCAGAAAACTAGCAGATCCCGATAATATGTTTTAAAACAAAAAACCTGAACCAGGGTAATTGCCCTAGTTCAGGTTTTTTTAGTACTAGTATCAATAAATCAGATTTGTTTCATGTTATGATAACTACTTTGGTGGTTGCTGTGTCATCCTGAGGGAGGAACGACCGAAGGATCTAAGATTCTTCACTACGCTCAGAATGACGGAATGGATGATAATCATGTCAATTTACCATTATTGTTTCCCTATATTCAGTGGTCTCGACTCCACCTAGTTTCTTTTTTCTGGGCACTGGACACGAATATGTTTTACTCCAATTCTAGATACTCATCATAACTCATCCGCTTATCAATAATGTCGCCGGCAGGAGTGATTTCTATAATCCTGTTGGCAATAGTTTGGATAAACTGATGGTCATGGGATGCAAATAAAATGTTGCTTTTATAGTCTCTTAAACCATTATTTAGTGCAGTAATTGATTCAAGGTCCAAGTGATTGGTAGGCTGGTCTAAAATTAGGAGGTTTGCATTAATTAGCATCATTTTTGCTAGCATACATCTAACCCGCTCTCCCCCTGAGAGAACATTAAGCTCTTTTAATGCTTCTTCACCTGAGAAGAGCATCCGGCCCAGGAAGCCCCTTAAATAGCTCTCAGCCTGGTCCTCAGAAAACTGTCGCAGCCAGTCTACTAAATTCATCTCATTTTCGTTAAAGAATTCTGAGTTATCTTTAGGAAAATAAGCTTTATTAATGGTAATACCCCACTTGTACTGTCCGCTATCAGGCTCCATTTCCCCCATTAGTATTTTAAATAGGGTGGTGTTGACGATTTCATTGCCGCCAACAAAAGCAATTTTATCTCCCTTAGCAACAGTAAAGCTGATATTATTAAGGATTTTCTCGCCATCAATGGTTTTCGTGAGTCCATCAACAATAAGGATATCATTACCGACTTCCCTTTCCATCTTAAAGCCAACATAAGGATATCTCCTGTTGGAGGGCTCAATATCATCTAAAGTAATTTTTTCCAATATCTTTTTCCGAGAGGTTGCTTGCTTGGATTTAGAGGCATTGGCACTAAAGCGAGCAATAAACTCCTGTAATTGCTTAACCTTCTCTTCGTTTTTCTTATTCAGATCCTTGGCCATCTGCAAAGCCAATTGACTGGACTCATACCAAAAGTCATAATTACCAACATATAATTTGATTTTCCCATAATCCACATCAGCCATATGGGTACATACCTTATTTAAAAAATGCCTATCATGGGAAACAACAATTACGGTGCCTTCAAAGTTGATTAAAAATTCCTCAAGCCAATTAATGGACTTAATATCCAGGTTGTTGGTAGGCTCATCCAAGATAAGAATACCTGGCCTACCGAATAAAGCCTGGGCTAAGAGCACCTTCACCTTTTCGCTGCCCTGAAGCTCAGACATTTTTTTGTCATGGAGATCTGTGCCAATACCTAAGCCCTGAAGCAAAGTGGCGGCATCTGACTCAGCTTCCCAACCATCTAACTCAGCAAATTCGCCTTCAAGCTCCGCCGCCTTCATACCATCCTCATCAGTAAGCTCGGACTTGGAGTAAATCTCATCTTTCTCCTTAATTATTTCAAAAAGACGGGGGTTACCCATAATTACCGTTTCTAAGACCTGATTTTCATCATACTGATAATGATCCTGCTTTAGAATGGACATTCTAGAACCAGGTGCAATTATAACATCACCTGTATTTGCTTCGATTTCGCCTGATAAAATTTTAAGAAAGGTGCTTTTGCCTGCACCATTAGCACCAATAACACCATAGCAATTCCCGGGAATGAATTTTAGATTAACATCTTCAAAAAGCTTACGGTCTCCAAAGCGTAAGCCGACTTTTATTACAGTTATCACTTTATTACCTGCCTCTTCTAATTTTGTTTAAGTTCCGAAATATTATAACATAAAGTAAAACTTATTTCAGGTGGAATTTTTACCCTCAGGGTAGGCGATAGCTCTAATAATTTGCAGGTTATGTTTGTACCTTATCTGCAAACCAAGGTCTGGGTCGTGATATCGGAGAAAATCTCCATACCATCTGTTTTGGCAATATGTATTACATTAGAAAGGGCTGCGCTTTTGGGAGAAACACTTATTAAAATATTTTCCCGATCCAAAACCCAATTCGGTTGGTATATAACATCTTTGTTCCCGTCAAAAAGCGCCACATAAAAAATGCCTGTTTCCACAAGGTCCTGAAAGAAATGACTTCCATAGGATAACTCCGGCATAAGTCCTGCTTTCTTATCAGAAACCTCGCAGATTACTGCCATGTTGCATAACTCTGTAAAATGTACCGGCACCCCGAAAGACGGTGTAGTAGTACCCCAGCGGCCAGGGCCTATCAGCATTGAATTTTTCCCTTTGAGTTCAGTATTTATGATTCCAATTTGCCGGGCTACGGTATATTTTTCCCGCTCCGCTAGCTTAAGGTATGGTTTTGTATTAATATAAATAACATAATCTATGGGAAGTCTGACGTTTCCACCCATAAAATTCCCCTTGGAATAGAAAAAACAGTCCTCTTTATTTTTTAGCTTAGGTAGTACAACTGCTTTGCCTAGGCCTTTTGTCTGCAAAGGTCGACACTGCAAAAGATTCACTTTATAAGAGCTGTCTATGGTGAAATTGGCGGTAAACTCAATATCAACTGGATAGTTATATGTTTTGGATAACAGTGATAGCATATTTTTCATAAGTTGGGGAAAATCCGTTTCTTTGAATAATCCTTGAAAGTTAAGAAGATAGGGAACCGCTCTATCGGGATATCCCAATTCCCGCAGTCTGTTTATTGTTTCATAATCCGGTTCTGCGAAGAGTTTTTTATCGGCTTTAAGGTTACAGGCTAGTATATCCGATAAGCGTTTTTCTGTTAATATGTTATCCTTCAAGCTCAGTAAATCCACATTGTGCTGAGAAAATTTATGCTGATCTCCATATGAAACAAGAGGTGTACGCAGTGGATTATCCAGGGAGACAATGCGCGGATAATCACCATCCACCCTGTCTACCGCACGGGTGCCAAGGCCAAAGACCAGCCTTAGCATGCCGGCGTCCATATCTACGCTTTTGTCCCATACATAGAGGTTTGAGGAGTTTCCCACACCGGCGATATGGGGGAAGAAGTAATCTCCGTAATAATCACCGGAAACCCGTTGAATCAATAGTGCCATCTGCTCATCATGTTCCACAAGCTCCCGGTTCATCCGATATGCAAGGGCGTCCTCGTTCATTGTGCTGGCATAGACCTGGCGCACTGCCTGCTCAAAAGCCTCATAACGTTCCTCCGGTGTGCCCTGATTAACGCAGAAGATACTATCATATTTTCCTGCAAAGGCATTCCCGAAATTATCCTCTAAAAGGGAACTAGAGCGTACAATAATAGGCGATTGGCCAAAATACTCCAGCATGTTCTGGAATTGCTCCTGCATCATTTCTGGGAATTTACCCTGCAGCAGCTTCTCTCTTAGTTCTGGTGCATATTGAAAGTATCCTTCCCGTGTTTTCTGTTTTGTCCTAAGCTCCCACCAGCCGTTTTGTACAATATATGTATAAAAGATATCAGCACCTAGGTAATAGGAGTCATGGGGCTCCATGAAAGGAATAAAACGCTCTCCGGCTTCTTTTTCTAAAATTTTTCTAGCCAAGAGCATCCCTACACTTTTCCCTCCGATAAAGCCGGTACCTATCTCCCTTGAAGCAATCTGCAAAAGATCTTCTACCGAGAAATATTTGTGGCACAGATCATACATTTTGGATTCTTTTCCAATAAGCATATTTAGTAAAAGCTCTTTAGTTTCCTGTTGATCCTTCTCTGAATGTGTAAGTACCTCTCTGGCATTTTGGAAAGTGACCTCCCAGTAATCTATCCTGTTTTTATTCCAGTTATAATTTGAAAATAGCTCAGCGGCATGGGCACTGGCGGTGATGCAAATAGCTTCCTGACCATCTATCAAATGGGGTAAAAACATGGTGGGGGAGTACCTTTCCCAAACCTTCAATGGATGAATGTAATAGTTGCCTTTCACCCAATATAAATCCAGCAGCAGCTGAGTAGTTTCGCGAATACGTGCAATTGTGTCATAAGTGTGGGCGTTTCGAGTTAAAGCAAAATAGGCAATAGTGTCTAGTTCATACAGGAATGGGCAGGTTACCCTGAAAAAATTACCTATCATCAAATCAGAATGCCAAAACTTGAGCAGTTCCGAGAGACAGTCAAATATGTAAAAAGTTTTCTTGCCCTCTTGTGCAATCAAACGATTGACCTTTGTAGCAAAGCTTTCAAAACCCTCTCCCGCTTCTACCGGACATATTTTTACACCGCTAAGGTCGTTGAGCACCGGCTCATGGCTGCCAAAACGAATATATATAATATTTCTTCCATCCTGCTTTGCCTTTACAGCGTAAGGGGCAACTATGTGTTTATAGTCAGATATGGAGTCGACCTGCCATACAACATTATCTCCTAAACGGAGCATATCGACCACTTGGTCCAGACCATGTATTCCCGTACTAATTCTATCGTGTATACCCATTTTAACCCTCCTTTCACCATATTTACACTAATTAGTGATAAGTAGAAGCAAGGGGACGGTTCTGTGCGCCACGAGGCGCACTAATTGAAGTAACTGCGAATGTTACATGGTAAGGAATAGCCAACCGCCATTACCTAGCCTTGGAGCCAAAAGAGTAATCTTAGGTTTAAGCGTAGGCAAGGGAGATAGCGAGCCGTAAGCGAAAGCTGAAGGGATTGAGCCCCGTAAGCCCGATGAGAAGGTCGATGTGTTGGAACCAGCAGCAGACAAAATCTGATTATGCGTTAAAGGCAAGTGTAATCAGGCTTCTCCGGGGTCGGAGACCATGGCGAGCTAGATAGTGTCAATTAGTGTGAACGTGGGAGACCCTAGCGCCCCTCTCGGCGAGAGTATGTCGATGCAAGTCTAAACAACAAGCGAGACAAAAGGGTTAAAGCTAGGGAGTCGGATTACGGCATAGTACCGAGGAAACGGAGTAATGTCCGCAGAGGGAAGGCTGTAACATAACAACAACTTGGCAAAGGAAACAATTGCCACACTAGAGGTGGAAAACAAGTGGAAACGAGATTTGCAAAGATAGCTGAAATAGTGAGCAAACATCCAGAAAA
>LADT01000039.1 GCA_000961765.1 Clostridiaceae bacterium BRH_c20a | reverse complement strand
AAATGAAATTATATATAAAAATAAATACTGCGTCAACTGTGTCAAAGGAGGTTTTAATTTTGACACTACTAGAAAAAGATAGACACCCGGATGGATGCCTACCCTATATATTTATATTATTACCCTTTTCCAGAGATGTTTTATATTATAGATTTATGAAATGATATTTAATTTAATATCGGAATGGTGTTTCCCCCAATCTATTTAGTTGTAGCCGTTTCAAGGGAAGTAGCCATTTGAGCAATGCTTTGGCTTAATTCAGAAACACTTTCTATGATATGAACTTGTTGTACCGTAAATTCAGAAATAGTTTGATTTTTTTCTAGGGATTCCATTGCAATTTCACCGATACCAGATAAATCCTTTGTTACCAACCCAATCTTATCTGCATTATTATTTGTTGAAGCAGATATTTTATCTATTTGACTATTTAAATCCTCGACAGATTTTGCGATACTTTTAAATTTTAGTCCTGTTTCGCCAATCATCGCTTTACTAATGGCAACCTGATGAACCTCTTCTTTGGTTGCGACAGCTGCCTCTTGTGTACTATTTTGGATGTCACGAATAATATCTGTAATCTTTTCCGTTGCCTTTTTCGATTCTTCTGCGAGCATTCGTACTTCGTCTGCTACTACAGCAAAACCTCGTCCTTGCTCACCGGCCCGGGCAGCTTCTATAGCCGCATTTAGTGCTAAAAGATTTGTTTGTGTGGCAATACCGGCTATAATATCAACAAACTGATTAATGTCTTTAGAGTTATCTCCGAGTTTAGTAACCAAACTGGAAAGAGTTAGAGTTGTTTTTTCTACTTGATTTATCTGTTCAATAATATTTTCAACTTCTTGGGAACCACTTATTGCCATCTCAGTAGCATTTGAAGAAACCGAAGCAATACTCCTAGATTCTGTTGCAATTTGTTTGCTATCTGCTAAAACATCACTCATCATCGAAACAACCTTCAATACGGCGGCTTTTTGTTTCTCTGCGCCAACTGTTGCTTCAGATACAATTTGTGAAACGTTATTAGAAAACGCTTGTGCTTGTTGAGAGGAGGAAGCTAGTTCCTCCGAAGATCCTGCTAACGTAGCAACGCTTTTATGTACTTCCATTAAAAGCCCCTGCAAGGCATTTTCAGCCCGTTTCTTTTCATTAAGCATGACCAGAAGATCGACCTCCAGTATTTGTATTGCCTTGATAATACTAAACATAGTTAAAATAGCTATAATTGCCCGTACAGCTTGAACTGGCAGTCCAAACCATTCTATAAAGTTAGAGTAATTTAAAAATCCAGCGAGAAGATAATCTGCCTTTGGTACAATTATTCCTCCGGCTATTGCATAACCTAAACAGGAAAAGGCAGCAACTTTAATAGAAATCCGCACCGTGGAAGAATATTGAGTATTAACATTAGCCGCTCGTAGTAAACCCCAAAAGGCCAACATAGAGGCTGGAAAAGCGAGTATATATCTTCCTACAACATCGCCGAAAACAAGCCATTGGTCAGCAGTTCCAAAACCAAAATTTATAATTCCAAATAGACCGCTTGCACTCAAAAATGCAATTCCCCAAACACTAAAAACGATATATGGAATTTTCCTTATGTGAATATCGCAAACTGCCAAACCAAACCGAAAGAAATAGAAAAATGAGGTTACATTTAAAAATAACTTGATATGATTATATACAATTAAAAAATCTATGCCCCAATTTTTACTTGAAGCGGCTTGAAACATATCCATCCATTCGACAATACCATGGAGCAGGCCAAACATAGCAAACAGTGGTAAATACTGTATAAACCCATCTAATTCTCGGTTTTTAATTGAAATTCTTATTATAAGACCCATTAAGAAAAATGCTAAACCATAAAAGAAAAAAACAAGAAACATATTCTGTTGGAAAAATACCGCCATTTGCAAATACCTCCTTTTTTATTTCTATATTTAATTGTTTTGGTATTTACTACACATTGTAATATTTTGTCTATTATTTGTAAACAGTGGAAATTATTGATTTTCAGATTATTAAAAATATACTTTTATTTATTCTTAACCTAATGCCAAATGCTTGTCCCCTTGATATGACATTCGCTTTCTTTGGTATAAAAAACCAGATTCACGGGAAACTAAACCAGTACAAAAAAGTAATAAATAGGAGAGTGGAAAATGGACACAGTACAAAAGAAGAACAGGGGTAAAGTACAAGATGATACCAAGAATGAACAGTTAGAGATCTTTCGATCAGATCACAATAATGAAAAACTCACTACAAATCATGGTTTGCAGATTTCTAATACCGATGATTCTCTAAAGGCTGGCTCTAGGGGGCCAACTCTAATGGAGGACTTTCATTTTAGAGAAAAATTGACCCACTTTGATCATGAACGGATTCCTGAACGGGTTGTTCATGCCCGAGGGTTTGGGGCCCATGGATATTTCCAGGTCTATGAACCAATGACAGAGTATACTAAAGCCAAATTTCTTGAACACCCCTCGGTCAAAACCCCGGTATTTGTTCGCTTCTCTACAGTAGTTGGATCGAAAGGCTCTGCTGATACAGTCCGAGACGTACGGGGCTTTGCAACTAAATTCTATACTTCGGAAGGCAATTATGATCTAGTGGCTAACAATATTCCTATTTTCTTTATTCAGGATGCCATTAAGTTTCCAGATATGGTCCACTCTATCAAGCCTGAGCCTCATAACGACATACCCCAGGCCTCAGCGGCCCATGACAATTTCTGGGACTTTATAGTCAATACCCCGGAGATTACCCATATGATTTTATGGCTTCTTTCTGATAGAGCGATCCCACGAAGCTTCCGTATGATGGAAGGCTTTGGCGTTAATACCTTTAGATTGGTTAATGCTCAAGGTAAGGCCCGCTTTGTGAAATTCCATTGGAAGCCGTTGTTGGGAGTCCATTCCCTGGTCTGGGATGAAGCGCAAAAATTAGCCGGAAAAGACCCTGATTTTCATAGGAGGGATCTCTGGGATGCGATTAGTATGGGCAATTATCCTGAGTTTGAGTTGGGGGTGCAAATCCTAGAAGAAGAGAACGAGTTTAAGTTTAACTTCGATATTCTTGACCCCACAAAGTTTTGGCCGGAAGAATTAGTACCAGTTAAAATAATTGGCAAAATGACATTAAACCGCAATGTAGATAATTTCTTTGCCGAAACGGAGCAAGTTGCCTTCCATCCTGGGCATGTAGTTCCGGGCATTGATTTTTCTAACGATCCTCTATTACAAGGACGACTTTTCTCTTATTTAGATACCCAACTTATTCGCCTAGGTGGCCCAAATTTCCATGAAATACCTATCAACCGTCCGGTGGCACCTGTCCATAATAATCAACGGGATGGGTATCATAGGATGACCATTGATAGAAGCAGAGTAAACTATTTTCCTAATTCATTGCAGAAAAATTCTCCAATTCCTGATCCACAGAATGGATATATCCACTACGCCGAAAAGGTCGAAGGTAAAAAAGTACGTGAACGTAATCCAAGCTTCAAGGATCATTATAGTCAGGCTACTCTTTTCTGGAACAGTATGTCTGAGGCAGAGAGGCAACATATTATAGAGGCTTTCCATTTTGAGGTAGGGGGAGTAACTAATAAAGAAATAAGGCAACGGGTTGTTGATATGTTTAATAACGTTAATAGCCAATTAGCTATTGAAATTGCCAAGGGTGTTGGAGGAACTCCACCTATTACACCAGGGGGAACTGGAGTAACCGCTTCTTCACCAGCAGTTAGCCAAGAGAATACAATTAAAGTGCCTCAAACCAGGAAGGTTGCCATCTTAGCAGAAAATGGCTTTAATTGTACAGAGATCGTCAAGTTTATGGAGGCCATGGAGGATGTTGGAATAACCACAGAAATCATTAGCACAAGCCTGGGCCAAATAACTAGTGTAAGCGGTATGGAATTGGAGGTAAGTAAGCACTATCATAGCGCCGGGTCCATTATGTACGATGCTGTTTACATAACAGGGGGACGCCAGAGCGTGGATAGTTTAATAACCAATGGAGATTCCTTACATTTTGTTAATGAGGCCTTCAAGCACGCTAAACCTATTGGAGCAACCAATGAAGGAGTAGACCTCCTAAAGGCTTCAGCAATACAGGGTGTAAAGATAGCGGGAACAGATAATCAAGGGCAACTAACGACAGAACTTGGGGTTGTAACTATACAGAATAGCACTGATCTAACTAGCTTCAATCAAGGTTTCATTAATGCCGTTGCCCAACACCGTCATTGGGGTAGACAAAACCTAAAGAAGATGGTCCCCGCTTAAAAAAAACTAGAAAAAAAGGCTTGCAGGGTTCTATAAAACCCTGCAAGCCTTTTTTAATTGGCTAATCTACTAAGTGTCAAAGGGACGGAGTTTTTGACATTATCTTTCGCAACTTTTCCCTATTTATTCTTAATATTCTTGCTATCTGCCGTAAAGATATATTGGTTTTTCCCTGTAAGTAATTTATTAAAATATATAGCCTTGTATTATCGTTTTTGATAGTTTCGATATCCTCCCCGGTGGATGCTACAAAGTCATTTATTGCTTCTTCAATATATTCAGGGTTATCCTCTTTGTTTTCTATCCAATTTTCATTGTAAACTCTATTATGTAATCCGCGAAAAATTATTCTAGCTTGTATTATATCAGAAGAAATTCCCCTTAATATGAGTTCGTTATCATTTATCATGTCTCCACTATCTATATACTCTTTATAACTCGACCACTGATATTCATTTGGTTTTTTGCAGATTCCCGCCTTTACAGGATTATTATGAATATAGACAATACAACTTAACAAATGACTTTCTTCTTTAATAATTTCACTCCGATAGCGATCCCGGAAAACATATCCTACTCTTTTCTGCAGCCCATTATAAAATAGTGCATATGTTGTATTTAGCCTACGCATTGCTGAAGTTAGGTTTTCAATTTCTTGGCATCTAATCAAAAGATGGGCGTGATTAGACATTATACAATAAGCTAAGATATCTATTCCTATATCCTTGAAAATATCCCTTAGCTTTATCAAATAGAACTTTTTAAAACTATCACTCACAAATATTTCTTCCCTGGCTATTCCTTGTACCATTAGATGATAATACTGCGTTTCACTATTAACTCTAGCTACTCTTGGTATCTTTATCACCTCGTTCCAATGTCAAATGCTCCGTCCCTATGACATTATTTAGTTAATTCATCCAGCTTTGCATAATTTAGTATAGATTCACCTAAATAAGGTTCACCCTTGTCTGGAATTATGCTCCTATAATATTCATTTACTTCTAAATCGCAATCAGTATCCACTGTACAATTTGACATGAAAATCTTTATACAATCACTTTTTCTTGTAAAATATATAAAATCATCATTTATGGTCATTTTAACAATTATAGTATCAT
>LADT01000022.1 GCA_000961765.1 Clostridiaceae bacterium BRH_c20a | reverse complement strand
TCACTAATAGATTAGGTGAGGCTTAATTAATCTATCTACACCTTTTTGTAAATGGCAGTTTAGATAAGCTGGAGAAGAAAAAGGAGTTGTTAATTTTGAAATATAGAATATGTTTTTGCCTAATCCTAATTCTATTTTTTATGTTGATTTCCGGATGCCAGCCTTCGGAAAATAAAGTAGAGGAATATAGACAAAAACATACACCGGGCCTGAAACGAGCTGAAGATTTGGGTCTTGTGGTAGAACCTAAAATCACACAGGAAATTAAGGAAGGAATGGCTTTAACTATTGAGAAAGTTTGGTATAACAGTAAAGAGGTATATATCTTTTATTCCCTGAGCTCTTTTCCCGAAAAACTTAAAGAAATTAACTTTAAATTAGGCCATCCCGATGTATTAATCTCATCCCCGGGGTATAATGGCGGTTATCCTAAGGAAAATATGGTTATTGATGGTAAATATTATGGCAGACTGACATTTAGTTCTTTAAGGGACAGAAACACCAATGCTTTATTAGAGCAAGTGGAAGATGTGATTATAAGCGGTATTGTCTTAAATTATGAAAATAATCTGGAACTTATCCAGGATATACAAATTAGAGTGCCGATAAATTTTGCAAAAGCCAAAGAAGTAGAAGAAACTTATAATCTAAATCAGGAAATTGATGTTTTAGGCAGGAAGCTGGTTTTAGAAAGCTTAACTCTAGGGGTAGGGGAGAATGAAATTACAGGGTTTTTAAAGGGAAAGGAAGAGGAACAATTCTATACCTTAAAAGCCAAGATTGGCACTAATGATAATGAAGAGAGACATTTTACAGGTATATATCGTACTGAGGAAGAAAACGGTTTTCGCCTGACTTTTCTGCCTTTTGACCAGCTCCCCACAGAGCTTCACCTAAAATTGGAACAGCTAAGTTTAATAGGGACCGACCAAGTTTCTTTTACATTAGATACGGCACCTTATCAAGAATACCTAAATAAAGAATCCGGAAAAAGATTTAAAGTTAATAAATTATTAGGAGAAAAGAGGAATAATAAAACCTTTTTGGAAGAAGTATTTGTTGATGACCGGGGTTTAAATATTGAAATTCTCCACCAACTACAAGACAATATGGAAGAGCCTTACGAAGGCTTTTGGGCGATATCCGCCTTAAATGATGATTATTCTGGCGGAGATGGTGTTACAAAATACGGAAAAATTGCAAACATGATGACTGTTACCAACGAAAAAGGGGAGAAAGGGAACTTAGGTCAAAGAAGCCAAGGTCCCGGCAACAGGATGGGAGCTTTTATAGAAGCTGATTTTATAAAGAAGTCCTCAACCATTGGGGTAACTATAGACAATCTTACCTCCTCCATTTTCCTTAATAAAGAAATCTCCATTAAACTGGACGAATAAAGCCATCCTGGCTATGAATGAGAATTAGAAAGTTTGTAGAGGAGCACAGGCAAAGAACGCTACGATTTAAGAAAAAGATTAAAATTAATAAACAACAATACTGCAAAAAGTGAAAGATAAGTTGAGAAATTGTAAGTTGAGAAATTGGTTGTTTCAGTCATTGTTAATTTAAGTATAGGCCCCAAACCTTCAGTTGTGATCGATTTCAAAGGACTTGAAAATGAAAAATATTATGTGACTTTACTGTCAGAAGTAAGTTCTACAGGACCGCACAGTGCTATAGACGAGCACCGTAATAACCAAAGATATCATAAGGGTGATGAAGGATACAAAATTTGGGAAAAATTTGCATCCTATAAGGATAAAGACGGATAACATTTTTTGCAATACTTTAGTGATTGTACTGAAACTTCGCAGTTTACTTGGGGGTACTATCCTCCATCCAAGTTTAAAATTTTACTCTACTTCCCTGAATATGACAAGTTTGCTGTTAGCGAAGAAGTATATGAACGGTATGCTTTTGACAGTTACTACAATGTAGATGCGAAAGGCTTGGAGGTACAATCAGTTACATTCACTGAGAACATAACGGCAGTAAGAAATTATGACTATACATGGGAACTGACTTCTCTTTTTGCCAGAATTATAGCTACCATAACAATTGAAGTTTTTAATCAAGAGGTTTTTTTGAGATACATCAGAAAAATTTTTATTAGTTTTATTAATTTCCATTTGGCTGTTTTCCGGGGGAACACTTTCTTTTTTCCCTTTTCAATAATGCTGTTGGAGCAATATTACTTTAAAAAATATAAACTAGCCCGAGGTTCAAATCAACCTCGGGTTAATTTATATTTTTTTGTAATGAATAGCCTCTAAACGGTACTAAATAAATAGTTGAGAAATGAGGAGTTGGTCAGAGCTATGAAGTCAGGTTTGAATATAGATAACGAAATAATATTTTTTGCATATAAATTTGCCTACCGCCTTTGTGGCAACCGGAAAGCAGCGGAAAAACTGGTTGAATTTTCCATTGAAGGCCATTATAAGCACTGCCAGGACAATAGTTTATTACTATTAAAAGGTATTTGGCAGGAATTTGTAAAATACTACGGTTTTATAGAATTCCAAGAAGGAGCGGAAGTGCAAAAGATTTTACTTAGTTTACCGGTCCAATTACGTTGTGGTGTGATTCTCAAAGATATATTTAAGTATGACTATGAGCAAATTGCTCAGGTTTTATCTATCACTCCTCAGGAAGTCCAGAAAATAGTGGCCCAAGGACGGAGAAGGGTAGTAGCTTCTAGGAAGATGTTAACGGAAGAAACAATAAAAGGATAAATTCATAATAGGATTTAGCCCCGTCTGTATAGAAGTTAAGAAGATAAGTTGTAATCTATACATCGGGGTTGTGGTAATATTATGGAACGAGTGCAACAATTGTATGAACTCTATAAAAATCTTATCTTACGCTATTTTTTGCGTCTGACGGGAAATATGGAAGAGGCAGGGGAGTTGACCCAGGAAACCTTTTATCAAGCCTGCCTTTCTATCCATCGCTTTCACCAGAAATCGTCAGCTAAAACATGGCTTTATGCCATTGCCCGCAATGTGTATCTCAAAAATTTGCGCAAGAAAAGTAAGGATAAATGGCTTCCTTTTGATAAATACCCCTGGTCGGACACGGAATTTAGGGTCGAGGACCCCGGTGAGCAAATTGTTATCCAGGAAGCAAGGGAAAGAATTGCCCATGCATTATTAAAAATTCCGGAGAATCATCGAACAGTATTAATTTTAAAGGAATATGAACAGTTAAGTTATGAAGAGATTGCCGAAATCTGGGGTCAAACAGTTAATTGGGCTAGGGTTACCTTTTTTAGGGCTAAAAGAAATCTGCACCAGGTTTATCAAGAACTAGAGGGAGATGAACAGGCATGAGTAAAGAGTGTCAATTAATACAAGATCTATTTCCTTTATACTCGGAAAATCTAGTGAGTCCTGAAACAAAAGAATATATAGAAAAACATCTGGCCCAATGTATTTCCTGTCAAAAAACCTGGGAAGAACTAAAGGAGCCCCTGTTAGATATTTTGCCTGAACAGGAATTTAAAGCGGAACAAGGGGTAGGAGATAAACTAATAGCCAGCCTCAAAAAAACAGCTATACTGGGAATTTGTTTTCTGCTATTGGGCGGAGCAGGTATAGGTTATGCTTCTTATACTGCTGGAAAGCATGTAAGCTTGGATGATCCCAGTTACCGTTTGGTCGGCGAATTGGGGCTTTTTACGGAAATTAACCAAACTAGAGCATTAAATAATACGGAAATCACACTGGAAAAAGGAATTTTTGATAACTCCCGGACTATCCTTTTTTTAAAAATTGCTAAACCCGGAGAGAAGTTATTAGAAATTTCCCTTAGTGATGAAACCGGCCAGGAATACATGCAGCGAAGCAGTCGGGTTTTACAGAAAAAATATTATGTAGTGGAGTTTGAGCCACTTAAAGCCGAGGTGGAAAAAGCTCGTATTGCCTTGAACTATCCTGAGGAAAAAGAAGAAATAGAGTTTCTTTTTCCGGTGGATATTACCCAAACCTTACAGCATACCCGGATAGTTTATCCTAATATGGAAGAAAAAGTGGAAGGTGTTACTATCGGTCTCCAAAAAGCAGTTTTGGGTGTGAGTCAATCGGAATTTAAGTTAAAGCTGGATTGGCCCTATGACGGCTCTGTTGCCGGAATTAGTGTGGGAAGAGAAGCTTTTTTCCCTACTTCCTTTAGTAAAATCCCAGATGATGCGCCACCACCACCCGGTCCCACGGCTCCCGGAGGTCTTATCCCTAATTATGCGGCCACTTTTGGGGTCAATTTCCGGAGTGAGGACCCTGCTACCAATCGGCCGGCTTTGTATGATCTAAACCGGCGTCAGGAAATTACTGTGCAAGGCGGTGAATATAGAACTACCCAGTTTCCCTGTCAGGTGGAAATGTCCTTGAAATTTGACTTGGTGGAGCCGCAAACGGAGGAAGTTGAGCTTTTATTGCCTCCCATTTATGTTTTTACCAAGGCAAACAACATGGATAAAATTAGCCTGGATTTTAGCAAAGAGGCAGAAATTAAATTGGATAAGGTGATACCTTTAAAAGAAGGGAAAATAATAATCAGTAAAGCATGGCGGGAAAAGGAGCGGGTTTTCATCAATTACCGGCTGGAAAAAGCACAAGATACAGGGTATCAGGATTTACTGCCCCACTTCGTCCTGGCAGATGAAAAGGAGCTAAAGCAAGGCCAGGGTCGTTTCACATATAGTAAAGACGGAGAACTCTTTTTCTCTCTATATGATTCTCAAAGCTCGAAGTTTTCTTTAACACTGGACAGTATGGGGAAACTCCTGCCCCGGCAGAAGTATACTATTGATATCAGTGAGAAATAGCCTTAAGGGCTACAGTAAATTTAAATATGCAATAAATATCATGAGGAGTTGGTAGAGTGAAGCTATGCCCTGAATGTAAGAGTGATAGCATAGAAAAAAGCTATTCTATTGGATTGAGAGTAGTGGTCTGTATCATACTTTTATTCATACCATTTGGAATTTTCTTTTGTTGGATTCCTTTTGTATTCCCTTACACTTATAGATGCAAAGTTTGCGGAACTGATGTTAAAGAAGAGGAACTTATAGACATTGACTGGCGGGAAAAGGAAATTATGCTTGAACAGTATAAAATATTTGAAGAAAAATTAGCCCCTTTCTTAGATAAATGGTTTTTAGATAAGGAACAAGTCTATAAAGTTGTTAAAGCAAAAGGGCAGTTTCTTTTATTGGTTTTTACCAATAATGATATTTATCCCTGTAGAATAGTTAATTATATTAATGAAAATGGTATTAGTAAATTTATGGTTAATAGGAAGTTGACTTCTGAATTTCATTTATTTAAAAATCAAGGCGTAGGGATATATGACGTTAATAATAAGGAAGTTGAGGAACCACAGGATTCTCTTAGTTCGTTTGGAAAACAGGTTATTTCTGAAAACGAGTTGATAAAGTATAAATATGGAAAAGGCACATTAATAGAGTGGCTTAAACAAGATGGAAAATTGGTTGAAAAGATTGAAATAGTCAATTAATCATTATATTTAAAAACGGGAAATAGATTTGCACCCTGCTTGTTATGTTTTTTGGTGACTATTTGACGATTACTATGTGAATAGAATTAGCCTCTAGTGTAAACCTATATCACCCCAAGAATATATTCAAACCTAGTTTTCCTTATACAAACTTTTTTACTCATTTTAGTACGAATTAAAGTAAGGTATTTAGTTCGCGTCCAACTAAAGTGTTCATAAGTAACGATAAAGGCTAAAGAAAACTATCTTTAGCCTTTAATAATGCACATGCTGTAAATATTATTTCATAGTTAAATATGTGCTATCTAATAATAGTTAAGAAAGATTGGAACTATTCCCCAGTATAGTCGTCTAAAAATAATAAGGGGGAGTTTATTTGAAAAAAAATGTTATTATTTTAGGTGTTGAAAATAATGATATTATTTAGACACCAAAAGAAATTTATAATCTCGAAAAGCTAAATATTTTTGTAGACAATGTTCAAGGAAATGTTCCTGATATGATAAGAGTTGTTGGTTTTACTAAAGAAGGGGACCCTATAATCAAGGATTTGAAATATGACAGAGAAATAATAGAACTTACTAAGGATAGTACCCGTGATAAATTTTCTGCAAACCCTAGTATTAAAGCCAGTGAATTTACTGAAATTGTAATTGAGAAGAGATACAGTGAACATTATAAAGGATATTTTATTGAATACTTATTAAAATCTGGTAAAGGTAATACTTGTGAGGTTGTAGCCCAAGTTTTTGAAGAAGAATAGAATTTAGAAAAATTGATCTATAGTAAATACATTATGTCCCTATAAATGTAATATTTCTTACAACATAGAATGTATTAATTCTAATTTTGGAGTCTTGGATAGTCTTTTAAATGTACAAAATCTAAAAAAATTACTTCTCCGCTTGAAATTCTAAAAGTGATTACATCCTCACCAATTGTATTATGTGCACCAACAAATGGGGTCACTTTCAGTCTAACATCAAACTTATAAAGCCCATTTGGTCTATTAATATCTAATATATTAGTATCATATAAACCATATTGTGTGGGTTCACCATAATAATTATTAAGGGCAATATCTATATGGGGAGCAAGGAGTGTTAGTGCAATATCATGATAGAGTTGTTCTGGGGTGTTTTCTTTAGGTTCTTTTATGAAGTCAGTTAAGTCTGTATTAACAAATATAGATTTACCTAGGTTGTATAAGCATAAAGTAATAAGCAAAACTATGCACAGCAGAATTAATATTCTTTTCATATTAACGCCTTCTTCTATAGTTTTTTATAATAATATTAGAATTTTCTTAACTTTATGTAGAAATTGTTAGCCTTCAAGGTTTTTCAAGATAAAGTTGAAGATGCACAAGCATGCGAATCCGAATTTAATAACTTCGGGCTTGTTTTTTATTAGCCGCAAATAACCTGGCGGGATTATAGAACTATAAAGCGGTCCTGTTTGTTGGATATGAACTTTTAATTTTTTATATCATTTGAAAACTAAAAAATTGATAAGCTAATAGACAATACTGAAAAGAAATTTAATCAAAACGAAGGGGTCCATGCTTTTTGCGAAAAGGAAATTAGTAATAATAAAGCAACATAGTTTATTTAAGTTGGTGAAACCTATGTCCGAGGGAATATTGTTTGATCTTTTTAATTTGATAGGGATATTATATTTAGATTTGATTATATTTTCGGTTCTAATTTTTACAATTGTCACTGTAATTCCATTTAACATGAAAGAGAAATGGGAAGAGGACTATTTTCCGGCACAAATTTCAGAATATATTGTTCATTTTAAATGGCAGTTATTACTTTTCCTAACCCTTGCTATATTAGGGATGAAAGTGGAAAGTTTAATTTTAGATGCCTACTTTATAAATACTTATTGGGAATCTAATGGTTTTTGGCGACTTATTCATTATTCAAGTTTATTAGTTGCTTTCTTTTCTATCTCGGCTATTTCGGGAATACTACTGTACTTTAAATTACCAGGTAAGCTAAGTTATCTTTTTATGACCTTAATTTCCTTCCTACTATTAATATTATTTTTATAAATTTTCAGAATTATATTTATATTCCTTTTAATGACATTTTTAATAATTTTTGCTGTATATGTTGTGACCAGTTTTTTCTCATCACCTACCTTTCTGAAAATGATAGGGTATATTTATTGTTTTATTATCAAGAAAATAGCATCTAAAATGTGTCTGGGGACGGTCCTTTGACACAGCATAATTTAAATATGATAGAATACTCTAGGGGGGTGATCTAATGGCAAGGACAAGTAGACATATGCCAGTCTGGTTTTTATCATGTAATGATTCGGGGGAATGAGAAAAGGGAAATTTTCAAAGATGACAGGGACCGGGAGAAGCTATTAGAAGTTTTTGACCTGTATGGATAGTGCTTAATGAATAACCATGTTCATCTATTAATTAGAACAGAAAATATTGCAGGTGTAATGAAAAGAATTAATACCAGTTATGCTTGCTTTTTTAATAAGAAATATAATCGAGTAGGCCATTTATTTCAGGATAGGTTTAAGAGTGAGACTATTGATGATGAAAAACATCTTATGGCAGTTGTAAGATATATACATAATAATCCTTATCAGGCAGGTATGGTAAGTGATATCTTAGAATATCCATGGAGCAGTTATATTGATTATGTAAGTAAAAGGGATAATAAGAATAATGACCTGGTAGATACCTGGGAAATACTCGCTTTATTTTCCCAGGAGAAAAACAAAGCTATTGAAAATTTTAAGGAATTTTTCAATTATAGATATAAAGGAAGATGATTCTGATGTGTTTATTTTTCAGGAGATGGATAATTCTTGGGAGGTGGAAAAATACTTAAAGGACAATAACCTGTCAATTACTGATTTAAAGACTCATTGTAATAGGCATTATCTGCAGGAAGTCATATTAAACCTAAGAAAAAAAACTCAGCTGTCAATTCGAGGAATAGCCGATCTTTTGGGATTGAACATAGGAATTGTGCAGAGGATGAGGGGCAAGAAAAATGAGTATTTATGTCAAGCGTGTCAAAGGACCGTCCCCAGTCACGGCCATTGGTTTTATTGATGACATATAGAATGTAAGCAGGAGGAATGGTAAATTGATGAAAAAGAAATTCACAATAGGTATTGTAATCTTTTTAGCACTAATTTCAGTCACATTTTATTTGCAAAAAGATGTCGCGTATAAAGAGTTAACACTGTCGGATGCTCCTCAAGAAATAAAAAGCCAAATAGCAGATATTCCATTTAGTGAAAATACTAGTAAGGGAATGGCACAAATAGGTTTAAAAACATATGCTATTATAATTGGTCAAAGCGGACAACAGATAGAAATAATTTCTGTTGAAAAATCCGAAGACGTTGGTATAGACATTCTTTATCGAATCAAAAAATTAACAGATTCTAACTCTGAACGTCCTGTTAAAATAGTAAGCTTCTTAAATCTTTTCGGAGGACCTGTTGGCTTTAAGGAATTGGATTAACAGTATCTATTTTAATGTTGCACTGTATCTACATTTTAACGATATAAGAATAGGGCAGGTTCGTCCTGCCCTTGTTGCATAGTACTATTTTGTTCATTATAAGCTTGTTCCTTATTACACCCGGCCAATGCTATATTAATTAGGGATAGCCCTCTCAAAGGCCTTAATTATGTGAAATTAATGGAAATTTTGGGAAGGAAATCAGGGGTTAGTAGAGAATACTTAATCATTATTTTTAATTGAAGATGGGATAACCTTCGGGGGCAATCTAAATATCCGTTTGATAATCAATAGACCACCAAATGATCTTGATAAAAAGGAGGAAGCCATCATGGCTGAACGCATTCAAACATGGATGAGAAGACAACCGGTCTTTGCTTTTTATATCCTGGCCTTTATTATAACGTGGCTAGGTTGGGTACCACAGGCAGCATACTCACACGGCTTTTTTCCCTTCAACAGCCCACTTTTATATGTATTTGCCGGTGTTGGGCCGCTGGCGGCTGTCCTTATTGTATCCCGTGCCTTATACGGTAAAAAAGACGGGGAGGAAGTGTTCAAACCCCTCTTGCGCTGGCGTGTAGGAATCCTCTGGTACATGGTGGTAGTATTGGGAAGTGTGGCAATTATGCTTGCCTCTATGGGTTTAAAGGGAGAAATGGGGCAGGGAGTTGAGAGGATAATGCCGTCCCTTACGCTGCTCCTTACTTTCCTGAAATACCTGTTTGCTGCCATACCTGAGGAAGTGGCATGGCGCGGATTTGCCTTGCCTAGGCTGCAGTCCAGGTACAGTGCCCTGACCTCCAGTCTAATAATTGGTATCCTGTGGGCATTGTGGCACCTGCCCTTATTGTTCATCAAGGGAACTACTATGGCTACGTATCCCTTAATACCTTATTTCCTTGGGGTTATAGCCGTTGCTGTTCTATACACCTGGCTCTATAACAACTCTAAGGGCAGCGTGCTCATCGTTACCATCTTCCATGCCGTGTCAAATACAGTAGGCCCTAATGCCGGAGTGGAACAAACGGAAGTAGTTCTCACTCTCGCAACCATTATTGTGATTGCATTTGGGCCAACCCATTTTTCCCGCCGGGGCGTACGCATCACTGAAAATATGAGAGCGGACATTCTGAATCACTGACATTGATAAATAGGAGGAACTAGCTTAAGACAATGGATAGAATATAAAAACATGTAGAGTTGGACTTGGAAAATACTCTATTACAGTAAAACTATTTCCTATGGGTCACGAAACAACACAGGGGGTTGTTCGTGACCCATTATTATTGCTACGACAAAACAAGAATTTTGTTCGCTAACTTAGGTAGAGGATTTTAAATGAATGCATAAAGGATTATAAGCTTGCAGTGCATTCGGTTCAGAAAGTGTTCAAATTGACCCATTTTGGCTTGAAATTTATAGGTTAAGTGGAAATTTATCTAATGATGAACAAAATAGAATATTACATTCTCTTAAATCAAAGTTAGAGACCAAGCCACCTTCAGGGAGTAACAAAGTTATAATTGCTCACAGTTTCCCCAAAGGGTTAGGGTTAGGTCAAATCCCAAACATGGGAACGGTTATAATTAAGCCCAGGGGAAGGGGAAATGGTTATGAAGTCGTTAATAAGTTGTCATTAGTAGATTTAGATAATTTTTTAAGATAGGAATAAAAGGAAAATGAATTTTATGGAACTATAAAGCTTTAGTTTTCCATTTATTTTTGACTAAGAAAAATTTTGTGCCAGTTCAACTTACTTGATTATACAAATATGTTCTGATATACTAACTTTATAATATCGGGATGCGATATCAAAAAACAGCAGGTAAGGTGATAGTCATGCAGGAACAGATTATTAGGAAATTATTTCTTGGATTCATAAAAATACACATTCTTCATCATGCAAAGAAAGAACCCTTTTTTGGCTCGTGGATGATAGAAGAACTTCAGGGTCATGGATATGATATGAGTCCTGGGACACTTTATCCGATACTTCACAAAATGGAATCAAAAGGGCTTTTAGAGATAGAAGAAAAAAATGTCGAAGGTAAGATAAGAAAGTATTATAAAATTACTAATCAAGGAATTGAAGTTTTAGAAGAAGCAAAGAGGAAAGCCTTTGAACTTTTTAAAGAAATTAAGGATTGAACTATAAAAACCACTTAGTGATTTTTTGCTAAGTGGTTTTTTATAAAAGTAGACTAATTTATTTACTTTGCTAGCTGAGCTTTTTTATTTGCACCAAATACGAATGCAAATCCATTTTGCCATGCACCGCATAAACCAATTATAGAAGTTAACATCGCTACCATAGCCCCCATTACTGGACCCATGCTGGTTTTATATCCATCGGGGAGGATTCGATCAACATTGGCTGCTACAACTGCTATGACAGCTACAGCAAATAAAGTAACTATTGCAGTATTGGATAAGCTGATTCCAATTTTCGGCTTATAATCCTTTAGGCTATCAAAGCTAAATAATTTGCCGCCATCGAGAGTATAAACAGCAAATAAATATCCGAAAACAAAAGGTGCATAACGGGTAAAACCAATTACAATGAGCAGGGACAAGTATATAAGACCTATTTTACTTGCTAGGCGAGTTCGTATTCCAAGGATAAGCATAATAGCAACCAATGTATTTACAATAATAAAGATTGTTAACCAAATACCAGCCATAGGAGTAAATAAGTTTGCCACTATGCTTGAGAAAATACCCCAATGTTTTTCGCTAATAAACTGAAATACTTCAGTTAGTTGTTGCTTCGTTCCCCAACCAGGCAAGCCGTTTACAGCTGGTACATTACGAACAATAGCCTCATGTAAGAATCTATACCCAAGCCAAATTCGCAAAAGGGAAACCGTTAAAGAAACTTTATCCATTTTATCCTTGTAAACAAAAAGACCAAAGGCAACAAAGCCAAATAAAACGGCTAAATCCATACTAACCATCTTCATTTTACCAGATGATATCATTGCCAGTTCTAATAAAAAGTAAACTGAGAGAATAGTGCAAATGGATGCAATTATGCGTCTCATAGAAGGTGTAATGAAATTTAGTGTGATAATAGACCTTAGTAGATTGGAAGTAAAACTTTTGGTTTCTTTATACTTATCAATAATCCAGGCATCAATACCATGATGCATACCAGCGTCTGTAAATAGTACAAATAAGTGCCCAAGTGAGAAGAAGGGAGGTATTCGAGAATTACCTAGGAAGAAGATAAATAAGTCCATGCTTAATCCCAATAAAGCCATTGGTCGAACAAATATCCCAAAAAGAAAAGCAAAAGCTAAAATAAGTTGTACTGCAACTGCAAAGTAACCCCAAAGAGCAGCGTTAGGATACATAATATTTTCTAAAAACCAACCAAACCAAGCCCAGCCACCTGCTTCTATTCCTGCATTACCTTGTTCAATTAAATAACTACCTGCTTCAGGACCAAACAAACCAGGGTGGGGACCTGAGGTAAAACTACCTGTTTTCCAGTTATGACCAATTGTAACCTCATACAGCCAAAAAGCACCTAAAAAAATTCTAACAAATGCAATCCACGGACTAGTTGAAGAATAATTTTTGTTACCGTCTCTTGACAATTTCATCTCCTCCTTAGGTTTTTTTTTGAATACCCACCTTGCTGTGAAATATATAACAACTTTGTTCATGAAATGGTGAATATTCGTTTAACAAGATTATCCTTTACTACCCGTTTATTTAATAGTGTTAATACTCATTTCCTCAGTTCAAAAAATGTCACAAATAAAAAGGACATATCCAGCAAAAAATCAGGACATGTCCTTTTTAAAATTAAATAAATCATTCTGTAAAGCGAAATTGGCTGCTTCTACCCGATTACTAACATTTAACTTCGATAATATCTGACTTATATAATTTCTTATGGTTTTTTCACCTAGACACATTGCAGAGGAGATTTCTTTATTTTTTTTACCTAAGGCTATCAATTTCAGAATCTCTATTTCCTGTTTTGTTAATTTATCCAAAAGTGTTTGCTGTTTTGACATTTTCCTCATCGTTACTAATACTTTATCAATTATATTTGGATCTAAAACTGATTTTCCATCAATGACCATTTCAATGGATTTTATTAATTCTTTACTATCTATTCCTTTTAATAAGTATCCATTAGCACCAGCTAAGATGGATTCATGAATTAATTCATCATCAGCAAATGAGCTAAGCATAATTATTTTTGTATTGGGTAAAATTTCTTTTATTTTACGGCAGGCAGATATTCCGTTATTTTGGCTAATCTGTCCCACAGTTGATAGCTTTACATCCATGAGAATTACATCAGGCTTAATCTCCGTAGATTTTTTAATAGCTTCATCTTGTGAACCTGCTTCACCTATAACATTAAGATTAGGGTAATGCTTTAAAATATTAATTAATCCTACGCGGACTACTTTCTGGTCATCAACAATCATTAATCTAATCATACTGACCTCCGTTAATTGGTATCTTAATAATAATTTTAGTTCCCTCGTTAACCTTGGTTTTAATTTCTATGAAGCCATTTAAAATTTCTACTCTTTTCTTTATATTATTCAGACCCTGTGCTAAACCCTTCTTGTAGTAATTTTTATCGGGTCTTTCGTTAAACCCGACTCCATCATCACTAATTTCTAATATCAAATCTGTGTCATTACTACTTATTCTTACCAAGAAGTTCTGAGCTTTAGCATGTCTAATAACATTACTTACAGCTTCTTTTAAGATTAGAGTTAAATGGTATTGGGTAGTTAAAGAAACTAGCTCATCTTTTAAATCAAACTCACATTTTACATACATTTTGTTTTTTAAATCAAATTCATTAATCAAATTTTCTAGGCGCTTCCGCAAAGATACTTCGACACGATTAGCCATCTTTAGCTCACCAATATATTCACGAATTTGATCTATTATTTTACTTCTGTTTTTTAAAAGAAAAGACAATTTTTCCGATACTTCCTGAGATTTTTTATCATTTATTTTATCAACCGATAGTTTAATATCCTCTATTTCTAAGTTAGTAGCATACAAAGACTGAATAATATCATCATGCAAATCTTGTGCTAGATTATTTCTTTCTTCTAATCTTGCTTTAGCTATCTCGATTTCTTGGATACGAAGAATGTACTCTTTATCAAATACTTGTAAAATTATAACTATAGAAATGGAAAGAACGAGTCCACTAATACCTCTTATAATTTCAATGGGTATTCCAGTCATTTGGAAAAACATATCAGAATTTATTAGAGTAGATAGACCAACCGACCCAGAAGGTACAATTAGTCCTGCGGACAAGCTGTAAATAATGAAAGAAATAGCTGCAATTTGTAAAGACCAAAGAAATCTAGTAAAACCAAATTTTTTAAATTCGTTTTTCTGTAGTAAAATTGCATAACCCGATAGAAAAGCACCTGGAAAAGCCATTAAATATCTGGACCAAATATCGCCAATTCGTATCCACTCAAGATTACTCCTATAATCATAGGATAGGATAGTAATAAAAAGGTAGGATAACCATAAAGTAAAAATAGTTATTGGCATTAACCTCAATTTTCCACACTTATTTTTGGTATTAATCCATAGCGATACACCAAACTGAACTATAAACATAAAAGATAAGGCATTAACAATAATCCTAAGAATACGAAGTATTAGGTATGTTTGTTCGCTAGAGTATTGTTGTTGAATTGGAATGAAAACATGTCCCCAATCTGCGAAAGCATGAATAATTGCAAAAAACGCTAGCCACTGAAGGCTTTATAAAAAAATTCATAAAAATATAGCATTTGTATTCACCTTAAATAAGATATATTGGTTTGTTTAGTTTAACAAGGTTTTAACTTATTATTTTATATATTAATTAAATTGTCAAAAGAAAATATCGGATTTGAGGTTTGGATATAGACCTCAGGACTATTTAATGATTGCGGGGAATAATTAAATTGTTTTTTTCTAATCACTAATTATTAACTGACTATGCTCATTAAAGAATGTTTTATAGCCTAGTTGAACAAATAATATTACAGTTAATGCAACACTTCCAACAATACCAAGCATGATTGCTATTTGGTACTCAATTGCAGTTATAGGAGATATACCAGAGAGAATTTGTCCTGTCATCATTCCTGGCAAAAAGACAATACCCATTCCGACCATAGAGTTAACTGTTGGAAGAATGGCAGCATCAAAAGCATTATTGACATAATCTTTCGCTGCCATTTTGGGAGTTGCACCAAGCATTAATGCAGATTCAACAAGATGCCTCTGAGAAATCATCCCATCTACAAGCCTGTTGACACCTAATGAAATACCAGTCATTGAATTACCAATAAGCATTCCTGCAATGGGTATATAGTATCTAGGATCATACCAAGGTGAAATATTAATTACCACAAGTAAGAAAAACATAAGGCTTGATAAAGTTCCAAATAGCATAGAAAAAGCAATTATATTTTTGAGCGGTCTCGAAAGTTTCACTTTTGTTCTTGTGAAAATATTATAAATAGCAAATGCTTCCATAATTGCTATTACAGAAATTGTGTATAGTGGGTTTATATTTTCAAATAAAAAGACAAGAATATAGCCTGTTAATATAAGTTGGATTGTCATTCGTATTGTAGAAACTAAAATTTCTCTTTCCCGTGAGATACCTCTCGCTCTTACAATAAAGAGTAAAATTACAATGAAAAGATAGGCTGCTGCCATTTGCCATAATTGTAAGTCTATTACTCCGTTCATAGACTACACCCCCTTCTAATTTATTACTGTCCCTTTTTTTATTTCAATAATTCTATCAGAAAATTGATAGGCTACATTTTTAGAATGAGTGATCATTATAAGGGTCTTATTTTTTTCCCTAGTATAGTTTACTAATGCCATAATAATCATGTTTTCTGTATCCTCATCAAGAGCTGAGGAAGGCTCATCTAATAGTAATACTTCGGGCTCCAGCAGAAGTACTCTACCAATAGCTAGTCTTTGTTTTTCTCCACCAGATAAATTATTTGCATATTCACTTAATTCCTTGTTCAATTTGACCAGCTTTAGCACTTCAACTAACTTCTTATCGGAAGCTAGCGGCTTTTCAGAAAACTTTAGTCCTATCAAGAGGTTATCTTTAATACTCCCACTAAAGATAGAAGGAGATTGGGGAAGCAGTACTACATTTCTTCTTAATTCAACTGAGTCTATTTCACTAAGTGGTTGATTATTATAAAAGACATCTCCAGTATCACAACTTATTAATTTATTTAAAAGTTTTAGCAGTGTGGATTTTCCGCTACCACTTTCTCCTACAATAGAAGTAATTTTCTTCCTAGGAATCTCTAGGTCCTTAATATATAAAATATCTTTGTATTTCACGTCTTTAAGTAAAAACACTTAAATTTTACCCCCTAATCTTATAAATTCTTAAGCCTCTTTCGATTCCTCATTTCTAATCTTATCCTTAACGGTCATTTCCTTTTTCTAAAATACCTTAGATTAAATATTCCTTAAAATTTAGTATTGCATTTTTTCCTACCCATATATATAATTTTAGGTATCGCGATATGATATCGGAATACGATATTATTTTAACAAAGTATCTTTTTGAAGGCAAGGGATTTAATTTTTTATTTATTATGCAAAAGTTCCTAAACAATTATTAACCACTTTCACTAAGCAGAAAATGAGTTTCAAGTATTAATTTTAAAATGCAACTAATTTGCAAATGGGAATAGGTTTAGTAGAGAAAATAAGGAGAGGTTAGGATAATAAGATAGGAAAAATATTTTCATTAATTTAATTCAATAAGTTATACACGAAATGAAACATAATATTAAGGCAACCGCGAAAATGATTTATGAAGCTTAAGGAGGAAAATAATTGTGCAAAAAAATGATAACCTGAATAAAGATACTAACTTCTTCCGAAAGATGATTGAAGTGTTTAGTGTAGCCTCAAGATTAGGCTTAACATCCTTTGGAGGTCCTATAGCACACTTGGGGTACTTTAGAAATGAGTATGTAGAAAAGCGCAAATGGTTAGATGAGAAAAGCTATGCTGATTTAGTAGCTCTCTGTCAATTTCTACCTGGACCCGCAAGCAGTCAGGTAGGTATAGCAATTGGTATTTTACGGGCTGGATTGATGGGGGGAGTTGCATCCTGGATTGGTTTTACATTTCCCTCAGCTTTTGTATTATTCCTTTTTGCTACCTTCGTTCAAGGATATGATATTAGTAATGCAGGCTGGCTTCATGGTCTTACTATAGTTGCTGTTGCCGTTGTAGCCCATGCTGTATGGGGAATGGCAAAATCTTTAGCTCCTGATAAAACTAGAGCGACTATAGTAGTTTTTTCTGCTGTCCTTACTTTATTACTACCTTTCACCATGAAACAAATATTAATTATTTTACTTGCAGGAATATTTGGGTGGTTATTTCTCCCTAAAATAGAAGTTGAGGATTCTTCGCTAGGCATCAATATACCTATTAGTAGAGGTATATCTTTGGCTTCATGGGTTATATTTATTGTTCTACTATTGGGCTTACCACTTTTAAGACAAGTAAGTGACAATCAACTTCTTGCAATTTTTGATAGTTTTTTCCGTGTCGGTTCATTAGTTTTTGGTGGGGGTCATGTTGTTCTTCCTTTACTCCAAGCTGAGGTTGTGCCTGTAGGCTGGGCAAGTCAAACTCAATTTATTGCAGGTTATGGTGCCGCTCAAGCTGTACCAGGTCCATTGTTTACTTTTGCAGCATATTTGGGTGCAGTTGCAAAGGGGTTAATAGGTTCTTTGACTGCAACTGTTGCCATATTTCTCCCTTCATTTTTAATCATTATCGGTGGTTTGCCTTTTTGGCAAGCTATAAGAATGAATTCAAAGTTTCAATCAGCAATAACTGGTATTAATGCAGCTGTAGTGGGGATATTATTAGCAGCACTATATGACCCTATTTGGACCAAAGCAATAAATAATCCTTTTGACTTTAGCTTAGCCCTTATCGCCTTTGGTATGCTAATGTTTTGGAGAGTTGCCCCATGGAAAGTTGTTTCTTTTTGTATTATTGGTGGAATTGCATTTTACGGTTTTTAAAGACAATGGGAGAACTTCTCTTTTAAAGGGGTTCTCTTATTTTACTATTTGAAAAGACTACTTGAATAAATGTAGCAATCTGTAACTTCACTTAATGTCTATTCCTAAAGATATATACTTGATACAATTCTTAATAACATTTGCAAATTCTTTGTCTTTATGATAAACCAAATAAATATTTCTCACCAAATCAAGGTCTTTGATTTTTAGACTGGCAATTACATTTTGTTGCTTTTCTAATTTAAAGGAACTGTTAGAAACAACAGAAACACCTAAATTTGCTGAAACTGCTTTTTTAATAGCTTCTACACAATTGAACTCCATTGCTACATTTATTTTTACATTATTTTTTATAATAGAGTTTTCGAAAATTTCCCTAGAACTAGAACCTCTTTCCCTTAAAATAAATGTTTCATTACATAAATCTAAAATAGATACTTCAGTTTTTATAGCCAAAGGATGATTAGGTGAGACTATTAAAACTAACTCATCTTTAGTTATTGATTGAGATCTTAAATCTAAATCTAAATCCAGCCCCTCACCAATTACTGCAAAATCAATTTCATTATCAAGTAGCCTTTGAGTAATATGTTTAGAATTACCTATTTGTAATTTAATTTCTACTTTTGGATAGTCTGCTTTAAAAGAACCAAGTAATTCAGGAAGCAAATAAATGCCTGCTGTTGTGCCAGCACCTAATAAAACTTGCCCAATGTTAAAATCACTAATATCATTTATCATTAAATTAGCTTCTTTTGCAAGCTTAAATATTTCAGTTGCATAACTGTATAACCTTTTACCTGCATCAGTCAGATAGACTTTCTTTCCCAATTGTTCAATTAACTTAACTTGTAATTCTTCTTCTAATCTTCTTACTTGTATGGAAACTGTGGGCTGACTAATATATAAATTTTTTGCTGCTTCAGAAAAACTCAAATATTTCCCCACATAGTAAAAGGACCTTAAATGGGTAAAGTTCATTATTACTCACCTCTAACTATAGATATTTTCAATAGTAATTTTAACATATATATATTTGTAGTAGGCATTTTATTAATATAAAATTAAACAAAAAGAGAAAATGGAGAATGCTTAAATAAAATTACCTAGAACTAAAAATGAAGGTGAGACCTATTTGACTAACCTTTTGGATAAAGCCAACTCTCCAAATGATATAAAAAAACTGAATTTTGAGGAAATTACCCAATTGGCAGTTGAGATAAGGAGTTTTTTGATTAATAAAATATCTAAAACAGGGGGTCATCTTGCTTCTAATTTAGGTGTGGTAGAACTGACACTTGCCCTACGTAGGGTGTTCAATTCACCTTCTGATAAAATTATCTGGGATGTTGGTCATCAGTCGTATGTTCACAAAATAGTAACGGGAAGAAGGGACCAGTTTGATTCACTCAGGAAATTAGGAGGATTATCGGGATTTCCGAAGTTTAGTGAGAGTGAACATGATGTTTTCAATACTGGGCCAGAATTTAGGGATTTTAGTGCATACTTATTAATTTAAAAAATAAAAAAATCTTGAAAGGAGTTTTGTTATGAAAGTTCTAATCATTTTTAATCGTGAACCCTATGATAGTACAGATGTAACGTGGAATGGATTGCGTTTGGCAGGAAAACTATTGGAAACAGGACAGGAAGTAAGAATATTTTTAATGAATGATTCTGTTGATATGGCACGAGACATTTGCAAGCCACCTGAAGGGTATGACCAGGATTTATCTCAAATGCTTAAAGAGCTTATTTCCCAAGGCGTTCCGGTTAAGGTATGTGGAACATGTATGGCCCGTTGCGGAATTTATAAAAATCATCCTTATTTTGAGGGCGCACAAAAATCTACAATGGCTGAATTAGCTGAATGGGTTACTAACAGTGATAAAATTATTACATTCTAAACTGAAGGATATTGGTGAATAAAAGGTTAAAAATTTCTCAACCAAAGTGTATATTAAGAAGACCCCAGAACTTTTGATCTGGGGTCTAATAGTGTGTAAATTAATAATCTGCGGAAACCTATCAATTCGGTCATGTAAAAATTATTAAATATCTTGTTCCTGAAAGAAACGATAACATTATTAATTCTCAATTATAGATTTTTTCAATAATATTTCATATATTTATATATTTGTATTATATAAATTATTATTTTAAAATTAAATAAATTAAAGACCTAAGTAGCAATTAGCTTTTTGAATACAATTGGTTTTGAAGTTCTATATTTTACTATCTTTATAATAATTATAATTTTAAGTTTTATTCATAGAACATTGTCACTTAAAAGAACAGGTTATATAGAATTTCAAAGGAATTTATTATAGGAGGTCAAGATTATGTATGATGTAATTGTTATTGGAGCTGGTCCCGCCGGCATGACGGCGGCAATTTATACAGCCCGGGCAGGATATAAAACATTAATTTTAGAAACTGGTGCTCCTGGTGGCCAGGCGGCTACTACAGATACCATTGAGAATTATCCTGGGTTTCCAGGAGGGATTTCTGGACCAGAGTTAATGATGAAGTTTTATGAACAAGCTGTAGGATTTGGTGTAGATATGGAGTTCCAATATGTAGATGGGATTGAAGTTGAGGGGCATCAAAAAAAAGTTAAGTTAGGTGATAAAATTTATGAATCTAAAGCTGTAATTATTGCTTCCGGGGCTCGCCCCAAAGTATTAGGTGTTGACGGGGAGAGTAAGTTTAGAGGTAAAGGTGTATCATATTGTGCTACCTGTGATGGATTTTTCTTTAAAGATAAAGAAGTTGTAGTAATAGGGGGAGGGGACACAGCAGTAGAGGAAGCTCTTTATTTGGCAAAAATTTGTAAAAAGGTAACAATCATACACCGTCGTGACCAACTACGGGCCAATAAAATAGCTCAATATAGGGCCATTAATAACGCAAAAATTGAGTTTCTTTGGGATAGTGTAGTAGATGAAATCAGAGGTACTGAAAATGTAGAGGAGCTTACAATTCATAATGTGAGAACTCAAGAAAAAACTAGAATTAATGCTTCGGGGGTCTTTATTTTTGTAGGTTATATACCTAATAGTGACTATTTACCAAGGGAAATTGGTTTTGATGAGTATGGATATGTACTAACTGATAGTATGCTTAGAACAAATCTACCTGGTGTTTTTGCTATTGGTGATATTAGGCAAAAGAGGTTAAGACAGGTGGCTACGGCAGTTGGTGATGGTGCAGAGGTTATAACTGCCTTAGAGGAATACTTATTAGAACATGGAGGTAATTAAAGAAATGGGGCTTGATGAAGCTGTGACGTCTTAAAATGAGAAAATGTATTTTATTATTTTAAAAACAAAAATACGAAGGGATGAAGTGTTTTGAAAATAATTGATTCACACCTTCATTTTTCAAATAGAGAAGGATTTAAAACGACTGCTAGAGAGATTGGTTATTTAAACTACAGTGCCAGTGGACTAAAAAAAGAATTTGAACAATCAAATGTGGTTGCTGGAGTAATAATGGCTACCCCGGATCGAAAACCTTATAAACCATCTGGCTATCCTAAAGAGTTTATTCTGGAGGATGGAACGTTAGATTGTCTATTATCATGTGTGGGTGTAAATCCTGAACAAATTAAACAAAACAGTAGCGAGATAAATTTTATTGAAGAAGAACTTAATAAAAATATGGTTACAGGAATCAAAATTTATGCAGGTTATTTTCATTACTACGTTTATGATGCTATCTATGACCCAATATATGAACTTGCTAAAAAATATAATGTTCCAGTTGCTATTCATTGTGGCAATACACAATCATCTCGTGGACTTTTAAAATATTCACACCCATTAACTATAGATGAATTGGCTGTGAAACACCAAGATATAACGTTCATTATTTGTCATATGGGGGTTCCTTGGATAATGGACACAGCTGAATTAATATCTAAAAATCATAACGTATATACTGACTTATCAGGACTTATTGCAGGAAATAGAGAGCAAATAAAGAAAATGCAAGATAAGAAGTTATATGTCGAATATATCAAGCAAGGCTTAGAATATGCTAGTCAATACAATAAAGTTTTATTCGGATCCGACTGGCCACTTGTGCCAATTAGTCCTTATATTGAGTTTATTAAGGATATAATACCAGAGGCTTTTCATGAAAATGTATTTTATAAAAATGCACTTGCAGTTTTTCCAAAAATGAAGAAATTAATTCAGTCATTAAACCTAAATGATTGCTGCTGAAGAATATAGAAAGGTGTATTAGATTTAAAGCGGAATCAAGTCATCTCTCTGCATATTTATCCATAACTATGATACTCTTACCCCTAACCATAGATATTTTCAATGGTTTTCTATATATTTATATATTTGTATTATACATTTTGCAATTATAAAATTAAATAAAAACTTAAGCTAAAGGAGAATAATCATATGATAGAAATAAATTCAAAAACCAATAAACAACTTAAAGTTCAGCAGTGGCTAGGTTTTATACTTGTTGCTTTATTAATCGGAGGCTGGTTTTATCCTCCATTAAGTTACTTTATGGTTTTCTGTATGGTTATGGCTATGGGATATGGGGTGATCAAAGGGCGGTATTGGTGTGACTGGATGTGCCCTAGGGGGAGTTTCTTTGACTCTTTTCTTAGCCGCTTCAGTAGGCAAAAGGAAGTTCCTAAATTATTTCGGCATCCTGGTTTCCGTTTAGGTTGGTTAATTTTTTTAATGTCCATGGTAGCTTTACAGCTACCAAAGGTATGGGGTGACTACTATTACATGGGTAAACCCTTTGTTACAATTTTGACGGTAACAACTATTATAGGGCTTTTACTGGGAGTTATTTATCATCAACGTATATGGTGCATGTTTTGCCCCATGGGTACCATGGCTAATGTTTTAGGTCGTGGCAAACAACCTCTATTAGTAAGTGAGGTATGTAATAACTGTGGTAGATGTAACGCAGTATGCCGTATGCAAATAAAACCTGGTTCTTATAGGGATATTGGTGTTGTAAATGATGGCGATTGTTTAAAATGTTCATATTGTATTGCTGAATGTCCAAGAAGTGCTCTTAGTTTTAAAGATGATAACTACAAAAAAGCAAGTTAAACTAGCTTTAACTATACTGCTAAGAAGGAGGATACTACTTGTGATTTATCTGGATTATAATGCTACAACACCTATTGATAAGAAGTAGCTGATGCTATGCTTCCTTATATTTACAACAACTTTGGGAATGCATCAAGCAATCATGAATTGGGTATAGCTGCTAAAAAAGCAATTGAAAAAGCCAGACAACAAATAGCTGATTTAATAAACTGCCAGAAAGAAGAAATCATTTTTACAAGCGGTGGCAGTGAATCAAATAATACAGTAATTAAAGGTGTTGCCCATACCCATAAGAATAATGGGAACCATATTATTACATCGATGATTGAACACCCAGCAGTATTAAACCCAAGCAAATATTTGGAAGGATTAGGATATAAGGTTACCTATTTGCCAGTAGATGAATACGGAATGGTTAGGACGGCAGACTTAGAAAAAAATATTACCGATAAAACCATTCTAGTTACAATTATGCACTCCAATAATGAAACTGGGACAATCCAACCTATAAAAGAGATAGTGGAAACTTGCCGCAAGCATAACATTCTATTTCATACCGATGCTTCACAATCGGTAGGAAAAGTACCGATTGATGTTAAAGATCTTGACCTAGATTTCCTTACAATAGCAGGGCATAAACTATATGCCCCCAAAGGAATAGGGGCTTTATATGTTAAAAAAGGTGTTACTGTCGAACCATTAATTCATGGTGCAGGTCACGAAGACGGAAGGCGTGCTGGAACTGAAAATACAGCTTATAATGTAGCCTTAGGAAAAGCATGTGAAATTGCAAGTCAAATCTTAAATAACAATAATATAAAACAATTAACCGATTATTTCCTAGCAGGCTTAAAGGATAGATTTAATAATAAAATAAAACTCAATGGTCACCCCGAGAAAAGGCTTCCAAATACGCTTAATGTTAGCTTTAAAGGTTTTAAGGGTCACGAAATTATAGATAGACTTAAAAATGTAGCCGTATCAACGGGTTCTGCATGTCATTCAGGGCAAACCACCATTTCTCCCGTACTAAAAGCAATGGGTGTTTCGGAAGAGGTTGGACATGGTGCAATAAGATTTAGTCTTGGTAAATATACTACCAAAGAAGAATTAGATACTGTAATTAATCAACTAGAAGAAATAATTTTATAACAATTAACCCTTTTAGATTGGGAGGTTATTATTTTGAATATATTTTTAATCGTTGCAATTTTAGGTTTTGTAGGAGCGTTTATAGCTGGTATGGCGGGTATAGGGGGAGCCATTATTATGATACCCTTACTATATTTTGTTCCGCCATTACTTGGGGTAGAGCAATTGTCTATGCAAACTATAGCGGCTATAACAATTGTGCAGGTTTGTGTTGCAACTGGTAGTGCGGTATTAGTTCATAAGTCTAATAATTTTGTTAATAGTCAATTAGTTATTTGGATGGGTACCAGTATTATTATTGGCTCATTAATAGGTGGCTTTGGTTCAAAATATGTTCCCGAGGAATTTCTTTCAATAATCTTTGCTACTTTAGCATTAATTGCTTCTGTAATGATGTTTATCCCTAAAAAGAATACCTCAGAAAGTGAAGAGCTAATCTTTAACAAACCACTTGCAGCAGCCTCTGCAGGTATAGTTGGTGCACTAGCTGGTCTAGTAGGTGCAGGGGGAGCCTTTATGCTGGTACCCATAATGCTTTATATTTTAAGAATACCTTTAAGAATTACTGTGGGTAGCTCTTTAGGCATTGTTTTCTTTTCTGCGGCTTCTGGTTTTATTGGTAAAGTTTTGTCAGGTCAAATGATTTGGTCTTTAGCCCTAGCAATAACACTTGGTGCTTTTCCAGGAGCCCGTTTAGGAGGTAAATTAAGTAAGTTTATTCCCGAGAAAACATTAAAAATAATCTTAGCTGTTTTAATTTGCGGCTCAGCAATCAAGATGTGGGTGGATATCTTATTTTAGTGTAGGCAATAATTAATAATCTAAATTTGAAAAATTGGAGGAATTGAAATGAAACTTGGAGTAATTATACAAACAAAGGAATACGAAAAAGCCTGGAGTGCAATGAGGTTTGCAGTAACTGCAAAGAAAGAAGGTCATGAGGTAAAGGTATTTCTCGTGAGTGAAGGTGTGGAAATTGTCAACCTTACCCATGAAACATTCGATGTGGCTACCCAAATATCAACCTTCCATGAACTTGAAGGTAAATTGCTTGCTTGCGGAAGTTGTCTAAGATTAAGAAATTTGGATGGAACTGAAGTTTGTCCTGTTGGAAAAATGGTTAATTGTGTCGAAATGGTAGAATGGGCGGATAAAGTAGTAACATTTTAATAAAATTTGTCACTAGAATATTATACAGACATATTCAATAACTGTTTTTACAAGTAACCTGTACTGAGAGGTTAATTTATTTAGATGGAACATTCCAATATGCTTTAATGGTAACGGCAGACTGTTTTCTAAAGGATGCTAATAAGGCATTCAAAGAAGTGTGGAGAATACTTTCCAATGAAGGCATTTTTGTCATTGCGTTTATAGACCGAGAAACTCCTCTGGGGAAACTCTATAATGAGAAAAAACACTCGAACAACTTTTACAAGCATGCTCATTTTCATTCGGCAAAAGAAATTATTAAATTACTAGAAACAAATCGTTTTACAATCTTGGATAAAAAGCAAACAATATTTACATTGGAAAATAAAATTCAGGAAATAATGGATGGAGTGGGAGAAGGGGTCTTTGCTGTAATAAAAAGCAAAAAAAATTTAAAATGAACTATGTCAATTAATAATTAAAGTCCAGTAAACTGAAAATCAGTGTAAATAGTAAAAGCGTTTTGTGAGACCCCGTGAGGTGTAATTAGTTTTATTTAAAAGGTAGGTTTCTCTGTGCAACTAAAGTATTTAATTAAACATAATATACCCCTAGAGGTTCCCTAGGGGTATATTATGTTGTATCAATTGTAAATTTTGTTTATAAAATAAGGGCGGAACTAACCACCCTTGTTGCATATTTCAACTATTTAGTACAGCATGGTGAAAGAATGAAAAGATGTGAAATCTGTGGTTTAGAAATAAGGGAAGGGATTCAACATAAAGAAAAAAGCTAAATTAATTGATGATGAAGAAATAATGAAATTTGATGTTCATGCTAATTTGAAACAAATAGAGGGGTTTCCTTTGCGAAGGATACCCCTCCTCTTAATTTGTAAGAGAGTATATACGATTATTATCGGCTTCCTCAATATAATCCATAATATAATCATGAACTTCTTCGGTTATAAATTCTTCGCCACATTTACTACATTTTAGAACTTTGACATTTGGAACAAAATATTCTACGTTATCTATAATGTACTTTTTCCTCGTTTTTATTATTGTGATTAATTTTCCTTCGCAAATACCACAATTACTTTTATTCAAATTCAACACCCCCCCATTACATCACGGTTATTATTAAAGTGCCATTTTTTGCGATACAAACAGCTAAGCTTCTGTTTTTTGCACCACCCTTTATCTTGTAAATATTATCCCCATATTTGCCTATATCATTTCTTATAACACGGTTAGCATTTAATAAAATATCGCTAATATCAGGGCTTCTCATTTTTCTAATAGCTGCCTGGTCAGAAGCATGTTCCGTTAAGATAAAACCTTTTTGTAGGGTGGTATTCCTAATTAATTCTAATATTTCTCTTTCATTCATATCTTTCCTCCATGTATAAATTATAATACTAATTTAGTAAAATTAAAACTATAATCCGCCTTTCCTCATCTTAATTCTAATATCATCCATATTTGGCGTTTGAATTAGAAGAAACATTAAAGTTTCAGGATGAATTAGAAGCCAAGGAAGAGAAAAAAAGACATGGAAAATCAAGTGATGTACCAGCCCTTTTTTAGTGCTGCAGGCGCAAAAGGGGGATAGTAGTTTATGTGGGTTTAAGATAAGCCACATATTTAATGAATTTCCGGTACTAATATTATGAAAAGCTATAAGTTGAGCCGTCGTGGTCATGTATGAAGCAGGGTAGGAGACAGAGACATTGTTTCGGAAAAGGCGACCAGGAGGGGAAAATAGTTATTCAGCCAGAATTCGATTATATGAAATTTTGAAGGAACAATTTGGATATTATTACGTCTTAAATACAGAAAATGTTTCTCTTAGGTGGATGATAAAAATGAGGAATTTCAAAAGATCTATAACATTACTGAGTATAATAGTTATGATAATCTTTTTGTACGTTGCTTGTACAAGTAAAGCAATAAACACTGAAAACAATATTGTAAAGGTCCGGAGCGATTCACCCATATATAATCCCACATCTGCTTTATACGAAAAAGCAAATTTAGTGGTTGAGGGTAAAATATTGAAGCTAAGAAATGCTTTTTATCCTGCCAAGGATATCCACAAAAAGGGAAGTAAGATTGAATTTGATACAAAGGTGAAAACAGACAGTAATACCATAATAATTGAACCATCGAAAAAGATAACCAAAGTAAGTTCCGAGTTCATGGAACAAGCGAGACAATGGAAGGAAGAATCCCAAAAGCCTGTAACAGGATTATTTGATACTGAATTGGATATCAAACAGGAAGGGAGCGAAGTCAAGCTTGTCTTTTTCCTGTGTAATATTTCAGAGAAAATCTTAAGGCTTGACTTCGATGTGGGACGGGAGTTTGATTTCTTCGTTGAGAATACTGAAGGCAAAGAAGTTTACAGGTGGTCCTACGGTAAGGAAATTTATTTGCCCGCAATTACTCAAAATAAGCTAAAGAAGGATGAAAAGCTTTCGTTTTCAGGGGTTTGGGACTATAAAGATAATAATGACAGTAGAGTTGAACCTGGGAAATACTCTATTACAATAAAACTATTTCCTAGGGTTGATGGCAAAAAAAAAATTAGTTCTGATGAATTAACGGCAATAAAGGATATAGTTATTAACTAATTTCCATATTTATTATGTTAATTTTAATAATGAACATAACAACTAAAATGCGAAACTAGGATTGCTTATATTTTCTGTAGAAATACGAAGGAGGAATAGGTAATGAAAAATTTTCTTGGAACATTTGCAATAAGCCTTATACTGTGCTATATCTTTCTTTTCTTTGGTGGAATACTTATTTTTGAGAACTTTTGGGCAATCCTTGTTTTTGTTGCACTTATTATTGCCATTCTAATAACGGTGTTTATACATCAAGAGACAAAAATTGAAGAATTAGAAGCACGAATTAAAACACTTGAATCTAAAAGCGAACCCAAAGAGTAGATTTCATTATCTGTGTATATCACAAGTATAATGAGAAGTTAAGCAAAACACCGAAATTGTATATTAAAGCCTAAATCCCAAAATTTTGGTAAAAGCTATATCCACAGCATTGCCGCCGCATGTCAGGGTGTCATAAGGAAGTAATATTGTCATTGCTATGAAAGCTATTGATTGTTGCTGTGTCATCCTGAGGGAGGAACGACCGAAGGATCTTAAGATTCTTCACTACGTAAGATCCTTCGCTATCGCTCAGGATGACAGCTTCTTTAAAACACCCTCCTAATGGTTGGCGGTGTTGGGCCGCTGGCGGCTGTCTTTATTGTATCTCGTGCCTTATACGGTAAAAAAGTCGGGGAGGAAGTGTTCAAACCTCTCTTGCGCTGGCGTGTAGGAATCCTCTGGTACATGGTGGTAGTATTGGGAAGTGTGGTAATTATGTTTGCCTCTATGGGTTTAAAGGGAGAAATGGGGCAGGGAGTTGAGAGGAATACCGTCCCTTACGTTGCTCCTTACTTTCCTGAAATACCTGCTCCCTGCCATACCTGAGGAAGTGGCAGGGCGCGGATTTGCCTTGCTTAGGCTGCAGTCCAGGTACAGTGCCCTGACCTCCAGTCTAATAATCGGTATCCTGTGGGCATTGTGGCACCTGCCCTTATTGTTTATCAAGGGAACTACTATGAGGTTGGTGAGCGTCAGAAATGGTGACACGTAGGCTAAATCCTCAATCAAGAGAACACAAAAAAGCCCAACAATTAGTTGGGCAATAAATCATTGTAAATAAAAGAGTCTTTCGATACTCAGTTTTTCCAAATGTTTTCCTGTTTTATCAAAATATATTTTGAGCAGTGCCTGATGTATAATTAAGCATATTTTAATGCTTGGAATAAAATCTCCTCGTTCTAAACGACTGTAATAAGATTTCTGTACACCTATTTCTGATGACAATTCATCCTGAGTTATTTGGAGTCGTTGCCTTATTTCTTTTAAGTTGTTCTTTAAAAAGACTTCTTTATTCTTAGACATAACTAAGTAGTCGCTAATTTATTTTGTTGAGGAGAAAAAAGTTTAAAATTAGTTTCTCTCTCTTCATTAAAATCTACAAATAAAACGTTGTTAAGATCCTTAAACTGTATTCTATTTAGCATGTTATTCATTTCTGTAACAATACTATCATCAATGTAAACTTCTCCACAACTTATGCAAATATCAACTGGAACGTTATTAATATAGATTATTCGATTTTTTAATCTACGTTCAATTGTTTGAGTGTGTTTCTTAAGTTCACAATTACAAAATACACATTTCATTATTAATCACCTCTCAGTATTAATTATTAAACAAAAAACAATTTGTATTCGTACATTTTAAAAACTTAAATAATTTGTCTAAAATTATATTAGTAATTTGCAAACATTTATATTATGGCTTTGGAAGGGGGAAAGGCCCCCTCCAATCCTATTTTTCAATATCACGTACTCTTGTTTTTCCATCACCTTTGAATTTGTTTGGGTCTAAAGCTAAATATCCAGTCTTAATAAGGATACTGTCGTCACTCAATAGAGTAACAATGTGGAAATGTGGTTTTCCCGGGATTTGCAAGTAGAAAACACATTTCGGTGAGTTAAAGCCATGTGTCCAGAACAACTCAATTAGCTGAAGTGAATCAATTGCTGTTTTGACCTCATCTGTTTTAACGCCATCATTGTCCAATTCAGTCAAAGCATGTGGACTCCATTTGACTTTGTTAGCTTTGATTAGGCTTTTAGCTTCGTTCTCAAGTGATTTGCTTAACTCAGATAGTATAGAACATACCAAACTCTTTCCCTCCTTATGTATAGAACAGAAATTCTAATTCTATATTAGCACATAATATACATATACGTCAATAAAAAATATACATATATGTAAACAAATATAACAGGTTATGAAATCTCATTGATCCCAAGTTTGAAAATACCTTTATTTTGGTGATGACATAAATGCTTTCAATAATTTCCTTAATGGCTGATAATGTGGATAGGCTTGAAAAATACGTAGATAGTATGAACAGCATTCAAAAATTGGAGGATACGAGTTTCTACCCTGCAGAGGTTTACCGGAAACTTGGAAAGGGTATACGATTATTGAGGAACAATGGGAAGGCGTATCCAGTTCAGCTGAAATTGCTGAAACTGGCCCACAGCTTTTAATACGGCATCCGGATTGGACTCAGAATGCCCCGCGTCAGGACATTCCAATTATGATTTTTACACTTGAGCAGTGGCGCCCTAAATAAAGGAGAATTTTTTGTCAGTGCGGCTATCGGCCCGAGTAAGCTGGCCGGCAATTCTAAATATGTCTTTGCACTGCGTGCCCGGTATAATCATGCCTTTCAGACAGGCTTTGAAGAAGTTGAGGAAATTCTAAAGAGCAATCCCCTTTGGCCGTCTGAAGATATAAATTCGGACAAAAAATAAAAATATAGGTAAATATGTAAAATAGAATTTGACTATGGGAAGGATATTGATTTTACAAAAATCTGGCGATTGGCTATGCCATCCCTTGACTTTCTGGCTAAAGTTGCCCGATGCCTTGGGAAGGAAGTAGAGATAAGATTAAAATAAAGGATGGCGGGCAGTGATAAAGAGGCTTGTGATTACACAGATGACTATAGTTAAGGGCACTGAGAATCAGCGCCTTTTTCTTTTGCCCAAAAATCAAGAAAGGTTTTGCCCTATAAAACCTATCAGGTGGAAATTAAGATAATATGCGGGTAGATAACTGGATGACATTATAGCCGTGTATGCCGTTAAAACAGCAAAGGATAAAGAAAAAACCTTCATTTTTTATTGGGAGTGGTAATAATTTGTAATGTTTTCTTTATGTTCGGTACTAATAAATTAGGTGAGGTTTAATTAATCTATTTACACCTTTATGTAATATAGAAGTTTAGATAAATGGGAGAATATTAAGGAGTTGTTAATTTTGAAATATAGAATATGTTTTTGCCTAACTGGACTAATAAAGCCATCCTGGCTATGAATGAGAATTAGAGAGTTTGTAGAGGAGGAATTTGTTATGAATAGGAAAAACCTTATCTTAACTATATTACTTTGCTTTATAAGTATTTTCATGCTGGGTTGTGGTCAAACAAACAATAATGCATTTCCAGAAGGTGAGCCCATAGAAGAAAATTCATCTGAAGCGGCATCAGTAGATAAAACCAATGAGGAAGTGATTGCAGAACCTATCCCGGATAACCTAACGGAAGAAGAGGTCATTAGTTTAGTTGAAGCAATTAATCCTTATGAATTAAAACCAACTTTAACAGGCAAAGAACGCTACGATTTAAGAAAAAAGATTTATCAAGGTCTAAAAGATAACAGAGTTAATGATTTCGGTGATTTTATAGAATCATCAGAATACCAGTTAGCAAAGGTAGTGGTGGACGGACGCTACAAAGAACTTATTGATAAGAAGCATAAGCGCTGGGATGCCTATGAAAGGAATAATCTATATGGAGTAGATATCTGTATGGATGGTGCCAAAGCATTTACTTCTTATCAGCCTATCATTGATGACTTGAATACAGTCAAAGGTTTATGTGAGTATGCCCTAGAACATAGAGATGTTTTAGCAATAATTGATGCCAGGCGTATCTTAACAGATATAAGAAGGCATCTGATGGATGTGCCGCATTTTGAAGAGGGTGACGAAATTGGTGCTTACCGAGAAGGCTACCACCAATTATATTTTAAAGCTTCTAAAACCTTAGAAGGGGAACATAATTTAATCAGTAATTATGTTGGAAAGTCTATCTGTGATTAGGGTTACTTAAAATAGGTGGGGAAAATTAGGGAAAGGATATGGGAAACACTATAACAGGGCAGGTGTTAATCTATGAAGATGAAACATTTTCTAATATTTATTTGGCTTATTTTGCTTCTAATACTTGTTACCGGATGTCAAAAGAGTTATGAAGGTTCACCGGTGCAAGTTCCGGACAATACTAAACAAGAGGTAAATTTAAATTACGGTGAGATTACGGACCCGGTAGAGCTGGAAAAGCTCTGGCAAGAATATTTATTTGATTCAGCTAATTTGGTGGGGATCTCTCGTGACTTTAACAATGCAAAGGAAATAAATCCTTGGTATGTAGCCCAGTTCTGCTGGGCCAAGTACATAAACGAGCATGATGCCCAGAAACTCGAACTTGATCGTGAAGGCAGTTACCTGCGGCTTTTTCCCTTGGATACAGTTCTTGAATATGCAAAGCGATATTTTGATTTAGACGACCTGGACGTATCCCAAATTAGTGCAGGCAACTACGATTCGCAAAGAAAAGCCTTTCTTTTCAGCCCAGGCGACAAAAGACAGCCCCCCCGGCCTTCCTATAAGGGTTCTTTAAGGGGCAAGCGTCTGGAAAAGGTTGTAAGAAACAGCGACGGCACTATAACAGCCGTACTGGTGCGACCATATTCTCAAAGTTTTGACCTGATTGAGTATACGGACACTTTTACCTTAAAACAACGGGAGGATGGGAGCCTCTACTTTGTATAACATCTAGGTGAGTGTCATGTAAAAAATACGGCGTAATCATTCTTTAACTAGCTAAAGTAAAGCAGCCATACTATTATTATAGGAACTAAAAATAATGCACCAATTAAAAAACAAAAAATACGGAATGCAATAATATAAATTTTGTGCGGCAAAAACTTCTTGCAAATTTTCAAAAGCAAGAAAAAAAATAATTGTATAATTTCAAAGAAACTGGCATGAGAGAGAATATCATCAAGGTAATCTTCGTGGTCGTTTTCAAAAGGTTTAAAGGCATAATAAAAACAAAGAAAACTGAAAAAGCCAAAGATAATTGTAGTTGCTAAAGGTATAAAAGCTGACACTTTTAAATTCCTTTCCTACTCAAATAACTTATATTGCTTATTATTCCTAAAAATATAAAAACAATCTGGGCCATATATAGTAAACCAATTAAGGAGGTGCAGGGAAATGTATTTAGAAGCTGAAGTATACGGAATGCTTAACTGGGGTTTTATAATAGTCATGGCAATTCAGCTTATTTCTTTGATTGCTCTCTGGTATGAACATAAATTCAACAAAGAAGCATTCAGATGGTTTCTTGCATATATCGTTTTCTTTAGTTTTGCGGGTTATAAAATTTTAGAAGCTATTAATACATTTGAACGTAATAATCCGATGGGTTCGGAAAATGCGTCATTGAGTATCGGTACTTCCGGTGTTTTATGGGTAATTAGTGTAGTTTGTTTATTACTGGGAATTTCGCGACTTGTTTCCAATAAAGTTCTAAGCAGTTGAAGGAACTGTAATTCAACTATAGTTTTAAATTACCTAACATGGCAAAGGAGTGATATTCGTGTTGAAACAACACTATATTATTTTGTCAGGCATTCTTGCTTTGGTGCTTTTTATCTACGGGTGTTCTTCTATTGATACAGAAAAAGTTGAAAATTCCACTGTTCAACCGGCCCCGGTATTGCCTCCCTTAGAGAGGGTGATTCCGGATGATCCCTACTTGTTTTTGCCCTTAGAACATACGGTTTTCCAGTTAATTTTTACTAAGGAAGTTGATCCCGTTTTCCTTGAAAAGGCAGTTTCCTTTGAACCAGAATTAAACTTTAAAGTACAAGGTTCTAAACATAACCCCCGGGAAATCTACCTGGAACCCCAGAAAAAGCTTCAACCGGATACAATCTACACCTTAGAGATTAACGGCATCCAAAACCAGTCCATAGGGAAAGCAGAAACACTTAAATTTTCATACCATACTGAATTTGAGGGAGATAAAGAAATTATCAATCCGCAGTGGTCCCACGATGGGCAAGAAATAGTATACCTGGTACGACCTAAAGAGAGTGATACCGCAGAACTTTGGAAGATGAGTCTTAAAAACGGGGATAAAACGCTTTTAGCCACCGGTCTGGGCTGGCCTGGGAGGGCCAGTTGGGCTCCTGATGATAGATCTATCCTGTATGCTAAAATAATCCCCAAGTCAGACAAGCTTTCTCTACCCGAGATACGTATTGTAGATCGTGAAGGTAAGGAAGAAAAAGTAGTGGTTTCCGCCGCAGATTTAGAGAGAATTGCTGGGGTCGGCCCCTTTAATGCCTCGGCCTGGTGGTCCCCAGATGGTAAAAGAATTGCTATCCAGCTGGATTTAGGGGGAGTGGATGCCCATTCGGATAACATTAGATCTTTGGCAGTGGCAAATAATGATGGAAAAGGCCTGCATCCGGTAGATGGACAGATTTTCGTAGGCTGGCAGGATAATAGCAATTTGTTGGTCCTAAAAACCCACCAAAACTATAATCACAGCCATGCTTACCGGTATAATCTTTTTCAGGTTAAAGAAGACGGAAAAGAGCCTGGTAAGCTGTTATTAGGAAAAGGACAAATACCTAATTTTGACCGGAGTAATCAGTCCCCCGACCTAAACAGCATAGTGGTGGGACAATGGAAAAGTCTTAATGCAGTAAGATCATTTAAAAGGGAAGGTACAGGAATTTTACTCTATGATTTATCGAAGAACTCATTAACTTCAATGGAGTCTACCGCTGGTTATCAGAAACATCCGGCGTTCTCTCCTGATGGGAAGAGCATCGTCTTTACATCTAATAAGACCGGGAATTGGGATCTTTATCTCTGGAAAAAGGATAAGACTAAACAGTTTACTACCGATCTAGCCCATGAGATTTACCCCACCTGGTCACCAAAGGGAGATAAACTGGCTTTGGTTTCCCGCAGCAATAATACGGAAGAAATCAAGATAAAAGAAATTGACCGCAATTAATAGTTTGCATGCTGATATAAGCTGGGAAGACCATTATGTACCAAAAGTCAGGCAAGTGTTAATCAATGAAGATGAAAAAATACCTACAGATAAAGATGGAAATAAAAAAGGTGTACAAATTCAGGAGAATATAACAAGCCAAACGATTCCACATAAAGGCATATGGAGATTTGATGTATATTTTGACAATAAATATTTCGATAGTATCGTTATAGAATTTAAATAAAATCTGATTAATTGTTACTGTAGAAATAAAGGAGGAATAAGTAATGAAAAATTTTCTTGGAACATTTGCAATAAGCCTTATACTGTGCTATATCTTTCTTTTCTTTGGTGGAATACTTATTTTTGAGAACTTTTGGGCAATCCTTGTTTTTGTTGCACTTATTATTGCCATTCTAATAACGGTGTTTATACATCAAGAGACAAAAATTGAAGAATTAGAAGCACGAATCAAAACACTTGAATCTAAAAGCGAACCCAAAGAGTAGATTCCATTATCTGTGTATATCACAAGTATAATGAGAAGTTAAGCAAAACACCGAAATTGTATAATTTAAAGTCTAACTCCCAAAATTATGGTAAAAAGCTATATCCACAGCATTGCCGCCGAATGTCAGGGTGTCATAAGGAAGTAATATTGTCATTGCTATGAAAGCTATTGATTGTTGCTGTGTCATCCTGAGGGAGGAACGACCGAAGGATCTTAAGATTCTTC
>LADT01000049.1 GCA_000961765.1 Clostridiaceae bacterium BRH_c20a | reverse complement strand
CTATCACTCACAAATATTTCTTCCCTGGCTATTCCTTGTACCATTAGATGATAATACTGCGTTTCACTATTAACTCTAGCTACTCTTGGTATCTTTATCACCTCGTTCCAATGTCAAATGCTCCGTCCCTATGACATTATCCAGCTTTGCATAATTTAGTATAGATTCACCTAAATAAGGTTCACCCTTGTCTGGAATTATGCTCCTATAATATTCATTTACTTCTAAATCGCAATCAGTATCCACTGTACAATTTGACATGAAAATCTTTATACAATCACTTTTTCTTGTAAAATATATAAAATCATCATTTATGGTCATTTTAACAATTATAGTATCATCCCAAAAAATAATATCCACTTCTTCTTCAGAATAGTCAATTACATCATAAAGTTTAGCACTTAGTTCATTATAATAATTAATTATTATAACTTCAGCTTTATCTAAAACTTTTCCTTTTGTTACTTTTTCGCCATACTTCTCCTCAAGTCTTCTTATTAGCTCCTCGCTCATATTCTCACCTCCTTTCACCATTTTTTACCTATTTCGGCAAATGAGAACTTTTTCCTTTGATGAAAAATGTCATATTATGTCTTGTCGGAACTTAAACAATTAAATTAAACCCCTAGTACTTCTATTTATTCTTAATTTTATGTCAAATACTCCGTCCCTCTGACAAAATAAAAAATTTCCGAGTCACAAAGCCATTTACAGTAACTCACAAAGCCATTTACAGTAACTATGCCGCTTAGCATACTACCCAAGTACCCGAGTGCTATATTTCATCCCTGATCCAAAGTTGACCGCGGGGATCCAGCGGATTTCCTTCCACTTTGAAATAATAATCAGGGTTGCCGTCGTAGTGCCTGTGTTGATACCCATAATGCCCGCTATAGGCTCTATATTCTGATTCTTCTTTTTCCACATTGGTGATAATATCCCAGAATAAATTAATATTACCTTTAACCGTATCCTGCAAGCTGTATTGGCTTTCCCCTCCCACGGAAAATGTCACAAGATCAATTGACGAACCAACCAAGCCGGCAAGGCCATAAATAAAATTACCGGATAAAGATTTACCCACCGATAAAACTATCCCATCACCACGCCTAACGTTATCGGCAAAATCACTCCATAAACCTAGCCCCGCCCCCACAGATGGAGCAACTACATCCGCAGTCCTGGAAAGCACCCCATTCATATATTCTTCGCTTTCTTCCGCACTTGCCGAATAAAAATTAACTCCCAGCGGCCTGCGCATTATTTCCAATATAGTTGTTTTTTTCGGATCTACATTTTCCATGGTGCTCCCAAAGGGATCCCTTTTGGGTTCCGGAGTAGCACTGTCTATGGTACTCCCATAGGGATCTCCCTTTGCCTCGGGGTTTTCCGGAGTCAGCAATTTTTCCGCGGTGATATCCCTTTGCATGAAATTCTTACGCCATTCCCGGTCTAACTCTTCTTTTACCTGGGTAACATCAGACTGTGACTCAGCCTGCTTTGGTGCAGCAGAATCAGACTGCTGACCGGTTTTACCTGGCGTTTCAACAGCAGGTGCTTCCACGACAGGAGCCGTTGCAGCAGGAGGTGCTGCGGCCACTGGAGGTGTTTTCGTTTCCGGTTTTTTTTCTGCAGCTGGAGCAGGCTTTGCCGGTGCATCTTTTGTTCCGGTAAAGTGAGTGACCCATCTGTGAGCACCGCCATGGGGCGATTCATATTGGAGATGTTCCATCCTGCATTTAAGAAGCAGCTTCCCGTTTTGCCGTTCTATGGTACCTTCCATACTGTAGATTGCAAAAACAGGCTTTGCCGGATCGACGTTGCTTCTGAATTCCTGTTTTACCGTCACCCTGCCGTCCGGCTGCAGCACTACGCCAGAGGCTGAGTAATTTATACCCCTAAAAGAAACAACATCACCGTTTAACGGTTTATTAAAGACTACCGTGGTTTCACCGTAACCGATACTTTTTACACTCTCTGGATCTAAACTCCCCTCGGCCAGTTCGGTAGTTACGGTTCCTTCCCATGTCCCTATAATCTCATCTATAGTGATACCCGGCGAATCTGCCGCTTCTGACACATATCCATAGCCAAATACTCCACAAAGCAACAGACATATTATTAATACAAGTTTTCTTGCGTCCATGTTTCGCACCTCCTTATCTTGCCACTACTTCGTAGAGTCTTTGAGCGCATATTATGCCCTCTTCCCTGTTAAGGGTCATAGTGGGGGCTATTCTTTCTTCATAAGAGCTGAAGATTTTATTGTTGAAAGCAAAATAGATACCTTCTTGGGCCCAGCTCTGAATCTTTTGCGCGTCAGCAAAGGTCACCTGCATTTCTTTATTGAAGTCTTGTTTGGGTTTTACAGCCAGCGCTGTTCTCAGCATAAATACGGCCATTTCCTGTCTGGGAACAGGGTCATTAGGCCTGAACTCAACTGTTTGCCCGGAGGCAACTGATACGATACCCAAAGCGGCCGCCTTGAGTACTCCTTCATTTTCTGTATCTTTAATCAGTTTGGGATCTGCAGGTGTAACCGTCTCTTGTCTTGCTTTTTCATAAACCCTTACTAAAAGATTAACTGCTTCTTCGCGGGTGATTCCTTGCCCATAGTTTCTGGTTAGTCCTCCCGGTACAAACCCATTAGCAAGTGCTGCCGTTACCTCCTCTGCGGCCCACCCCGAAGGCCCATCAGGCTTAAAAAAAAGAGAAGAAGCCGTTATTATCATTACAGCCACGATACTTAGAATAAGAGTAGCTCTAGCGAAATTACGTTTATTAATATTTATACCTTTGCTGAAGGACCATTTTAAAATGGCAATAATGTTTACTACGGGTATAGCCAAAATGAGCAGAATTAATAAATAATCCAATACTCTTAAGGAACTATTCATACTAGTACTCAAATTCTTGTTCTCAATACTTTCCTGATTATTTGTTTTGCTTTTCCCTTCATTTGCTTCAATGTTTTCCAAAACCTTGCTTTCCTCATTTTCTGATTTCATAATCTCTATACTCCTCTCTTAAATGCTTTGAATACTTATAAAAATCCTATAGCTTATTATAGAACTTTTTTATAAATTGAATATCACCCCCTAAGGGTGATATTCATTAAAACAGTGCAGTATTTTAGGTTCTCAGAACAATAGAGAAAATAATCAGCATAGCCAATTCCCCAGGAGGCCAGGGATTCGCCAATCACGAAAAACAAAAAACACACCTGTTCGGTGTGTTTTTTGTTTTTTAGCTAATCTACTAAGAAATGATAAAATGAACAAGCAATAGGGTCGCTGGAATACATGACCTATCCGATTGCATTCTTTGTTAAATTTCATTGCATATCTTATATTTATTTTTTTTATGGCTTCTGATATTTCTTTTATTTCTCCTTTTATTAAAATGTCAAGTATACTATAATAATCCTTCAGTTGTTCAATGTTCTGTCTCTTATGAGGTCAGTTAATCAGCTTAAGTAAAATTTCCAGTTTTAATCTATGCATCGGATTATCTAAGTCGAATTTAATCAAATCATTTATTTCATCGATTCGCTTTCTCACAGTATTAATGTGCACAAAAAGCTGTTTTGCTGTCAGGCTGTAGTTCATTTGGAATTCCAAATAGGTTTTCAAGGTTTTCACCAACTCTTTATGCTCATCCTTTTCAACCAACTGATTTATATCCCTCAGCATTATTCCAAGTTCATCTTCCTTGATGTCTATCCATGCAAAGACCCCCAGCTCCGAGTAAGTAAGATAATCCTCCTCGGGATATAAAAGCCTGCCAATACATATAGCCCGCTCACACCGCGCATAATTCCTTTTTATTTCATAAATTGTGTCACTAATATCTGATATGCCAAACACTAGACTTATATCCAGTATTTCATCTTCTAATCTTTTCTGTAATTTCTTAGCAGCTCCCCTGATTAGTGCTAAGTTTTTTTCTTTTGAAAGTCTATCATCGGTTTGAACTAAAAAAACACAGTTATTTTCATCGATGCTAGCCATTCTGCTTTTCATTTGCCTGATATTATTACTAAAAGCGTTTTTTAGTACATCTTTATAGTTTGATAGATGCACCTCCTTGTTTATTTGCTTCATTAAAAGCAAATGATAATGCCCGTTTATGTCTAATCCTAAGTCACTGGCTCTTTTGGCTAGCATTTCATGGTTTAATAAACTTCCTTCTAAAACCTCTGTCACAAGCTTTTCAAAACCAATATCTCCAATACTCTGAGCTACCAATATCTGCTCATACAGGGACTGAAGCAATAAAAATCCAATGCGTAAGGCAAATTGGTCAAAATAATCTATCAGCCCCGTAGCTTCAACTACTACAAAGTAGGCCTTAATCTTATCTCCAACTGTGATTGGCACAGTAATCCAGCTATAGGGCTTGTCGTACTTAGCATCATAGAACCGGTACCTAATCATTTTAAGGTTGTCACATAGTATTTCTTCGGTAAATTGGAAGGAAGGGCCCCAAAAATCCTCTACTTTTAGGTCAGCGGTTAATTCTGCGAATGCAGGAGAACTATAATATGCCCTCTCGCTTGTTAAATCATAGATCATGGCTGGGAAATTCATTTCTTTTTCAATCTGAGATAAAATTTTATTGACCTTTCTAGCTTGATAGGATAAATCTGAAAAGCTCTTGGGATTGATATTGCCAATGTTAAATTGCCTAATGTTCTTGTTCATAACAAGCACATTAAGCTGATTCATTAAATCCATCCAAGGAGGTTCTGATGGAATATTGATGAGAGGTATATCGTACTCATTAAATGCTGCGATGATATGATCCGGAATTTTTTTAAGAAATCTTTCTACCTTTATTCCCATTCCCGATATTTGCTTAAATTTTTCTGTCTTAACGTAGCTTTCAAATAAACCTGGATTTTGATAAAATATATAGCCGGTTGAGATGACCAGTTCTTTGCCCCTAGTCCAGTTAAACCCATCGGGGGCATCCAGTATAGCTACGCCCTGCACCTGTTTGTCTAAACCTGCATGACCTGCCAACACCTTGAAGTCCTTAAAAAACTCTGAATTTAAAATCTTCCTCAGAGATAAACCCATGCGTTCACCTCCCTCTTCAACGGCTTTCCAATTAATTATACTGCATCATGCAAATAATATCTAAGCCCAAAGGAGGTTTCATAGCTGAAACGATATAACTTTTAAACAACACAAAGACACTAAGTCCTTTCGAACCTAGTGCTTTTGTAGTTACTTCAATGGGCTGATATACTTCCTTTTTTCCGTTCTTTTGTTGAATTCTGTTTTAGCCTTTGCTATTATACTTGGCTCCTTTAAAAGGTCAAACGTTATGCCTGATAAAACCTGGGCTGCATAGGTCATACCTTTCATCCCAATAGAAGAGCCTGAGGAGGATGTTGCTTGCCAGGAGTGATTTGCTACTCCTAGTGGAAAGCAAGCTGTGAGCAACAAGTTCATCGGCATGATCCAAGATACATCTCCACTATCTGAGGAACCTGCAACTACAACTGAATTTACTTTCTCTTTTTCCAGAACTCCTTGGTGAATATATTTTTTTTCATCGCTGTCGGGTGACATATATTTCTTAATTTCGCCTTCCACCATATTGGGATCTAGGGTTTCTTGGAGCGCTTTGGCAAATGCTAAATCATTCTCGGTATAACTGGGGCCACCTATTTCTACCATATTTTTATATGTTAAATCAAATAATACTTTATTGGGCAGCATCTCATAGCAACCACTGATGACCTCGTAGTCAACCGTTGTTTCTGTCATCATTGCCGCGCCTTTTGCTACCTTAAATAATCTCTCGGTTATTTCTTCCACATCTTTTCTCTGAGGCGCTCTTACAAAGTACCAAGATTCCGCTTCCTTGGGGATAATGTTTGGCGCTCCACCTGCATTGGTAATGGTGTAGTGGATACGAGCCTTGTCAATGACATGCTCTCTTAAGTAGTTAGCTCCTACATTCATAAGCTCAACCGCATCAAGAGCGCTCCTCCCCGCCTCAGGTGATTGTCCTGCATGGGAGGATATACCGTTAAACCTAAACTTAATTGAATTATTGGCTAAAAATGCATTTTCCAAAGCTGTGTTGACACTCATTGGATGCCAGTTCAGAGCAATGTCACAGCCATCAAATGCCCCCTTTTTGATCATCTTTACTTTGCCTATCAAGGTTTCTTCTTCGGGACAACCGTAAAATCGTATTGTACCGCTAAGCTTCGTTTCCTCTAGGTATTTCCTAATGGCCAGGACTGCGCCCAGTGCCGCTCCTCCCAGGAGATTGTGCCCGCAACCATGTCCCGGGCCATTTTGCTCCACTGGATTAAATGTAGTATCTACGGTTTGAGATAACCCAGGCAATGCATCATATTCCCCCAGCACAGCAATTACAGGTGAACCGCTGCCATACTCTGCTATGAATGCATGTTCCATGCCATCGATTTCTTTGAGTTCAAAGCCATGGCCTTTTAGTATTTTTCTAAATAAATCCGCTGATTCTTTTTCCTTCCCTGAAATTTCTGGGTTGCTCCATACCTTAAGACTTAAATCCTGAACTTCGCCATTTATGTTATTGAGATATTTTAATACGTCAGTTTTTTTCATCTATTGCGGCTCCCTTATTTACCGATTTATTTTTATAGAGAGCTGTGGCAATGGCTATTGTACCGAATACTGCTCCTAACGTAACCATATAAGTTGGCCTGCCTGGTAAAAAACTGAATATCCCTGCGTTTACAGCAAGTGTAAGTCCAATTCCCAGGGCTAAGGCTATGGGTGCAATATTAAGCTTCATAAGGGCAAATTGAACAAAAATAGCTCCAAATAATGATGGTAACAAAAAGTTGAAGGCAGCTAGCACCTCTGGGGACAACTTGGATAAGATGGCGGTCCCTGCAAATACTCCTAATGTCAATATGGTAATATTGGCTATAACTGATACTGCCATTCCCAGGGTTGCTATAATGGCACCTTCCCTACTTCCTGGTTCTACACCGGCGACTTTTTGGGATACTGCTGCACTAGGCACTCTAAGATTTGAAATGTTGCCTGTGAGAAATGCCATATAGGTTCCTGCAACACCGACAATTGGGAAATAGGATATTGGTTCAATAACCCAGTTAATACCCACTGCACTTGCTATTGCTATAAGGGCGGTTATGATTGCGCTAACCGGTGGCATAATATCAAATCCAACTAAAAGAACCAGAGCCGGTCCGAAGGAGGCAAGTACGCCCAGCCAGTTAGTAATTTTGCCCCATCTGTTGACATAAGGTAAATAATCACTTTCAAAGATATCCTTGTTCTTATCCATTATAATAACCTCCTTTATTTTTGAGCTAAAATGCGATTGCAACAAACATGCCGCCAAACAAAGCGATTGCCAAAGCCCATTCTTTCAACCATTTAATATTATTCTTATCAGCTAAGGGGGATAATGCCAGCATAATGGCTCCCCCTGCCAATGCTGCAATAGTATTGTTATTCAATGCAACTAGATGCCCTGATACCAATGAGCCAAAGGAGCCCAACATAGCAGCTACTGATATTACTTTTATAAGTCCTTTATCTCCCTTGGAAACTTTTTGTTGTACCTTATCCATTTTACTTGCTGACAAGGTTGCAAAAATAATCCAGCCTATGGAGCCTAGAATCATTGTCCATACGGCGTTGGCAAATGCTACATTTGTCATTGGGTCAATTCCCATCTTAACACCTACTGCTTCCGTACCAAAGCTTGCTGCCATTAACTCAAACATTACTGAACCTATGAAAGATAGCCTCATCCAGGCCATTGGTCCGCCTACAGTAACTAAAAGTGTAAGCAACCCTGTTAAAATAACAACCGATGGTCCTAAAGACGTGATAAAACTACTCTTCATTGCACTTTTCATTTGGTCTTCTGTTAAACCGATTTCCTTACCCGTTGCATATGATTTTTTTACAAAAATAAAAGCTTGGAATAAGACCAGAAAAATTGCAGCACCTGCTGCCAGCCACATGGGAACACTGTTGGCAATTTGTAAGTAATCCATGTCTTTCCTCCTCATTAGTTTTACTTGGTGTTACTAATTTAATAGTATTATTCTTACTTAAGTCATTCAATGTAAAAACTTTTATAAATTAATCGGAATAATGAAAATATTTTCGTTGTTGCCCATCAGCCACCGTATTCATATTTACAATAGATCATATATCATTTCTTCCCACCTTAGTCATTGTAACTTTCTGCAATTCTATTAAACTCTAGCAGATACTTTATTTCCGCTAAAAGGTATTATTACTTGGCAAGTTAGGTGAATATAGATGCCGAGCATTTACTGTGGTTTACACTCATACAGCAATCCTACAATTTTTATTTTATTTGCATTACTATGGAGACTGTATGAGCTTCTTCGCAAGTTTTAATACTTTGTACGTTGACTAGACTCTCAAAATTAACGGAAAGCATTGACGGCCCTTTAATATTTTAAAAGTATTATTCTCAAAGACAGTTCCGCTATCAATAAATGTATGATCCCTAGTAAAATCATTATTGATACTAAATAATTCGAGTAAAAATGTTCTTCTAAAATGCCCTCTAAGCCTTTAGAAATAAGGAGTTAAGATGTGTACGTGCAAAAAGGGCATAAAAAAAACTCTATTAATATAAATTGGCTCCATAAATAACCTTTCTATTCTGCAGTGAAGATGAAAAATAAAATCACCTATACAAGGTGATTTTTCAACTAATTTTCAGTAATTTTTTCAACTAGTTCTATTAATTGTTGTCCTCCCAAGAATAATAGATCAACTGCTTTTGTTAATTTGTCTTCTGGCGCCTCTCCTTCTTTTAACCAGACAAGTATTTCTTTTAATCCTATAGCTACATTACCTAAACTTTTGCAATAAAGAGCATAAAAATCATCTATGCCCTCAGTATTAGTGGTTTTGAGATTTACTTCTTTCACTAATTCCAATATAGACTGAACAAGATTTCCTAGATCAATTATAATAGAATCTACTATTATTTCATTAGAAAAATTATTCTCATCATCAATTACCTTTTGCAGGTATCCAACAAATTCATTTAGTGATTTTGATATATCGGGTAAATGCTTTAAAAGGGAAGCTACTATTTCCTCACGATTTAGTTGTTTCATTTTATTAACCCCCCTCCACAATATGGACAAAATACATATTCTATAGAAATTACCTTGCTGCATTTTAAACATTTTATTCTATAAGTTTTATTACATACACTACAAATTAACCCATTGGGTCTTAAGGGTATTCCGCAATCTCCACATGCTTCTAAAGCAAAGGAATCTTTTAGTCCTGTTTCAACTTTCTGAATAATATGTAAACTTTCGATATTCCCAACTTTACCTATGAGTCTATCTTTACTAACAGATCTAGAATGTGAAGTTAAAATAAATCCATTTCGTAAACTTATATTAATTCCTTTTTGTTTTAGCTCATTAATTCCTTCTTGGTCTTTCTTCAGGTCGCTTAGCTCATATGGCACATAAAAAATACCTGGTTTACCCTTTGTTGAAAAAGGAATAATAAGTACTATTTTGGCAAACCTATTCATAATATTATTAGAAATTATTAGAACCGGTCTTGATCCACCTTGTTCAGATCCTTCAACCGGTTCTAAATCAGCAAAATATATGTCGCCTCTTTTAGGAAAATCCTTATCACTCATCGTCATGAATCATCTCCATTGCAAGCTTGTCTACTTCAGCAGAGATAGAAGCAAATTTTTCGGCATAATAATTATCTAAATCTAAGGTAGAGATGTAAGATTCTGCAAGTATTTTAGCATAATTAATGTCTTTAATGCACTCTACCACAACTTCCCTTTGATAGGCTATGAGTTTAGCAGTAGCTAGCGACAAACCCATTGATGTTACAGACAACTTTAACAATAAATCAGGTTTTCGTTTACAAATCTCAGCCATATCAAACCCCCTTTTCCTTAACATTATTATTACCCTCCTTTCTTTTTCTGTCAACAAAAATGTACAATCTAGGATAAAATTAGTTTATTATATGTAGTGTTACCCATTTAAATGAATAAAAAACTTAATAAAACGGAAAGCCACAGGATCACCCTGAGGCTTTAGTGATTTAATTAGTAGTTAATGCCTATAGTCCTAAAAGGCAAAGCTACGAGGAGATCTGCTTAACAGAACAGTGTATTTGCGATAACTAGTTATAGCAGTTCCCTAATGTCTATCAGCGTTGGAATTGAGATGATATAAACATATTTCCAATAAATCTATACCAGTTTCAAAAAAACAATTCTTGTAAATTTACTAGGCTCAAATATTTTAATATTCTTTGATAATCATATGTTTCTGGCGCAAAGGTGCGATCCCACAAAAGAAGAATCCCTCACACCACTGGGTAGAGGGAAAATACTTAACACATAAAAAACATATGAAAATCCTGGAAACCTTTGATTTACAGCTATTATTTTTCTATCAACACAACGAACTCCATATGCCCGTGTATGAAATACTTCACTTCAAAACTGTAATTCATGACAATATTTTATCTGTTACTTTTAAATTATCTGGCATCCATTGAATACACCAATAATTTTCCTATTTTATCTGTAGAGTCTTTCTTCATCTTTGATGTTACGCTACTATAAACATCTAAAGTAAAAGCAGCTTTATGATGTCCTAAATTTTCTTGGGTAGTTTTAATGTCAACGCCTTCCTGTAAACAAAGGGTAGCGTAGGTGTGCCAATTATGGAGAGTTCTCCATAATCGGCATACTTTTGCAACACTATCATTACAAGAAGAAATATCAGCAAGAAGTATTCAGGAAACCCTAGGTCATCTCACAGTGCTACCTTTACAATGAAGTGTATGCCAAAGTAATCGATAAAATGAAGAGAGAAGCTACTGAAAAAATAGGTAATCTGCTTGAAAAATGTATGAATGATTAAAATAAAAAATCTAAGGAGGTCATTTAAATGGCGGTATATTTTGATTGGTTACCAGTGAGTATTGTTGAGATGAGGATTGGAGAGAACACATTTATAAATATGCATCACTATCCACCTGAAAAATTAGAAGCAATGGGTATTGATATTAGTGACGCTTTTGTATTAGGAATAAGAATTAATGAAAATAAAACAGCCCAGGCAATACCGGCTAAGTAAAGCCCAGGCTTTATTGAGGGTTAGAGCTCCAACTCTAACCCTCTTTTCTTTATTATTATATAAAAAACCAAACCTATTGCCAGTTAATAAATTTCTATTAAAGCACAACATCGAAAATTTCGAAGTTGACCAAAATGTCAAAAAGTAATAAAGATCTAACTGTAGACTTAACAGAATCCATTTCGTGAAAATCTTTATTTATTTGTTTGGTTGCGTTCGCATCTCTCTCAATATTCGCAAACTCTCTCGTTTGTCTCTCCGAAGTTCTTCTATTTCTTCTGGCGACAATCTCATCCTGTCCACTTCGGGAGAGTAATCCTCTTCCTTGGGATTCTGTGAGTTCTTATTTTGATTCTGCGATTTGGTAGTATCTGAGAAGCTCATCAATATCACCATAACCATCCTTTTTCTTTTGCATTTGTAAGTTTCTAATGAATAATATTTATTGTCCTAGCTGAACATGAAAAACGTCCGTCGTTAGAATCGTATGGTTCGTCCCCACCAAACCCACGACAAGCCTTCACTCAACAAGACCTTTTGGGTAAATTTCAGTAAATGCCAGCAATATCATATACCGTTTTGTGAATTGGATGTCTTGTTAATTGGTCAATTTATGAACATCATCTGGGTTCAGAACAACCCTATTAAAATCATTATAGATATTAAAAACTCAAATAAAAATGCCCCTCTAAAATACCATCTAAGCCTTTAGAATCAAAGGGTTAAGGTGTTTGTGCTGGGTAGAATATGCAGAAAAAGACCAGAGATATTACTCTAGTCCCTTCCTTTAAACTTATACATTTTTTATAATTCTGTCGAAGCGAGCATTGACTTTTTGTACTCTTTGCTCTATTGCTCTCCTGGTCCGGTCTCCTGTTTCGATCTGTGGAAGGTGACGTAGGCATTCTTTTAATGTCGCCTTGCCATCAAAATAAGATTCACAAATAGTAGGTTTCTTATGAACGAAGTTTGCTCCTTTCGGCGTCATGCAACCCCCCTCCTTCTTCTGTATCTAGTGTATTCTTTATTATATACAATTCTTTACGTTCTTCAATAATAAAGTTAGCCGAATAAATTAAAGCATTTATATCAGCAAAATACCTGATATAATCCATATCATCACTATCAAAAGATCCTTCATTTACTCCATCTACACTTAAAACTCCAACAATATAGTTTTTAAATCTTACAGGCACACAAATTAACGAACAATAATCTAATTTATCTCCTGAATAGTTTTTAAATATATTATCCTTGCGAACGTTGCCACAATTATAATCAGTCCCAGTTTTATAGACTCTTCCTGCTGCGGAATCATCTATATCTAATGATATTTTTAACATCTTTTCACGAGAATAACCGTTACCCCAAGCGATAATTAATCTTTTATTTTCGTTATCCGGTACAAAAAAGGCAACTTTATGCATATTATCTCTATCTTTTGTTATTATTCGTGAGATGGCACTAAATAAAAAATCATAAAGATAGCTAACTCTAGTATCAATATCGTTAAAATCCTTTATACAATTTATAGTAACTAACTCTTTAATTATCTCGTTTTTTATAAATAATAATTGAGCTTTTTGTTTTGATATTTTAAGCAACTCATGATTAATGCTTTTCATTTCACTACAAAGATCCTTCAATTTCGTAATTTCTGTACTCGGTTTTAGCTGGATTAACCCTTTAAAAAGAATTACCTCATCACCTTTTTTTACACGCCATACCATTAATCCAATAAGAAATAACAGCAAAATTATAACGGAAATCCAAATTGTGTTCTTTGTAAAAGGGGGCAAATCCTTAAATATTTTGTATATTTCGGCAAATTCAACACTAGTAAAAAACAATACCGATCTCCTTTATTATGGGTCTGTCTATTAATATTTATATTATTCTATAAATTGTAATATTTCCCTGCTTTTTAAGAGAGTGGTTTATAATTTATTTACCCACTTTAACAAAAGCTAAAACCCACGAAGGTTTTTGTTCTGCTGTAAATATATTTTTACTAGGTAAATCTATTTTTTAATTCCCTTTGATGCTAGTGCTTTTATCCAATCATTAAGTTCATCAATCCTCAGGAACTCTTCAACACCCACTCACTTTTAAGCAGGGAGACTTTTTTTTGCTCTCATTTGCCCTGCCCTCGTTTAATATCTCTTAGCCTCTTTCAGGTTTAAAAGTCTACCCAATTTATCAAAATTCTTTATCAACTTATATTTCTCAAAAGAGTCTATACTGGGAAAACCAATTCTTATAAATTTACTAATCTCAAATATTTTAATATTCTTTGATAGTCAGTGAGAATAATATCGCTAGTGTGTCAAATACATAAAAACAAGGCTTGCAGTGTTATGTTAAAACCCTGCAAGCCTTTATTTTTCTTGGCAAGTTAGGTGAATATAGATGCCAGCCATTTACTTTGGTTTATGCTCATACGACAAACATACAATTTTTAACTATACTACGCTTTTAAAACTATATAAGCTTCCTTACAAGTTTAAATATTTTGTTCGTTGACGTGCCTCTCATTATTCTGATATTATATAATTATAAATAATGATAAAAGGAGCGTTTGAATATGCCGAACATCAGACCCATTTCTGATTTAAGAAATAACGCCAATGACATTTCAGAGTTTTGTCATACATCACGGGAGCCGGTTTTTATTACTAAAAACGGTGTCGGTGATATGGTTGTAATGAGTGTTGAAACCTTCGAGCGGCAGCAGGCACTTATAACCCTGTACACAAAGCTCGCCGAGGCAGAGGAAGAAATCGCAAACGGCGCAGAGGGCGAGGATTTTTTTGAGGTTGCAAAGCAGTTGAGGAACAACGTACATGGGCAAGTATAAAGTCAGGATATATTCTCATGCTAAAACCGATTTAAAAGATGTTGTAAGCTACCTCAATACACTGTCACCACAGGCCGCAATCAAATACTATGATTTAATTATAGAAAGAATAAGCAGTCTCTCCGAAATGCCCGAACGATGTCCATTTGTACGGGATGTAGCTCTGAAAGCTAAAGGCTATAGGTACTTGATTGCAGAAAGTTATATAGTGTTCTTTGTTATAAAGTCAGATACAGTACAGATCCGCCGCATTATTTACGGCAAGCGTAATTATGAATGGCTGTTGTGATAGATTTTTCTGCATATAAATTTCTAAGGATATCATATAAGCGTATAATGCAAGGGGACTTAAGCCACGATGGTTCAAGTCCCTTTGTTTCAATTTTTTGTGGCAAGTTAGGTGAATATAGATGCTAGTTTTCTACTTCGTATTATTGCTAAATCATGAAATAATCTATAACTCTCTGAATTTGATCCTGTACCTTCTTATACTCAGCTTCCTCCAGACTTTCAGCAGCGGTATAAACTTCACATTACCGATCAACCTGATTTTCTCTATCAGTTGTTTTATAAAATATTCTGCCACTCTCTACGGTTATAGAGGATACGAAGAATGTGAACTTCACACTTTGCTTCATTAATAATATAGAATGCGATATAGTTTTCAACCAACAGCTTGCGGACGCCCATTGCGGCATACGGTTGATTTTGAACAACGCTATGCCGCAACGGCATTTGACTCAGCGCCAGAATCTGATCCTTGATAGATGTATAAATTCGTCTGGCAACCACAGGTTCTTTCAGCGTGTCCGTTATATAACGGAGAATATCTTGCAAATCCCTTTGAGCAGGGAATTCGATGACAATCTTATACTCTGTCAAAGCCGAATTCCCTCTCAATCTCAGCAAATACTTCCTTCACCGGACGACCTGTTCCTTTTTTCATGGATGCCAGACCTTCGTCAAGTAGGCGGTACAGTTCATATTTTCCGCTTAAACGCTCATACTCTGCATTTGACAAGATAACCAGATCCCCTGTACCATTCTTGGTGATAAACACCGGCTCATTGTATTTATTGCAAAACTCTGAGATTTCATTGTATTTATTGCGTAAGTCTGAACTTGGCCTGATAGTTGCCATAACAGCACCTCCACTCGGTTTATACTCATATTCTATCCAAATATTGATACGTTGTCAAAATGAATACATATGCAATGAGAAAACAAAAAAAACTCAAACCACGAGGGTTCAAGTCCTTTTGCTTATTATAAACTAAGAAGTTAGGTAAAAAAAGATGCCACAAAAGAGTTGATTATTATGGATAATGGGAAACCAATCAACCCTAATAGCGTGATCTACTTTATATTATTTGCTACTTGCTAAAGCTCTTGAAATAAGTTTGCTGTAATAATTATTTAGTTGGGTATCATCAAAGGGAGACCCACTAAATGTAGCTTCACAAATCTGAGTTAATTCGTGGTATTCATCATCAGGTACTTTGTTTTTAAAGGTTTTTAGCTCATTAAAAACTTTTTCCTCTAAACATTTTTTTATAGATGCCAAATAATCCACGTCAGATTCAGAAAATAATTCTTTTGAGCAACGTGAAAATTCCCATAACAATTCTAAGATACTATCTATTCCCTCATATCCAGAGGGAGTATGGACAAATAAATCATATTGTTCGATAAAACAATCTAAAAACTGTTTGCCTATTTCCTCTGGAAAAGGCAGTGAAATTGTCTTTATCAGTTCTTCGTCTTCTGTTTCAATAGCTGTCTTAAAATTCTTTAAAAAATTCATTGTCACTTTTATACCATGAACAATTTGCTTTTGTTTATTGCAGCAGGCTATTATCAAATAATCAAAGTTGAACTCAGTAAGTGGTGTGCATAAGTATAAAAATTTGATAAGAGCTTCCGAATCCATGACATCTAAATTCATCGTAATTATTGGATAATACTTTAGAATGCCGTCATGGTAATATCGCTCAGGAAAAAAAATTGAGAATTCTTGAGACAAGTCACTCAATGTATTCTTTACATCAAATAGAAGCTTTTCATAATTGCTACGATACCAAGAATTTATTGTATATTTGCTGAAATATTTGCTTGGTGTATGTTCTTGGAAGTATTGACATGTGATCATAAGTTGCTGAAGGCCGCGTTCCTCTAAAATACATAATTCTTCGTGTTCTTTAATAAGCAATTGCTGCTCATACGCGATATCCCCGAAATATTTTTGCATTTTCTCTAATGAGCTTTGGGCAGAAGTCAAATTGATTAGTGCTAATCTGCTTTGCTCCTTATCACGTTGAATAAATTTAACCAACTGATTTGAAAAATTCTGTATACTTCCAAAGTAGTCTGTTTTAGTTTTGCTTAATCCTTCCGGAATTGTTGCTTTCTCTTCAAATGGTCTATCTTGATTTGGGTATCGCTGTTCCTTAATTAAAAATTTATTTATATCTTCCAGTAAATCAGCCATTAATGTTGCTAAATTCCCAATAGGCTTACCTTCCAAAAGCCTATAAAATGCGTTGATGCAACTTTCAAAAAATATAACAATATTTTTACGTACGCGTATCCAATTGTTTAGCCAATCAAAGATACTTGCGCATTCATAATTTGACATAATAGTTTTATCCCATATAGATGCGAATTCTTGATGGAACATGATAATTACGTTTCTGATAGGCATTGTTTTATGTGCATTATCAGGAATCTCATACCCTGACAATATATCGAGTTTAGGTTGAATGGCATCGGCACAATATCTATCGAATATGGGTAGTGCCTTGCAAATAGATTTTATTCTTGAAACACTTTCTTCGTTTCCTTTTCTGATGTTGCTTGGTAAAAGTATGTACTCAACGTGAATTTCATTGGAGTCTTCATTTAAATATAACTTCAATGAAGTAGTGGATCTTTTAAAATAACCCATAATCAGTGGCAGATTATCTTTCACAAATTTCATATAAGTTTCCCGATTTCCGCAAAAACAAGTGTACATAATATTTGCTATAATTTCAGCAGAGTAGGTGTCTTTGACTACCCACACATCATCTAAACAAATTTTGGAGGCTATATTAAAACTACTGTCAATGTTAAGCAGCCAATACGCAATCATCGCAAATGAGGGGATATCTTGAATAATTGTTTGCCCTTCAAAAATTTTGAATATCGCCTTGCTGAAATAGTAAATGTCTGTTTCGGATAGTCTTATTTTAGTGGCTGAGTCTCTAAGATTACATAGATATTGAATATTCGCATTATCTGGAGTTATCTTCTTTAAATCATCCAACGTTTGCAATGCGTAGCCAAATTCTTTGAATTTAGTAAATGGATTTAATTCTGTTGCTAATAGAAACAATCCACCGTGGTTATTGGCGTCATCAAAAGCCTCTTGATTTTGATGATAATACTGCATCACACTTCCAGCCAATGAGCCTTTTAATGCGGACACATATGCTTCATGATTGTCCGCATTCCAAAGTATTCCAGCAACTTCAGAGTAAAAATTCTCTTTGTTATCAAAAACTACTTGAGGGAGCTTAGAGAATAACTTAGGTAGGTATGAAGCGTCTGCCAGTTGTACGACTTGTATGGCTGTATCATTTATTTCTATAAATTCATGTAGTTTATCAACAATATGCTGTGAGCGCACAGGATGTAAACCCTCAACATATTTCTCCTTTGCATCAACCCGAATCAAAAATTCGTTTTCAATACTTTTTAGAAGTTCACCATAATCACTACCGGTTTTTTCAACTAGACTGGAAATTAATTTTTTTACTGAAATTTTAATACCACAAACATCTGCAAAGCATACCTTTCGCAGAATCTCACATTTCACCCGGCCTGTAACTGCATCATTAAGTTTAGAAATCTGATTAGCAATTCTATCAGAAAGCATTTCACCGTGGGTGAGTAGGTAGACATATTCAATAAGTAGTTTTTTATCCACAACTCTTTCCCAAGAGCCATACCAATTTGTAATAGCCTGATGGAGTTTTCCAGCCTTTTGAAGTATTTCAAAAATACCTTTTGCTTCTTCTTCATTAAGAAAAAGTTTTACTACTTGCAATCTTTTCACATTGCTCAGATTACCACTGTAATTATACCAATCATCCTCTCTTGTAGTAAGTAATAGCTTATAGTTGTAAGCTACTTCTTCCTGCAAGTATTGCGCTAATTGGTTCCATTCTTGTAATTGTGCATCCAAATTGTCTATAAGAATCAATGGTTTTTCACCAAGTTTAACTCTGGTTTTAAAATATTGTACAATATTATGAAGTTCCTTAATGTCATTACACCACAACAGTTGATAAATTGAATACTCGTTACAGAGGTTATAAGCGACTTGCAATGCCAAAGTTGTTTTTCCTTGACCGCTTGACGCTTTAATAACGGTTACTCTGTTATTCCTGATAGATTCTCCTATTTCCCTTTCCGTGTTTATACGCCTAACGGGCAACTTCATAGCAATGTCCTGGGGAGTGGCTTTTTTCCCTTCAAAGTAGCTAAGGTCATTTTTTTCATCAGATAAATTAAAGGACACCCGTTTAATCCAGTTATGCGCAGGATTTTGCGGGCCTTTGCTTATATCATCTTTTACATTTTGAATAATAGTCTCTAATTCCGATTTATTAATGGTTTCACGACGTTCCATTTTCTCAAGGCAACATACTTTTAAGGCGTTTGCAAATATAGCATGGTTGCCTGTCGAAATATCATAGTTTTTTATCAGTACTTGCTCAATCATATCAGATAAAGTACTCTTATTCTGTTTTTCAAAATGAAGCATCCCGATAAAATCATCAAAAGAAAATCCATTCCAATTCCAAGATGAATTTTCCTTCTTGATATCATCAATTACTTTTTTCCAATATGATTTTGAGTCTTTGTCCAAATTATGATTTAAAATTCTGCTCAGATTACCTTTGGCCACATCAAAATCATATACCAATTTAAATTTTCTAGAAGAATTAACCAAGTATACTTCTAAAAAGTTCTTTAGAACATCTTTGAGAAAACTCGCATCTTGTTTTTGAGTAGAGAATTTGAGCTGAATATGGGTGCTGGTTTTGGATGTTATCTCGCATTTGTAGTGGTCTATATCCTCAATTCCTTCAAAGCGGATAATAGTATTATCATCTAATATAGATAATACTAAAAAACAGGAATATAGAAACTGATAGCTAAATCCTGAAAGCGCAATTTGACCACCTGTTCGAGACTGTTCTATTTCATCAATAGAAGTTCTAATTGGTTTTGGTGTTACCTTCTTCTTTTTATTCTTCATAAAAATCACCAACTTTCTATAACTACTGCCCTATGCTTGCCATACGAAACTTCTTGATGACATCCAGACTATATGTCGGATCAATCCACATGCTGAATTCACAGGCAATGTCCGGGTGGGCAAAGGTACCGCCGTTTTTGCCTTGCTTCGATGTAATTCCTATCGCACCGGTGTTTGCAGTCCATTGCTTGAGTGTCAGCGTAAAAGAGCTGGATTTCATTTTTTCAACCAGCGCGGTGCATTCTTCATCTTTAAAATTGGGATTACTCTCTTTCTCCCACAGACGAAGGAATTCAATTGTTCCATAGTTTCGCAGCCAGCTTTGAATGATATAACTTGGCACTTCCGTATCTTTCTTCCGGGCTATTTCGGTCAACGACATGTAAGTGTTATCTGGAGAAACAATTTGAACGTGCTACGCAGCCATAACTTCACCGACTGACAAACGACGAAATTCGGGTATATCATTTACATTCAGCTGCTCAAGCATCATTTCGGAAAGTGTATCCGCGAGGTCTTGAGGCATTATATTTTTCTCAACCAGACGCTTTAAGACTTTTTCTCTTGATATACAATATGTCCAAATAGCTTCTGCTCTTTCTTCCTCGGTCAACATTCTCATCTCCCCATCCAAACAAACCCTGAATATATTCATATTATATTTTATTCGTAGAGAGTTGAAAAGCGCTGAACATGTTTGTGCTCAAAAGAGAGTAATCCGGAGTGTTCGATCAGGATTTGGTTCAGCGAATTTCTGACATGCTCTGCATCAAAAGTATCCATGCCAAGTTCACGGCAAATCAATAGGGTTATATCCTGCTCGGCAATTGATGGAGACTGTGTGCAGGTTCTACGCTCCACACGGTTCGCGCAACGCCATACCACTTCTCCGGAGCGACATGTAATCCTGCGATAATTCGCACCGCATTCTGCGCAAACTAAAAGACCACTCAGTACATTCTTGGAATTGTACCGGATGGCCTTCCGCTGTGTGCTTCCGTCATTATTAAGTTCTTGATTTGAGCGTGCTGCTTTTTCAAATTGTACTGCAGTATATAGTTCCAAACTAATGATGAACGGAACATACCTTGAACTAGACAACAGTTTATCGATTGCAGCTCGCCCCCAACATGTATTTCCAGATGGCGAGAGAATACCTCGGCTTTCCAACATTCTTGACAATCCGCCAAGACTATTGCCGTTAAGGTATTCTCTACAAATCATTTGAACAATCTGAGCCTGTGTTTTGTCAATAGTAACCTTGCCATCATTATCTACAGTAAAACCATAAGGAATTCTCATCGATGAGATCCTCCTTTTAAACATTATTATTTGTGAGTTTATTAGTTGAAGTATTTCTCCTGGCAGCCTAAAACCTACATTAAATCATGTTATGGATTTGAGTTATAGAGGAATAAGCCCTCACTTTTTAAATCTCAAGGAAAAAACTTATACAAAATAGCCATTTTAGGGCATAAAAAAGACAAACCCTCTTTTAACTAAGTTAAAAAAGCAGGTTTGTCTACTTGGTGGAGACAATGGGACTCGAACCCACGACACCTAGACTGCCAGTCTAGTACTCTCCCAGCTGAGCTATGCCCCCAGATACGGATGTCAGAGTTCGTAAGTCAGAAGTCGGATTATAGACTACTAACTACTTGTTTCTGAACAATTTTTTCCTAGATTTATTGCTACGTCTGATATTATAACAATTATTAATTTAGTTTGTCAAACAGAAAAAACTGGTGAAAACGTAATAAAATATACTAACTTAAAGTTTCTCTTTTACATAAACAATTTTAATGATGATAATGTTTATATTTAATAGTAGAAAAGCATGATTTAAGGTTTAT
>LADT01000050.1 GCA_000961765.1 Clostridiaceae bacterium BRH_c20a | reverse complement strand
TATGAAATGCTGTACTTTACCGATGATGTAGATGAATTTGCAGTAAGAATGTTAATGAACTATAAAGAAAAGGAATTTAAGTCAGTATCCAGTGGGGATTTAGGTCTAGATATTAAAGAAGATGAAAAGCCCTCTGAATCGGATGAGAAAGATAATAAGGAACTGTTTGAGCTGATGAAGCAGAGTCTTTTGTCAGATAAAGTTAAGGATGTTAGGGCATCAAAAAGGTTGAAAAATCATCCGGTGTGTTTATCATCTGATGGTGAACTAACAATTGAGATGGAGAAAATACTAAACTCCATGCCTAATAATGATAGTGGGAATATAAAAGCAGATAAAGTTTTAGAAATAAATACACATCATGATGTGTTTAAAGCATTGAAAGAGGCTTACGAAAACGACAAAGACAAGCTCAGCTTATATACCGATGTATTATATAATCAAGCTCTGCTTATCGAAGGATTACCGATAAAGGATCCAGTGGAATTTACAAATAATATTTGCAAGATAATGGTGTAGATTTTTATTATATTTAGAAGGAAGAAACAACTGACAAATGCTTTGTCAGTTGTTTCTTCTTTTATACACTCTTCTCCTAGCTTCTCTATTAGGTAAATAGTTGGGTGAGAGAAGGAATATGCAATTGCTTTTCAGAATATGAAATAGGTGACTTTAATAAAGTATTCTGAAAAATTATAATTTAATAGGTTTTTAATAATAGAAGGAGGTTTTCAAATGGTAAGCTCTATTAGCCACCTAAGTTGCTCTAAATGTGAAAAGACATTTTCCCATGAAAAAGCCATAAACCTTTGCCAATGTGGTGGACCTTTATTAGTAAGATATGACTTAGAAAAAGCAAAACAGGTTTTTACAAAAGAATTATTAAATCAAAAAAGTACTCACTCCTGGAATATGTGGCGTTACAAGGCACTTTTACCCGTCATCAAGGAAGATAATATTGTTTCACTGGGGGAAGGGTGTACTCCGCTAATTAAGACAGATAATTTAAGTAGAAAGCTAAGTATCGATTTATTTATTAAGGATGAAGGATTAAACCCAACTGGTACATTTAAAGCCAGAGGTGCTTCGGCTGGAGTATCAAAGGCAAAAGAGCTGGGAATTAGGACAATTGCAATGCCTACTGCTGGAAATGCTGGAGGTGCTTGGTCAGCCTATGGAAGAAAAGCCGGAATAGAACTCATTGTTGCTATGCCAAAAGATGCTACAGAGTTAGCTAAAAAGGAGTGTTTTATTACAGGTGCGTCTACCTTTTTAATAAAAGGGCTACTCTCCGATGCTGGAAATATAATAGCTAAAGGTACAAAAAAGTATAACTGGTTTGAAGTTGCCACCTTAAAGGAGCCTTATCGTATTGAAGGTAAAAAGACAATGGGGTTCGAAATTGCAGAACAATTTAACTGGGAAATGCCAGATGTAATTATTTATCCTACCGGTGGAGGCGTAGGTATAATTGGAATATGGAAAGCAGTTAAAGAGCTGGAGGCTCTTGGCTTGTTAACAGGAAAGAGGCCTAGACTTGTATCAGTACAGGCGGAGGGCTGCAGGCCAATTGTAGATGCATTTGAACAGGGTAAAAATCACGCTGAGTTCTATGAAAATGCCAAAACTGTAATTGGTGGCTTACGAGCACCTAAAGTTCTGGGAGATGCCTTGGTTTTAGAGGCGATCCGTGAAAGTGGTGGAACAGCTCTAGCTATTAGTGATGAGGAAATTCTATTAGGAATGAAAGAATTGGCACGAACAGAAGGCATGTTTATTTGCCCCGAAGGAGCAGCGGCTATTACAGCTACGTATAAATTATTAGACTCAGGCTATATTAAACCAAAAGAAACAGTGTGCATTCTAAATACAGGTAGTGGTTTAAAATACGCTGAATTAGTGGATTTAGAATTACCAACCCTTGAAAAGGATGGCGAAATTAATATATAAATAAAGACAAGGGATTATTAATATTGGTTCTCACTAGGAGTAAGCTAATTACTTATCCTGTAGAGTTAATTTCATACAGAAAGTTTATATTCTTAGAGAATGATCTATTGTTGTAAAATAATTATATTGTTTACTAGAATAGCTATAATATATAATGAATTTTGAAAATAAAATAATTGCTTAAGAGGTGAAAATATTGGAAGTAGATTATAAAAGTCATATTCCATTACATGTACAAATAAGGTTAATATTAGAGAAAGAAATTATGAGTGGAATTTATAAAGAAAAAATCCCAGGTGAACTAGAGCTAATGAACAGATTTTCAGTGGCTAGATCAACAGTAAGACAGGCAATTAGAGCTCTAGTAGACGATGGAATATTAGAGAAGGTTCATGGTAAAGGAACATTTATTTCATTTAAACCTGTTGAAGAGTGGTTGGGTAGTTTTAGAACTTATTCTGAAATAGTAAATGAAATGGGAATGAAACCCGATATAAGAGTATTAACCCAACATGAAACATCATCGCCGAAGGAAGTTGGAAGAACATTAGGAGCAGATAACTTTTATCTTATACAGCGAGTTCGATATGCAGATGAGGTTCCGATTGGTATTGAATATAACTATTATCCTTTAGAAATTGGCTATAAATTATCTCAGCATAACCTTAATAACGCTTCGACATATAATTTGCTTGAGAACCAAAGCGGATTAAAGCTTTGGGAAGCTAAACAGATTATTACTGCTAGAGTACCTACCCAGGAAGAATGTGAATTATTAGATATTCCAAATACAATGTGGGTGTTATTTATTGAGCGAATTAACAATGATCAAGATGGCAATACAATAGAATATGAGCAAAGTATATATAGGCCGGATATGTATGCATTTGTTGTAAGTTTTGATAGAAAGAAAATATAAAGATCATCACAATTTTTTTTAAAGAAAGAAGGAGTTTGTTAAGTAAAAGCAGAAAGTAATTATTACTAAATATGTACGAACAACCGCACAACTACACAACCCAATGTTAATTGTTAAACTGTCCCCCCTTTTTAATATAAATCTTAGATTTTGTTTATTTTTTTTCATAAGCATTGCTTATGAAATTTTTTTTTAAAAATAAATTATTAAAAATTTTAAACAATTCAAAAAATAAATAAATTTTTGAAGGAGAATTTGTCAGCATGTAGAATATAAAGATGTACAGACAACCAAACAACCCTAAAATAGAAAGTACATACCTTCATAATTAAAAAGCTAGTAAAGAAAGAGGTGATTTAACTAATATTGCTTTAATTTTATTTAGGGTTAAAAAAGTAAGGAGAGGAGGGGGAAAATTGTTATTTGAGAAAGCAAAACTAATTGAATATAAAGCTCCAGAACCATTTACTCGTTACGCAACAATATTTTTTGATAACGTTACTATACCTAACGCTCACATGAGTATTGGTTATTTTCGTTTTGAGCCTGGTCAGATAGGTCCTAAACATGTACATGAAGAGGAAGTTGAAGTCTATTATTGTCTTAAGGGTGAAGGGTCCGTAACTATAGAGGGAGAAGTATATATTTTAAAGCCTAATTCAGCGCTATATATACCACCGAAAGCGTATCATGAAACCAAAAATATTGGTGATGAAGACTTCGAATTTTTAGGGATATTTGCTCCTGCTATTAACATGGATAATATGAGAAATTGGTAATTCTATTATCAATAAAATAAAAAAACGGAGTGTAGAGGATGAAAATCAAGAAAAGGTTGAATTATCTGTTTTTGGCACCTTAAAAATAGTTGAGAAGTAACTAAGTAAATAATACAAAAACAAAAGGGAGGTTATTGTAATGAGAAAGATTAATAAAACGTTGCTTATATGTTTAGTTTTATTGGTTGGCTTGGGTTTGATTGTAGTGGCTGGTTGTAGTGATACATCAGATCGGGACCAAAAACCTTCGGAAAACAAAGGATCTGAGAAAGTAAAGGATGACAAGATTGTAATGAGGTACAGTCATGGTACTAGCCCTACACTTGAGGATCCTCACCATTGGTCTGCTGTAAAATTTAAAGAATTAGTTGAAGAATATTCTGATGGCCGTATTGAAGTAGAGATTTATCCAGCGGGACAATTAGGTTCTGAAGAAAGAGGTTTCCAAGATGTACAGAATAGGGTTATCCAAGCTACTTCCATAACCTCAAACAATACTGCATCTTTTTCGAAAAGCATCGGTACATTTGATTTACCATATTTGTTTAAGAGTTACGAGGAGATATACAAAACAATTGATACACTCTGGGATGATTTAGATAATGCTCTTATTGAAGAGTCGGGGAATCGATCTATAATTTGGTTTGCTCAAGGTTTTAGAAATCCTATCAACTCAAAAAGGCCTGTAGAAACAATTGATGATATTCAAGGTTTGAAAATTCGAGTTCCTCCCAATCCAATTATGGTAGGAACTTATGGAGCTTGGGGTGCTCAGCCGACACCTGTTGCCTGGGATGAAACCTTTAGTGCCCTACAGCAGGGTGTTGTGGATGGTACGTGTCATCCATATTCAATAATACTCTCTGTTAAATTATTTGAGGTAACGGATTATATTACAGCTCTTCATTATAAACCAGCAATTTACCATGTGGTTGTAAATGAACGGTGGTTCCAGGGTTTACCTCTAGACTTACAGGATGCAGTTTTAAAAGCGGGTAAAGAAACTTCAGTGCAATCTAGGGAAGTCTTTGAAAAGTTAGAAGATGAAGCGTTGAGAGTTTTAATAGAAGAGAAAGGAATGAAGTTTAGTGGAGTACCAAAAGATGAAATAGTATGGATGGAAAAAGCGATGACAATTTGGCCTGAATTTTATAACGAAATCGGTGGGACTGAGTTATTAGGCAAAATAATGGATGTAGTTGGCAGAGAACTTCCTAAATAACTTGTTTTTAATTTAAATATGACATCGAAATAAGATGTTAATGATTAGTGTAAAGTGCTGCACAATTATTTATTTTTCCAAGACAAAACTCTGAATTTATTAAAAGATATAGTTATATTGTGCATCACTTTCATTTAGTTGCTTCAAGTGTAATCTAATATTTAGGGGTGGAGTATGAAACAGCTAAAATGGGTTTTATATAGAGTGGAAGAAATCTTGTGTGGTATTTGTTTAATTACGATGATGATATTACTTTTTATGCAGGTACTTAATCGTTATTTATTTAAAGGTGCATTGGGACTTGCTTGGACGGCTGAGGCTGCAAGCTTTGCCTTTTTATTTATGGTATATATTGGTGCAAGTTTGGCAGCAAAGGAAAATGAACATATTAGAATTACTGCCCAACTTAAAGTATTTCCTCAAAAATATTTAAAATATATTTTATTGTTAGCTGATTTTATTTGGTTATTATTCTGCATTATTATAACTATGGAAGGAGTAAAATTGGTTAATGGTATGGCTGATATGCCGTTTAGATCTGGAGCCGCTAGATGGGATCTTAGATGGATATTTAGCGTTATCCCCATTACTTTTCTTCTACAGTCTTATCGTATCATTGACCGTCATTATAATGGTCTTAAGTATGGATATACAGATTCTCTCACGAAAGGTTTGGTGAAAAATGACTGTTGACATACTGATTTGGGTGATATTATTTTCTATGTTCCTGTTAGCAGTTCCAATTTATGTTTCGATAGGTATGGCGACAGTTATTGCGCTCCTTTTTTCAGATATCCCTCTGTCAATACTTCCTTTAGATTTATATAAAGTCTCTGGAATGTTTCCTTTATTAGCTATACCAGGATTTATCTTTGCAGGTTCGTTGATGGAGAGAGGAGGCATGGCTGCCCAAATAGTCTCAGTAGTTTATGCCATTATTGGGAGGGTGCGCGGAGGTTTGGGAATTGTAACTATTGTGGGATGCATGTTTTTTGCGGCTATGATTGGATCAGGAGGAGGTACCGTGGCTGCTGTAGGTACCATGATGATACCATCGATGTTAAAAAAGGGGTACGGTAAAGACTATGCCACTGGAGTAACTTGTGCAGGTGGTACTCTGGGTGTTTTGATACCTCCAAGTAATCCTATGATTGTCTATGGTGTGGTAGCAAATGTTTCGGTTGCTAATATGTTTTTGGCAGGGTTTATCCCTGGTGCAATAACTGGTATTGCTTTAATGATCACTGCATACATAATGGCACGTATTAAAGGTATAACTGGAAGCAAAGAACCCTTTATAGTTAAGGATTTTTTTAGAAACTTTTGGCAAGCAAAGTGGTCACTATTTGCTCCAGTATTAATTCTAGGTGGTATTTATGGTGGGATTTTTACGCCTGTTGAAGCTTCGGTTGTGGCAGTTGTTTATGCGATCTTCGTAGGATTTTTTATTACTAAACAATTAAATATCACACGCTTTATTGAAAGCATATCAGTAACTAACTCATCAAGTGCAGTAATCTTAGTTGTTATTGGTGTATCGATGTTTTTCGGAAGGTTTCTAACAATGCTTCAAGTTCCGCAAAAAGTATCTGTAGCAATGCTATCAATTACTTCGGAACCCATTTTAATACTACTTATGATAATATTATTTTTAATTGTTGTAGGTATGTTTATGGAAACCTTAGCAACAGTAGTAATAGTGACTCCTATTTTTTTACCATTATTAATCCAAATAGGAATTGATCCAATTGTGTTTGGTATTATTTTGGTAATGACTAATCAAATCGCAATGCTAACACCCCCTTTAGGTTTAGTGCTTTTTATAGTAATGAGAATAGCTGACACTTCTATAGAAAGAATTTCTATTGCAGTTCTGCCATACCTCTTTGCACTGATTATTTGCGTGCTGCTATTGACGCTAGTTTTTCCTAATCTTATATTATATTTACCTAGACTCCTGGGTGGATACTCAGGGTAATGACAAAATTTACGATGTTATTAAAGTAATGAAAAGCATTTATTTTTAAAGTATGAGGAGGTTAAATTTTGATTAGATGTAATAGCCATAATCTTATTGAAACTAATGAACTTATTAAAGTCGTCCAAGATATGATAAGAATCCCAAGTGTAGTACCACCTGGAGCAGAAAAACAGGTAGTAGAATATGTAATAGGTTATATGGAAGCAAATGGTATTAAAACAAATATCCAAGAAGTTCTTCCTGAAAGATGTAACGTTGTTGCTAGATTAAAAGGTAAGGGGATATCTACCCCTATTATGTTTACTGGTCATATGGATGTAGTTCCTGTAGAAGGAGAGGAGCGGAAATATTGGAATACTGAGCCATTTAGTGGTGAATTAAATAATGGTTATATTTATGGCAGAGGAGCTTCAGATATGAAAGGTGGTTTGGGTGCAGTTATGGTTGCCATGGCAACGTTGGCAAAAAATAAAATACAGCCGCCTGGTGATATTATTCTAGCAGCTACTGTTGATGAGGAAGGAATGATGCTAGGGTCAAAAGCATTAGTCAAAAGCAATTTGATTTCTGATGCTTCAAGAATAATTGTTTGTGAACCTACTAATATGGAATTAGTTACTGCATGTAAAGGCAGAACCTGGGCTGAGGTAACAGTTGAAGGAAGAGCAGCTCATGCATCCAAACAAGGAGCAGGGATAAATGCTATTGATAGAGCTGTTATACTTGCTAAAAAAATAAACAATTATAGAGTTCCTCATCAGCCACATGATATATTAGGAAATTCTTTTTGGCAGAATACTTTAATTAATGGCGGCCTCGGGCATGCAATAATTCCTGATAAATGTACAATTACAGTAGACGCAAGATTGGTACCAGGCCAAATGCCTGATGATATATGGGGTGAAATGGAAAAACTAATTAGTGAAATTAAAGAAGAAATAAATGGATTTGAAGCAGTGATTAATGTAATTGAAAGAAGGGAGCCGTGGGATACTTCACATGATGACAAACTGGTTAAGGTAATTAGTGGAGCATATGATTGTCTAAATATACCACTACTATATGGAGGGTTCTCGGGTACAACAGATGGAACAATTTTTCGCAGAAATGGAATAGATGCAGTTATTATTGGCCCTGGAGATATCGCCTGTGCTCATAAAGAAAACGAAAAGGTTTCTATTGAACAACTTACCCAAGCAGCTCAAATTTATATTTTAACCATGATGTTATGGGTGTGAGTTATTAAGTTATTAACTTGTATCCACATAATAAGTAGAGGACTTCATAAATCAAGAAAGTGCGTTGATATATAAAAAATATTTTTAATAATGGCTAGAGTATTCTTACATAAATTTTTTTAACAAAAAACATGAGTGGACATACGAACCATCAAAGATGGCATGTTATTTATTAAAAATCTTGGATTAGATAATAATTAAAAAGAAAGGAATTGGTTTTTATGCAAAACAAAACAACACTGCTATCAAATATGGAACTAATAGATATGGATAAAAAACATTTATGGCATCATATTACAAATCACAGTAAATTCCAGCATGAAGATCCCCAAATTATAGTAGAAGGAAAAGGATGTATAATTAAAGATATTCATGGTAAAGAATATATAGATGCATCATCAGGAGGAGTATGGGCAGTTAATGTTGGTTATGGTAGAAAAACAATTGCTGATAGTGTAAGTGAACAATTAGTCAAACTAGGATTTTTTGCTCCAACGGTTGGTAACCCTGCATCAATAAGATTGGCCCAAAAGGTTATTTCAATACTGCCCGATTTTCAAAAAGTATTTTACTCAAACACAGGGTCTGAAGCTAATGAAAAGGCATTTAAAATGGTACGGCAATATTTTCGCTTGAAATACAAAAATAAAGATAAATACAAAATCGTCTCACGTTTGCGTGATTACCATGGGAGTACGTTTGCAGCACTAAGTGCAACAGGTCAACCTGAGAGAAAATTAGGATTTGAGCCTTTAGTACCGGGATTTTTAGAAATGTCTCCTTGTTATTGTTATAGATGTCCATACAATAAAAAATATCCTGACTGTAACATAGACTGTGCTCTTGAGCTGGAAAACATTATTAAAAAGGAGGGGGAAGATACTGTAGGAGCAATAATTGTTGAGCCTATTACTTCCGGTGGTGGAATCCTTGTTCCTCCTAAAGAATATTTTAAGGTCCTTCAAGAAATATGTGATAAATACGAAGTGTTAATGATGATGGATGAGGTAGTTAATGGATTTGGCAGAACAGGAAAAATGTTTGGGCACTATCACTTTGATGTAAAACCCGATATTGTTACTATTGCTAAAGGGTTTACTAGTGGTTATGTTCCTTTATCAGCATTTGTTGCTAAACAATTTCTCTTTGACCAGTTTATAACTGATGAAGCTGATAAGATGGGATATTTTAGAGATATAAGTACTTTCCCCGGCTCTGCAGCAATGTCCGCAGGAGCTTTGGAAAATATAAATATTATTGAGAGAGAGAATCTTGTCGAAAATAGTGAAAAAATGGGCAATTATTTATTAAGCAACATGAAAGAATTTGAAAGTTTCGAAATTGTTGGTGAAGTGCGTGGAAAAGGTTTGTTAATTGGTATTGAATTTGTAGAAGACAAAAAGACTAAACTACCTGCAAAGGAAACAATAATTTCTGAAATAATAACAGAAATTAATAAACAGGGAGTATTAGTTGGTAAGATGACTAGATCCATGATTAATCAAAATAATGTTATTTTTATTGCTCCTCCATTAATAATTACAAAAGAAGAAGCAGATAAAATAATAGCTTCAATACGTATAGCCATTGAAAAAGCAAATACTATGTAGTAGTGAAGAACTACTGTCCTTGCTAAAGGAGTAAATGTGGTAAATGGGAAACTCACATATAAGGTAGCTGCAAACTTTAGGTATAATGGGTGATAATATTGCCCATTATTTTTTTACCCATTATCTATATATAGTATATTTTACGAGAGATGGGGCCAGAGCCCCCCTCCTATAACTAGCTTCATCGGACCTTTAGAGAAGAAGGCTATGCAAATTGGTCGAATTTTTAATTGTTTATATTGATCTGCATACATTATGGAAAAATTTCTACCGCTACCTGTCGTATGATAGCCGCAATAGTTTTACAGTCTTCCAGACTAAATGTAAGCGAAATTCTAAAATCACACATAAAATCTAAAACCTTTCGGGTGTTAGGAAGTGGCTGGTACTCCTTAATATATTCCCAACTTTCCCATGTGCTGGTATATCCTATTGGTTCTTTATTTCCGAACCATTTAATTACAACACCTCTCTCGGTGCATGTTTTTACGAATAGCTCTGTAGAAACAAGGTCGGTATCAGTGAGGGAAAATTGAAAAGAAGAACCAACATAACCTTCCTTCTCTGGTCTTTTGGGAATGAAGATGTGGGGCACATCTTCGAGCTCCACTTCCAGTAAATTGTAACGTTCATTCCAGCGTAGGCATTGCTGGTCTAATGCAACTAACTGTGGCCGAATTAGTGCAGCCACGAGGTTGGACATCCGCAAACTAGAATTGGGGATAAGCTTTTTATGCCGCTCAAACACCTCTGAGGGTGGCTTCGAAATATGTTGGTGGTATAGCATATACGAGCCTGAATATAGGATTGCCTTTGCAATTATATCGTCATCGTCGGTTACTAAAAGTCCTCCTTCGCCAGAGTTTATGTGCTTGTAAGTTTGGGTGGAAAAACACCCTACCTTTCCAAACGTACCTGTAAATTTGCCATCCCACCGGCAGCCCATGGTATGGGCACTATCCTCTATAAGTATTATTCCATAACGGTTACAGATATCCGTCACAATGTCCATATCTACAATGTGACCTCTCATGTGGGATAAAAGCAAATACTTTGCACCTGAATGGGCTGCTTTATACTCTAAATCATTTAGGTCAGTTAGGTAGCCGTCTGTGATTTCCAAAAAAACCGGTAATGCACCGGCGTTTTCTATTGCGCCCGGGACCGGTGCCAAAGTAAAACTGTTGCACAGCACCTTGTCACCTGGCAAAACCCCCACACTCTTAAGAGCTACGTAAATGGCACTTCCGCAAGAAGAGAGCCCTACGCAATATCTAACACCTACATAATCCGCATACTCCTTTTCCAAAAGAGCAACATCTGATACTTCGCCTACTGCAGTATTATATCGGTGCAGACGACCAGATTCTAATAATTCTACAACACGTTTAATACCAGATTCCGGTATAGACTCCTGGCGAGTAAACTCTTTGTAAAATGTTATTGCATTTTTAGAATGAAATGTCATTCAAATCAAATCCTTTCATAAATTTCAATTGTACGCATGTACGTACATATGTTATTAATACAACAAGTTTTATGATATTCCTCTTAGCAATATTTATTTTTTTTATTATTAACGCATCCTATCAAACCTATATTAAATAAAATTTTTTAAAAAAATGGAAAATATGGATTTAAGACAAATGTATAAAAAACTTAAAAAGTAGAGTTATTCGAAAGTTGGCTTTACTTATAATATGAAGTTTAAAAGTGAGCCTGATCCCAATTCTGTATTTTAATTAATCAGTTTAAAAAAACAAAAATTAGTGGTCTTTTTTAGGGGTGAGTTAATATACATTACAAATACCAATTGTACTTATGTTGTATACAAGGGAGAAATTGAATGAAAAAAGAATCTACTTTATCATTGGTTGAAAAAATATACCAAAAGTTAAGACTGGATATATATTCATCAAAAATACATCAAGGAGCAATGTTAACAGAACGAGAGATTGCAGATTTTTTTAATGTAAGTAGAACTCCGGTCAGAGAAGCCCTGAGGAAACTTGAACAGGAAGGGCTAATAACAATTATTCCTAAAAAAGGTTCTATTGTTAAGCAAATAACACTACAGGATATATTAGAAATGGATCAAATCAGGGAATTGCTTGAACCGTATGTAGCAAAAATAGCTGCACAAACTATTGATGTAGATTTATTGATCCCCTTAGAAAAACAATTAATTGATCTAAAATCAAAGACGCCTTCCCAACAGAATTGTTTAGAATTACTAGAATTAGATGGTCAATTACATAATGCTATTATGCAATTTAATAGTAATAGTAGAATTAATTCTATACTTAACAACCTCAGAAAAAGCTTTAATTTAATTAGATTGAAGGGAGCAACATCAAGGTACCAAGATAGTATTAATGAGCAACTCGAAATTATTGGTGCATTAAAAGAAAGAAATGGTAAGGCTGCTGAAAAGGCAATGTTCAAGCATATTGAAAAGGCAAAAAAAAATAGATTCAAAATTATTCAACCATAGTTTATTAAAGATGCTAATGCGAAAGGAGGTGAAAAATGACTTTCTATCGTGAGGAATTTCCTGTAACAAAGGACTCTGTTTATTTTGACGTTGCCCATAAAGCATCAGTACCAAATTGTGTTATACATTCAATTATGGAATTTTACAAAGATGTGCAACAGACCGGAGGAGATAAAGAAAGATGGTCTGATACGACCCTTGCCGTTAAAGAGAAAATCGGGCGATTAATAAATGCAGTGCTAGAAGAAATAGCTCTTGTACCTAATACTGTATATGGTCTCAATTTCTTAGCAAACGGTCTTAAGTATTTTAAGGGTGATAATGTAATCATAAGCGATCAGGAGCACGTTAGTAACATATTTCCATGGACTAATCTTGACCGAAAAGGTATTGAAGTTCGAAATGTATCCAGTAAGGAATATTTTTATACTGCTGCAGATATAGAAGAGCTAATAGATGATAGGACTAGAGTTGTTTCAATTTCACACGTTTCGACAGTGCCAGGTTCTAAAGTAGATTTAAAGCCAATAAGCGACGTATGCAACGAGAAAAATATTTTCTTTTTTGTTGACGGAGTACAGTCCCTTGGCGCAATGAATGTAAATGTAAAAGAGATGGGTATAGATGCAATGGCCACATCGGGGCATAAGTGGTTATTAAGTCCCTATGGAATGGGTTTCTTATATTGTAGTTCTGACTGTGTCTCTAAGTTGGAAAGTGTTTTCGCAGGCAAATTATATACATATGATGATCAAACAAAGATAAATACATCTTTGATCCAAGATGCTAGAAAGTGGGAAATAGGAAGTCTTAATTATTCTGCAGTTTATGGTATGAACGCCGCCTTAGATATGATACTGGATATTGGCATTGAAAAAATTGAAAATAGAATTTTACAATTAGTAAACCTTCTTAGACAAGCACTTAAAGAGCTGGGATTAGTAATTACATCCCCCGGAAATAAGAATATGTCAGGTATAGTAGCATTTGAGTGTGTAAAGATACCTTCTGAATTATATAAATATTTAGTAGATAATAAAATTTACGTAAGCCTTAGAAAAGATCAGATTAGAATCTCAATTCATTTTTATAATGATGAAAATGATATTGATAAGTTTATTGAAATTATGAAAAAGTTTTTATAGATCTTTTAACTTATATAGGAGTGATAAAATTGAGTTTTTTTACCCATTTGGAATGCCCTAAATGCGGGAATTTATTTTCCGCCGTTGAAGTAATAAATTTTTGTACATGTGGAACATCATTATTTGCCAGATATAATCTTGATGAAGCAAGAAAACAAAAAGATAAGATAATTGATAGCAAAATACATAGCCTTTGGAGATATAAAAATTTACTACCGGTAAAAGACGAAAAGAACATTGTCACTTTAGGTGAAGGATTAACACCCCTTTTAGAAATGCCTAAAGTTGGAGAAGAGCTAGGCATTAATAACTTATTTATTAAAGATGAGGGGAAAAACCCTTCAAGCAGCTTTAAAACAAGAGGGGCGTCAGTATCTGTATCCCGTTTAAAGGAGTTAGGTGTTACTGATATTGTAATGTCTAGTTCGGGTAATGCCGGTGCTGCGTGGGCTATTTATTGTAAAAGAGGTAATATAAATGCCCATATATTTCTACCTGAGGATGCATCCGAAAGTACTCAAAAAGAATGCTCTGCTGTAGGAGGAGATGTTCAGCTTTATCGTGGGCATATATCAATTGGAAGTAAATTAGTAAAAGAAGCGATGGATGTGAATGAAAGCTGGTTTGATGTTAACACAATGAAAGAGCCATATAGATTGGAAGGTAAAAAGACAATGGGTTATGAGATAGCCGAACAATTTAATTGGGATGTTCCGGATGTAATTCTTTATCCTACCGGTGGTGGCGTAGGGTTAATTGGTATGTGGAAAGCTTTTAATGAACTAAAGGAAATGGGTTTAATAGAATTTATTCCAAAACTTGTTTGTGTCCAATATGAAGGCTGTGCACCTTTAGTAAAGGCTTTTGAGGAAGGGAAAAACACCTGTCAAGCATGGGGTGAAGTAGATATTATCCCTGGTGGGATGCGTTCCACTAAACCATTTGCAGATGAACTAGTATTAAAAGCTCTAAGAGAAACATTAGGTACAGCTGTTTCTGTAAGTATCCAAGAGACATATGATGCATGGATGCTTATTACTAGTAATGAAGGGATTTTCTGTAGTCCGGAAGGTGCTACAACAATAGCAGCGGCCAAAAAATTAAGGGAATCGGGATTCATCCAAAATACAGATAGAACTGTATGCTTTTTCACTGCATCGGGGTTAAAGTATTTACCTTTATTTGGAAATAAGCTTTCAATAAAAAACTAAACTTAATGGAGGTGAAAATGACCGAAGATCTAGATGTTAAAAAAATTGATAGGAGGAACACATTTATGAACTGGGAAGAAATAAGAGCACAATTTCCGGTAACAGAGAAATATGTCTACCTTGATATTGCCAATAAAAATGCTCTACCAATACCTGTTACCAATGTAATGAATGATTATATCCTCAAACAGCAAACTATGGGCGGGGATAAAGAAGAATGGAAAAATACTATTGAAGAAACAAGAAAAAGCATTGCTAAACTTATCAATGCAGAACCCGAGGAAATAGCATTAACTAAAAATACATCAGAAGGCTTAAATATTGCTGCAAATAGCATACCATTTAATCCTGGGGATAATGTAATTTTAAATGATAATGAACATCCCAATAATATTTACTGCTGGCTAAACTTAGATAAAAAAGGTGTGGAAGTTCGATGGGCACCTACTAAAAACGGAATAGTAAAGGTTGAAGATATTGAAGCACTTGTTGATGAAAAAACAAAAGCTGTAGCTGTATCCTATGTCACATATATGCCTGGAAATCGTAATGACATTAAAGCTATAGCTAAGCTTTGTAATGAAAAAGGAATCCTCTTGGTTGTTGATGTAGTGCAGGCAATGGGTATTCTTAATGTAGATGTAAAAAATTTAGGAATAGATATGCTAGCTACCTCAGGTCACAAAGGACTTTTAGCTCCCCATGGTATCGGATTTTTCTTCTGCAGAAAAGGAATAATGGATAGGATTCCACCAGTATATGTTGCTAGGTCAGGTATGGTAGCTCCGGTAGCAATTGAGCATGATTCATTAACATATTCTTTATGTTTAGCAGAGAACGCAACGAAATATGAAATCGGGAACCAAAATTATTTAGGCATTACTGCCTTAAATGCTGGGATTAGTTTTATCAACTCTATAGGAATAAAAAATATTGAAAGTAAAGTATTAGAGATAGGTGGCTATCTCACAAAAGAATTGCAAAGTTTAGGAATTGAAGTTTTGAGTCCTATCGAAGAAACCCAACGTGCTGGTATTGTATGTTTAAAAAACAATCACACTAAAGAACTTTTTGAAAAATTAGCGGTTAATAATGTAATAGTTACAATTCGACGTGACTCAATCAGAGTATCACTGAGCTTTTATAATAACAAATCTGATATTGATAGATTGCTAAATTTGGTAGAGGACTTTAAGGATTAATTAGCACTACCTATTTCTGAAGATTGTGAAAAATAGAAATGAGAGGTGAGATTATGAGTTTAGTAGAACGGTATAAGAATTTATCATTGGCATCAAAAATTCTTCTATATATGGTTTTGGGTATTTTTATAGGATTAATATTTGGTCAAAAGGCTACTATTCTTCAGCCTTTAGGTGATCTCTTTATAAGACTTCTTATGATGGCAGCTATCCCATTAGTTTTTTTTAATCTCCTAGCGGGTTTATCCAGTCTAACTGATTTAAGGATAGTTGGGCGAATTGGAGTAAAAATCATGTCTTACTACCTTTTAACAACCGCATTTGCCGTTAGCATAGGAATAGTCATGATGAATATAGTAAAGCCCGGTGTGGGAATAACCTTGACAGGTAAAGTTTCACAAGAAATAGGTTCTGTTCCAAAGGTAACTGATATAGTTTTAGACCTTGTTCCCAAAAATATTTTTGCTTCCTTTAGTTCAGGGAATGTTGCACAAATTGTTGTTTTTGCTGTCTTTATAGGTATTGTTACATTACTATTGCCGGCAGAACAAAAAGGCCCTTTGCAAAAAGGCTTTACAATAATTGCTGATCTCTTAAGAAAATTAGTTGGAATAATCCTATATTTTGGTCCTATTGGTATAGGTGCCTTAGCAGCCGTAACAGTTGGTAAATATGGTCCTACTATTTTTGGACCGTTAGCTAAATTCGTTGGGGCTGTTTGGGCTGCAGAATTGATAATGGTTGTGATATATATGATATTATTAATAACCATAGGGCGTATGTCACCTTTATATTTTTTAAAGCAATCGGGTCCTCTTTATGCAACAACAGCTGCAACCTGTAGTAGTTTGGCAAGTCTTGTGGTTTCTTTAGATGTTGCGGAGAATAGACTTAAACTCCCTAAAAGTATCTTTACCTTTACATTACCTTTAGGTGCACAACTTAATAAAGATGGCACAGCTATTATGCTGGCGGGTGTTTTGATGTTTACTGCACAAGCTGCGGGAGTAGAATTTAGTTTAGCGAGCCAACTATCTATAGTATTAGTGGGATTGATTCTTTCGGAAGGTTCAGGAGGTATACCCGGTGGTGGTCTAGTAATTGCAATGATATTTGTACAGGCATTTAATTTACCCCTTGAAATTGCGGCAATTGTAGCAGGAATTTATCGTTTAATAGATATGGCAAATACTAGTTTGAACTGCATGGGTGATTTAGTAGGCACAATTTTAGTATCTAGGACAGAGAAGGAATTTAAGGATACTTTTTAGAAATAAGATGGGTGATTTGAAAAATCACCCATTTTTGATTGAGAGGTGTATGGAATATGAAAGTAGGTTTATTAGGCTGTGGAAATATTGGTTGTACTATTGCCGAAGCGTTAATAAATAATATTTGCCCAGGGAAAGAATTAAGTGCTATTTGCGATATGAAGAAAAACGACAAAATTGAAAGCCTTTTAAAATTATCAAATGCAAAATTTGTTGATAATGTAGAAGCCTTGTTGACTATGGACCTTGATGTAATTATTGAGGCTGCTAACCCTAAAGTTGCGGCTAAATATGCTTTAAGTGTTATTGAGGCAGGAACAGATCTATTATTACTGAGTTCAGGTGCCCTTTTAGAACCTAGTCTCCAAAAAGATCTTGAATTAGCCTCTATAAGAACAAAAGCTAAAGTAATAGTGCCATCAGGGGCAGTAGGGGGACTAAGTGTAATTAGGGCAGCGACATTAAGAGGTGGTTTACAGGAAGTGACCATAACGACAACAAAACACCCCAAAAGTCTAATAGGAGCTCCATTTTTCTCGAATAACTCAATAGACTTAATGAATTTGAAGGAGAAAACCCTAGTTTTCCAAGGATCAGCTAGTGAAGCTATCAAAGGCTTTCCCCAAAATGTAAATATTGCAGTAACTGTTAGCTTGGCAGGGCTTGGACCAGAGAAAACAAAAATTAAAATTATTGCCGACCCGGGGGCATCTTTGACAAGACATGAACTTCAGGTCAAAGGGGATTTTGGAACAATGAAATTAGAACTTGAAAATAAGGTTAGCCCTGATAATCCTCGAAGTTCTTATTTGGCAAGCTTAAGTGCCATTTCAGCCCTAAAGGATTTTGATAATCACATTTTAATAGGTTTTTAATATGTCAGTGAAATTTAAAAAGAAAGAGGTGTTACCTCTAATCGTGGGGGCGGAAGTGTAATTAAACCTGAGGAAATGCGGGAACTTGTCAAATGTGCTCGGGAATATGATTTAAAAATCCATGTTGACGGTGCAAGGATTTTTAATGCAGCAGTTGCCTGTAAAGTGGATGTCAAAGAGCTTGTCCAAGGTGTAGATTCAGTTCAATTTTGCTTGACAAAGGGATTAGGTGCCCCCATGGGATCACTATTAGTAGGTTCTCAAGAATTTATTAGCAGAGCTGGTAAGTGGAGAAAAATGTTAGGTGGAGGATTCAGGCAAATTGGAATTATGACGGCTGCGGGTATAGTTGCTCTAGAAACAATGATTGATAGACTAGAGGAAGACCATATGCGGGCAAAGAAATTAGCCCTTGGCTTGAATGAATTACCTTATCTTAGTGTCTGTGTTGATGAGGTTGAAACTAATATTGTAATAGTAGAGATAATACCGGAGCTAATTACAATGAAAGAGTTTCTTGCTAAACTAGCAGAAAACGGAATAAAGGCCAAGGATATTGGGCCTACAAAGGTACGATTCGTTACCCATAAAGAAATCAATGAAGATGACATAAATTTTGTAATTGAGCGGCTAAGTCCAAAAAATACCGCATTAAATTCCAGTTATGAAATATAAACGTTGGTGGAGGTATTTATACAAGGGAAATAAATACCGTGAAATCATTATAGGGCCATTCAGACAAAGACGGAATGTGGACAAGGTATTATTGAGTTATTGATAGAAATAATAAGTTGGGTAGTAGAATATATTTCAAATAGGGATAAATAAGAGAAAATAAAGATTGGGGATAAAGTATCATGTCAGAAAAGGACCTAGATATGTTTAAGAAAATAATCGAGGCAAAAAAAGAAAAAAGTGCTCAGCAGGGCGTTGGCAAAAGGGCTCCCAACGTGTTGGGCAGTAGTAGAGCACCCCATAAGAAACATAAAAAAGGCGGCTTGTTTGACAAATAAAATGAGAAGAGTAAGAACCCGAAACCAGATATGTATTAATACATATCTGGTTTCAGGTTTTTAAAATGAACTTTTTCAGTGGATAATAACTCTAACATATAGAGAGGTGGTTAGAGGCTTTGGATAATGTTGTAGA
>LADT01000006.1 GCA_000961765.1 Clostridiaceae bacterium BRH_c20a | reverse complement strand
CCCGTCCGCCACTAAACGGAAGTCAGTCGTCAGAAATCGGATGTCAGAATTAGATATTTTAGAAGCTATTAATGATAGCTCAATCTGACTTCTGACCTCTGATGACCGACCTCCGTTTCGTTCGACTTGCATGTGTTAGGCATGCCGCCAGCGTTCGTCCTGAGCCAGGATCAAACTCTCCAATAATATATTAAAAATGTGTGCTTATTCAGTTTCCTTAATCACACATTTTTATATTGCTATCCTCAACACTTTGCCTAGTTGGCAAAGTATTTAAATCAATGCAATGATGGATAAGCTTGATTAGCTCATTCTTTGTTTTTAAACTCGAAAATCGTTTTTTGACTTTTGAGCCAAACGCATGTTTTTACAACTGTTTAATTTTCAAAGAACTTTTTTCTCGCTCACCGCCACTCTCTCGCGGCGACAAAAATTATTATACCATCTTTTAGCTTCTTCCGTCAACAACCATTTTTTAGTAAACCTCTGAGAGATTTTTTATGGAGCCGCGGTTATTATTTGCTAACCTCGCTCCATTTATGCGCCTCATCAAGGACGCTTGAATAATATATCACATTTGTTTCATCAATGCAACATTCTTTTCTATATTATCTCTTCTGGGCAAGAAAAAACGGCTTCACTTCAATTGAGGCCGCTAGGTTTATATTTATAATGAAGAGTGTAGTAAAAAATTTGGCTCCCCGAGCTGGGCTCGAACCAGCAACCACTCGGTTAACAGCCGAGTGCTCTACCATTGAGCTATCGAGGAGCATTATTTGGCTTACAGGTTATGTTTTAGGTCCGCTCATTCGTTTATCCGTGGGCCCGTGAGCGCGAAAAAAACGAAATGCAATTAACCATTTTTTTTAGCTCGCCCACGCGCTCACTGACATCTTGAGTATCCATTAAGCTCTAGACGCGCCCACCGACATGCAGTATAGCAGTAGATGAATGTTAGCCCTATAAAAAATATTTTACATATTTTAATTAAGAAGTCAAGAAAATTTATTGCCCATATATTGTTCCTTTTAATAAAGTATCTAAACCATCGAGTCTTACCATTGTACTCGGGACAGGTCCAACTATAATTGTCTCTGCAATAGGAGTTTTGGTCAATACCGTTATCTTCTCAGTTGCTAATGGAATAACTACCGTTAATGATGTGCGTACATCCAAGTATAGTATGTGTCGTGTTTGATTTATACCTGATTCATGAAAATCTTGATGTAAGTTAACCTCTATTTCTCCAACCGGCAATATTCTAACCTTTATCTTAGGGCCATGTGCAGCAAATAAATAGCTACCCAATGCTTGACCTAGCGGAATTACTAATACTTCCTCACTCAAATCATTTAAGGATTCTTTTATTTTCAAGTTTGTCGCAGTCATTAATCTACTTATTTCAATACTGTTAGCTTGAATCATAGTGATTTTATTATCAGAATCCTTATGTGTTTCAACTATATCTGTATATTTTGTATTTTTCAAAATCTCTTCATAAATAGTTTTATTTATTATCTCATTAGCCATTAAATTCACTTTAGATTCCGCCATTCTAGTGACGGTTGGTTTTAGATTACTTTCAATCATATATACTATAAAAAATAAAATTAAAATAACAATTGATATCACTATAAAGGAATTGCTTACTTTTATTCCGGACCTTCTCCTTCCCATTTTTTTCACAAGGCTTACACCTCCTTACATGTCTAATATATGTTAAGATTATCTAAAGGTGAACGACAATTTTTAAAGCTTTCTTGCGAAATATTATAATTGTTTCGTAAATAATTACAAAGAAAGGGAATTTCACCTGTTTTTATAATGCATTTTGTATAGAGTTTTATGTTTTAATAGTATTTATGAATATGCTATAATATTGCAAGCAGGACAAAGGAGGTTAACCTAAATGTCAAGGAAAAAAGAAAAAAAACAAAAAGTAAATATATATAGGATAGTATTTTTAGTCATACTTCTTTTTGCTTTTATAGTTGGTGGAGCAGGTATTGGGTTTGTTGCAGGGGCAGTCAAAAATATGCCCAATATAGAGGATGATGGTTTCGAACAATACGCAATTACATCCGATGTATTTGATAACAAAGGTAATAAAATTGACTCACTCCATGGAGAAGAAAACCGAATTCCGATTAAACTCGAACAAATATCTCCCCACGTAAAAGATGCCCTATTAGCTATAGAAGACCAACGCTTTGAACAACATAACGGCGTTGATCCATATAGAATTGCCGGTGCATTCGTAGCAAATTTAAAAAGCGGTCGTGTTGTTCAAGGAGGAAGTACTTTAACTCAACAGTTAGTCGGTATATCTATGCTTGATAGAAACGAGAAATCTTATAAAAGAAAAATCCAAGAAGCAGTTATTGCCATAAAAGTTGAAAATGATTATTCAAAAAATGAGATACTAGAATTTTATTTAAATAAAGTGTACTTTGGACATGGGGCATATGGCATTGAAGCCGCTGCCCAAACTTATTTTGGTAAATCGGCAAGAGATGTAAATATTGAGGAAAGTGCAATGTTGGCAGGTGTAATTCAGAATCCATCTAAGCATTCCCCAATATTACGTCCTGAAGCAGCTGAAAATCGAAGAGCAATTGTATTAAATGCAATGGTTGGTTTCGGTAAATTAACTCAGGAAGAAGCAAATGACTTAAAAGGTACACCTATTACTCTCACAGATAAAACACTAAATAAACAAAAATATAAGTACCAATCTTTTATTGATCATGTTGTTGAACAAGCAATTAATAAGTTAGATTTAACAGATGGTGACAGCAGAAAATTATACACGCAAGGTTATAAAATTTATACGACGTTAGATCAGAATACACAAAACAAAATGGAAGAAATTTATGCTAACCCGGAAAAATTTCCAACCAGTAATCAAAAGGACTTGCTAATCCAATCGGCAATGGTTGTTTTAGATCCACACACTGGTGAGATCAAAGGTCTTATGGGGGGAAGAAACCAAGAGGGTAAAAGAAATTTCAACCGTGCTACTCAAGCTATACGCCAGCCTGGCTCTGCTATTAAACCTATAGTAGTTTATGGACCGGCTCTGGAAAAAGGCTATTCTCCAGCAACTGTTCTAGATGACTATCCAGAAGCATATAAGACCTACGAAGGTGTCTGGGCTCCGAAAAACTATAATAATAGATACCGTGGTCTAATTTCTATGAGGACAGGAATCCAATGGTCTATCAATACAGTTGCGGTAAAAATGTTAAAACAAATTGGTGTACCAGAAGGCTACCGTTTTGCCGAAAACCTGGGTATTACTTCCTTGGTTCCAAGTGGCAAACAAAATGATATGGGATTATCCCTTGCTTTAGGCGGTCTAACTAAGGGAATTACTCCCTTAGAGCTAACTGCTGCCTATGGAACATTTGCAAATAAAGGTGTTTACGTTGAACCATATGCCATTACAAAAATTGAAGATAAAAACGGAAATATAATTTGGGAGAATAAAACTAAAAAAAGGGTCGTAATGAGTGAAGAAACGGCCTATCAAATGACAAGTATGTTAGAAACAGTTGTTCAAGCAGGCACCGGTACAAAAGCAAAGCTTGCTGACCGTCCTGTTTCCGGAAAAACTGGAACAACTTCTGACAATAAAGATGCCTGGTTTGTTGGATATACTCCTGATTTAGTTAGTGTCGTGTGGTTAGGATATGATGAACCAAAGCAAATGAGTAATGTTATTGGTGGTGGAAATGATGCTGGGCCTATTTGGAAAGAAGTTATGGAAACTGCCCACAAAGATTTACCGCCAAGCCAATTTTCACGGCCTGCAAATATTATTAATGTAACGGTGGATTATAAATCAGGCTTATTGCCAAATGAATTGACACCTCAGGAGTTTATTATCAGCGAAATTTTTAACAAGAATTTTATTCCAACGGAGGTCTCTAATATTTGGATTCGGGCTCAAATCGATCCAGAAACAGGACAACTATACACACCAGACTGTCCATCACCTCCTGTCACAAAAATATTCCTTAAACGGCCACAACCATGGAGTGCTGAAGGATTACCAACAGATAGATTTAATAATGTAGTCCCTGAAGATGCCCATTTAGAACTGCCCAGCCAGTATTGTACGCTGCACAATTCATCAGCCTCGTCAATTAGCCTAAAAGGTGAAGCAGAAATGCATGAAGATAGCAGTATTGTTAAAGCCGCGAGATTAACATGGAGTTGGCCTCAAACTAATGAAAACACAATTTTTAATATTTATCGTTCCACTGAACCTGGTTTTATTCCAAATGCTAATAACCGTATTGCAGTGAACGAGGATTTTGACTTTAATAGTTTTACAGATAATACTATAAAACCAGGCCAGATATATTATTACAGGGTAATCGCTGTAGACAAACTTAGCAATATACAAAGTCCTGCCTCAAACCAAGTTGCTATACCAGGACAAAACCAAACAGATCGGGCTATGAAACCACCAAAGCTTAATGCTCAAGCTAAAGCAATAAATGGCCAATTGCAAATTGACTTGGGATGGTCACCACCCCATCCTGACGGTGATTTTAATTATTATCTTTTTAGATCTGAACAAGCTGGTTTTCAACCAGGAGCAAGCAATCAGATTTCCCAAAATGAAATGATAAATACCCCATCCTATGTTGATAAAGATATTGAAGTTGGTAAGACCTATTACTACAGAGTCATCGGTCATGATGTCCAATTGAATAGACAAAGTCCTATATCTAATGAAGTAATGATTAGAATAAAGATGTCCAACGGAAATGATTAAAAAGGGCCCCCGGCAACTGTAATTGCCAGGGGCTCTTTTAAAACGAATGTGTAGTGAAGTCTTTTCTACCTTTTGAGTTCTACTACCGTAACCCCACTGCCGCCCTCATCAAATCCACCTGTCCGCATAGATTTTACATGAGGGTGTTTCTTTAGCATCTCCCGAATATAGTTACGTAAAACACCTGTGCCTTTACCATGTATTAGATAAACCTGACTCAGTCCAGATAAATATGCATCATCTAAATATTTATCAACAAGGGGAATAGCTTCCTCAACATTTGAGCCTCTAAAATCAAATTCAGTTTTAATGCTTTCGCTTTTATTAGAAACAATCTTTCCTATACCCCTTTGGGTTATTTCTTTTTTTCTTTCCACCATCTGGACTTCATTAAGTTTTACTGTAATTTTTATAATTCCCGTTTGCACCTGCAACTCTTCATTATTATTTGGTTCTGCAATAACAGTCCCCGCTTGATTTAATTTAGGAATAAATACCTCTTGCCCAATTTTAAGGTCTTTCGGTTTTTGCCCAGTAACTTTAGGCCCTTTTAATACTTTCGAGGTTAACTTATCCTCTTTATTTTCTAATTCTTTTTTTAAATCTAAGGCTTTATTCTCTGCCTTAATTATTTCTTCTTTGGCAAGTTGACGTATCTCTTTAATTATATCTTCGCTTTCTTTCCTGGCTTTTTTTATAATTTGGAGTGCCTCTTCCTGTGCTTTCCTAATAATATTATCAGCCGAAGCATTAATTTTAGTTTCTTGTTGCTTGATAGAAACTAGTTTTTCCTCCACTAATTTTAATTTGTTCTCAGCTTCCTGTCTGCTTAACTCACTAGTTAACCGATTTGATTCCAGGTTTTCAATTAGTTCAGCAACATCTTTTTCATCTTGACTTATTAAGCTTCTAGCCTTCAGAACTATTTCATCCTGTAATCCTAATCTACCGGCGATTTCAAAAGCATTACTTTTCCCAGGTACTCCAATTAATAATTTATAAGTCGGTCTTAGTGTTTTTATATCAAATTCCATACTAGCATTTTGTACTTTAGGTTCATTAAAAGCATATGTTTTTAGCTCACTATAGTGAGTTGTTGCAATTAGCTTTGTATTTTTTGCTTTTAAAAACTCCAAAATAGAGATTGCCAAGGCAGCACCTTCCGAAGGATCTGTACCTGCCCCTAATTCATCTAATAAAACCAAAGTGAAATCATCAGCTTGCTCCAGTATCTTTACTATATTTGTCATATGAGAGGAAAATGTACTTAAGGACTGCTCAATACTCTGTTCATCCCCTATATCAGCAAAAACCTTCTGGAAAATACCAATTGAACTGCCTATATCGGCGGGAATATGCAAACCGCTCTGTGCCATTAAAACAAACAAGCCTACAGTTTTCAAAGTCACTGTCTTCCCGCCAGTATTTGGTCCTGTAATAACTAATAAACCAAAATCTTCACCCAAAGAAATAGTCAAAGGTACTACTTCGTTGAACGGAATTAAAGGGTGGCGCCCCCTCTTTATAGTTATTTTCCTTTCCAAAACAATCTTAGGCTCAATAGCATCTAGTTTTTCACTTAGCCGAGCTTTAGCAAAAATGAAATCAATTTTGGATAAAATATCTAAATTCATCTTTAGGTCTTCAGTATATTGGGCCATTTTTGCACTAAGCTCAGATAAAATTCTTAATATTTCATCCCGTTCATCAGAATGAGTCTTACGCAAATCATTGTTTAACTCAACCACTGCCATAGGTTCAATAAATAAAGTAGCACCACTTCCCGATTGGTCGTGGATTATCCCCGGGACTTGATTGCGATATTCCTGTTTAACAGGAACAACATAACGATCTCCCCTAATTGTAATTATTGAATCCTGCAAAAATTTATTGCTATTGTCAGATTTAACTAAACTATCAAGTTTCTCTTTAATTCTATTTTGTAAAGTAACCATTTTCCTTCTTAAATTTAAAAGCGTAGAAGAAGCAGTGTCTCTAACCTCCCCATCGGAGGATATTATTTTTTCAATCTCATCTTCTAATTCCTTGATAATATTTAGTTGACCCGATAACAACTCCATCCTGGGGCAAGAATACTGTTTTTTATTATTTAGAAAAAACCTTTTTAGCTTTCTACTAGCACTTAATATATCAAAAACCTTTAAGAACTCTTCTGCCTCTAAAATCCCTCCAATTTCCGCTTTCCTTATCTGAATTCCAATATCAACAATTCCACCTAGAGGAATTTGAGGTTCATATCTTCTGATTAATACTCCCTCAGAAGTTTCCTGCTGCCATACTTGAATCAGCTCTAGATCGGTTATAGGCTCTATAGTTTTAGCAACTTCTTTCCCTAGTCCTGAACTGCATTCATTTATTAATCGAGTCTTAATTTTATCAAATTCCAGCTTTTTAAGTGTAAATTCATTCATTTCCTTCACCCTGCTTTATTCATCATTTCGTTTACATAGAAAATTAAAGGACTCCTCTAAAATAATGTCCCGTAGTAAAACCTCCCGGTTCTAGCTTATCCAAAGTATTAACTTCATGCTCCATTGGTTGATAAGCCCGTCTATATTCAAACCAATCATCTATTGCCTGACGATATATTTGAGTAACAAGTCTTACCCATTCAGCATTTTCTTTACGTCCTTCGATACGAATTATATTAATGCCGGAAGAAAGAACACCTTTGATATCCTTATATAAATTTAATGGTTTAGCATTATATACTAACATGCGACAGTTTGCATCCATCTCTAAAGGGAAAATAAAGTTCATTCTATCCTTTAATCCAAAATCTTTCCCTGTACAGGCTCCCTGACAAGATTCGCTGCTAGTCTTATTTCCTTGTATACTTCCTATGGCACAATATTCACTAACCATCAAAGGGAAATTGCCGTGGACGATGACCTCCAAAGGCAAATTTCCCAAAAAGGAGAAATTGTTTATCTGTTCCAAGGTTAGTTCGGGTGATAAAGCAGCTTGAGTAATTTTCATCTCAAGTAACTTTTGGATTGTATAATCATTAAAGATATTTAAGGTATAATCGGCGTAAATTTTTTCTAAACCCAAATAACCTGCCAAATTCAAAATTCCTAAATTGCCTACTAGAAACCCATGGAAACCAAAAGCCTTTAGTTTCGTCAAATCCTCTTTTACCTTTATTAGTTCTGTTTCGGATACCAATCTTGGTAATCGTAACACAGCTTTTATATCATTCTGTTCACAAAGGGTTATCCCTTCTTTAATACTATCCCACGTAAATCCTGGTTTGTTTTTCAATCCTTCCCAATTAAAATATACTTGATTTGCTCCGGAATAAACAGCTGCTTTTACTCCTTCTAGATTTCCTACTAAAACTGAAAGTTGGGGCTTAATGTTTAGTTTTTCTGATTGAGGAATATTATGCTGAATCTCTTTTACTTTATCTAAATAAACCGTTTTATTAGGTACATTCTTGGTCAGTTCTTCCTGGCGCTTATTTATTAATCCTTCAACAACTTTCCTTCTCATTTGATTTAATTCACTAACTGGTACAATTATATCTCCCTTTATCTTTGCGTCTAATTGCTTTAATTCAAAAGGAGTGTTCCCCAATCGAGCAAACTGCTGCCACAGTGTATCATAATTTATAGGGTGTTTTTTTGCCTTTTCAATAATATAATCTCCGGAAAACTGCAGGTCATAACCCTCTGTATCACAAGCCTTAACCAACATTTTCTGCCCCTCTTCAAATAAAACTTCCAGCTGCAAACCAATCTTGCGACTAACTTTTGGGGACAAATAACTCTCCTTTGCCCTTTGCATTAAATCTATGTCATGGGTTTTAAAAACCCGGTCTCCCACTCTGGGTTTTCCTGTAACCTTAATTGCTATTTCTTGCCCAGCATCTGATTTTAAGGTTTTTTTGTTATTATAATAAATCTCTTTTACTTCTCCTGCTATGCGCCCACCTTTAGTCACCCAGACTTCATAGCCATCTCCAACAGCTAATGGTTCCACAAGGTGAATGAAAATCAATCCGTTTTCTACTTTAGTAATTCTACCTAAAAGTAAGCCCCTGTTATTAGGTCTTTTAAAGCTCATCAATTCTTTACCTTGATTGCCAAAATAATACCCTGTAGTAAAATCCCTATTAAATATCTGTTCCAACTCTTTTCCCCAAGCTTTGTCGATCTGGAATTTTTCAGGATTTTGATAATACCTGTCAATAGCTTCTCGGTAATTCCTAACAACTGTTGCAACATATTCCGGCCTTTTCATTCTGCCTTCAATTTTTAAAGAAACTATCCCTGCTTCGATTAATTCAGGTACATGCTGAATCATTTTCAGGTCTCGGGGGCTTAGCAAATGCTCCCCGGTAGTTTCCGGTTTTACTAATAGATTACCTTTTTTGTTAACTAACCCATATTTCATCCGACAGGGCTGTGCGCATCTGCCCCTGTTTCCACTACGACCGCCTATCATGCTGCTCATTAAGCATTGTCCTGAGTAGGCAATACATAAGGCTCCATGGACAAAGGTTTCTAGCTCTAAAAAAGTAGTCTGTTTTATCAATTTAATATTTTCAAAAGAAACCTCACGGGCTAAAACCCCTCTTCTAAACCCCATATCTTCAAGAAATTTAACCCCTGGGGAATTATGGACTGTCATTTGTGTACTAGCATGCAACTCCATTTGGGGCAAAGCTTTGCGAATTATATGGGCAATTCCCAGGTCTTGCACTATAATAGCATCCACCTGAACTTCTGCCAATTGATAAAGGTATGTAATGAATTTATCAATTTCCTCATTAGCAATAAGTGTGTTTACAGCTACATAGACTTTAACCCTCCGTCCATGAGCAAAATTAATAGCTTCTTTTATTTCTTCAAACCCAAAATTACCGGCATATTGACGGGCACTAAACATGCTTCCGCCCAAATAAACAGCATCTGCTCCATTTTCAACTGCAGCCCTGAAAGCTTCTATCTTTCCCGCCGGTGCCAATAATTCTATTTTCTGCATAGATATTTCCTCCAATAACTAACTTCTTCTTACTCTTATTATCCCTGAACAAGGTATAATATTTAGTCCCTTATCTTCTAATTTATCCAGAATTAAGTTCATTCCCAGAGAATCACTTGCTATATGACCGGCTATAATTACATTAATATGGTTCTTTTCAGCTTCTTTTCTATGTTTTTCACCCATGTGCATGCCAACAATGGTACCAATACCCGCTGCAGAAAGTTTTTCATAGGTGTTTTCTGAGCCGCTCGTTCCGCCTGTCATATCAACAAAAACCTTTCCTGTCTTTCTCTTTTCCGTTCCTACAATTATTTTCGGACCCGCTCCCAGGTATATTGCTTCTTCATATTCAGGTATTTCTTTTAATATTTTAATAATATCGCTTAAATACTCAGGCTTTTTATCTGAAAATAGCTTTTCTAAAAAAAATTGTACTTGATTATCCGCAGGTGTATGAGCACACATTAGAGGTATATCTAAGATTTTTGCTGTATCTACTCCCCTATTATGGTTAAGAGGCAATAAACCCCTCTGTACCTCACTAATTCTAGAAGCTAATATTCCCTGAGCCACATTTATAGGAACACCTAAATCATAGAGAATCTCTTCTTGCAGCCCCATCACTTCATGTAAGCCGGCTAAGGCCTTTCCTTCCGGATGATGACTAAGTACTAGATCAATTTTAGTTCCCTTTTCAGTTAATCTATCAGCCAATAAAATTTCTGCTGTTTCAACATCAATACCCGCTAATACTGTTTTAACAAGACTTCCTTTCTCACCATAAAGGATTCTAGTATCTGAGTAAGGATTAAATAATTTATCTTGATCGAAATATTTTTTATCTTCTTCTTTTAAATCATTAAGTTCTTTTGACTTATTTTTTAATATTTGTTCGAGTCTGTTTCCCCGGGGATCGGTTTCTTTGCCCATATTAACAATTAATTCATATACTTCTTGTAACTTCATCGTAAAACCCCCTCATATATTTGACAAATATTGCTTTAGCTTTTCATAACACCAGGAATTTACTATATCTTCACTTGTTTGCCAACCCCGTTTTGCAGTCTGCACTCCAAAATACATATCATGCATTCTATCAATATGATGTGCATCAGTGTTTATAGCTATTTTAACGCTCTTTGTTTTAGCATATTGTAGGTGTTCATCTCTTAAGTCTAATCGGTCTGGTGATGCATTAATTTCTAATATTTTATTATAACTAGTAGCTGTTTTAATAACCTCCTTGATATCCACATTATAACCTGGTCTTTTTCCCAAAACTCTACCTGTGGGATGAGCTAATATCTTAACTAAGGGATGTTTTAAAGCAGTTGTAATTCTTTTTGTCATTTCAACTTCCTTCATATGAAAATGACTGTGAACTGAAGCAATAACTATATCCAACTTCTCTAAAATATCATCAGTAAAATCCAACGACCCATCGGGAAGTATGTCTACTTCAGCACCTTTTAGTATTCGTATTTGGGGAAATCTTAATTGCAGATTACCGATTTCCAGAATTTGTCTTATAAGGTCATGTGTTTTTAGTCCGCCAGCTATTGTCAAGGATTGGGAATGGTCAGTAATCGCGATATATTCATAACCTAATTTTATCCCTTTTTTAATAATTTCCTCTATAGTGTTAGAGCCGTCACTCCATTTGCTGTGTAAATGCAAATCCCCTTCAATGGCTTTTAAATCTATTAGCTTTGGTATTAAATTTCCTTGGGCAAATTGAACTTCAAAACCTGTTTCTCTTATTTCTGGTGGAATCCAAGGTAAACCTAGGTTTTTGTAGACCTCATTTTCTTCAGGAAATTCTGGTAAATATTCAGTACTACAAGATAAGGCCCGTAAATGTTTTGGGGAGCCTGTAGTAATTATACTACTAGTTCCCCAGGATTTAATTGAAGAGAAATGAATATATAACGGTATACCCAACGGGGTACTAAGCTTAATTTTAGCATCTTCTAGTTTATTAAAAAATACTAAGGGTATTTCATTTATAACTTCTATTATTTCTTCAAAGTGAGCTTGTACTAATAATTCTATTGAACGGACCTCTTCTACACCTCTTCTCAATTCCCCAACAAGTAAAACCTGGCAAATTTGAGGCCAGGCTCTAAGTTCATTTATTAATATTGCTGCAAAGTCAAAGGCAATGCCTATCGGCAAAGAAACAGGTTTACTTTCAAGCAGTTGAATTCCTCTTAGAAGTGCCATTTCTGTTTTACTATTAAAGCCTTTGAGCTTACGAATTTTTTTGTCCCGGGCCAATTTTTTCAATTCGGAAATGTCAGCAATACTAAAATGTTTGATAATATAAGCTAAATCTTCTTGTCTAATACCCGGAATAAAAGCAATAGAGTTCAAATTATAGCCTCCAAGGTTTGAAACAATACTATTATATTTTTTCTCAAAATTTATATTTTATCCAATGACTAAACTAGAACTCAATTTTTAATCTATGTCTCTTTGCTTTCCTCTAAAATTTGGAGTAGCTTATCATAGTTCTCCTGTAGTTTATACAATTCATCGGCAATGTTTAAAGAAGCAAGAACAGCAATTTGTTTAGTAGATAAATGGGGATTTTTAGAGGCTATCACATTCATCTTTTCATCTACATAATCAGCCAACTTTAAAATATATTTACCTTCAGCATTTCCTTTCACAATATAATTGTCGCCAAAAATCTCTACCTGCACCCTTTTTTTCTGTGAGTTATTTTGCAAGATAACCCCTCCTCCATATCCATATTCCTATTGTTCGTGAAAACTCAAAAAACTCCTTCTCACTAAATATGAAAATAGATAGTCGGTTTCATATTTAGCTGACATGATAAAAGCCTGCAGTGCAGGCTTTTATCTTAAATTAGGACCGTAGACTGGCTTGAAACTTTTCGGCCAGAGCTTTTTGGATTTTTTCGTGAATATCGTTAATTTCTTTATCCGTTAATGTCCTGTCTTCGGCTTGGAAGGTTAGAGCAAAGGCTAAGCTTTTATAATCCAAGGCAATTTGATTTCCTTTGTATAAATCGAATATAGTGACATCCGAAAGGAGATCTCCACCTTGTGTCCTAATTACCTCCATTAATTGCGAAGAAGTAATTTCCTCTTTAACTACTAAAGCTAAATCTCTATGAACAGCCGGATATTTGGGCAGCTGTTTAAATTTAATTGGACCATGGCCTAGCTTTAATAATACTTCAACATCTAATTCAGCAGCATAATTTCTTGCCGGTAGATCATAATTATCTGTTACTTGTGGATGGATTTCACCTATAATCCCTAATATTTCACCTGAAACATATACATATGCTGATCTTCCGGGATGATATAATGGGCTATCTTGACAAGGTTTGAACAAAATATCAGTTATTTTCAGCTGCTCTAGCAGGTTTTCAACAATTCCTTTTAAATAATAAAAATCTACGGGTTGAGTTTTATCTTGCCAATTAGAAGCCAGTTCACCTCGTAATGCTATTCCTAAAATCCATTTCTCCAAAGGCAAAATTGATTTTTCCGGAAAACCCTGTGGTAAATATATCTTTCCTAATTCAAAGATTCCTAAATTTTCGCTTCTTCTATTAATATTCCGACGTAATGTTTCCAATAATCCCGGAAAAAGAGTAGTACGCATATAGCCTTGTTCTTCCGAAAGGGGGTTTAAAACCGGTATGGCTTGGCGTCTCATATCTTCCGGAGAAAGTAATAGCTTATCAAAATTAGTTTTATTAATAAAACTAAAGTTTATTACCTCTGTTAAACCCCGGGCTGCTATAGTATCAATAATTTTATCCCTGAGTTTTTGTTCCAGTGTCTTTTGTCCTTTACTACTGGCACCAAAGGGTAAAGTAGTAGGTATTTTATCATAGCCTGATAGCCGGGCTACCTCCTCAACAAGGTCTTCTGCAATAGTAATATCAGGTCTATAAGGAGGAATCTCCACGGTAATTACCGAGCCTATTTCTTCAATTATGTCGATATTTAAAGAGCTCAATATTTCTTTTATTTGTTGATCTTCAATATTAGTACCTAGTACTTCATTTACTTTTGTTAGTTCTAACTTTATTATAGTTCTCTCAATGGGATTAGGGTAGTTATCAATAATCCCTTTTAATACTTTACCATCGGCAAGTTCTGCTAGTAATTGAGCTGTCCTATTAGCAGCATCCACTACTGTCTCAATATTTATCCCCTTTTCAAAGCGTAAGGAAGCTTCTGAGCGTAGACCTAAATTAGTAGAAGTCTTTCTAATACTATTTGGATTAAAATATGCGGACTCAATGAGAACTGTTGTTGTCTCTTGAGTAACTTCAGAGTTCAATCCACCCATCACACCTGCAATACCTACAGCTTTTTGTGGGTCAGTGATTAAGAGAATGTCCTCTTTTAATTCCCTTTCGTTCTCATCTAAGGTTGTTATTTTTTCCCCTTTTTCTGCCTTACGCACTATTATTTTACCGGCACTTAAATAATTATAATCGAAGGCGTGAAGAGGCTGCCCCATTTCCATTAGTACATAGTTAGTGATATCTACTACATTATTTATTGGTCTCATTCCAGCACATATTAATTTATGTTTTAGCCATTGTGGAGAGGGTTTAATTTGTACTCCTTCAACAACTTTAGCCACATAACGGCGGCATAAATTAGAGTCTTTAATTTCTACCTGTGCCAAATCTTCTATTTTTTTATCAATTTCGCTAAATTTAATCTCTGGGAATTTAACTTGCTTTCCCAGAAGTGCCGCTACTTCTCTAGCAATATTTATCACACTTAAACAATCAGATCTATTAGGTGTTAAATCAAATTCCAAGACACAATCATCAAGCCTTAGATACTCTATAATATCAACACCTAATGGAGCAGCAGGGTCTAAATCCAAAATACCCTCTTTTTGGTCAGCTGTTAGGCCTTCATCCTTTATCCCTAATTCTTGAGCTGAACAAATCATACCTTGAGATTCGGTACCCCGTAATTTTGCCTTTTCTATTTTTAAACCACCTGGTAGTTCCGCTCCAACTAAAGCAAAAGGAATTTTTTGCCCCGTTCTTACGTTAGGGGCACCACATACTACCTGAAAATGATTATCTCCATCAGTAGTAACTTGACATAATGAAAGTTTTTCAGCATTTGGATGTTTTACTGCTTCTAATACTTCTCCTACCACTACACCCGTAATACCTTTATTTAAATATTCAATGTACTCTACAGTTACTCCAGCATTTGTTAACCTATCGGCTAATTCCTCTGGTGTAATATCTATATCTACATATTCCTGCAACCATTTAAAAGATACCTTCATAATTTAAACACCTCCTAAAACTGTTGTAAAAATCTGATATCATTTTCAAATAATAGTCTCATATCTGTAATACCGTATTTTAGCATAGCAATCCGCTCTACACCCATTCCAAAAGCAAAACCGGTTACTTTAGTAGGGTCATATCCCCCATATTTCAATACATTAGGGTGAACCATACCTGAACCAAGTATTTCTAACCAACCCGTATAAGAGCAGGACTTGCAGCCATTACCACTACAAATGCCACAAGAGACATCTACTTCAGCACTAGGCTCAGTAAAAGGAAAGTAACTGGGTCGAAAGCGAATTTTTCTATCAGATCCAAACATCTGTTGGGCAAAAACTAGTAATACTCCTTTTAAGTCACTCATCCGTATTCCGTGATCAATAACCAATCCTTCGATTTGGTGGAACATTGGTGAATGGGTTGCATCATCATCTTTTCGGTATACTTTTCCAGGACAGATTATTTTTACTGGTACCTCTGGATTTAATTTCTCCATACTCCGGACTTGAACCGGTGAAGTATGAGTTCTTAAAACAACCTCTGGAGTTATATAAAATGTATCCTGCATATCACGGGCTGGATGATCTTTAGGTAAATTTAATGCTTCAAAATTATAGTAGTCTGTTTCAATTTCCGGTCCTTCTGCAATCTGAAAACCTAGACCCATAAAAATCTGTTTAGCCTCTTCAATAACTTGAGTAAGTGGGTGTTTGGTCCCTCTAGAAAAGCTTTTACCAGGCAAAGTAATATCTATAGTTTCTAAGTTTAATTTTTGTTTTTGTTCAGCTTTTTTGATTAACTTCATCTGCTCTTCAAGGATTGCATTTAGCTCATCCCGTACTTCGTTTGCTAATTGACCAATAATTGGCCTCTCTTCTGCCGAGAGTTGACCCATTCCTCTTAAAACTTGAGTTAATTCACCTTTTTTTCCTAGATACTTTACTTTCAAATCATTTAATTCTTCAATATTTTTGGCATGGTCTAAAGCTTTTTTAGCTTCTAGTTTAATTTTTTCAAGCTGCTCTTTCACTTCATAAAACCTCCTTAATTGGTAAGGGGACACATCTCTCTTTTTTGGCATTTATGAGGTCGGAGAAATGTCCCCAACGAATGTAAGTACACACCTCATTTTAGGTTTCATTTTATGCTGAGGAATGTCCCCAACTAATGTAAGGGACACGCTATTCCCAAAAAAATAAACTCCCATCCCCGGTAAGGGACGGAAGTTATCCGCGGTACCACCCAAATTAATCCTAAATAGATAGGATTCTCTTATTCTCAATAACGGTGAGATCCGGTTAAGCCTACTAAACTTAAAAGTTAGCTTGATGGGTCGGCTAATTGCTAATAGCCCATTGTCGATAGAATTAAAGCAAATATAATCAATCTATCACAATTATATCGACAGCTAAATTTTAGTTTTTCAGTTTAACAGCTAAGGGGCGAACCTGCACTTAAGAAAGCAAATTATTGTTACAACAAAGCTTCCAGTCTTAGACTTTGTCTCCCTGGGTAAAATAATTCACAACAGCTCCCCATCATTGCAATTACTGTATTATCAATTTGCGATAAAGTAGGTAAACATTAATTGAACCGGTTGTTTCAAATAAGCGCCATAACAAGTCGCAACAAATCATTAAAATTACCTACCTTTCAATTTGTATAGCGAAATTATAACATAATACATACCTATTTTACAACTGAAAGCAACCGTTGACGGATAATCTCATATAAAATTATTGATCCAGCCACAGCTGCATTTAATGATTCCGCACCAGGTTGCAGCGGTATTTTTACTGAATAATCACCTTTCATAATTTGTTGCAAGCCAGAAGCTTCACTTCCTAAAACTAAAGCAACTTTTTTAGGATAATTGACCTGAAAATGATATGTAGAAGCTTTTACATCAGCAAGTATTATCTTAATATCATTTTTTAGTAGATTTTCTAACAATATATTTGTATCTTCCGGATAATATACAGGTATTTTGAAAACAGCGCCCATGGTTGACCTTAAGGTCTTATCATTATATAAATCCACAGTACCCTTTAAACAAAATACAGCGTCGGCCCCTGCACCTAAAGATGTCCTGATAATTGTGCCTAAATTACCCGGGTCTTGAATACCATCTAGCACAAAAAAGGTTGTGCCCTGTTTTATCGAGCTTTGCATATCCCATTGAGGCATATTAATAATAGCAGCTATACCCTGGGGATTGACAGTAGCTAAATGTTTTTCAAGTAATTTTCTTTCAACTAAAAGGATTTTTCCAGAAAAAAGTGTTAATACTTCTTGTATATTTGATAGCTTAAAATCAATTTCACTAACTAACAATACTTCAATATCGGCATTAAGCAGTATAGCTTCCTTACACATCCTAGTGCCTTCAATAATAAATTGTTGATATTCTTGTCGGTATTTTCTTTTGTTCAATGATTTTAACTTCTTAATCCATTTATTGTGTTCTGAATTAATTATTTCCACTAAGCAAAAACTCCCCCCAATCCAATGATTTGATGACAAAAGCAGGCCCTTGGCCTGCTTTTGTAGTATTAACTATTCTTAGCTAGATTAACTAACTCACTAAATGCTGCTTCATCATTTACTGCCAACTCGGCTAACATCTTGCGGTTAATTTCAATGCCTGCCTTTTTCAAACCATTAATAAAACGATTATACGATAACCCATTTAGTCTTGCCGCAGCATTAATACGGGCAATCCAAAGTTTGCGGAAATCCCGTTTCCGTAATTTACGGTGGGCATATGAATATGCTAAAGCTTTCATTACCGCTTGATTGGCTACTCTGAAAATTTTAGAGCGGGCACCCCGGTAACCTTTTGCCAGTTTTAATATTTTTTTATGTCGATGGCGTGCAGTTACGCCTCTCTTAACTCTTGCCATGTTAATTGCCTCCTCGATTCAAAACTGTTTACTTATACGGAATTAATTTAAGAACTCTTTTTGCATCGCCTTTAAACATAATAGCTGACTTACGCAAATTGCGTTTTCTCTTAGAAGACTTTTTTTCTAAAATATGACTTGTAAAAGCATGATATCGCTTAATTTTTCCAGTCGCAGTCTTCTTAAAACGTTTAGCGGCACCTCTATGAGTTTTCATTTTTGGCATTAGAAAAATCCCCCTCTCAGCTGTATCTAAGAATTAATAGGTGTTAAAATCATAATCATGTTTCTACCTTCAACTTTTGCTTCTTTTTCAATTTTAGCTAAATCCTTTATTTCATCAGCCAAACGATCACAAAGTTGCTTGCCAAGCTCAGGGTGTGTAATTTCCCGGCCTCTAAACATAATTGTAACTTTTACCTTATCACCATTTTCCAAAAATCTAATGGCATTTCTTTTTTTAGTATTAAAATCATGATCTTCAATATTAGGACGCAGTTTAACTTCTTTAATATTAATAATTTTTTGGTTTTTCCTTGCTTCCCGTTCTTTTTTGCTTGACTCATATTTGAATTTTCCATAATCCATAATTCTGCACACTGGTGGAATAGCATTAGGTGCTACCTCAACTAAATCAAGGCTTCTTTCTAAAGCAATTTTTAGTGCATCTTTAGGAGGCATTATTCCTAATTGTTCACTATTTTCATCAACCAACCTAATTTCTTTCGTCCTAATCTCCTCATTAATCCTTAAATCTTTGCTAATAATTTGTCACCTCCAAAAATAAAAAGCGGATGGAAACCCATCCGCTTAAAAACAACCATAATATATAACTTGCGTTACATTTCTTGGTTTATAACCCTATAAGCCATAGCCATAAGGTGAGAAGCGGATAGCTTCTTCTTGCATCTAACTTTAATTGTCGCTATTTATTCTAGCATCTTTCATTTAATGTGTCAAATTTATTTATTTTTGTTTTTCTTTAATTTCTAGAACAATGTTATCAATTAGCCATTCAAGGGAAACTGCACCTAAATCCCCTTCACCTCTTTTGCGGAGTCCGACAGTACCTTCTTCCTGTTCTTTATCACCCACAACTAGCATATAAGGTATTTTCTGCAGTTGAGCTTCCCTTATTTTATAACCAATTTTTTCATTTCGATCATCTAATTCCGTTCTTATCCCCGCCTGAACTAAAGCATCATAGACTTTAGCGCCATATGCTGCATGCTTACTTGAAATAGGTAAAATTTTAACTTGAACAGGTGCTAACCATGTAGGAAATGCTCCTGCATAATGTTCTGTTAAAATTCCAATAAATCTTTCTATACTACCAAAAGCAACCCGATGTACCATTACAGGTCTGTGTTTATCGCTATCTTCACCAATATAATTCAAATCAAATTTTTCCGGCATCTGGAAGTCTAGCTGAATTGTACCACACTGCCAGGTTCTGCCTATAGAGTCTTGTAAATGAAAGTCAATTTTGGGACCATAAAAGGCACCATCCCCTTCATTAACAATATATTTCATTCTTTTTTCTTTCAATGCTATTTCTAAAGCGTTAGTTGCTATATCCCACATTTCATCTGAACCCATGGCTTTTTCCGGTTTAGTAGATAGTTCAACATGATATTCGAAACCAAAGAGCTTATATACTGAATCTATCAAGTTAATAACCCCTATTACCTCATCAGTTATTTGACTTGGGAGCATAAATATATGGGAATCATCCTGAGTAAAAGCTCTTACTCGCATAAGACCATGAAGTACCCCTGAAAGCTCATGTCTGTGCACCAAACCCATTTCACATAGCCGTAAAGGGAGATCCCGATAGCTATGAAGCTTACTATTATATACTAACATAGCCCCAGGGCAGTTCATGGGTTTGATTGCAAAATCGGTATCATCTATTTCTGTAAAATACATGTTTTCTTTGTAATTCTGCCAATGACCGGACCGCTCCCAAAGCTCACGATTAAGAATTATTGGCGTTTTTATTTCTTGATAGCCACTTTCTTTGTGTAAATCACGCCAATAGTTTTCCAGCTCATTCCTTAATATCATACCTTTAGGATAAAAGAACGGGAAGCCAGGACCTTCTTCCATAATGGCAAAAAGCTCCAGTTCTTGTCCTAGTTTACGGTGATCACGACGTTTAGCCTCTTCTAAACGGAATAAGTAATCATCCAATTCCGTTTTTTTAGGAAAAGCTGTTCCATAAATCCTCTGCAGCATCTTATTTTTTTCACTTCCCCGCCAGTAGGCACCGGCTACACTTAGAAGTTTGGGAGCTTTAACCAGGCTGGTACAGGCCAAGTGAGGACCGGCACACAAGTCAACAAAATCATCCTGTTGATAAATAGAAATCACTGCCTCTTCAGGTAAATCTTCAATAAGCTCAACCTTATATTGCTCGCCTCTATTTAAGAAGAATTTTATTGCTTCACTTCTTGATAACTCTTTGCGAACATAATTATGATCTTCCTTAATAATTTTTTCCATTTCCTTTTCAATCTTTTCTAAATCTTGGGGTGCAAATTTATGTTCTGAATCAAAATCATAGTAAAAACCATCTTTTATTGCTGGACCAATTCCTAATTTTGTTCCAGGATATAGCTTTTGAACGGCTTGAGCTAAAATATGAGAACTGCTGTGCCTAAATACATCCTGCCCTTCTTTATCCTCAAATGTTAAAATACTTACATTTGAATCATCTGATATAGGAAAGTTAACATCTACTACTTTACCATTCACCTTGGCTGCCAAAGCCTTTTTAGCTAAACCTTTACTTATGTCAATAGCAATTTCCAAAGGTGTAATTAATTTAACATCAAATTCTCGAACTGAGCCATCGGGGAGCGTAATTTTAATCATGATTCTTCCTCCTTGTAAAATATATTTAAATAATAGCTACTCACTACTTTTAAGCTAAAAGTCCCTTTGAGACAATAAAAAACTTCTCGTCCATATAGGACGAGAAGTAACTTCCCGCGGTTCCACCTAAGTTGGGAGATTAATCCCCCCTGCTTAATAGCTATAACGGCAGCTTACCGGCTATCCCTACTAAAATTTCAGAATAACAGCTCCAAGGTGGTACAAGTCTCTAAGATATGCCAAAAACACTTCCAGCCAAGGTGTTTTTTCTCTGTGACCGATTAAAGACCCACATGTCCTATTCCTAGCTTTTAACTACATATATTATAAATTTATATAATTATGCTGTCAACAAAATCAGGAGAATACCTTGTACTAATCCAATTATTAAACCAATTACTCCACCTAAGTATTCTATATGCTTTAATTCATTTTTTGCAATTGTTAAGATCAGATTTTCTAGTTGTCTAATATCCAATTGATTAATTTTCTCCTCTATCATTGCTGCAATCGGTATATTATCCTTGATGTTAGTAGCAAATTGGGGGAAAGTTCCCTGGAAAAAGCGTTCTACTTCAATTTCTATTACTTTATCAATAATATCAATTAAATTATCTTTTATGCCACTAGGTATAAATGGAGGGAAATATCTAAGCAATCTTAATTTTATATTTTCTGACGTGGTTTGGCTTAATTTTGATTGAACAGCTGATGTTGATAGTTGTTTAATAATTTCCTCACTGGATAAGAGCTCATTTTCAACAATTTTTCCAATAGCTACAGCTATCTCCCTTCTTCTTTTAGGTATTAACCCTTGCACGGGAATTAGACCAAGTATTTTGTAACAATTATATGGCCTAAAAATTAATTTGATTGCTAAAACATTAGTGCTCCAGCCTATTAGTGAGCCTAATACTACAGAAACTAAAAGATATATATACACGTAAATCACCTATTAAATCTTAACAAAAAATCAAAGAAAGGTAAAGAAATCCTATTTCTATTACCTTTCTTTACTACATATTATACAACCATTACATCGCCTAACTCTTTTACCAAAAACATTTTCTATAGTTTTAATGGTGTCCCTAGGCTCATCTTGATTAGTCAAGTGAATTACAACTAAGCGAGGAGCTAGAGTTATCAATGCACTAATTAATAAGTCTTCATAGTTAATACTGTTATTCATGAGTTCTACCGCAAAACCATCTAAGTACTCACTCTCAATTGCCTTTCCATTTCGATCAACTAATTTAAAAACATTATTTTTTTCCAGGAGAATATGAACTTCATTTATCTTGGGTTCTTGTATTTCAACAAAGTACCTCAATAATCTTATAAATTCTAGATATTCCTTTTCTAAGAGAAAATCATCCACAGCTGCATCTACTATGTCTTCAATCTCCATAATATAATCCTTTAGACGAAAATTTATAAATCCCTCCAAAACTATTTCCTGGTTTCGCTCTAGATATTCTATAACCCTATGGACTATATTATTTCTCCTAATCAGTGGTTTGTAGGAAAATGCATCATTTCTCAATAACTCAAAGGCCTTTTCTCTTATGTTTTTCTTTTCTTCTTCGTTAAAATAATAGTAGTGGTCTCTGATAATTCTTTTTATTAATATCTGGGCCCAGTCTTCAATTATTATATCGGCAATGATATTCGCTAAAAGATTTTTGAATTCACCAGGAGAAATATTTTGATCGTAATTATCACATCCTAAAAACGTTATATTCCCCTTATTATTAAGTTTATAATTAAATTTAAACCTTTTAAATTCGTTATCAAATCTATTAATTAAGGCTTTAGGATTTTTTGAAGTGCCAACTAATATTGCCTCAGCCAATAATTTTTCACCCCTTCCCTTTGCTCTACTATTATATGAGTGGGTGACCTGCAGTATACTCTTAAATAAGTTTCAATTTTTAGCAAAACAGGTTCTGACCTTTTGAAATATAAGTTGAGCTAAGGGTTTCCAATTAATTGAAAAAGGGTTTGCAAAAAATCGCAAACCCCTTAATGGTGGGACTAAGTGGGCTCGAACCACCGACCCCTACGATGTCAAGGTGGACTAACCAAAAAACTTGTTTGAACCCAAACCCACTAAACCGCATTAAATCAAGCTATTTTTGTTCGGTGTGATAGGTGCTTTAACTATTTTCTACTAATTTATACTTTTTATGTTGAGTCGGTTGCATTACACGTTGCATTACACTATAACCGTGATATAATAATCATTACCAAACAAGTGTTCGGGTGATGATATGAAAGATCTTAAGCTTTATGTAGTTGCTGAAAAGCTTCCTTATTTAAATTGTAAAAGAACCAGATTTGTAGGATTGTTAGTTTACAATGAGGAGTATTTGCGACTATATTCTGGGGCTATTCTTGGATGCAATTCAGAGGAAGCAGTAATATTTGGAGTACTCAAAGGAATGGAATTGTTGAAGGAAAAGGTCAATATTGATTTTTTAACTGATGACCAGAAGGTAATTGATACTTTGAACAAAAGTTTCTATTCTGGATTGAAACAAAAACTAGATAGGTACCCCGGGAAGCTAACATGTAAGTTATTTAGTTCTAATGATCCAAAGGGAATTTTTGTATTAAATGAGTTAAGGAACGATAGAAGATAAAATAACGAGGAACCTCTCATAGATAAAAAAGTGTGAGAAGTTCCTATTATTTTTTATTTTAAGTTACAATTTTCTTCTATTTTTTTTATTGTAAAAAATTTTTCTCCTTGATTATTGTCTGGGATATCAACTTTTATATAGAATTTAATAATTATTATGGAGATAATAGAAAATAAAATTTCGTGAAAATAGAATTTATTAAAAATAATAATATTTCTAATACCGGGGATTAGTCCAATAGTATATTTTTGGATAATGAACAAGATGAAAAAAACAAAAACATTTAAGCTTAGAACCCTAATTTTATCATATACACCTTTTAATGTTTTATTCCTCACCTTAATCACCTCCTATAATACACAGTATGAATCAGTCTTCTATTTGATTACTATTTACCTCTTGATTCTTAGGAAAAGTTACTTTGAGCAACTCCATAACATGCCGGAACTCTTGTTCTTTTATCTCTAAATAGTGTTTATGTTTTTGATCTTGATATTGTAAAATTTTTTCCCATACATAATCATTTATGCCCCTAAATTGATATTGTATATCTTTTATCGTTATTTTACCACCAATAAACAATATATAAACTGCATAAATAGCAGTAATCGTATCAATATCGCCAAACAATTGGATAAATCCGGGAGATTGTAAATTCACTTTCATATTAACAGAATTTTTATCTAGACTGCTTTCAGTAATAGTATTATAGACATCTACTGTTTCCAATAGTTTAGTTATAAGTATACAAATTTCATATCCGGAAAGCTCTTCTTCTTTGTTTACATCAATAATCAAAAATGCTTTTTCATCTTTAGTAAATAATTTATACATAGTTCGGTCTATAGATTCCGAGTACTCATCTGCACTACTTATAGCATAATGCGAACTTAGCATTTTAAAAATATTTAAATCGACATCATCTTTTTCTCGCCAAGCAATCCACTCTACCATGCGCTGCTTATAAAGAGGATCTAGGCCTTCATCAAGGTTAATTACATCACTTACAATTTTTACATCACTCTTAATAACCCCGAATTGAATAGTTTTAGAATTTTCACTGGGAATTACAACTATATCGCCAATATTCATTTCGTTAACAAACCTCATTATTGGATTAACAATTCTACCAGGCTGATCTTTTTCATTTTTCAATAGTTTTTTTGCTGTTTCATACAACGCATTCTTAATTTTACTGTCTCTATCCGCTTGTTTAATTAATTCGAGATCTGAAAGTTCGTTCCACCCAATAGCAATATAACCATTTTGAATAAAATGACTATAATACTTACCACCAAAAGTTCTTACTAACCAATATTTTTTTCCAACTTCAATTTGTTTTATCAAATTTTATCTCCCCGTATTCTTTAGAATAACTACACAGAATATTAAAATTATTTTTACTAATTCTACTTGATTAATAGATATTCCTTCGGAGAAATTGTAGAAGTTTGTCAGTTTATGTAATTTAGTATGAAAATTATAGTTTTTGAAATCTATAATAAGTAATTTATAAGAAAACGTATAAAAGCCCCGGATATATCCGGGGCTTTTATTTCAATTTTATATTGTCCCCTACACTTTGTATTCCACCTCAGGAGGTTTAAACTTCTCGCTTGGTCCCTCATCACTATACTTCTTTAATATTTTCTTTCTAATAGAGTTATAAGACTCCTTAGCCGTCATCGATAATAGAATAGCATTAGTTAAGCCCATAAATATAACCATTATATTAAGCTGTTCAGTAATTATCAATGGCAGAAAGATGACAATGCATGCAAATAAGAAGCAAATATATTCTGTTGGTACCTTTATCACAATTACTACTGGTTTTTCGCGTTTAAAGACTTTTCTAGCTATCAAGGTAAATACCCAGGAAAAGACAATGCCTGTTATTTTAAATACGAAGTCAAATGCTTTCTTAAAAAACTCCGTATATAAAACAACCAGGGCCACTGCCACCAGGAATATTTTCAGCATATCCGGGGTGATAAAATCATTAAACATATTTATTCTCCCTTCAAATTAAAATAACAGCCCTATCGGCTGCTTAGGATTTAATACCTTCTTTAGCTGTTTGAAGTAGGAAGCCCAACAGATACCAAACCTTATCCTTAATTCTCTTTTTGCATATCTCAGCACCTAAGGCCTCATCATAATTAGCAGGATCTACACAGGAGGAAAACTCATAAATTTCAAAGCCATTTACAAGCCTAGCACCTACAATAGTTGTTTTTTGTCCGATTGTGTCAACATCAAAGGCGGTTATAAAATTGTCAACCATTTCCTGAGTAACAGTGTTGTTATCACCGATCTGCATATACGCTTTTTCAAAGACTTCCTTAGGGCTCCACGATACATACCCATCAGGATAAACTACCTTATATCCTTCTTGGCAATCACCACTGTAGACCAAAGGTCTTACCTTGTCGTTATACTCAGCCACGCTCATCGGCTCTGCTTCAATTATTTTAAAACCAATATACTTTTTCATTACCTAAACCTCCGCTATTTTTTTTATTTGCCGAAGCCTTTCTTTCAGCTCCGCATTTTCCTTCTCCAAATCCTCATATGTCGGCCGATTCCGCAGTAACGTATGTAAATAAAGAAAATCAAAATTCTTCCCTGGGCAGGTTCTTTGCTCCTGTAAGTCCTTATGCCCTTTAATCTTTAGCCACGGATATTCCTGCAATAACAACCGGCATAGCTCAGCCAGAGAATTGTATTGTTCCTGAGTAGGGTTAGCTATATCAAAATTACCAACCAAACAAATACCAACGGCTACTGGATTGTTGTCTTTTACATGGAAACTTACTGTGGTTATGTTATTTGTTTTATAAGTAAATCCGTCTGGCATAATGACATAGTGATATCCCATACCTGGCCAATTATTAGTTTCGATATGGTACCTGGCAAAAGAAAAAGGATCTCCACCTTCAGTTGCTGAATGATGTACTGCAATAAACTTAAGTTCAGTTACATCCCTCTTTCCATACTGCTTTGTAGAATGATTCGGAAGCTTGTCAACAATATTAGCACTTTGCAAATTACTCACCTACCTATAAACTTTAGTTTTAATTTCCCGGATATCTTCCTGCATATCCTTCTGACAGGTTCTTACACTGTTTAATTCATACAAAACATTATCTGATAATTTATTGATAATTTGCTGATATTCCCCCTCTCTTCTTTCACTGCTCCCGATGAGCCTCTCCTCCCTTTTTTCATTCATTTTGAGAATATAAATAAGCAGGAAAACAAAAAGAAGAGCCCAAGGCCCCTGGCTTTTAAAAACTTCAATTAGGGTTTGTTCCATCTCGTCCACTCCTCTCTACTTCAAGCCCACAGGAGTGGGCGTTCTCTTTGCAAACTTAACCAGCTTCTCACCCTCCTGCAGTAGATAATGAACATTTATGTCCAAAGCCTCGGCTACAGCTCGCATCGGTGCCATCGTTCTATCCTTATAAATATAAGGGGCAACATCAGTCTGCCTGAGCTGCCCGTTTACCTGGTACCCAGTATTCCCAATCACCATCTCCACAAGCCTGATGCCAAACAGATTAAGGTAGTATGGCTTCAGTTGATAATTAACCGTCTGCATCAAGTCATTAGCAAACTGCTCATAAGCCCTGACCTGTTGGGTACCTTTTTGGCTGTCATAAACCTCAAATGACAAGGTTCTGCTGGTCTGATGAGCCCATATCCCCCATTTATGATAATCACCACCCAGTAATTTAAAATGAAGATGGTGCCCAATCTCGTGAGCACCAAGGAATAACAATCTCATATTATCTTTAATGGGCAATTGGTCATACAGCAGAATAACAATTTCCTTCGTGTTGGGATCATAATGCGGCCGTTCTACCCATGGACGGGGGTTAATGCCCAAGTAAATTGTTAAATCATCAATCAAACTCATATCAAAGTCAAAGAATCGCAAGGGCTCCATGACAATCCCATCAAATGCCTCTTTATAGGTATCTTTAATAGCTACTATCTTCATCACTGACCCCCTCTCAACCTCTGCAGCTGCTGCATCAGCTTGTCGATTTCCTTCTTCTTTTGCTCAAAGGTTAAATTCTTATTCTTACGTACTTCATCAACCTTCGTCTTAATGCCGTCAATCTGTCGTTTGCGGATAATAGCACTGTAGGCCTGAGGGTTTTGTTCAACCTGCTTGGTTTGGTTTTCGCTAAGCGGCCTGCGGTCGTTTTCATAATAATCCTTAGTCTCAGAGAAGCCGCTGGGACCAAAAAACAAACCTTTGACAGCGTTTGTTGGGTTATCCTTAATCGGGTATTTTAGCTTAGTCCCATCATTGCTATATACCCCACCGCTAGTTAGGGCATCTGCTCCCCGAATAGTTTTAGAAATTTGCATACCGCCAAAGGGAGGCAGAAGTTTATAAAGTGGATCCTGCAAACCCTTAGACAATAATAAACCCCCACCAAACCTGGTAGGGTCATTTCGTCCAAAGTACTTCTCTCTTTGGTTTTCGTCCAATACCGCTCCACCAATATACTGACCAAAGGGTAAGCTGGATAAAACTTCTCCGGCTAACCGGCCGCCTCTTTCTAGTGCATTAAGATCCTCTTCTGTAAAAGCATCCCTAAGGGCATCAATGGGGTCAAATACTATCCTGGTCCCCCTTACCTTCTCCATTACTTCATTATAAACAAAGGCTGCTGAATAAAGGGTAAGCAAAGCACCCATATCCTTAGACTTAACAAAGTCCTTTTGCACCTTCCACAGGTTAGATACCTCCAAGGTAAAAGGAATCAGTGTTTGAATTACCTTTGACTTTTGCCCCAGCGGTACCTCTCCTATCCCTCGACCGGCAACTAGATTTCTAGTAATATCATCAGCCTGCTTAATAGGATTCTGAATACCTTCTGCTAGAGCCTTTTCATATGCGGAGTTCCAAATTATTTCAGTACCTATCCGATCGGACTGCTCCATCATATAGATAGCCATATTCCTCAGATTATCTAAAGTACTAACGTCAAACTGCCTAAACATCCTATCAACAAAACGTTCTTTAATAAATCCAGACTGCTTTATAGCCGCATCAGGTTCAAATATAGAACGGATGGTTCGCTTTACTCCGGAGATAGAATGCTGCTTAGCATATGCAATACCCTGTGGTATGTTTCCTAGCTGCGAAAGAGCAGAGCCGAAGTTGCCCAAGATTACATTAGCTTTTACCCGTTTATTGAGCCATTCAACACTTTTAAACAGACTCCGACCCATATAATCCTGAAATACCCGGTCCATCATATTTGTTTTTCCAGATAGATCATTAGAAAATTGGTTGAGAAAGTTTATAAAGTTATTAAGATTTTTACTATTCTCTGTGCTGTCTGCCAAGCTTTTAGCAAGATTCCGGAATTGCCCAATATGGGGGTCGATATTAATACCATAACTAGCATTAGGCAGATAATTCAAGAAGCCTCCGACAGCATCTTCCGTAAATGCACCGGCTCCTGTTCTACGCTGTGCAAAGCTCAGCCATTTAGACTTAGGTTTAGTAAAAGGAGAAATACCAGCAAGCTTGGGGTCAATATTAGCCGGGGTATCAAAGATATTTTTGAGTCCCTCAATATCATTGGTTATCTCTTGAAAATGCCGGTAATAATCCTGCCTCTTAGGAATAATCTTTTCCAGATTCCCAGGATATATCCTTGCTCTGGTAGCATTCACGTTGTCCAAGAGATGGTCATATGCTAGCCTGAACCACTTATCAGCCTTCTTTATTCTGGTTAACTCATCCGAGGATAAAGAAGCAAGTTCCTCCGGAGTTATAGTCTTTTCCCCGTATCTCTGCACCAATTTAGATAATTTACTGCCCTTCTGAATACCAAGGCCGTCCACAATCTCGTTTTTAAGCTTGTCAGTCCACCGCTTCTGAAACTCTACATTTCTAGCCTTAGAAGCGTCAAAAGGATCCAACACAGCCCTTTTCACACTCTCAAAGTTATCACCAAATACCTTCCGGAAGTTCCTAAATACATCGGTAGTATATATCTCGCTCCCGGATATATCCTGTAATCTTTGAGCATTTCGCGGACTTAGAACTTCATCCATTGATTTAAGCATTTGAGGCTTAATACTTCTAGACTCAAATAAGTTTTCAATGGCAGTTTCAGACGCTTCATTTCTTAACTCATTTTTAAGGCTTAGGTCAGGATTAAGGTTTGGTGTTATATCTGACTGCATAGGTGCCGTTATGGTCTTTTTAAATATTAAAGGTTCAGTATTAATTTCACTTGGTTTAAAACTCATAGGTTTTTCAAAGTCTCTCGGCATTTGAGTTTTAAACCTTAAAGGATCCATCGTTTGAAAGTTCTGACCAGGCGGCAGGGCTAACAAAGCTGGATCTTGATTTGGAATAACTGGCTTTTCAAAACCAGGTATGCGGTAAGTATTATCCTCGAATGGCTTAGGTGGTCTTAAAGCTCTCGCTTCCTGTTGTGCATCCAAACCAAACCAATCGCCCTTTGCTTTGTCAGGGTTTACCCTATCCCTTATACCCATGTTTATATCTTTAATATAGCCATCTGTAATATCGCCGTTTCTTGTAAGCTCAATTAATTGTTTCTCGATACTACTATCGCCAACAATAAATACCTTAGCACCTCCATGCTCTCTAGCTTGATTTCTTAGAAATCCCCTATATCCTTCACTTTTCAGCATGGAGTTATCGATTTCTAGAATACCTTTGATTCCATATTGACTATCAGTAAAAAATACTGTGGAAACATTTTTGTTCATTTGCATACTTTTGGCAACTTTCGCCAATAAATCAGTACCGCCTATTTTAGTTCCCAATAAACTATGCTGAATTGATGGTTTTAGGAGTTTATCTTCTCCTAAGTCTAGTAATAAGTTTTCCTGGCCGCTTAAATTCCTACCGTTCCAAGATATTGCAGAATATTTATTTGAGTTGATTATAATATGCCCTTTAAAACCCTGAAGCTTTTGAGCATAATGCTGAGTCATACTAATATCCGCTTCAGAAGGCTTAGGGTTGCCTGTTGGGTGATTGTGTAATAAATAATAACCATCGGCTTTGAGTCTTCCCATTTTTTCTTGGCTTTTTCTTAAATAATTATCAAAGTCATCAATAAAGGCTGCCGAAGCATTTGGTAATCGAGAACTTATGGCTTCTGTTCCTACAATTTCATTACCTCTGGTGTAATAAAATCTTAAAGTTTCAAGGCGTGGGTCTCTAAATGCTTGAGATATTACTGCCAAATCTTTTGTATCGTTAAACTTATAACCAGTTAAATTAACCTTACCTGTGTTTATTAAATCCTGAGAAAAAGAAAGCCCTACGGTTTTGTAGGGTTTATTTGATACTCCGGCATGTCGTCGATTAATATCGGGCGACAATCCTCCTTCGGTTCGTATGTTATTTTCTGTTCGTTGGAGGTCGGCAATTGCTCCTGCTGCTTCATCCAATCCCTCCTGGCTTTCAAATTTAGAATAATATTTGGCTAGTTGTCGTTTTATCTCTTGTTCATTATTATATTGGGATTGGAAGGTATTGTCAAACTGGCTGATCGGCTTATTGTTAATAGGAGTTCTGTCAAAATCGACGTTTGGTGCTTTAGTTTTAAAGGACAAAGGCTGGTCAACCATAGTAAAATCCTGCCCTTTAGGCAGTAGTGTTGGCTTTTCAGGCAAAACCTGCTTCAATCTATCCTGATGATTCATATCTCTAAACGTAAAGTCTTGCCCTTGATACAACAACCTTCCGTTGGCAGTAGCTTCTCCTTGCATACTTCTGACTACCTTTCTTATAGCCTCTTTTTGAGCACCATTCATATTGTCAAAGTTTACCCCGATGTCCTTAGCTACTTCCCTTTCAAGTACATCTGTCGGCTGACCATTAAACCGCTGCATAACCCTTTTTACAGCAGCTGGCAACGCGGCAGTTAATCCTGCATCGAGAACACCACCAAGAGAAGCCTCTATAGCAACCCTCTTAGCTAGCTCCGTTCCTTTTTCACCTCGGGCAATACCTTCGATAGCTGCCAAAGTTCCTGCTTCAGCACTACCTCTAGCTAATGCCGGTAAAACCTTACTATTAGTAACTCCTTGCACTGCCCTCTCAACCGGCTTACCTACAGTTTGAAAAGTAGTACCTAATAAACTCTGGCCACCTGGTAAAGGAGTAAGGTACCCTAATGCCGCCCCCGTGATATCAGCAGCCACATTGCCAAATTTACTGCCGGTATCGGTCTGCACCTGGCTATCATCCATTAGGATCCTGCTTCGCGCCTGCTCACCTGCCCTCTTAATAAAAGGAACCTTATCCAAGGCTCTAAGAGGTGCGCTAAGTACATTGCCGGCCGTTTGTAGTGCTTTATAGATGTATGGATGTTTTTGGACAAACTCCTGGTTAACGTTGTCCTGCGGATTGCTTTGACCAGGCTTCCAATTCTGCCAGGAAGAAGATGCTTGCTGAGCCGGAGTCCAATTTCTCCAATCAGTATTAGCTGTTTGATTTTGTTCAGGCTGTAAGTTATTTAATGATGCTTCTTGTTGTCCTGGCTGTGGGGGTTGCCACTCTTTCCATGACATTCAGACCCCTCCTTTAGCTATAAGCGTATTCTTGTACATTCCTTAATATCTTTGCATATTCATCCGCGCCAACTTCCGCAATAATGCTTTGGGCATTTTGCTGTACAAATTGAATAGCCTGCTCCGGCGGGAAGCTAAATGCTTTAGACTGTATCTGGGTAGATGTTTGTTTTACTTGTTGGTTTTGAGTAAACTGCTGCTGTTCTAGTGATAACCTTTGAGCAGTAGTCTGTGCATTTTGCGCCGAGGTAGCAGCATTCTGCTGCCCAATATTAAGCTGCCCCTGCTGGTAAGGAGTAGCGCCATACTGATAAGGCATTAATTCATTAGCTGTAGGATACTGATAAGGTAATTCTGCCCTGTAGTTCTGATTTTGCTGCTGCATCTGCTCCCGCTGACTCTGTTGTTGTTGGACATATTGTGTAGAAGCCATATCCATGCTGTTTTTCAGGCCGCTTTCAATTCCCTTAGCATACTGGTTAAACTGACCCATGGCACTATCGCCAAATTGAGACATGGCATTTATCCTAGCTTGGGCAAAATTCCACATTTGTGATAACATCTGATTCTGTAAGTCCTTTAAATTGCCGGATATTAACTGCATTTCCTGATCATTAGCAGAACCGGCTAACTTGCCAAATTGCTCTACTGTCATTCCGGACTGAGCAATACCTCGGGAGTTAAGAAATTCAAGGATTGATTTCTGCCTTCCCTCAACATCAGCCTTAAGCTGTGATAATGCTTGCTGAGTAGCAGGATCAACACCACCCATCATTTGCCCAAACTGCTGCTCAATTTGCGATTGCATACTATTAAGCTCCTGCAGGAAGTCACTGCTCAACTGTGCAATCAATGCCTTACCCTGGTCACTCACCTGGTTCATGATACTACCTATTTGTGAGAAATAGGGCGTGAAGTCAATTTGAGGCTGTTGTTGCTGCTGTTGTGAGGGTGTTTCTGTAGCTTGATATTCAGGTGTGAATTGCTGCTGTAATTGTTGCATATATTCTTGACTTGGTGCAGTAGATGGAGTAGATCCGCCAAATGAAGTCTTGGCAACTGTACCTCCGCCACTACTACCACCATTACCACTGCCGGAACTACCGCCACCAGGTGTATTAGAATAGCCACCAATTGAGCTATCAGCCTGTCGGAGGTTAGCTGCGTTTGTTGGGGTAGAAGGTATTGGCAGATTGTTTGCTTTGTAGGAATCTGCTGCTGTTTTATATGGAACGATAGAACTTCCTAATTGACCCCCAATACCTAATATCCCACTTCCTGTCCCTACGGGCGGCGTGGACTTAGCAGGACTACTAGAACCATATGTTACTGTAGGATAAATATTTGTATTATTTACTTTACCTGCTGCTACTTGATCTTGAGCATATTGCCTACCAGCAGCACTCGTGGAGGGAGTAGTAGTAGAACTGGGATTATTATTACCCGAAGCTACATTATAAGCATACTGCCTGCCACCCGAAGTTGTAGAAGGAACTGTAGTAGTTGGTTTTAGTGGTGCAGGCGGCTTTGGTGGTGCAATATTGTTTGCTTTATACCAATCAGATGCAGACTTTCCTATACCACTTGTTCCTAAAAAGCTATTTGCCATTTCTCATTACCTCCTTTTGGATAAATAAAAACAGGGCTTATTTGCCCTGTGTTACCACCATTTTCTATGTTTCTTTTCTCCTAACCAATCAATTAGTTCCTGAGGAGCTTCTAATAATTTTGCTACTTCTATTTCTGCTTCAACAGCTATCTTTTCTTCACTTTCAACATCATTTCGATTATCTAAATTCAATTTCATTCTATTAGCATGGGTTGCCTCATGCACTAAATCAAAAGCTAATCCCAATTCCTTATAGCCACTATCTCTTCTATTAATATACGCTTCTTCCGTCATAGTGAATTTACGATAGATATTAATAGCCGTAACACCATCATTACCAACTAGCTCAACACCTGTTAAATACTTATTAACCATTTCATAATGTTCCGGTGCCTTTTCCTGCAACAAATCTAGAGCTGCCTGTATATCCTGCTTAAACTCCTCTGTGCCTTCAACTTTAAGGCCAGTACTAAAGCAACCAGCAAATATGAGTACTATCAATAATACTGCCAAGAATCGCCTCATAGCATCCACTCCTTGGTAATATTATACTCAATTGATATAACATTGAGAATGCTTAGAATAGCAGGAAACCTGTCATGTTGTGTCGGTATTTGTATAAAGGTTTTACTCTAAAAATGTTGAATTTTGACAGTTGGGGGAGAGTAATCTATGAGGTGGTTAACTTGCCTAATAAGAAACAAACCAGTAAGAAAATTGCTACTACTGCAAGTAAAATACTGCGCGATGGTCGCTATAGTGATAATTCCAAATCTGTAGCCGGAAGTGCATTATCACAAACAAAGATTGCCAAAAAGAAGTCTAAATAAGATTTAACTTTTACTCTCCCCCAATTATATATTTACGGTACAAAAATTAACCGTGCATTCCCCAGTGTCGCCGCGTAACTCCCACTGCTAGTCTTCAATGTGACCCACACAGTCTGAGCTGTGCTGGGCATAGTCAATGCCTCGCTCCTTTTCAAACTCAGCTGAGCATCAGTAGTAGTCACCGTAACAATCACACTAGCACCTTTCAATGTGCAAGTAGCAGTACCTCCGCTCTGCACCGCGATACTAGCCTCCAAATACCAGGTACCACCCGGATACTTGCTAGGATCCCACTGAAAATATCCCCCCAAGTTATCCCCATCACCGGCAGTAGTAACACTAGAATAAAGAGAAGCCGGAAGGACCAGAGGAATGGACCATTCCTTCCAAGCCAGCTTACTTATGGCAATTCCTCCGGATAACATTTCATTGGATACCTTAAGGTTATTAATAAAATTCATAATGGTCAGAAACGCCGATTTCAGCCAGTTAGGAACATCAGATTTTGGTAGTATAATATTCAGTTTACTCATTATGTCTTCCTCACCTTTCCGACCCGGTATTCCTGCAAGAGCTCATGAAATTTGACCCCTCCATTACTTGTCCGCTGGACAATCTCATACCCCAGAGCACGTATCTTCCTTACATCAATGTCCCGGGGACTAAGTTCAATGGTCGCCTCCTCAGCATTATCAGATGCAGGAATTGTCACCATTAATGGTACCGGTTGTTTCACATTATTTACAACCAAATAAACCTCAATATCCACCGGCGTAGATGCCTTAACCAACACTAACCTTAACCTGCGTATTTTCTTCTCTGTCGCGCTAGATCCAAAGTTAAAATGCTTTGTACCCCAGGTAGATACAATATCGTCTCCGGCATCAGTAGTACCAATATCACCTTTAGACACCTGTCCATCGCCTGCATGACCATATAAAAGCTCCTCCTGTCCTGCCTCCACAAACTTAGTATAGCAAGATGCATGGGCATTAAACTGCTCCAAGACAATGGCTTTTCTTAGTACATCATAGACAATGCGGAAGTCATTAACCGTGCTGGATCCATTTGGGACATCCAATCTTATTTTATGATCGAAAAACTCAGCTGCAGCTTGCGTGAGCCTTCTTCTGTTTAGATTACTCCATGTGTTCTTAATCCGCTCAGTTAGCAGTAAAGGTTTAGATAAGTCAGAAACGTATAATCCCTCTGTAGAAACAAAGGAGAATAACTCATTTACCTTCACTAAAGCCCTTGGAGCTATATTGCCTAGCCCATCGTGTATCCTCCGCACTTCAAAATCAGCAGATTGGGAACCCAAGAGTACCCATACACTCCGCTGCTTAGTAATTATCAAGTAATCATCATACGGCAATAGGCCGGTTATGAAGTCACCATCATTCGGGGATATATCAATGAAGTTTAATACCGGCCAACTTTCTAACGCCAATACATCGGAAAAATACAGCCTAGAACGACTAGTTCCGGAATGAGCTGCAAATAGCCGGTTCTTGTGGTTTGCTATATATATTGCTCTTGGGGGACTCCCCCCTAAATCTTCAACAGCATTAGTACCGTCCCATTTCTTAGGAGCATCAATCCCATTAAAAACAAGGAAAGAATCCAACAATGTAGTAAAGAAGCATTCGCCACCGGGATTCAACCCGGAATACAACTCTACTGCCGATGGTATGCCGTCAAAGGAGATAGTAGCCAGTTGTATAGATGCATCCTTGGTATAAATAAATCTATTCTGAACATGGTTATTAGGAGTATGATTTAGATTACCATCTACCGAAGCATCCACCCAAGCACCCCACGTACTTCCATTATTCGCACTAGAACGGGATTGGGTAATTACATTACCTTCTCCAGGGGTACTAGTGACAGATATATGACCGGTACTCTTATCACTAGCCTGAGATGCATCTATTATTGGGGAGATCCATATTGCCCGTTTACCATCTTGTTTAACGGTTAGAATAAGCTCTGATACGGTAGGCGTCTCCGTCTGCTCCACATTAGAGTTAAGCTTTACCCTAGCTTGGTTGTAGAAATTTATGGTTGTAATTGCAGCATCCTTAGTCTGCGCTTCCCAATTGCCCCAGTTTGAGTTATCATAGCTTCCTCTGGTCTCGACCGTAATACTGGTACCAGCAGGTAAATTCTCAATCCAACTTATAGTGCTCGATTCAGGGTTAATATCCGACACATCAAAAACGACACCCATCCAGGTGCCGTTGGCTGTATATTGTCCAGTAAAACTTATAACAAGCTCGCTTGCAGACGGTGTTAATGCTACATCAGTCGTAGCAAATAACAATCTAAACTGCACATAATTAGCTGCAGTGATCGCCCCAGAGTATGGGCTCCAATCACTCCATGTGACGTTATCTGCTGATGTTTTAAACTCTTGTGTTATACTCGTTCCGGCAGGTGCAGTACTAGTTAAAGTTGTAGTTCCGTTATTTACCGCGTTAGAGTTCATTATTGGAGAAGTCCATATACCGCTTACTTTATAAGCACTTGTAACGCTTACCGTTACATCATCCAGTGATGGTGTTACCGTTGTAACTGTCGTTGCTAAATTTGCCCTCCATTGAACTTTATATCCCATTAAATCAGTTCCTTTGGGTATTATAGTATCTCCTGAATTTTTAGTAGCCCATCCACTCCATGTTGAACCGTCAAAAACATTTATCTCAACCATCAAAGTTGTGTTAGTCGGTGTTGTTTTGTTGAAAGTAATTGTTGCGGCGTTTGCTACTCCTGCCTCTGCTACTATCTGTTCGTTATGGGTGTAAGTTCCTGAAGAACTATACTCTGTAGAACCAACAGTTGTCCATGTAGCCCCACTAATTGTACCATCATTATTATTTGCTGTAGTATCATTAACTGTACTTCCAGAACCTTCGTCACATTCCCAATAACCAACTAAACCGGGCTCATTTCCTAAAAGTTCATTATTCATATTGTCGTATATTTCTTGTTGAGTGCGAGCAATATTCCATGCCCTTACTTCATACATGGCACCATGTAAAAACCTACTTAAAGTACCATTTATATCAATTGCACCTATATAGAGAGGATAAGAATTATTGACATTTGCTATATCTGTATCTATTGCGGAACCATCTTGTATCCCATTCAAATACACATATACATTTGCACCATCTCTAACACAAGCAACATGATAAACAGTATCTAAAGATAAAGAAGTGCTACCTGTTGCAGAAACAGAATAAATAGAAGATGAACCTTCGATATGAATATCAAGCTTATTTGTATTAATGACACGAAAATCAAAAACAGGTTTATAGGAAGAACCATAACCTGCTTGACCTTTTGAAACAATAGAATGTACTTTATTTATGGAACTTAGTTTAATTTTTCCTTCAATTGTAAAATTCCCTGTGCCAAAGTCTAAACTTCCACTATCAGCAACCTGTACCATATCATTTGTTCCATCATAGTTCAAAGCTGGTCTTGAGGAAGCGACCTGTACCAGTTCTACAGCATCACTCACCGCTTCTGTATTAGAATGAGTTCCGTTAAAATCTCCTGTTAAAGTATCTGTCTCAGAAAAGTCCGTACCCTCTTTGCTCAATAATACATCTCCGGCACTTGCGGAAGTACTAACATCTGAATTAGTACCTTCTTCCCATTCAACCTGAGAATTAAAAGTATCGTTGAAATCAGGTATTGATTTTGCTAGTTTTATATCCCCCGCACTAGTCGTTGTATCAATATTCTCCAGAGTCCCCGCTTCCCAGTCAGCCTGAGAAGTAACAGTTTGCACCTTATCTATACCTTCCAGATCATCATAATTCGGAGCAGTATACCCAGAATCATCATACTCCGCCTGAGTAATCTGCTTCAAGATAATACCATCCGCCCATGCATATTGAGCAGCAGACCCCTTGACCTCTACAGCAAAAGCTACAGCCGCATTGACCTCCGAAGCTGTCAACTTCAGGGTTAACTTGGCAAAATCAGATGTAGCAGTAACATAGGAAGAACTCTTCAAAATAGCATTATTTGCATCCAAAGTTACCAGTCTTATCCCGGTACCAGCATTTCCATTTACCACATATGCACTCAACACATGGAGCTTGGTATTATCAACAGTTAAAGCTGACTTTAGCTTCTTAGCAAATCCCACTGTCTTGCCGCTGTTTATAGTAATCTTCAATGATTTATCATCATACTTCTTCTTGGTATCATCAGCCAATAGAGCAGCATCAACTGCAGTCCACTGTGTTTCATCTTCACAGTTGCCCGCATCCCCAATAATACTTCCCAAGGAAGTCAAATCCCCCGGAGTATTAGAAGTATCACAAAATTTGGACTTAGTCCCGCTGTCCCAGTCATCCTTACTGTCATAGCTGGTAACCACATGGGGAGTATCGCTGTAGAGCTTCGAACCCGCGGCCATAACAAGCCTTGTAGTTCCATCAGATTTATAAAATACACCGATGCCATTCACCGGATTATTCTCATCAAAAGGTGCTGCAAATCTTTCCTGTCTGCCCTTACAAGGCTTCACTGTCCCCTTTTCTTCAAGGGTATTATTTATCAGCTTATGGGCTTCATTTTCACTCAAGAGGGTAGGGTAGACAACATCATCCACCATCCCTCCGGACTGCTCCACCAGGCGGCCTATTTCGTATCCGCCCGATGACATCCTCTGCTGTTTTCTCCTTGCCATCTACCCCACCTCCTGCAGTAACATTTTTATGGCTAGTTCCTTGGTAGTCTCGATTCCCTTCACATCTTGACCATCAATAGTATAAAGAAGGCATTTAGGCGCATTATCCAACACCCTCCTGCCTTCAGCAGTATCAAAATATTTTTCCAGTTCTTTCCGGATAAGCACCGGATCACCATTACAACTTTCCTTCAGTTCCATTAACTCTACTCTGTTCATGTCACATCACCTAAAATTCACATTATTACGGAAATCACCGGCAGAACGGGCAATAGGAATCCTCTGCCCCGGTCTCCTATCAGGCATCGTCAAGAGGCTTGATGCCTTTCTTATCAAGCCATCAGCCTGTCCCAGTAACCGCAACCCATCGGGGTTCTGATCATTATCCTGCAGCTTAAATAGTCCAGCCACATATTTAACGATTCCCAGCTTAAATCCATCATGAACCTGCACTGGATCATTGATATCAGCAACCTCAGTGGGAATAATGAGAGACTCCACAACAAAAGTCCCTTTTTCCTTTATCTTGATCTTTGACCGTTCATGGTTAAGCTCCCAGTCTCCTTCATAATTCTCGCCGTTATTAGTGATCTTTACCACTATCAAGTGACCGGCAGTCCTGTCATAGAATGTATCTGCATCAGCAACAACAATAGTCTGCTCTGCAGTCTTTCTAAATGCCTCCGTATACTCTAAAAAACAGGAATTGACGTAAGAGACAACATCGTCATTATCAATAACATCATCAACTTCCCTTTCAGCCATGTCCTGCACATCTGCACATGTAAAAGGCATAAGCTCACCCCTTTCCCAGGGTTAAATAATCAAATTACCGCCCACGCTGTAAGTGATACTATCCTCATCAGCATGGGTTACTTTTACCCGCCAGGTCTTGGGCAATGGAAAACCTGCAACCTGTGCAATATCATCAGCTGCTGCTGCAGCTCCCGGATAAATTAAATATGAATGGGTACCCACACCGGTAACAGCTGCACTGGCTGTAAAAATAGTTTCATGCTTGCCGCTGACCTCATCCTTTACCTCAACACTTAAGACAATAGACGGAGTATCAGCTGCGGCCGTAACATCCAAGGTGATAAGCACACCCTTGGCAAATCGGTTGTCCAAGTCAGCACTGGTGGCAGTTGCTGTTCTGGCGGCACTTTCTAGTATCTTTAGAGTTGTGTTGACTGGAAGCATTTATACCACCTCTTTGGCCGGATTCTTATCCTCTACAAAATCAATGCCGTAAGCCTTATGATTCCGCAGAAACTCAATTTCTTTGGGATCACCGGTAGTAAATTCCCCGTTTTTAAACTCGACTTTCTTCCCCAGGGTCAATACCGGTATGTTATTCTTCACATCATGAAAGGTAGGACTGACTAAGACCTGATAATTCCTTGCCTTACTGTAAAACCTGACATCTTTTTTTTGATTGGTACCTGCCATAATATTTCAACCTCCTAAATATAAATGGGAAGGGGGCTACCCCTTTAGATTAGTAGCCCCATGCCAGAAATCTCACATCCTCCAATGCAGATAAATCAGTGGTATTAGGTACTTCTTGAGCAACATCTTGTTCAAGAACAAAAGAGAAATCACCAGCTGCAGGATCTATATCTCCTGCTGTTACATTGGAAATACGAATAGTAATTGTATTGGCAGACTTAACCCTAGCACTTTGGATGATGATTCCATGCTCCAAAGCCACAGGAGGTAGTATACCTACAATTCTATCGCTTGTAGTTACGCCGGTAACAGTTATATCCACATCCACAGTTGTACCAGCTGTTACAGATGCTAAATCATGTGCAGCAGTAGTAAGAGTTCTTAAATGCCTAAGTACCTTTACCTTTTTATTGGTATAGTCATACTCAAAGACATATCCTGCCTTACTTTCAAACATTACCCCTTCGACACTCTTCAAATAATTACTAAGGTCCATCGCTTCCCCGCCGGTTGGATAGCTGTTGTCAAAGCTGATTTTCCCGGGGATAAACTTAATATCACCTTTTACGCTACTCCTTTGATAGTTGCATGTGTTTTAGGCAGACGGACTTCGAGACCGGCTTCAGTTAAGTATTCATCCTTCTGGCCATCTTCATCATTATCCTGACGGTTAGTTAAGAGCTTGGTGTCAGCTCCATCCAACGGACAATAAGCAACATTATCCATATCTAGGACTACACCCATGCCGCCATAAACAGCACCTTCAAATAGGTGATGCTTAACGACGTACAGGGTACCATGGGAGGAGACATATTCCTTGATGCCTACACCATAGGTTTTATCCTTAGACATAGTCTTTAGCTTACCCAATGACCATAAATCGATATGGGTACAGAGGCGGGCTGCTGAGAAAAGAATCTTTTCTTTACTGCCGTAACGGAATACATCCTCCAGCCATTCGATAAAGGACTGTTCAGTTAGAGTTGAGGAAGATACATCAAAAACATTCTCATTAGCAAACTCTAAGATACCGCCCATAGCCCTTTTGGGCTTGCCATCCTCTGTTTCCAGAGCTCTTTCACCAAACCACATTGCTCTCTCTAGATCCACAGCATGGTTTATTCCGTCAATATGACGGTACCAGCTCATGGGCTTGGGACCATAAGTCTTGGTCGCTTCCAGAGTTCTAGTTACACCTACAGGTGTACGGAGAATTTGAGTATAGTTGTACTTCTCCACCGGCTCCCGGGTAAGGATAGAGCGTAGCTTGCCGCCTTCTTTGTTCAGGTTACCGATAATAACCATGGGGTCATTATCAACAAGGGCTGCAGCAGCTACAGTACCTAGGGAACGTTTGATCTGGAGTTCGTTAGCATTGTCACCGTCTGGATCAATAGCTTGGACCAATAATGTTTCACCGGTTCTTGGCACCTTTACCACGTCATTGACTCGGAAATAGGCTCCGTTATCAACAACAATCTTGGTATCGCTATCAAGATAACCGGCACCATTGTTAATGGCATCCCAGCGGGCACCCAATTCCTGCTCCAACCAGTTAAATTTAGGGTTATGAACAGTCCTGGTTCTCTTCATTTTCTTAGTAAGCACTGTAAGAGGGTTCTTGTCAGGCTCGAGTTCAGCAATCTTCTCCGACATATCTATCCGCAGTCTTGCGGCTAGAATTTCATTTGTTGCTATTGGCATTATTTATTCACTCCTTCATTTTTTAGATAAAAAATCCCCCTTTTTTGTGAGCAAAAATTTCATTTAAAATCTGCTCTTCCGGGGAACTGGTGTTATTTTGCTGTCTTGCACCTGGTTGCTGCATTTGGGCAGTGTTTTTTACCTGCCGCTGCATAGTGCCCTGCTGGACACCGTTTTGAAAAGCTGTTTTTGCCATGGATTCTGCTGCTTCACTCTTAGCAGCACGATAGATAACTTCAAGTACACCCATATTCTTCTCATCAATTTGACCTGCTTGTCTGGTCTGAGCCTGCTGAAAAAGCATGTCCTCCAGATATGGGTGTTTGGCCATATAATCAGCTATTTCATTGCTGTAGTTCAACGCATCCGGATACAATGGCTGTCCCTGTTCATTAAGGGCAGTTAAGAGCAAATCCATCTCATTATTTACCATCATCGATTTCATTTGCTGCTGCTGTTGACCTTGAACAGTTTGATAAAGGGGATTAACCACCTGTGTGATAGCATCATTAACCATCTGCCAGATTGCCTGGCCAGGATTCTTAGTAAACTCCTGCTGAAAATTCTGATTAAATGCTTGCCATTGTTCTGGTGTCCACTGTATTTCCTGATCTTGTTGTTGAGCTTGCTGACCCTGCTGACCTTGGGTCTGCTGTTGTTGAGCATGCTGGGGCTGGCTCCGCAGTTGTCCCATTTCGTTTCTCATTTGACCCATGCGCTTTTCTGCTGCCTGATAAGCCTTTACCAAATCATCTTGGGACTTAAACTTACCCAGGATTAACTGCTCTTGACCTTCTCCCTGTTGTCCTTCGGGGGGCTCTTGAGCATTATTTTGCTGCTGACCTTGCTGTCCATCCAATTGCTGTCCTTGTTGACCTTCTGTCCCTTGCTGTTGTTGGTTGTCGGCTCCTTGCCCTTCTTGTCCCTCCTGCATTTGCCTTTCAAAATCCAGGTCGGGGGAAGCTGCGGAGTTTTCGAACATACCCATTCAATATCTCTCCTTTTGTTATCAAAATAAAAACAGTCTTAGTTAGACTGCTCTTCGGATAATTTCTTTTTTAGTTCCTTGCCTGTATTAATTTGATGATTAATATCGCCCAGAATCTCATCAATTACGCTTATCCTGGTCTGCTGAGCCTTAACCTCAGTCAAATCGACAAACTTTTTAGATGTCAGTTCTCTCAACGCCTGCGTTTTCTTATTTTCCATCACTCCTTTCACATATTCCCATCCCTTAGAGGATGTCATTTCCTCCAGGTGCATTGCAATTTCTATCTTCACCTCACTTATATCGCTACACCTCCCCCAACTAATGGATTAGGATTACCTCCATTAGTTGCTTGTTGTTGCATCTGCTGTTGTTGAAGCAACATTGCCGCTTCCTGCTGCTCCTGGGCGATCTCTTCTTCGGTTTTCAAAATACTCTCAGTATCCTTAATCCCATAAGCCTCAATAATCCGCTTCTTAAGCTCCCGGGTTTTAATCTCCGGATCTTCCTTGAACTCACGATGAAGCATAAGAAGATTTTGTCGATAGTTTAATGCATCTAAGGTAGCCTCTACCGCAGTTCCCGCCGGTTGATATTCATACTGACCGGAAATTTGTTCTGGACCTATATCCATCCAGTCAAATCCTCCCTCATCATTATTGGGTACCCGCACTTTACGAATATCATCAATAAACTGCTGATTTAACTGGTCAAAGAACATGCCCAGCCTCTTCAGACCAAAATGTTCAAAGAGTTTCACTTTAACCTCAAAGCGCATAGAAACAGAACGGTCACGAATAGCATTTTCAGTTGCCGTCCGCTTACCATCGGTTGCAGCTCCCCTGGCTTCACTGTAGGTAGCTGTAGCCTCCTGGATATCCTGCTTTGTTATCATTTCTTCCTGGAAAGCTGACGGATCTAAAGGATTATAATCAAGCTCCTGCACATCATCCATTTGGTCTACCCAGACAATGCCATTTGGTCGTGACACTAGGTCAGCCGGTTCTATATTTGCTCCCTTCAGAACCTTCCACATACGGTTAATAGCAATACTGTTTGAATCAATCCTCTGATTCCTGGTGGTATTCAACTCCGCCTGCAGGTGCTCGATTAGCTCCACTAGACTAATACCATAAAACTCACCATTCAACGGATCCATTTTGGCAAGTCCGAAAGGCTTCTTGCCATGCCAGAAAGGATTAGGTTCATCCCGGATAACCTGCACCTGGTTAACAACACTTACAACTTGGTCATCCTGCCACATCTCCAACAGCTCATAACGCCTACCCCCTACATCCGACTGATTCACATTGATTTCATGGGAGGCACCGATACTGGACAGCCTATCCTGTTTACCCCTGTTGACCTTCTCTAGCCCCGCTTTAATCTCATCCCAGTCACCAATCTTATATATCCCCTGTTTCTCCTTCTCCCGCAAATCCTTCTCAGTCATAAACCTCTTACGGATAACCCAAATACCATCATCAATGTCAACACCATCAGGATCAGGATAAAGGTCATCAATCATAAATGGCTGAAAATCAGGGTCATCCCATAAAGTAACTTCATCCTCTGTCACCTGATAACCCAGGAGAATATCATTAACCATTTCCGGTATCCTTTTCTTGATAGTCTTAGTCTGATACCGCCAGCCAGTTTCAAAAGGACAAACACCATACACCAACATATCAGTTATCAGAGTAAAGAACTTAACATATGCGCTACCCTTCTCAAGCTGTGTATCAACAAGGGTTTCCATATTATCAGCGTTGTCAACGTCATCTGCATCCTTAGGGATATATGCTATATATGGCTTGCGTTCAAATAGAGCCGTCATCAGCTTACTGCGAACGGTGTCCATGGTACTGTAAGTATAAGGGATAAATAAATTAGATCTATCCTCTTCACCCTTAGGTAACTTGGGCACCACACTCCGCACCGCCTTATACCAACGCAGCCATTTATCATCCCATGGCCTGCGCCACTTCTCACTCCATTGATATCGATTCAATACCAGCTGCTTCTGCTCTTCCATCTCTTTTTTCTTTTTTTCGCTAGCCATGCCGCACCTCCTAATAACCTGTATGACTATTCAGCCTTGACCTGGGCGCACTTCTTGGTAGATTATCCTTTTCAATATAAGCCCGCTGCTGAGAACGAATAGCCTGAGCAATCATGTCACTAAACAAAATATCATCATTCTTATTGCTTTCATGATCCGGACGGCCATCTTTGTCATAAATAAAAGTTAGACACTCATCGAGGAACTTGATATCGTTAAATAGCTCTATGTTATCCCTGATAAGTATAATTTGGTTATCTATTATCATCGGACGGGTATTGCCGTCAGTTTTCCACCCATACTTTTCTTGCTGTTTCTCAGTTTTACGGTCAAACTGTACTCTGGTATACTGCCGCATATATCGTAGTCGTTGCAGTTCCTTGATGGGATAAATATCGAAATTAACCTCAATGCCGACTAATGCATAGTTGTAATATTTTCCCAGGCAATATATTTGATGCGCATAGGTATCCGGATCTAAATCCCCATGCAGAATAGCACATCTGTTACCGGTAATATTATTTATAACAGTACCGGAAAAGAAATCTGAACCTTCCCCTTTTGTATCGCCTCCTAGTACATAAGGGTATTTCGACTGCACATCCTCATAAATGGTGATGTATCCTTCATCATTAGGGACGAATTTAATAGTATCGTCCTTAATATAGTCCTTAGTTTCAGCATTGTTCCATTGGAAATTAAAATAGCCCCTGAGGGGCTTCTGCTTCTTATAAAGTCGTTTAAGATATTCTTTTCTGGCAATAATTGTTTCAACATCAAAAACACAACGTCCGGATGCTAAGAAAGCTTCATCTGGCGTGCAAGGGTACTCTTGTTTAATAAGCTCTTTTAAATCCCTCCACTTATTAAAGTACCAATACAACTGTTGCCATTCTAAGTTATAAAATTCAAGGAGCCATTTACACCGCTTATTAATCCATTCACTACTATTTTGTACTTCCTTTATGAAAACATGCTCTGCATCCTTGCTTTCAAAATCCTGCCGGTATTCAGAAGTCAGCCACCATTCATAAAACTTGTTTTCCCAATTGTTTTTATCCTCCCATAGGTCCCTAAACTCGTTATATCCATTGGCTGTACTTTCTAGTATTTGAATACTATCTTTTGTTAAAGCCTGTCCTAGTCCTGCTAAAACCTTCTTAATATTGTCCCAAAATGCCGCCTCGGAGCCATGGAAAAAATTTATGGTTTTAGAACGTCCTACATCTTTATTACCGGCCGTAGCAACCCGCCACTTACTATTGAGCTTTTCAAACAGGAGCTCGCGTCTGGTATTATATTTCTCTGTGGGCTTAATAAGCTTAGGCATGTTATTGTATGGAAACTTGGCTTTATCCTCGAAGATTGTCTCAGTATTATCTGCACTATCAGCAAGGGTAAATCCACTAAAATTCTTCCTGGTGATGCTATAGGCCAGCTGATAAGCAGTTATTACAACTGTAAACCCCTGCTGCCTGCCTTTAAGTATCAAAAATTTAAGATGTACTCTTTTCCCCTGTTGGTAATCTTCTATTGCCTGTTTTAAATCTGCTATAAACGATTGTTGTACATCATTGAGGAAAAAGGGCACTGTCTGGAGCTTCTTATTGACAATTACAAAACACATTTCAATGAGATATTCGGGGTTGTTTTGAACCTCTTTCCTTAACACTTCCCCTTCTTCGCTGACCAAATGCTTTGCAATTGCCTCTGTATATTCTCGATCTAATTCTATGTCTCCATGTTGTTTCCATAGTTCTTTTCGCTTTTGGAGGATTTCCTCAGCTGTTTTCATCATTTAAAGAAATCTTCTAGCCGCTTCAGGCCGATTTCTCCACTGTGTTCCACATTATGTTTATCTTTATATTCCTCCGGCAGCCTGTTTTTTAGCATAAATATGTTCATTGTCGGGTTAGGTAAAGCAAACTTAGCTACCTCAATGACCTCAAGCTTTTCGACCGGAATAGCTTTACCATTGACCATTTCAAAGCTCTTTACCTTAAACGCCATTTCTTCTTTGAAAGTAAATCCTATCGACTGCTTAAAAGCAGCATTAAGAAGTTCACCGTTTGAGATAAACTTCCCTTTTTTTATCGCCTCAGCAAATTCAGTTTTCTCTCTTTTCCATTTATAAAAAGTATCATGGCTAATACCAAGCATCTTACATATTTCCTCATCTGTGCTGCCATTCATAGCCCATCCTTTTACACTATTCAGCTTAGAAGGCATATCTAATTCATCCCATTTAGGCTTTCTTCCTGATTTGTTTTTCTTAGCCATCACCACCACCTCACTTTAGGCAAAAGAAAAAGAGCCGCATTGGCTCCTATTTTTGTAACTATTTTTTAAATATTAAGACATTGTAACTGGAAACATTAAATTTTTTAATATTAAACCCCAATTTGAAAAAGCATTAATGGTATTAACATCGGTTTCAAGTTGAGTTAAATTATTCATAACTTTTCTGTAAATATTATTTGCCTCTTTCTCATTAGATGCTTTCAAAATGGTAAAAAGCTCAATAAACAACTCATAAAGTTCCTCTTTTACTACATTGCCTTCTTTTAATAAAAATACTATTTCTGTTAGGTTTGCAGTATTTTTTTGAATACCCCTTAACGCTTCTAAAACGTCATTTTTGTATTCCTCTTCCCTTTTATGTTTTACTCTAATAGCATCTTCTATTTGCTTTGTATTATTATGTATATTTAATCCTGGAATGAGATTTTGCTGTTTTTGTAAAACTTCCAACTGTTTTGTTAAATCAAAATCAATTTTTTTCAAACCCATGTTTTTTATTAAATCATCCATATAATTAACACCTCCTGCCAAATACTTCGACACGAGGAATTTTTTTCCTGCAAAATAAAAACAGCCCATCACTGGACTGCTCATGTCACATATGTGTATCAAACCCGACAAACTATTTCACCTATTACAATTATAGCTGACTTTTTCTGTCCTTATGTCTTGTTTTTGTATTGAAAATGTCTTATCCTTCCCATTGATACACCTGAGACCAAATAAACTAATTGCAATAGTTCTTAATCCTCTTTTTCTCCAAACATCACACTGAGCGCGGCTCAAGTTAACTTCTTCCTCTATGAGCTTCCAATCCTTCTTCTCAAAATATCGTTTCTCTATAATTTTAAGCTCCTGCTTAGATAGATTATCTATTGCCTTATCAATTCGCTCTATCTGGTTCCTGGCCATGGAAATTTCATTCTCTAGTGCATTAATAATATCATGCTTTTCGAATTTTATAACTGTTTCGGCCGTTGAATCACCAATATATATATTTCCTGAGGAGATACCCACAAGGTTAAGCTGATCCAGACGTTCATAGGTACCCTGACAGCTAAGAATAATACCGTCCTTTATTTCCTCAATTTCATTCTGAGCGTTTTCAATAAAGGTTTTCATGCTTTTATAATTATAAAGTAGTACTTCAACCTGCTGTTTTATTTTCTGCCTCATGGGTATCACCTCTTTATATATTAAGATGCAACCTTATTTATCTTAACTTTAATTAATCCTAGTTCCACATCTTTTAATCTAAAACTTTCTTTATATTTACCGTTATATACCACAAATAACTGACATCTTTTGCTGATCTGAACAACTATCCCAGTAAACTTTTTTTCTGATTTTCTCTTTGTAATTGAAATTGTTACCTGGTCACCTTCTTCCATGGTATAAAGCCTCCTTGCCACTCTTTCGCTTAATCGTTGTAATGCGTCACTTAATCAATCCGTCTATTCCAAGATTTTACGGCTTCTTCTTCATTATCAAACCAGTATTGAGTAAGCCCGCATTTATAAACTTCCCCGCATGATACTTTAAAGGCTGTTTCGGCTTGGCTTGTTTCAATTCGTGCTTTAGCCCCACAACATGGGCAGTTTTTTAAATCTTTCATTATTCTTCATCGCTCCTTCGTATAACTTGCAAGCTTTCAAACTGACTACATCCAGTCATGGCTCCATCTTCGCCCTTACATTCTTCTTGACAATATAACTCTGTATCGCCACACATTGTCACGCAATGCTCTCTATACCCGCACTTGGCGCATAAACATACTTTACATTCTTCGCCTAATTCTAATACTTTCAACAATTATCACTCCTTCACAAAATTTACATAATATTCAACTAGCTAAAGCCTCTTTCTTCAGCTCCTGGCACTTAAGTAAATCAAACTTCTCCATCCCATTGCACAGGCCTACAACAAATAGCCTACAGTTATCGCACTTGTAACAAATTTGAGGCATATTATCACTCCTCCTATTGGTTTACGGCTTTAAGTGGCTGATTCTCAAAATCTTCTATGGTCATTTGGTGACTTGCCTTTCTTACAGCTACAGCAAACTTCTCTATACCTGTTTCCCAAAGACCATGACGATAAATTACGTCTGAGAACTCTTCGACATCATGCTCCCTAATGTACCAATTATCAGGATCTTCTTTATTGGCCCATCTAAATTCAACTTCTCTTGTTTCATGATTAATAAATTCTCCTTTTCTACGCAATATATGGCATAGCTCATGGTCCACTAAGGCTTCTCTCTGGTTACTGTTCATTCTTGTCCACACATCATCATTTATGAAAACAAAGAACATCTTACTAGTAAGATGACGTTCAAATGATGTACACTTTTTGCATTTACCTGCCCAGTCAACTCCACCGCCATACCTTTTATAAAAATCAAGTTTATCAACTGCATCTTTTAGGTGTGGATGAAATTGGCTTATAAGTTCCAACGCTATTGCCTCAACCTCAGGAGCTTTTTTAAAATTACTCATTTAAGCAACCTCCTCGATTTCTATTTCTACTCGCTGCTCATCCTTGCCACAGCTTATTATCTCGACTTCACCCTTCCGGATCTGGCTGTCATCCTTGTATGCTATTTTATTGAGCCCATCACAGACGGACTTGGCGTAATTATCCCAGTCGCCACCTTTTCCCCGAACAAACACTTTTATTTTAATTATTACCGGACCGATAATAGGATTTTTAATCTTTGTCCGTGCAACCCAGGCAATATGATTTTTGTAGTTAATATACAGCTGTGCCCTGTCCTTCACGTACTTACCCCGCTGCGTCATTCTTACAGCTGGTACCGGTCGTCCTGGTACAACAAACTTAATCATATTTTTCAACTCCCAACTCACTCCACAAGATAACTCAAATCACGGTTATTAGTATCAACTGCCTGCCTTTTTCCCTCTGCTCTCCTGGAAGAACTTCTTTGTTTTTCTCTCAAAAAATCCTCATCAGCCTTTTTAGCCTCCTGTAAAGTCTGGATATTATTTCTTAGCCAAGAATTAATAATACTATTGACGTACAGGTAGTTTTTTTTATCTGCCAAAACAGATTTTTCTACTGCATATTTAATCATTTCATCAGGAAAAAGACTCTGCCAGTCTTTAATCTGCTGAATGCATGTTGAGTTAAGCAATTGGCTAAATTCACGTTCAATAAATTTTGCCAAACTAGTGAGGTTATCCACATTATCCACAATTTCCACAGGCATTTCACACACGCGCGCGTTATCATGATCAATATTATTTAGTTTAGTTTTATTTAGTTTATTAATAGACGCGGTTTGTGTTGCACTTTGTGCGCGGTTTGTGTTGCGGTTAGTGTCGCAGTTAGTGTCGTTTAAAACGACACAATTATTAAAAGGGATAATTGTATAAATTGCTGACTGTTGGCCAGTGCGACTTCTAAAATCAATTCTTCCAGCCTGTTTTAGCCTTTGACGCGCCCTTATAATCGCATCCTTCTTTAACCCAGTTTTGGTTTCCAGGGTAGATATGGCTACCGCGAACTCTGTTATCCATCCAGCTTTATTGTTTATGTGCATTAAAGCATGCCATAAAACAATACTAGAGTCAGATATGGAATTGGTTTCGAGCCAATCATAAAAGGCATTAATTTCTGTGATGTAGTTCATAAAATCACTCCATGGCCAAATTAAGTAAGTTGAACCAGTAAGGAAATAATAATATACTTGCGATTAAAAACATTATTAATACTCTGTCTGTCCTGGTGACCATACCACCACAACCTTTCTCCTACCCCATGCCAAAGCTTGCTTGTATGTATCTTTATAAACATCAATTAGATCATCCCGAGCTCTTATCATCCCGCCGGTATCCAACGCCTTTCCCCATCCATACCCCTGCACCCACATATTAGATCGGTATGATATCAACTTTGGGTTCACCGCAATGGTTCCGGGACCCGGTCGAGTCCCGGTTGCGGTAAGGAGGGGGTTAGAATCAGCACACATCCCACTTTGGTTATCTGCGGGGGCGTAGGCTGTGGCTTCCATGACAGCTATATTCCATTTATCAAGAAACTCCCTAACCTGCTTTGAAAGCTCCTGCTGCTCCAACCGTAGCTGTTTTACTTCCAGCTTCATGATTTCTATCTCGAGCTGGTAATTAGCAATCTCTTGCTTTACTTGCGGCTGGAAGATAAATATGTAAGCTAAGAATAGTAAAAACACTAGGGATATAAAGATATCATCAATTATTTTTCTCATGAGCTCACCTCCTGCAAAACAAGCATTGCCAGTCTGTATCTGACTTCATCGTGCCATTTCCATTGATACTCACCCATTTCTGATAGGTGAGCCTTCGCAATAAGGCCTGAACACAACCAAACAAACAATCTCCATCTCATGGGTTCACCCCCAATTATTTAAGCTGCATCCGGATCAAAAGCCTGTACATCTTCTTGCCAAGTATCATCAACCATTACTAATCTATCAATCCGGTCAAATATACATGGCCTTTCTTCGATTAGATCCTTAGCATCGAACATATCAAACAATGAATATTGACCCTTTCTTTTAGCAATCTGTATGTTTCTAATCTCTTCTGCCATTCCTTTTCGCATGAAAGTTTCCCAATGTTTAGGATGTGTCCTTCTCAACATTGCCATATGATTATTGGGATAAAGTAAATCTGTTCCACACCCAACGCAGCCATTTCGTTTAATCTTATGATATTTACCATCACCATCTGTAAATCCCATATCATATAAGGTTGAGTATGGGACATTAAACCGCTTGATATATGCCCAAATATCATCATCTGTCCAAATAGATATTGGATTACAGTGCCAAAACGGATCATTGCCAAGGTGCGGTCTATGAGATTTAAATAAATATCCTCTACTCACAAAGTTGGTTTGCCGAGTCCGTGATTCAGCAGCCATTAAGCCTTTAAAAATTACATCCACATTGAGTTTAACTTGCAAGCATTCACTTGGTTCTTTTTTTAAGATGTCACAACAAGCCTGGGAGAATTTAACCTGTTTTAATAACTCATAGTAGGCTAGTAATTTTGGGTCATCACTCTGGCTCTCTGAAAATTGGAGAAAACAATCAATATTAATACGTCTGGCCTTTAACTTAGAAGCTGCCTTGCCTAGCAATGGCCATCCATACTGGTCTATACACCACCAATAATTTTTAGTGGTACCTTCCGGCCAGATTAATCTTTCTTTTTCAAATTTCTGACGCAAATGACTAGGACATGCATTTTCTAAAGTTGCAGTACTCTTTAGTTTGCCATCATCTTTTAAAGCATCTTTAATCCCGCCTGTTGTAATTAAGTAATTCAGCACCTTTTGTTGGGCTTCATATTTAAGTCCTTCCCGTTCTGTTTTTTCCGGAGTAGCTTCATAGAAACTTCCTTTACCCCATTCTTTTCCCAACTGCCGAGCAAATTTTAAGCATTCGGGATATTCCACCCCAGTGTTACCGTATATAATCACAAATCTATTTGCCCATTCCGGGAAGTACGTCAATATTATATGCCATAGTACAGTGCTATCCTTACCACCTGAAAAAGCTATTGCAGGCCGGTGTTTACATACTACTAATGCAGAACGGATAGCTTCTACAGCTTTATTAATTTTATAGTCCAAATCGCGACTCTGTTCTATTTGTAAATCGTTATAGCTTATATACAATTGACCACCTCCCTACTTAAGCACCCAAAGCCAAGTAATGTATAGCCCCAGTCAAAATCTTAGTACTTCTGCAGTAATCACACCGTCCACACCTGACCGGCTCCACCAGTCCAGACTTAACCTGCAGTATCCTTGGCATATTTTCTTCAACTTGGGCTAACTCCACTAGATACCTATCGGGATCCCTAAGGTCAATTACCTCTTTATCAGGAACATTATCCTTGGAGACAGCGACCATATAATACTCTAGCCAATCCCCTTCCTGCCTACCGTTTGCTCTTCGCTCAATCTCCGTATATAAAGCCGCTTGAAGCAAATAATTATACTGCTCAACGAATGACACTCGCCCGCCGTGTTCTTGGCTCCAAGTGGTCTCAATGATACTCTTGGTAGTTTTTAGCTCCGCCATCCTTCGCCTTTCCTTGTTGTGAACATCGGTCATAACTTTCCATAAAACGCCTGTAAACTCGGCAGTGAAAATCCTTTCTTTTTCACCCTGTAGCATATACATAGCAAGAGGGTCGGCCTCTAGGGTAGCAATCATTAGGTCAGCAGTTTTAAAGTTAGCTTTTAGATCACCAGCCTTGGTGAACATTTCTGGATGCTCCGCAATAAATTCTCTCCTGCTGCCCTCGTTCCACGCATGAACATAAGAGCCAACCAAAAATGCATCCGAGGTTTCCTGTCTCCATTCACCCGCAAGTTTTGCCATCTGCTGAGCTTCGCATTTTATAAAGCCGAGGTACTGGGAACGGGACATATACGCCCGTTCCGCTTCAAGAGAGTGATAATTACTTTTTGTTAGTTCCATCAGTTGCACCCCCCTGGTCAAAGTTCAATGAGCCCTGTTCCTCGTTAGTTTTCTCCTGCTCATTTTTATGCTGTTCAAATTCTTTTCCTAAGTCACTGTTTGTTGCCTGTGATGGCTTATCAACATCAAAATAATCTTCCCTTTTGCCTATGCCATCTTTAAGTGAGTTATATATTTTGCCTAGACTCAATACGTCTTTTTCAGTAAACAGTTCAACCTTATAGCCGGCACGCTTTTCAACCATTTCGCGGGTTACGCCGTACTCTTTAAACTTGTCCAGCATCTTTTTAATGCGATCACCTATCGGCTCTTTATTGTCACCCTTTAAAGTTTTTTCGCACTCTTCAACCGCAGCATCCGTAATATCTTTAGGGATAACAGCCAATATACATGCCCTCTGCCGTCTAGCTCCCATATTTGCAACTAACTCATAGATGTCCCGAGGATCAGATAATTTTGTAATGGATCCTCTTGCTTTTCTTTCATGCTTCACGGTAAATATTTTTTCAACCCGAGTATTTGTTTCTAAGTCCCAAGCAAAAGCCATTGCTAAACTTTCTCCAAGCTTTTGCTCCAATTCAACTACACCATGGCTCATATTGCCCCAACATTGAGCAATTACTTCAGCTAACCTAATAGATGGACCTGACACCTTTTCACCGCCACGAGGATATTCATATTGTGCAGATTCAGCCAAGGTTTTCCTTTTGCATGACTCCTTAATTTTTTCCCATGAATCATATTGGTTACGCGGGAATTGCTTTGCCATAAATACCATGCCTTGGACCTCTTGCATATATCTCCCAACCATAGTCTGAACAGCCATATTATCCGAAACATTCTTTTTTTTCTGCAAACCCATTTCGAAATCACTCATTAGGCAATACCCTCCTTGGTTTCAATTTGAAGTTCTCCATCCTCGGTGGAAGTAACAAAGTATTGGTATTCATCAACCTGCATTTCATTTTCAATCCAGATCCGATCCCTATTGTTTATCTTATTGATACCATCCAGACAGATTACTTTTAGTGGACCACACTGAGCCTTGGCAACTCTAAATGCCAATTCCAACTGCTCTCCCTCTGACAAACCGCCAATAAGAGTCTTTCCAATCCTAATTAATCCATCGTTATCTACAGTGATACCAGGAATAGGCACAGCAGCTATCTTCAAGAGTTCCATAGGTAGTTCCCTGGCTTTTTTTATCCTCGCAGTTAAGGTTTCGCTTGATTCCTGCCTAGGAGCTAACTTGGTTTTAATCATGTCAGCCATTCTGTCATATTCCCTCAGATAGCTTTGCATATTGGCAACCTCATTAGCTTCTTTTCTTAGAGGCTCAACATCGGTTTCTTGGTTATCCTTAAGAACTTCCTGAGCATTACCAACCTTAGCTTTTTCAGTTTCGATTTTCTCGGCCGCTTTTTCATCTATGCTCACCAAGGACTGTTGCTCTAACTGAGATATATTGGTCAGTTCCTGCTCTTTGGCAGATAACAATTGCTTATGTTCGGAAATGCTTTCCTTCCTGTGCTGTACGTCCATTTGAACAGCCTTTCTAGCTTCAAGTTTTTTCTTCTCGTATTCAGCCTTTAGTTTCTCAATTTCATTCTGCAATTCAAGATCCAACATTTTTTCAGATTCAGCAATCTTAACATCAGACTGAGCAATTATTTCCTCGGACTTTTCAATTTTGTTTGATAGAAATTGTTTATATTCCTTAATCTCTGTCCGCTGACTCTCAAAATCTGATTTCTTAGCCTGCTTATCCTTTTCAGCCTCGGACTTTATTGCAGCAATCCTATCCTGTAGGTTTTCGATAATATTTCTAGCGGCCGTAACCTTTTTATTAATTTCTTCTGCTTCAGCAACCTTTGTATAGAGCCCCTGAATGCTTTTATTTCTCCAAAATTCACCGTCATAATTAGCAGGAAGTTCATCCTTAATGCCTTTAATTTGAGCCTTCAAGACAGAGATTTCACGGTTAACATTTTCTCTTTGGTCATAGTAAGATTTTTCTATTTGCTTCAACACTTGTAGAATATGAGCCTCATAATTAATTTCCTTGGGTATCTCATTAAACCAATTATTTATATCATCCATAGTCCAAGGAATTTCTAGCATGTTCAAAATAATTTTTGCCTGTTCATCGGGGCTCTTTTTAACAAATTCTAGTGGTCGGAATATTTCACCATTGATAAGACTTTTGAGAAAGGCTTCTGTCTGTGGAACAGCCTCGCCAGGTTTTCTAATTTTGAGATAATCAGCGCGATCATTTCTAATCCTGCGGTCTATTTCGAGGCCGTTATCAGTTTCGATAAATATTGTTGCCTCTTCTTCATCATGGCGGACAATTTCTGTCCTGCTGCTTTTATTAGTAAATGCTTTTTCAAGAGCTTCAAGAAATGAAGATTTTCCGCTTCCTTTGTGTCCGGTTAATCTATTTATCTTGGCTACATCAATAGCAAGCTCTCTGATCCCAACAAAGTTTTTGATTTCAATCCTTTTAAGCCTCATGCTCGTCCTCCTTAAAAATATATTTCTTCCCCATACTTATGCCTGATAATTAAGTTAGGTCCCTTAGGCACTAGTTTCACATCCGGATAATCCTGCAACAGATATTCCAAATCACTCTTAAACGATTCCAAGTGCTGTTTTACGCAGCTCTCACAATAACCAAGGGATAGATTAAGCACAGACCCGCATTTTACACATGTTGCATCTCGCTCCAATTCAAGAGTAGTATCGAGTTTCACGGCCAGATTCCCATTTATGACATCAACTTTAAGCATCTGCTCCCTCCTCTTTAAACAGCCCCAGTTCATGTAATGGACATACATCTTCATCATCACAGCTACAATCCTCAATATTATCAATCCCATCAATCCCATGGGGACAGCAATTACAGAAATCTTCGGTAGTTATGTGAGTTTGCAGCATAAGATTTTTTATCATTTGGGTAGTGTTATCGGTTACTACCAATCCAATCACTCCTTGCGTACCTATATTCGTAGTGATAAAATAAAAGCGACAAATATTTAAATACTTCCATCAAAGGGCCTGTGTTGCGAGCACAGGTTCTTTTTTTGTTCTCATTTCAGCTACAAGCGAGATGTGCCTGCTCTTTGAAATATGTAGCTTAATCTGTTTAATTGCCCTTTCCAACTGCGTAAGCTCCTTTACGATCCTGTCAAAGTCCTTCTGCTCATCCTGATCAATTACGCCATCGTAAGTAATATCCATAAGATTATCTGTCAGCTTCTTAACGTCAGTCAATTCTTTAAGTAATTCCAATACCGTTTCAGGAAGTGCCTTATGCTCTAGTCGTAGGTGAAACTGCCTCCCAATGGGACACATATTAGCGCAGTGATCATGAATGATTTTCTTATCACCGTATACTTGAGCCATCATAAGTACTATACCCGGGGGAACATTTCCCTCGCTTTCATACCGATTAAGAGTCCTCTCATGAATTCCAAGCTTTACTGCAGCTACTTTGGTCTGCATGTTGCGGTACCCTTTGTACATCGACTTATTCCTCCTTTCCGACAAAACTTGTCCAAAATTCGAATGAGCGCTACCTTACACTGCCGTAAGTTCCGTGTTATCCTGTGGTTGACAGATAAATCGATCATCTTTCCATTCCACATCACTTTTAGGAACGGCTATTTCTTGCCCATTGAAATCTTTGAGAATAACATATAGCCTTCCGTCTTTTAACAGTTTTCCAACATACCTTGTCCACTCTTTCCCTTTCTGCACCAGACAACCAGCTATTAGCACTCTTCGTTCACTCACCCCTTCACCCCCTCTCAAGTCCCGGATCTTCTCCGGGCAAATTTCGCTTAATTGTTGAACAGCGTCAGCATTTATTTTTTAAATAAATGCTGGTCACATCCACCCAAAAACCATTTGCTTTGTAATAAACAACCTTGCTAATTTGCGTAGGCTCAAGCGTTTTAAGGAATGCTATCAATCCTCTTTTACTGTCAACATCCGCTGATGTACCATTAATGAAATAAATCCTATATAAATGCCTCATGCAATTTTTCCCTCCTTTGCTACACATTTTTTACAAACAGTGTTGCAGACCCCCTTTGTTTCAACTCAAGTCAGGACTCCCTTTCTCCTCCAAAATTTTTACCAGATCTCTTAATGCTGTCTTATGAATTTGCCTATCTTTTTCGTTGGTGTCTTTGGAAATCAGATATTCTAAAGCCGTTATCTGCCGTTTAATTTTCTCCTTATCCTCCGGGACAACAATTTGCGGTATGTTCATCTAACTCCCAACTACCTTCTTGAGCCTCCGCTGCCACTTCCCTCTTGCCCGCTCATAAATCCACTCCCTAACCAGCTCCTTAGGATATAGATGAGTATTCAGATACGGAAACTTCGGAAAATCATCCAGCTTAACAAGGTCTCTAGTGGCATTAATCCCGATATTTAAGTAAGTCTTAAGCTCGTTTATATCCATCATGTCCGGCAAATCCTCGTACCGGCGACCGGATGGTCCTCTCACCTGGGCAAGTAGAGATTCAAGTAGCTCAATCATCTGCTTTTGTTCGGGCAATACTTGGTTTTCCAATATGGTTACCTCCTCTTATTTACAAGTTTTACCTCCCCTGTGTAGAAATGGTAGTTGTCCAAGCTATCACACTACGAAAGGAGGTGCTGAGAATGAAAGAAATAAATCTCCAAAAGTTTGATATTGATAAAATTGTTGATAATGCCTATTCAGCCAAAACTTTTACCAGCAATAAAAAGTTAACTGAAGAAGATATGCTCGACATAATTAAAACAGCAGTATATGAATCTTTGAGAAAGTACCATAAAAAATTAATGGTCCATCTCAAAGAGTAACTTCCTCGGGCTGGACTGTTGACCCAGTCTAGCCCATCCTTTACATTAATTGACTTACTAGATAATGAATTTGTTGAGAAAGTGTAATTATTTTTTGAGTACCATCATCGCTGCGATCTTTTTCCAACTCCTTCTGCCGCTCCCGCAAAATTTCAATCTGTTCTTCCAAAACTGCTTTGTAATCCATCCTCCCTCACCTCCTATCCCGCTTTGTCTTCTTTTAGGATGCATAACACTTTGACCGCAATATCTTTCGCTATTGGGAAGTTAGCTTCCGTTATATTTGCAACTTGCCTTATATCAAGGCGACTTCTAACTATTGCTGAAATTCCATTAATGATATTGTGTTTTTGCTTTGGAGAATAACCACCAAGCTCAGCCTCAATCATTTTTCTAACTTTATCCCAAAGCCTCGGACTTCTACTTACAGAAACATCAAACAATTCTTTGAGTATCTCTGCTTTCAGTTGTGCTTTTAAGGCATCTCGTTCTGCTTCGTTCATATCATCGCGGCCTATCACGCAACTTCGCTAGACGTTTTGTCTAATTTATTGTTAAAAAAAAGTTCCTCAACATTTGTTTCTAATATTTCAGCAACCTTTCTAGCATTTTTCATTAATGGATCTCTTGTCCCGTCCTCCCATTTATAAAAAACAGACGGGGTTACACCGATTTTTTCAGCAATTTCTTCGATAGATAATCCTTTAGCTAACCTGGCCTTTTTTAATGCCTCTCTCATATGGTCTCACCTTCCTTTTTAGACATTTCGTCTAGTTCTAATAACATTTTATAGACGTTTTGTCCAAATGTCAAGCAAGATTACCCATTTTGTCTATTTTATTTTCTTTGTTGGACAATTAGTATAATATCAATTTATAAGATAATTTGTGAGGTAATTATTATGAAATTTGGCGACAGAATTAAGCTTCTTAGAGAAGAAATGGATATATCAAGAGATGATTTAGCAAAAAAAATTGGTGTCACTTATCACGCTATGTCTAAGTATGAAATTAGTGAGCGCGAACCAGATTTTGAATTATTAAATAAATTAGCTAAATTCTTCAATGTGTCTGTTGACTACCTCCTTGGGCGTACAAGCATTCGCAATTCAAATCTAGACGATTCTTCAGAAATAGAAATTGAAGAACTCCTCAAAAAAAGCAATGTCCAATTTGATGGTGTTCCTCTGGATGAGGAAGATAAGGAAGATTTGCTCGAATTTATAAAGGTAGCATGGAAACAGATTAATAAAAGGAAATGAGGTGTAGTATTGTGGATAATAAACTTTATGAGCTAATAGAAAAAATGTATATAGATATGCAGGAAATGAAAGCTAATATGGCGACTAAGGATGACTTTCAAGAATTAAAAGGTGATATTAGAAGATTAGAACAAAACCTCGCCCGAATTGAATATAATCACGGTGAAAAACTCCAAGCTCTCTTTGATGGTTATATGCAGAATAGTCAGAAGCTTGACAGAATCGAGCAAGAAGTGCAAAAACACGAGGAATTTATTATCAAAAGAGTTAAATAAGAGGTGTAAAAACCTATGAAATACATAATAGATGCTGCAAACAATCTAACTAATAAATACACCACCCGCGACCCCTTTGAGTTAGCAGAATGCCTAGGGATACAGGTGGTATTTTTTCCATTCAAAAAAATCCGAGGACTAATTATTGAATTGGGTAACAAAAAAGTGATTGGTCTAAATTCAGAACTAAATGAACATATACAAAGAGCAGTCTTGGCTCACGAGTTAGGTCATCATGAAGTTTCACCAGTCGGAGTTGGATATTTCTTTCTCGAAGAACAGACTCACTATAGTTTAAATAAGCAAGAATACCAAGCAAATTATTTCGCAGCCATCCTTCTCCTCTCTGATACCCCACCGGAATATGGTGAAAACATAGAGCAATATGCAGCAAGAGTACAAGTACCAATAGAATTGGCTAAGATAAAACTAATAACTTAATAAAACTAACAATATTGTGAATCAACTCGCTTTGGCGGGTTATATTTTCACCCAATAATCGAACATATATTCTATAAAGGAGGTTCTTTATGAGATTACGATTTAAGTTTTCAATTGTTTTAGTCTTTTTTATTTTATTATTTACTTCTCCTACTCTCGCTGCACCAAAAACAGTTACGGTAACAATCCCATCCTATCAAACAGAAGTAAATGGGCAAGCAATAAATAATTCCAATAGAACATACCCATTTTTAATTTACAAAGATATTACATACTTCCCATTAACTCAAAGCATGGGGAACGCCTTAGATTTGATAATTATTTGGGATAACAATGATGGTCTTTTTATTAAAAAATACGAAAATAATCAAGTATCAGAATTAAAACAAGAAACAGGAACAAATAATATTATTGGAAAGAAATATACTGCCCAACTTCCTGAATTTAAAATAACTGTAAATAATAGACCGATAGATAATAATTCTGAGGAGTTTCCTCTTTTAACATTTAGAGATATAACCTATTTCCCGTTAACATGGAAATTTGGAGTAAATGATTTTGGATTAAAAATAGATTGGGACAACCAGTCAGGCTTGAAGATAGAATCTTCAGCATATTCGATTGCTAATAACAAAATGTCTATGAGCACCCGACAAATAGAAGGAGAAAAAAAGATAGTTCGAGAGATAGTTCAGGAAATACAACCGGCAACATTATTGGTAGAAACAAACAACGGACTCGGCAGCGGTTTCTTTGTAAGTCCGGATGGTAAAGTAGTAACTAATGCCCATGTTGTAAGAGGAACCCAATGGATAACCGTAACTACATTAGAAGGTTATAAGTATCCAGCAACACTTACAAAAATAAATAACTATTTTGATTTAGCAATGCTCAAAGTAAATACTCAAACTGATGTGCCATATATAAAAAAATTTGCTTCAACTGATGTTTTAAGCCCTGGGGATGAAGTAATTGTGTTCGGAAATCCCTTGGGCTATACGGGGACTGTTACAAAAGGGATGATTAATGCAATAAGAGAAGATAGAGCATCGGAAGCATGGCAAGGAACTTTTAAAACAATACAGTATGATGCGGTAACGGCTCCGGGAAGCAGTGGTGGACCAGCAGTAAATTTATATGGCGAATGTATTGGAGTCAATTTTGCTGGCATACAATCTCTTAATTTTAACTTCGCAATCCCATCTCAGTATTATGAGATTCTTTTATTACAAGAGAAATACTCTTTAAAAGATGATTTTGACTCCTATTGGACAGAAGATTATCAATGGCAAAAAGAAATAAATGATATTTTTAATATTAAATTAAATCAAGGCTTGTTTGCCGATGCATATACAATAAATAACACCATTCTACCAAGACTAAATAATTTAAAAAATAAAGTTAATTCATACTCTCCTGTTTATGACGAAATAATAAATCTCAAACAATCTCTCATTTCTATTCTGGATAAAGAAATAGCAGTTTATAACTTTTATTATCAAGGAATAATGGATCCCTTTAACGGATCGAGCAGCATCGATGCTGCTAACACCTTAATTAATATTGCAAATAATGAGTTTACTCAATATTTGCAAACTCGACAAATGTTTTTGGATCAATATTAAGTTAAATAAGTTTATATTACCTGCTAATAAGGCAGGTAATATTTTCACTATCACACCGAACATACATTCTGGGCATTTAAAAGGAGGTGCTATATTTGGCGTATAAGAAGAGAAAAAATGCTAATGGAGAAGGAACTATTTATAAGTGTAGCAGCGGTCGTCACAAAGGCAAGTGGATAGGACAGCTTGTAATTGGAAATGACCCTTCGACTGGAAAAGTAAAGCGAAAATCAGTTTATGGTTTTTCCCGGGGTGAAGTTAAAGAAAAACTTGATGATTTAAAAAGAGAATTAAACATGGGTATCGACCTATACTCCCAGTCCTATCTTACATTTGGTGACTGGCTAATAACATATATGTATGATTATAAAAAATTAGAGATTCGCCTTTCTACCTGGGAAAACTACATGACTAATATTAATACCCACATCCTACCTACTATCGGTACTGTTGCTTTGGCAGACTTAAAGACAGATGACATCCAAAAGCTACTTAATAAAATGAATAAAGAAGGCTCATCATCCTCTACCACTAGAAGGGTAGCCCATATTATGAACTCAGCGATCAAACAAGCCATGAAAAATAGATTAATCAGTTGGAACCCAGTAGACGCTGCAGTACTTCCAAAGATGAAAATAAAAGAAAAACGAGCTATGACTATGGAGGAAATGGACAAATTTATAAATATACTTCAAGAGGATCGCTGGGGAGCTGCCTTCCTAACTTTGCTGGGAACAGGTTTGCGAAGAGGAGAATTGCTTGGACAAAGAGAACAAGATATAAACTTAGATGAAGGTTATACAGAGATAAAACAAGCCCTTGCCATTACAAAAGAAAAAGGGCTCATCCTAGATGAACCCAAAACTAAATCGTCAAAAGGTAAAATTCCTCTTCCCGAAATTGTAGTTAATGCTCTACGCAAACATTTAACCAGGCAAAAACAGTTAGAAAAATGGTTTGCCGATAAATATAACAATGAACATAAATTATTATTCTGCACTGATTATGGAACTCCTATCAATCCAAGAAATTTTAGCAGGAAATTTAATCAACTGAGGAAAAAAGCCGGTATTCCCAAAGAAATAACCTTACATGGACTTCGTCATACTTTTGCAACCAGGCTCCTAGAGTTAGGAGAAAATCAAAGAATAATCCAAGAACTTCTTCGACATTCAAAGGGAGACACAACCGAAATTTACACACATGTCTCAATGGATGTTAAAAAAGCAGCTGCAGAAAAAATTAATCAACTGCTAAAAAAATCATTAAAATAATGCGGTTGCATTACCGTTGCATTACAAAGGGCAAAAAATAAGGGTTTACGGAAACCCGCAAACCCTTATCCTGTCTATGGTGGGACTAAGTGGGCTCGAACCACCGACCCCTACGATGTCAACGTAGTACTCTAACCAACTGAGCTATAGTCCCCTATGTCTAAATAATATTATAAAAGTGAATTTGCCTTTTGTCAAAGTAAAAATATTTCCTAAAAACAACCAATTGCCATCAGTCTTTATAATTGGTATAATGAGGACAAGCTTAAAAAAAGGAAATGAGTAGTGAAACGGCATCACACAGGTTGTGGCACCTGAGATGCGGGTTCGAATCCCGTCAATTTCCTGACGTAAACGCACTCCAAAGGGTGCGTTATTTTTTTGTCTAAAATGCTATTAAACTATACCATAAAGGGAAAGTAATGATAGAAATAATAAATACCAGTGTGGATAAAATATCATTTGCTTTCATAGTCTCTCCTCCCCTGCTCTTAAAAATATATTAGTTATATACCATTGTTCCAGTATAAATAAACAAAAATATATTTTTTTACATTATTTGGAAGGAATTTGACCACTTTTGTTAAATAACTAACTGTATGAGGAGGAGATATCATGCAGTGGAATAAGTATTATACTATATTAGCATCAGCTTTTTTTATTACCTTGTTAATTTTCTACCCTTTTATCATTCAAGCACAAGAAGTAACTCCTAAAGAAGGGGAAAAGAATACTTTAGATTTTAATGAAACCTTTTTTCAACCAAATATAATATCTCCCTTAGATTTTTTTCATCTTTGGTCAGTAGAACCATTAGAAAACATCGATACAATTTCCAAAAATATTAGACTTGAAAGTAATATCTCAAATAAAACCAACTATCAGAAAATATTTGATTTTGGTGAACCAGTCAACAGCTTCAAAATAAGTCCAGATGAACAATATCTGGCATATTACTCTTTAGCATCCAGCAAATTAATAGTAGTTGATCTAAATGAAAAGCGAATTATCTGGCAATGTCCTTATGATATCCCCTATTTTGCTTGGAAACCTAATGTAGAAGGAAATATTTTGACTTATATTAATAAGAAAAATGTGGGATTTGAAATTTTAAATTTTGATATAAAGACATTAGCTAGTAATCGATTGCTTCAAGAATCTGAAAATAATTCTTTTGTATATGACCTTTCGTGGTCACCTAAAGGTACTTACCTTGCCCTTATCATTATTACCGGTCTTGAGGATAGTCATGGATATTCTCAACTAAAACTTTTTAATAGCTCTGGTCAAAGTTTAAACCACAAAATTATTGATTTAAACTTTCTGGATTGGTCAAAGGATGAAAAATATTTAGTCTATAGTAAGTTCACCCAGGAGGACTTTTCTGAGAGTATAGTTGAGTTTCTCAATTTTGAAAATAACAATATATTTGCTATACCAGAAGAAGAAGGAATACAAATTTGCCCTATTTTTTCACCTGACGACAAACATATTCTATATAGCACAGTAAATAAACTTAAACACAATGTTTATTATTATAACTACATAGATAACCAAAAAGTACCAATAATACAAGATTCAAAATTTATTAGCAACTTAGCTTGGCTAACGAATGGAAATCTCTTATTTACTCAAAATATGACGGATATAGGGATTTTAAACATGTATAATAAGGGTTTATTTGTAATAGATAAAGGATATGTCCCAACAATAGTAAATGATAATATATATTATTTAAAACCAGACTATGAAGAACAAAAAACTGAGTTATTCAAGTATTCTAATAAATAAAAGCATAAAAAATATTTTTTTAATTCTTAAAATGAAAATAGACTTACAGGCAGATTAACTAACGGCAACAGAATAAATGCACCTCGCTAATCCTTGCATAGGCCTGTAAGTCTATTATTATTGTGTACAAAAAATCAAATTATATGAATAGAATTTTTAGACAATATGCCTAACTATTAACTGACAATCTTTCTTATGAAAAATTTCACCCTTGAAAAAAGCCTTGATAACTCAAAAAAGATATCTTCACCTCTAGCCCAACGAAAACCAAGGTACATCCCGAAAAGTATAGAAAAAATAACAACAAGGAAAGTACTAAAAATCATCCAACCTCTCTCCCTAATATATTTTTGTTTTACTATCATATGGAGAAAAGCCTCAAAATGTGAAAAACCGCCACGTAACCACCGTTTTAATTTATTTAACAGAATTTAAAAGAAGTCTAACAATTAAAAAAATAACAGAAAATCCTACTATCAAGAAAATCCAATCTTTAACTTTTTGTTTTTCCATATGAAATCCCCCTAATTAAAAACTACACCTATAATATCTTTTACTCAAATATTAATATACTTCTTTATCATATATTAATCTATTAATTTTTCATGGTATAATTTGTCTAAATAAATTCTAGGAGGGGATATTTTGAATTGGGGTTTATGCCTTTCGGGTGGAGGTGTTCGAGGAGGAGCACATATTGGTGTACTTAAAGTATTAGAGGAAAATGGACTGAAGCCTAAGTATATTACAGGCACTAGCGCAGGTGCTATTGTTAGTGGCCTCTATAGTTGTGGATATTCTGCCAAAACAATCGAAGAAATTGTCTCCAGTCTAGATTTAAAAAAATATATTGATTTGGATATTAACGGAATATTAGACGCACTAAAGGATTTGGTGGTAACCAGTAATACCAACCTAACCGGTTTAGTTAATGGTAATACCTTAGAGGATTTATTTAAAGAATTACTTTCCGATAAATTTATTAACCAGGCACAAATACCTTTAGGAATTATCGCTGTAGATATTAACACTGCAGAAGTTCTTAAATTTACTTCTCAGCCTATCGAAGACCATGGTAATTCTGTCAATATAACTGACTGCAAAATCCATGAGGCTATAAGAGCCAGTATTGCTATACCCGGTTATTTCAAGCCCAAGATTTTTAAAAACCATATGCTAGTTGATGGTGGTATTAGAGATAATCTCCCCCTAGACCTACTAATAGAATTAGGTGCAGAAAAAATGTTGTTAGTAAATGTCGGTTTCGTAGAAAAAAATTCCGAAAATGTCCATGGAATAGCTGAAATAGCAGTCCAGGCTTTGGATATCATGATGTATGATAGTTTCAAAAAATCCCTTTTATCTCTAGAAAATAAAGATAATATTTTAATACTAAATACCCCTATGCCTGATATTAAACCTTTGGATTTTAAAAAGCTAAATAAAGCAATTGAAATAGGCTATGAAGAAACTCAAAGACAGCTTCCAAAAATTAGAGAATTTCTGATAAATAATTAGCATTTTATTTTATGACATTACCTAATTTTTCATGTATAATAGATTTTAGTTTAATTAAATTAATAATCTTTATATTCAATATATGGGAGGTGTTTTGGGTTGTGCCCTGTAAAACTTCATCAATTAATGGTTATTGCCCTGGTTAGAAAATTTAATGAGGATGGATTAATTATCGAAGGTGCATCATATTTTCGTGATATTGAGCTTCCTCCTAAACTAGGTCGGCATAATCCTGATGTCCTCGCAGAAACTACTGATGGTACTTACCATATTGGCGAAGCAAAATTAGAAGAAAATTTAAATACCCAAAAAACCTTTGAACAGTTCACCGATTTTTTAAATGTCAAAAGTCCAAGTGGGAAACCAACACAGCTACACATAATTGTTCTAGCTGAGCATGAAGAAAAACTAAGAACATTACTGACAAAATGGCAGTTAATTAATAATAACAATATCCATATCTGGACATATTAAAAGCCACTTTTCCAAGTGGCTTTTAATATTTATTGTAAGATAAAGGACACATCAACAGTAACTAAATATTCTGCATCCTTAGGCATAATAGGTGTTTCTAACCTGGCATCCTGAAGCTGCTCTTTTGCAAAATAAATTGGTGCTCCACCGGAACTTTTTATGACATTAATAGTTTTAATCCCGCCGATTTTAACACCTGCCGCGTTTGCAGCTGCTTCTGCCTGCTTTTTCGCATCATTGACTGCAGCTTCAATTGCTTTATCTAATATTTTTTCCTTTCCTTCATCTGACAAGCTGAATACTAAATTACCTACAAATTGTGCTCCGTTATTTACCGCAGTATCAGAAATTTGTCCTGCTTTTTCAGTTTTAGTTGTTTTAACAATTATAGTATTTTCTGCCCTATAACCTGTTATTACTTCGCCCTCTTTTTCAGTCCATTTTCGTACTGGAGAAAAATTGACATTTTCCGTTTCAATTTCTTTCTTCTCTAAACCAAGTTTAAAAAGCTCATCTATTACTTTTTGTGTTTTTAGAGCATTCTCTTGCTGAACATCCTTATCCTTACCATCAGTTACAACAGAAACTCTAATTTCTACAGTATCTGGGTCAGTAATAATTTTACCCGTACCATTCACATTAATTGTGGAAACTTCAGTACTTGTTCCTTGGGCTGCACATCCTACAAAAACAGTTAAACTCAATAAAACTAATAATACTAGCAAAATACTTTTCTTCATCTTTTCTCACCTCCTCCTTAAGGTTTATATCATAGACGTATCTCTATTGTTGTTTGTTCCCCCGTTTATTTTAATATTAAAATAATCTTTAAATTCTTCTATATCTGAAATTAGAATTAATCCCTACCTAGCAAATTTCTCATACAAATCCGCCCTGTCACTCCTTAATTCTTTTGCCACAATACGGGCAATAGCACGAAAGCTCGGCAGCTTCATTATTTTTTGATTGCAGTTCGTTCATAAACCCTGAGCTGATAATCCCTGTGGGTAAGGTTATGTATTTAATTATGTATAATTCAATCTCATGCTATAAAAAAGTATGTTTATCGTGAGAAAATGTCATTATGGATAGGAGAATAACATTGTCACAGAAAAGATTAAAACACGCACATATTTTAGACAGGCTTGTGACTGATAGTAGCTTTACTATAGCCCAAGCAGCAGAAGCAATGGGTCTTTCAGAGGGTTATGTTAAACGTCTAAAGGGGGAGTATAAAAAGAACAGAATTGATTTCTCTTGTACACAAAAAATACTGGAAGAGCCCCTGCCCATGCCATGAGTGAAGAAGTTAGAAACGAAATCATTAATCTAGAATGCTCAAAACTATTCAAGAAGGCTAACTCCAACCATTTTAAAGAAATGTTAAGTAGAAACAGATATGATATAGGGATAATGGGTAAAATAAAAAAGATAATGAGCAATATTATCACCCATTATCCTCGGCAAAACCTCATTAGATGCTCAGGTTGCTCTCTAGCATGGCCCTATAGAAAAGCTATTTATTAGTATGATCAATTTAATAATAAAAGATCCATTTACACAAAATTATTTACATTCCCTTATTTTTGTACATTTTCCTTTTGTCAACGATTTCATCAATTTATCTTTGACTCTATACTCAAGTATTTATTTGCCCATAATGATTTTATTTAGCTCAACCTTTAGATTTGGAATTTCTTTTTCAATTGTAACCCATACATCTCCCATTTTTAGAGTCTGATATTTATGGGCTGTAATATCTCTCATTCCGGCAATAGCTTTCCATGGGATATAATTAAAATTTTCTTTGAATTCATCAGTAAGATTTTTTACAAGTTCACCTATATTGATAAGTGTCATGCAGCATGCTCGTTTTGTTCTCTCATCTACCGAAAAGCTTTCTAATTTTAATCCTTTAATAAGGTCTTCTATAATATCTATTTCAAAAAGGATTTTTTTAATAATTTGACGGTCTCTATTGTTCATAAATATCAACTACCTTATCGATGATTATTAACGAGTCTTCCTCTATCGGAGCATGAATTAAGTCTACTTTTTTTTGTAATTTCTCTTCGATTTCATTTTTTATATTATATAGTGTAAAAAGGGATATATTGGAGGATAAAAATTCTACAAGTAAATCTATATCGCTATCATTATTTGCTGTATCATTAGCAAATGATCCAAATAAGGATATCTTTTTAATAGGGTATTTTACTACTATATCCTTTATCGAATCCCTGATTTCATTCACAGTCATCATCCTGCCAACACCTCCGATACTATATTTATACCTCTTAATAGGTATATTATATCACTTAAATTTCATAAGTAACATACTTAAAAATCTATACATTTAAACCCGCATAGAATACATCTTATAAAAAGTATAAACTGTACGTATTGAAAAGTAATGTATATTTAATGGTTACAGTAACTGGCTTGCAACCAATGACAGGTCGAATATACTATACTTAAACAAAACCGGCTTGTCTTCATGCTGCGCTTTAACAAAAGTCTTTTCACTCCACGGGTACCGGCAGACTGTGTGAAAAGTAATAAAATTATTACATAAATCCACAAATATGTTAAAATATGGACAAGAGTATCTTTAGAAAAGAGTGGATTTTATGGGATATATAAAGGCGAGGAAAGACACCAGGGAATATTATTCCCAGAGAGTATTGATGAATATATAGGTGAAGATAATGCTGTTCGTGTAATAGATGAATACGTTGAACAACTCAATCTTGAAGAACTTAAATTTGCTAGATTTACTTATGCAAAAACAGGAAGACCACATATAATTCTTCTTATATTATGCAGACTTACGCCAAAGGTGGTCTGTCCCGGGAAATGCCATCCTATCTGTTACAGGATTTCTACATATCCTTCTGTTCCATGTACGCGAATTCGTTGCCCCTCTTTTATCAGCCTGGTAGCATTTTCCACTCCAACAACTGCTGGTAAGCCATATTCACGTGCGATAACTGCTCCATGGGTCATCAGTCCGCCAACTTCGGTGACTAGGCCTTTTAAGGATACAAATAATGGTGTCCAGCTGGGGTCAGTAAAGGTCGTGACTAATATATCTCCATCTTCTAAATTTGCGTCTTCCATGCTTAAGATGACGCGTGCTCTTCCCTCTATAACTCCTGATGAAACAGGCAGACCTGCAATAGCGCCCACTGGAAGATTTTCTCGTTTGTACTCGCCTGCAATTATTTCACCATCAGAGGTGATAACACGTGGAGGAGTTAGTTTTTCAAATAATTTATACTCTTCTTTTCGCTTGCAGATGATATCAAAATCCAGTTTATTTGTGGCTATAACTTCGCGAAGTTCTTCAAAAGTGAGGTAATATATATCTTCTTTTTCATGAATAATATTTGTCTGTAAGAGTCGCTCGGCTTCTTTCAGTAAAGCCTGTTTATAAACAAAGTAGCGACTAACCATGCCGTATTTTGGATATTCACGATAGCCAATGAAATTTCGGATTAGGTCAATCATTCGCTTTGTTTCTTTGACTTTTTCTTCACCATCCGGCAACTTATTCAATCTCTCTAATAACTCTTTTTCTTTTTCCAAAGCTTCCTGCCGCCCTTGCTCAAATTTCCGCTTGCTGGCATTAGGCTCAAAGTTCTTGATGTTACTGAGAATCAGGGGTACAAGTGTAGTTGGTTTTTCGCTCCAACGGGGTTTAGTAATATCGATCTCCCCGCTGCATCGCATTCCGTATTTATCAAGATAAGACAGGATTACATCTCGGGCTTCCTGCCCATCATCAAGCTTAACTAATTTTTCCAAAAAATTATCGTCTTTTACATTCAGTAAATAATCAATTACTTCGGAATAAGGGCGAATCACATCTGCCACATCCATTAATGCCAGACCCATTTCCGAAGTAATATTGTTTGGTACAGATTGAGAAAGTATGTCTGCTGCGTTCTTTTCACCCAACCACTCGCTCATTTTTTCATTGATCCAAAGTGAAGCATTTATGGCGGCCATAAATACAGCTGAACTTTGTGGGTCAAATAAGATTCCTTTTAACTCCTGGATATCCTCTAGTATAAAATCAATTAAATTCGTTCCTGATTTCCCTTGAATGTTTTGTTTCAACTCTTCTATGGAGGTTTGACTTTTTCTAATCAAATCAGAAACAATTGACGGATTGTTTTCGATTTGTGCTTGAGGATCTGCAGGCGGCTTAACTTTATCGCTATTACCAGAACTCTGCTCTTTCGTATTATTTGGTAAACATTTTATAAAATCTCGCTCTATGATGGTCATAATTGCGTCTTTTGTGAGCGGTTCGAGTTGTCTCATGTTATTTAATAACATTTTTCTGCCGTCTGGTGAAGCCAGCATTTGTGCCACATCAACAAACAACCTTCCACCAGCTTTAAACCAGCGACCATAAGATATTAACTCCATTAAAGACATTCCCAATGGTTTCAAGGGGTTGGTCATCATTTGTTGATGGCCAACAGATAAATAGACGTGGTTTTCTTTATCATTCGCTTCAGGGATGGGGAATAAAGTTGTAATTGGCCGACTTTGGACAATGAACAAGGTAAGGGGACACACCTCATCTGACTGACTGGCTCTTGGGTCGGAGGAATGTCTACAGCGGTCAGGGGACACACCTCTCTCTGGAGCCGGGCTCTGGGGGTCAGAGGAATGTCCCCAACTTATGCTGCCAAAGCACCATTCGATGTCCTGGGGACAACCGAAATGTTCTTCAACCTTTCTACCTATGCGCTCAAGCTGCAAAATCTGTTCATCTGTCAGCGCTTGCCTATTCTGCTGTTCAGGCTCAATTTCCTGTTCTTTCGTACCACCGTCTTTCAACGCAGACACAGCCAGCTTCTTGGCGGATATCTTCTTATCGACTACCTTGCCGCTGTGCACTTTGTAGATATCGGCATTCACCAATCCGGAGACCAAGGCCTCGCCAAGCCCGAAGCTGGCGTCAATAGATAACACCTTTCGATTGCCCGTGACAGGATCGGCAGTAAATAGAATTCCTGCCGTCTGCGGGAAAACCATCTTTTGGACAACCACAGAAAGTAGGACTTTACGGTGGTCGAAGCCGTTTTGAATGCGGTAAGTTACTGCTCGCTCGGTATACAGTGATGCCCAGCACTTACTAATATGTTTTAGGATTGCTTCCTTTCCGATAACGTTCAGATACGTATCCTGCTGGCCTGCAAAGGACGCCGTCGGTAAATCTTCTGCCGTTGCACTGGATCGTACTGCATAAGCGTTTTTTTCACCCAGCCTTGTGAGGGAGCGGGTGATGTCTCCAGCAATATCTTCGGGGATGACTATCCCTTCGATGACTCTGCGAATCTCACCGCTAAGTTCACCGATTTTATCCCGGTCATCCACCTTTAGAAGCGATAACTGATCAAGTAATTCGTTAATCGACGATGTTTCCCCAATGATTCTTTTAAAGGCTTCAGTAGAAATACAAAAGCCATCCGGTACGCGTATTCCTTCAATCTTGGAAAGTTCCCCCAGGTTCGCGCCTTTACCCCCAACAACCATGAGTTTTGTTTTGTCAATATCCTGTAAACCAAGTACAATGGAACGCATACGTTTCCCCCCTCATCTAAGGCTTTTTTTCCAACAAATCGCATTAACGCGCTATTGCATTATAGCAGTAGCAAATGAGAACAAATAGTCTACGTTTACAATTTTTAATATGTTATAATTAAAGTAGGAAGAATTCAAATTTCAAAGAAGTAAAGCTTAAAGACACTAACTCAATGCCAGGTACATCCTTTTATAAGCAAATATATTAATTATATTTTTGCCAATATAAAAGAAAAAATCCCAGGCTTACTAGGATTTGGAATAACATATGATTATGGGGATGGTCTAGAGTACAGGAGACCGTGGTTTTTTCATGGGTTATTGAGTGAAAGGACTTCTCTACAACCCGAGGACGGCATTACACCGTCCCTTATAATCAATAAATTAACATAATGCTTTGCAAGAGCTTGTTATACCTAGAAATTTAAAATCCCTGTTAGCCATGCAACTAAAAGAGCAACTAATCCTCCTCCAACTAAGCCACTCAATACAAGGCCAATACCCTTTAAAACCGATAAATGAGATGTTAGTTTTGATACGCTATCTTTTCTGGTGTCTATTTCTTCCCCCAATTTGCTTGTAATATCTTGCAAAGCTTCTCTCAATTTTGTAATTTGCTCATTGTTTGTTTGTAGACCACTTTGAAACTCTTTTTTCCATGATTTATCTGAATCAATTTGGTCCTTTAAAAAATTCAAATCAGTTCTAATGGCACTTAGCTCTCGTGATATAGCTTCATTGGCTACGGGTTTATATTCACTAATCATTCTAACTAAATCATCTGGAAAATCATATAGAGGCATAGGTATTTGTGTAAATTTTTTAACATCTTCTTCGCGTAACTTATAGAATATACCTGCGACTAGCTTCCTACCAGGTATTAATGGATATTCTTTTGAAGATATATTATAGAGTCCAAATATCAACTTACCATTATAACTTGGGTCAACTGTAAATCCGCCAAGAATGATAATACCATCATGACTTAGTTTGCGCTTTGCGCTTAATTGACAAAACATATTATCGGGTAGCTCTAAAGTCTCTTGAGTCATTACAAACACAACCTCGCCAGGTCGTATTTCAAGTTGCATTTGATCATCTGGCGATGCTACGTCGAAATTTCTAGGTCGCTTGAAATCAGCTTTTAATATTCTGTCACTTAACCTAAAATCGTATTTCATTCCTTCACAACATTTTTCCAAGCCATTTTTTATAAACGTATTTTCTTTAACTGCTAATTCAAGCTGTTCTTGCAAAATAATGTCAGCCATAATCCATCCCCTTTTTAATAGAATTTATACATGGATAACACATATATAAACGTATCACAAAATTCCATAAATTACTATAGTGCTATGCAAATAATATCTATCTCGCGACGGTCATATAATAAAGGTTAGATCAATCAATCCTACTGAGTCTATTATAGTAGTAACTTCGCAACACGTGAGATGGTCTTCCTTTCAAACTGCTCTTCAATCCCTTCTTTTTATATTTTACCAAACATATGTTCTATTGCATAGTCTTTTTTTCTAATATTCTCATTAAAAAGTCTTAGTCTTATTAATATTTTCTCAAAAGCTTGAATTATGGTTAAACTATTTGGAGAAAATATCTTTGGAGGTGGCTTTTTTGAGTGAAATTATTAATAATCGTGAATATCGAAAAGGGAAGATTAAAGAAGTTATTCTTGAACTACATCAAGGAAAAACAGTTGACGAGGTAAAAAACAAATTTAAGGAGATTATTAAGGATATCGCCCCTTTTGAGCTTGCTGCAATCGAACAAGAGCTGATAAATGAAGGTTTACCCATTGAAGAAGTGCGCAGGTTATGTGATGTACATATGGAAGTTTTTAAAAAGGCGTTAGAAAAAGCACCGGAACTGGAACTTCCTTCAGGGCATCCCATTCATACCTTTAAGTTGGAAAATAGAGCTATTGAAAAGCTGGTTGAAGAAACGAAAGCTGTGGCAGGAGTTTTTAGAGATGAATCCAGCGAAGACAATTTACTAAAGCTTCGTGAAAAGCTGAACCTTCTATGGGATGTAGAAAAGCATTACAGCAGGAAGGAAAATCTTTTGTTTCCTTTTCTTGAAAAATACGAAATTACCGGACCTTCTAAAATAATGTGGACACATGATGATGAAATTAGAAGTTTACTCAAAGAAGCTAAAAAGCTGGCAATTAATTATAGTCCAGATATTAAGAATAAGTTTTTGGAAGGGCTGGAGCTTCTTCTAAAAAAGATGCTTGACATGATTACTAAAGAAGAGAAAGTTCTATTTGATACCTCTTTAAAGGTTTTGACTGAAGATGAGTGGTACCATATTATGCAAGACAGCGCAGAAATCGGTTACTGTCTGATTGAGCCCACTAATGAATGGAAGCCTGTTAACCTAAATATTACCGATAGTGTTAACGAGACTGATACAAAAATGAGTAAAGGCTACATAAAATTTGATACAGGCGTTCTTACCCTAAAAGAAATTGACCTAATCTTTAACCACCTACCTGTAGACATTACCTATGTAGATAAAGAAGGTATAGTTAAGTATTTTTCTGCAAACAAAGATAGGATCTTTGTCAGAGCCCGGTCTATTATCGGTCGCAAGGTAGAAAATTGTCACCCACCTGCTAGTGTAGATATTGTTGAAAAACTAGTCGAAGATTTAGCAAGCGGGAAAAAAGATTGGGAGGATTTTTGGCTGCATTTTGACGGCAAGTATGTTTTTATTAGATATATTGCTGTTCGTGACGAAAATAATGAATTTATTGGAGTTGTTGAAGTTTCACAGGATATCAAGCCTCTTCAATCAATTAAGGGTGAAAAAAGAATAGCTGACTAACATTAAAACAAAGGCAGTCATTTGACTGCCTTACTTAATTTTGGATATTTATTATTTTAAGTAGCTTCTTAATATCTGTAAGGATAATATCTTCTGGAAACAAGTTATGAATTGAACATAGTGATAATACATAATCAGCATCAAGGGAATAGTTTTTAAAAAATGCTTTATTTTTTAGTTTTTTAATACTTGGTAAAGGAATAGACATTCCACCACCGAGCATTTTCAAGTAACTTTCACCTAAAGTCCAACACTTGTAAAAGTAATCAAGACGGTCTGCTTCCTTTATTTGCAGCATTTCTTCGTAGTCGATTTTGGCAAGTATTGTCTTAGCCATATTTAGGTCTAAGTCCTTAATTTGTTCTATATCGACACCCACAGGAAAGCTGTCAAAGGCTCCTACGATCCAATCACCAGAATGGGAAATATTAAAAAATGCTTGTGGAATATGATCTACATAAGGCTTTCCCATTTCATTTCTGATAATTTTGATATCCTCGTTTTTAATTTGAAGCATATCACAAAGGATTGCACGGACTAATAAATTCCCCAGCAAGCTTCTCTGGGCATCCTGCCTTCTGTAAAATTTCGATATCTTCTTTTGTTTGTCCTCATCTAATAATGAAAGAATTTCCTCAAATATTAGATTGTCCATTTTTTCATGCTGCTTTAAAGCAAATATTTTCAACATCTTTCTTTTAACTCTTTTTCTTCACCCTTAATCCTTAATATTTTTTCAATTATTTTTGCATTTTTGATGACGTTATCTCCTTGCATCATGTCAAAATGAGAGCCATATCCTTGGTATTCATACAAATTGCCCTTTGTTGAGTTTTTCCAAGAATTATTTTCATATGAAGCAGAAGCTCCTCCCTGCAGATTATATAATTCATTACTGAATTCTTCTGTGCCTGCCCTAATAACATGAATATCAGCAGAAATTAAACCTTCATTAACCAACTCATCCATATATAAAAGATTTCCCATTGCCTTCCTTTGAACCATCCTTCTAATATCTTCATTAGGAATAAAATCTTTATAATCCTTCATAACTATGTCATTAAAAAGTGTTTCAATGGCTTTATCCCGTTCTGATTCAGAACGATTTGTGGCACTTTGTTTTTTTACACTATCAACTAAAATCAAAGCACCTATTTGAAGCCCTAATCTTTCCATATCCTTTGCCAATTCAAAGGCCAGGTTTCCTCCTGCTGAATATCCCAGCAGAAAATAAGGCCCCATTGCCCGGCGTTTTATTATTTCCGATGCATATTCTTGTAGGCGATTTTCATGTTCAATAAAATTAAAACCATATACTGAAATAGAAGAAGCTTCCTTTGCAAAGGGCAAAAAGTATAAACCATATCCTCCCACAGGTGGAAAGCAATACAAGCTCCTTTGCTTTTTTGTGTTTAATAATGCTAGATGCTTTTCCTTTGGTAAACCAGTTCTTTTCTTCTCTTCTTCAATTAACCTAGCTTGCTTTTGTATAGTCATAGCTTTAAATATATCAAATAAGGAAATTTCTACTTTGAATTCCCTTTGAATTCGCAAGTTCATTATTATTACAAGTAATGAATGACCCCCTAATTCTAGAAAATCTTCATCTATTCCTATCTGTTTTATCCCCAAGACCTCTTCCCAGATAGATGTTAGCTTTTCTTCAATTTCATTAGTCGGAGGCAATAGTGATATTTTATAGCCTTGCTCCACTCTTTCAAGTTTAGTTGGCTCTGGCAAAGCCTTTATATTAATTTTGCCGGTGGGAGTTAAAGGCAGCTCCCTCATTTTAACAAAATAATTTGGAACCATATAGTCAGGCAAAACATTTAATAGATACTTGCGAAGTTCTCTAATTCCTAGAAGTCTATTGGATACAAAATAGGCAGCTAAACTACAGCTATCGCTACGGGTATCTGGCTCAGAAGTAGCCGTTACTACGACCTTTTGTATGCCATTGAGCTTTAATAAATGGTATTCAATTTCACCTAATTCCACTCTGTTACCACGGATTTTTACCTGTCGGTCTTTTCTTCCCAAGTGCTGCAGCTTTCCGTCCTCGAGCCAACGAGCCATATCACCGGTATTAAGAACCTTTACTTCTTCTAAGCTTGGCAGTGCCTGGAATTTTCTATCAGTTAATATTTTATTATTATGATAGCCTCTTGCAAGGGCATAGCCTCCAACCCACAGGTTTCCAGCCTCTCCTATCGGTAATGGCTGCAAATCATCATCTAAAATATAGATCCGTATATTGTCAACAGGTTTACCTATTGATACAAAGGACAAATCCTTTTCTTCCGAGCAATTTTCAAAGGTTATATCATTAGCCTCAGTTAGCCCATAGGTATTATATAAAACTGTGCCATTTATTTTATATAGCATTTCATTAAAGTCCTGCACAAGCTTTAAGTTCAATGGCTCCCCACTTACAATAACAGCCTTAAGACTTGTAACCTTAGCAAAGGCTTTGTTTTCGTTTAAATAATCTAAAAAGATAGCAAGCATTGTTGGTACAAAACTTATATAGCTTACTTTATCTTTTTCAATCGCATTGACAATTTTCTTAATATCTCTATCGCCTTCTATACCAGAGATAGAAATTTTCCCTCCACTTATGAGTGGGGAAAATATTTCACGCAAAGAATCCACAAATGATATTGAAGTTTTTACTAAAAATACATCCTCTTCATTATAGTTAAACTGCTTTTGACACCAGATAAGTCCGTTAATAATAGCCCTATGTTCTATTAAGACTCCCGTTGGCAAACCCGTTGAGCCCGAAGTATAGATAAGACATGCCAAGTCATCTCCTGAAGCAGTATCTCCCAGATTACTTGTACTATATTCCTCGATATTGTTAAACTCAATATCTATTAAAATGTTAAAAGGATTGGCATCTTTAACCAAATAATTCATTCTTTCCGCAGGCAAGTTGGTATCTATTGGTAAATAAACACCTCCCGCCTTCCAGATTCCTATAATTGCAATAATTAGTTCCGGTGACCGATTCATGTTTAACGCTATAACCTGTCCTTTTTTTAAACCATCTGATATAAGTTTTCTTGCTAACTGATTCGCCTTCTGATTTAACTCAAAATACGTCATAAATTCTTCTTTTCCGTACACAACAGCAATATTATAGGGAGTCCTTCCAACTTGTTCTTCAAATAAGCTATGTAGAGCTTTTTCATTAAAGCGGTTCATAATATTCCCCCAAAATTAGTACAAATTCTTATGTTAAGGTAAAATTAGCTAGCTATCTTCCCACCCTTAGCGACCACGAATTGAGCAAGGTTTTCTACAGAGTATAAATGCTTTTGGAATTCCTGGGGAGAAACACCCTGAAGCTTTACACCAAAAAACTGTTCTAACCCCGCTACCACATCAAGAGCTTCAACAGAATCTAATCCCAAGCCTTCACCAAATAAAGGTGTATTATCCTCAATATCCTCAACCTTTATATCCTCTAATTCCAGACGATTAATTAAAATATCTTCTTTAATAACTTGTTTTATTTTTTCTATATCAGTCATAATGTGCTACCCCTTCTTAAGATAATTTTATTTTAGAGAAAAGACTTGCTGAACCTGAGCTTATTTTTAACTGTATAATTTAATGGTTTCATAAAGCGACTAATAATTTTAGTCATGCTTTTATTTTTCACGTGAACGCAAAACATCAGCTTATAAATACCTCTGTCATATTGACGCCAAATAGCATTTCCCATTAGAAGCATTGCATATCCCATTGAGCGATATTCTTCTTTTACAAATACATTACGATAAAGCATTGTTTCTGAGTCTAAGCGATGAGTAATAGTCCAGCCAATTATTTGCTTTTCTTCATCTCTTAAAAATACTGAATTTAGGGGATCAACCCGTTTCTCTTCCAAAAAGGGAGAGGTCAACTCGGGATACCATATACCATGTCCTTTTTTAATTTTTGCAAATTCTTCTTTACTAAGCTCCTGCCAACTGCTGACTGTAAAGCCCCCAGGTAATTCCATTAGGGTAAATAGTGGTGCATCTTCCTCAACAAGACTCTCCATATTTAGTGTATAAAGAAGCATATCAGTTTCTGCCGGTAAATCCCAACTGCATTTTCGGAGCAATTTATTAAAGATTTCGTGAAATGGATTATCATGGATAAAACCCAAGTAAATACCGTGACATTTATTAGTTCCCGCAGCCTGTTCCATATCTTTAAGTAAGGCTGTTGCTACACCAAGTCGGCGATACTTTGGCTTAATAAAAATTGTATGAATCTGCATGTAGCCATCTTTTCTTACTTCCCCGAGAATAAGACCTATAGGCTGTGCCGGATAGCTTAAAGCACCAAATGCAATTACGGACGCCTCACTTCCTACTTTATTAAGCAGAGGCCTAAACTCCCTGTATGTTAATTTATCAAAATCTTTAATCATGGCTTCATTTATTCGCTCTGTATAAAACACTTTACTTCCTCCATTTTGCATTGAATACCATATCCCATAGTAGTAACTATTAACAGGATAAGCACATCCGTATTGGAAGTATTTCATCCCAAATACGGATGGGTCTTGTCCTAATACTAATTAAAAACTTTTATCTGCGGAGTGACCACCAGCTACTGAATCCAAGTCAGCATCGCTTAGTTCATCTCCCGATTTCTGATAATCCGGTAATACGAAAGTTTCATATCCAGCTTCATTTTCGATAAATTTCATCTTATAGCTAGGATCTACATCATTACCAGTTGCCTGTTTTACCGCAGCATGTGGATCACTAAAGCAAAGCTTCCTAAAATCCATATCTTTACTTGCAAGCTCCTCAATCTTAACCATTGCTGCATCGAGGTCTTCTCTAGTCCATTTCATTTTTACTCACCTCCCTCTACTAAATAATAATTAACTCTAGCCAATATCCCATTTTGTTCCGCCACCTGCGACGCTATCTAAATCAGCATCACTTAGTTCATCTCCTGATCCCTGATAATCAGGCAATACGAAAGTCTCATATCCAGCTTCGTTTTCTAGGAATTTCAACTTATAGCTAGGTTCTACATCCTTACCAGTTGCCTTTTTTACTGCGGCATGTGGGTCACTTAAGCACAGATTTCTAAAATCCATATCTGTACTAGCAAGCTCCTCAATCTTAACCATTGCTGCATCAAGATCTTCTCTTGTCCATTTCATGTTTTCTGTTCACCTCCTTTTATAGTAAAGATAATTCTTTCTTCTTAAGCCTTTATCCAATCTTATGTTTTGTACCACCACCTGCTACACTATCCAAATCAGCATCACTTAGTTCTTCTCCTGAGCCCTTAAAATCCGGTAATACAAAGGATTCATATCCACCTTCATTTTCCAGGAACTTTAGTTTATAGCCTGGGTCAACATCCTTGCCTGTTGCTTCCTTAATTGCTGTGTGGGGGTCACTTAGGCAAAGCTTTCTGAACTCCATATCTGTACTTGCTAACTCTTCAATTTTTGCCATTGCTGTATCGAGATCTTTTCTAGTCCATTTCATTTTTGTTCACCTCCTTATAGTAGAAGCAATCTTCTCTAGTTACCTTTTTTAATTCACCTAGTTTAACCAGGTGCTCCAAAAAATAATAAACCTCTGTTAATCCAAAGAACAAATCAGTTAATGCCCCCCTAGATAAAAAGAAAAGATATGCTTGATAAACAGTACTTTCCTTTGATAAGTGTTCCTTAAGTTCAGACATTTGCTGTTTTCTATACTCTGCTATAAGCCCTATGCGAATATCAACCCGAGCAAAGGGTTTGCCATGGGAAGGAAATAAATAGGCTATTTTCATTTTTTGGAGCAGTTCTAAAATTTTGAAATAGTCAGTTAATGGTTCTTGATTAGTGGCATTTAGATGATTAGGTGTTACCAACACATCACCTGCGAAAAGAACTTCCCTATCCGGATGATAAAAACAAATCTGTTCAGCACAGTGTCCAGGAAATGTAAGTATCTGATATTGCTCACAGCCAAGGACTATTGTTTCCTGAGCTCTTATATCCTCCGTTTCCGGAATACTAGGAACCCAATTTTTAAACTGAGTACCTTTTTCCCTAATGACTTCTTCTTTAAGTTCCTTGGGCAGACCAAAGAAATGAAAAACAGAATCCTCGTGAAGAATTTCCTTTAACCAATCCTTCCATTTAACCAAGCTATTTTCTTTATTAACCATTTTAACTGGTGCCTGGGTCAGCTTCTGTAATTCACCTGCTGCCCCGAAATGGTCTACATGGTCATGGGTGATAATGATTTGCCTTACATCTAAAGGATTAATCCTAAGCTTGCGAAAGGACTCTTTCCATTTTTCCATTGCTCCAGGTGTATAAATTCCTGTATCAACAATATCCCAGCCATCCTCACCTTTAAACAAGAAACATTGAATATTATTTACCCACAGGGGTAAGTCTATGGTTACTTTATACACTCCCAGGCTCTGCTCTATATCTTTCACCTTAAGAACAATACCACCTCTCCCTTGGCAGCCTTTCTCTTTTCTCCCTGAAATGTTACCAAGGCCTTAGCTGTAACAAAGTTGCCGGTGTGCTCCTTTAATTCTACTTGTATCATTAAGCAGCTACCGGGCTTTGCGGCATTATAAAAGCTAAAATCCTTAGTTCGAACTAAATAGCCCTCCTCCAAGCCTGTATTGTTAATGGCAGTTAAAAGTAATGCACTGGCTTGTACTGCCATTTCAATTATTAAAACACCAGGTACTATTGGATCCCCGGGGAAATGCCCTGCAAAATATGGTTCATTGTATCCAACCTGCTTGGAACAAATCAATCTCTTTTCTTCCCTATTAAATTCATGGACCTTATCCACAAACAAAAAGGGAGGTGCTGTTTTTAACAATTCATGGGGCATTTTAGAGAAAACTATGTTCTGCTTTTTATCTTCAAGATCCATAAGTATGCATCCTTTCTGCCTTTTTAAGTATTACTGCTGCCAATACAGGCCGAATAGTTTTGACCTGTCATGTATTTAAATGATGGATAGATAAGTGCATCTAGTGCCGGCAGCAAATCTTCCCATTTAGGAATAGAAGGCTTTAACGCACAAAACTCCAGTTTTTTTTGCATTGCCTTTTTGTCAGAGGGGTTAATACCAGGATCATATATTCCAAAGGTAAGAGAATTAACTTTAATATTAAAGGGCGCAAGCTCCTTAGCCATACTTTTCATTAAAGAAAGCCGTCCCTGATTATTTATAGGACTTACAGGATAATCAGCAAAATGTAATATATCATCAATGATCAAAAAGATTATATTGCCAGCCTTTTCCCTAACCATATAGCGCACAATTTCTCTATTTAAAAGGAACACTTTTTCATAGCCAGAAGTTATATCCCTTCCGAAGGAATCAGGTGATAACTTGAGCAGAGCAGTTTCATTTGTGCCAGGCAATCCATTTATAAAAATATCTAAGCCCTGCATCATTTCTAAAATACTGTCTATCGCATCAGAAGTGCTTTCTTCTGTATAATCGGCAAAGCACCTAATAAAGCACCTATCTTTATGTTCAGAAGGAAGGCTATCAACAAAGTCATTAATCTTTTGAGTCTCATTGGAAATTAAAGTTAGCAAGTGTCCATCTTCTAGCAGGTACGCTGCTACACGCAGATTTTCTTCCTGATGGGCTTCAGATAGTATTATTTTTTTCATATCTTTACTTTCCATTACTCTAATCCACCCTTCTAATTACCATAGCTGCGTTTCCACCATTATATGATGAGCTTACTACTAAACCATACTGAAGGTCCTTATGGTTGAATAACCAATCTGCCGCTAAATAAATGTGATACATGGAACTTACCGAGAGAGCATAGCCATATACATCATTGAAGGTTTTAATTGGTATTTTTCTTTGTGAAAAAACCGCTTCTAGAGTATTTATCTGATAATTCCCTTTTTCCTCAAAGCCTTCATCATTATAAAAAACAAAGTCTATATCCCTAGCATTAATCTGTGACTCATTTAACGCACTATCCACTGCATTTTGATAATTATCAATACCAAAGGAAAAACCAAAACCTTTTATCTCCCCATAGCACCTGGTACTTTTATCATGATCCTCAAGGCTTCCGAGAACCATAAAGGAGCTTCCCTCTGTTATTGGGTAATTACTTTTATCTATACTTAATACACGGTTAACCTCATTGCTAAAGTCACAAGCTTCCTCTGCAGCCCCAACAAGGCATAATTTTTGAGATCCATTCCTGATTAAATTATAGGCTACTTGGGAAGCAACGACCCCTTCATTTCCTCCTGTAGATAAGGTAGTACCATTACCCTTAATACCTAGTTTTATTGCAGCCTGACCCGGAGTTGTATTTGCTGAGGTATCAGGAAAATACAAAGCACTAGCATGGGTTACTCCCTTCTCAAAAATTCCTTTAAGGTATTTACTAAAGCTCTCTGAAGCACCATACATAGTACCAAAAACTAGACCAATATCCTTGGAATTATCTTCAGTCACATCAAGATTGGCATCTTTTAAGGATAGATAAGCTCCAGCTATACAGTACTGGCTTATAACACTCATCCTCCTTGAATAGAAGGAACCGATATACTCTTTTAACACTTTCCTAGTATTTTCTATATCCATAGCTTGTCTATGCTTTAAATCCCCATCATCTGAGCCAGATATACATCCATACTGATTCGCCATAGAAATCCCCAGGATGCCGACTCTCTTAGGTGAAAATTCCTTTTCGGTTTCAATACACTTATGGTTTCCCTGCCAATTCTTAAATAGAATTGAAGAATTATGACCTCCAAAGGCAGAATTATTGCATAAAAAAAACTCTGGGTTTCCTGCAATCATTTCATTTAAAACATGGCTTACTTCTGTGCAGCCTTCCCTCAAAGCTCTAGTATGTAAGGTAGCAGGCAACATTCCATCCTTTATAGCAATTAAGGAACTAACCATTTCAATGATGGCAGCTGCTCCTAAGGTATGTCCAAAATAGGCCTTGCTAGAGCTTAGGGGTATTGTAGGGAAAATATCTTCTCCTAATGCTTTTCTAAGTCCAGTCAATTCACAAGCATCATTTGCTCCGGTACCCGTTCCATGGGCATTTATATAGCCGATTTGTGCAGGCTTCACTTTTGCTTGGCTAAGTGCTGAGATAACCGTCCGAGCTACTCCATCACCCTCAGGGTGGGGAGCAGTTATATGATGGGCATCCTGGTCTAATCCATAGCCACATATTTCAGCATAAATAAATGCTTTTCTTTCTAAAGCTCTTTCTAAAGTCTCTAGGACAACAAAGGCTGCACCTTCCCCTAAACTTAAACCAGTAGGATAACCAAAGGGTGCACATGGTGTGGGGCTTAATGATTGTAAGCTATTAAAGCCTGCAAATACTGTCTCAGACATTGTATCTGATCCACCAACCAAAACTGCCTCCATATTTCCTTGAGAAAGCACTTCATAGCCGAAGCCCAAGGAATGACCACTGGCTGCACAGGCAGTTACATTAGAAATCACTGAGCCCTCTATACCTAAATGCTTGGCAATACAATCTCCCTGCTGAAACAAGGGAAAATTAATAGTATACTCATAATCTAGGTCCACTAATTTTTTTGCCTTTTCAAAATCAGCTATTCCTCCATTGCAGGTACCAAAACAAAGAGCAAATCTATCAGCATTATGGGGATTAATTTCCAACTGGCTGTCCTTTAGTGCTTCTTTAGCGGCATGTATTGCAAATTGAATACACAAATTATAATTACCTATCTCGGGGTCGGAAACATAATTCTTGATTTCAGCACCAAAATGACTTATCATCTGGTCAGTTGGAAATTGAGAAACCTCCCCAATGCCTGTAATGTTTTTTTTCATATTATCAAAAACTTCACATTTATTTCGTCCCAAAGAAGAAAATATCCCAACACCTGTTACTACAACTCTTCTGCGTCTATTCAATGTCAATCCCCTCCTTTTACTTGATACCCATACTTTTAATCGAGTCCACTATTTACCTTAACATCCCACCATCAATTTTTAAAACTGTATTGTTGCAGTAATCAGATAGGCTGCTGCATAAAAACAGCACAGCTCCAGCTACTTCGTCTGCTTTACCCATCCTTTTCATATTTGTCGAATTAATCATGCCGTTCCTTTTATTCTCTGGTAAGTGTCCAATCATTTCTGTTTCAATTAAACCAGGAGCTAAAGCATTAAAATATATCCCCTTGTCGGAATACTCTCTAGAGAGCAAACGGGTAAGTCCAATTACCGCGCCTTTTGACGCACAGTAATTTGCTTGAGCCTCACGGCCTAAAACCCCTGAGATAGAAATAATGTTGATAACTCTTCCGTATTTTCCTTCAGATGGATTGGAGCTTTCCAGCAAATAAGGAAGGACTTCCTGAGTACACATATAAGTCCCTAAAAAATTTGTTTCAAACACAGCTTTCCACTCATCTATTTGCATTTGGGCTAGAAAAGTGTCTCTAGTAATACCTGCATTATTCACTAAAATATCTATCTTCCCAAACTTATCCTTAATACTTTTAAATGTTTGGGCAATATAAGCTTCATCACTAATAGATCCCTTATAAAAGGATGTTTCAAAACCATGTTCAGCAAGCTCCGACTGAATTTCCTCAGCCACTATATCTTGACTACGATATAGTCCTGCCACTTTAGCACCTTCAGAACATAATTTATGGATAACCGCCCTACCTATTCCACCGGTAGCCCCTGTAACAATAGCAACCTTGTCCTTTAGCAACATAGTGTCACACCCTTTTCAATCACTACATGTGTTCATCCCGGGAATGTCCACAGTCTGGGCATGTAGCTGTAGTTATTGTTGCACGATTTCTTTTGCAACCACATTTTGAACAAGCTGAATTTTCTTTTAGAGAATAACCACCTGCAGCATAATCAAGTTCTTCTTCATTAAGTTCATCGGCATCAAAGAAACTATATTCTCTTTGCTTCCGATTGCAATTTTTATTTTCATTAAATTCAACTAATAACCTTTTCTTCAAATCTTCTCTTATATGACTTTCCGTACTAAAATCTTCCTGTAAAATACATTTTGCCAGTTTTAACTCATCCTCAAAATCATCAATTACTTCAATCTTATCTGGCCCATTAATACCTTTGATTAATTTCTCTACTTTTTTTGAAAAATTCTCAGCCAATTTATTTTCATTCATAGCTATTCACCCCCAGGTCTCTTAAAACAACCCGTAAACGTCTCATGACTCGATAGATAATGATGCCTACATTATTCTCACTGAGACCTGTAAGTTCAGCTATTTTACGATTTGTTAACCTTGACCAGAACTTAAGACCAAGAATATTTCTTTCTCTATCACCTAATTGATGCAAAGCTAAAAATAAATTATCTCGAAGCTCTTTAGCTATAATAGCGTCCTCTACTTTCGGGTTTGGGCCTTTTGTATTGTCACCATCCAAGAAAATAAGCGGGGTATTTTTCTGTTTACGTAAATGATCAACAACAATGTTATGAGCTATAGTAAACAACCAGGCAGTAAAGCTACCCCGATATTGATTGTATGTATCTATCCTATTCAAAACCTTTTCAAAAACCTGGCTGGTTAAATCATCTGTTAGGTAGGGATCTCCTACCCTAAATTTAATATAATTATAAACTCGGGGGAAATATAAATCATATATCTCTGCAAAAGCATCTGGATTAGTAGTAGCGTTAGCTGCTAGCAAATCCGTATTGGGACTTTTTTCAAGATCCATATTAAGACTCATATGTCTTCTATTTCCTCCTTTAATAGTTAATACGATCATAGGCACAAAGTATTACAATAACAAATAAACCAAAAATATCTTTTTTAAAAAATCTGTGGAGGTTTTTACTAACATTTATATTTTTAGAAGGTTTTCCTGTTGCCTCTATCTAGAAAAGAATAGTCTAAATGTTCTTTATTATAAGCATCAATTTTATTAGTCAAGCTAACCGCTGATTTAGGACAGATTTCCATGCATGTTGTGCATAAAATACACTCTGTTGAACAAATTCGTTGGTTAGCATCTTTATAACTGAGAAGCTTAATATTCATAGGGCAGTTTTTTTCACATAAACCACAATCTATACATTTTTCTTGATCAATTTCAATTTTCATGATGGCATACCTGGAAGTGATCTTTTGAAATACTGGAATGGGACAAACATATTTACAAAAAGCCCTGTTATCTTTAAAAACAAAACCCAAAAATATTCCAACCGCAAAATATAAAACATTACCCACTAATAGCCAGTAAACTTCCATCGTTTTATCTGCATATATTAGCCTATCTTGCAATATAAACCAAACATAAAAAACTATTCCAAGTGAAGCAAAAAAGTGTAAATATCTTATTAACCCTAAAGAACGCAGTCGTCCATTTAATGGTTTTTTCCAAGGAAGGAAATCAAGTACCATGGCTGTCCAGCATGCCCAACTGCACCAGCCCCGATTAAACAATAAAGGTCCTATAATTTTCGCAACGAAATAATGTAACGTAGCACCGGCAAAAACCCCCATTAGTAAATAAGTAAAAAATCCTTCTATCTGCAAATTTTCTCCTAAGATAAAACCCACATATATAAGCAGATAAGAGCCTACTAAAAGCTGTGCTATCCTGCGCCCCCATGTACTGTGTCTTTTGGGTAGGGCATTGTTGAAAAAAAGCCCAACAGCCAAAGCTGTTCCAATATAGCCAAAATTAAAAAGATAAAATTCATAACCGGTAGCTAGGTACCTCCAAATGGCAATTGCATAGAATACCATGGCAAACATTAATGGACTCTTCATTGTTTTAAAAGATATATCCCACTTATTTTTATCCCGCATAAGGGCCCCCTCTCTACTAAGCTAGCTGCCTTTTAGCAAGCTCTGCGAAAACACCATTTTTGGCCATCAATTCCTTATAGGTGCCCATTTCAACAATTTTTCCTTTATCTAGAACAATAATCTTATCACAATTCATAATTGTACTTAATCTATGGGCAATAATCACTCGGGTAGCATTAAGCTTATCCAGGCTCTCCCTAACAATCTCCTGAGTCCTGTTATCTAAGGCACTTGTAGCTTCATCAAAATATAATATTTTAGGCTTATTCACTATAGCTCGGGCAATCAAAAGTCGTTGTCTCTGTCCGCCGGATAATGTTCCTCCACCTTCACTTACCACCGTGTGCAAGCCCATAGGCATCTCTTTAAGGTCATCATAAAGTCCGGCCATTTTGGATGCTTCTATTGCATCGGACATGGTCAAGCTAGGATTTGAGCCGATAATATTTGAAAAAATATCCCCTCCCATTAGCTTGCCATTTTGCAAAACAACTCCCAATTGTTTACGTATAGATCTAATATCTACATTATTAATATCCTGACCATTATAGAAAACTTGACCGTTTTCAGGTTTTTCAAAGCCCAATAACACTCGAAAAAGAGTTGATTTACCGCTGCCAGACGGTCCCACTAGGCCAACATATTCTCCTTCATTTATATTTAGTGATATGTCATTTAAAATAAGAGGGCCATCTTCTTTATATCTGAAAGAAACGTGACTAATTTCAATATCGCCTGTCAGTTCACCCGGATCTCCTTTAGCTTCATCATGCTCAGGAAGGCTTTCTAAAATAGGTTTTGACCTTTGATATAGTGGTATTATATTATTGGATGCTAATAGTGCTTCAGACATTGCTATCATAGAAGTAGCAAAAGTAATGAAGGCTGCATTAAAAGCAATGAATTTTCCTGGGTCCAGGGTGATTTGCTCAAAGTGCTGTAGTACAAAAAAGATTATCATAGCACTAATAACATGAAACATAGAGTTAAATGTTGTCAGTATATTTGCAAGTTTCTCCTTCTTCTGGTATACCTTTGCAACCTCACCATATTCAATTGACCAAAGGTAAAAAGCCCTTTTTTCTGCTCCAGCTACCCGAAACTTATTAACACCATTTATTAACTCCAAGACCAAGCCCGTAATCTTATCCATATACTCCACCATTTTTCGTTCCATGGGTATCTGTATTAACCCCAAAACTAAGGTTAAAAGCATAGCAAAAGCTACCAAGAGTGCGGCTACCAGAGCAAGCCTCCAGCTGTAATAAAATAATAAAAGAAATTGAAAAATTGAAAAAATACTTGATATTATAGTTGTTGAAGCAACTCCAGAAAGGGTTTGCCGGATCTGGCTTATACCCATAGCTCTCATGGCAAGTTCCCCTGATGTGAAATTTTTAAAAAATGGGACAGGTAAACCTAAGAGTCTATCCCATACAGCCCCTTGAACAGAGCCCTCAATTTTTCCTTCTAAACGAAGGATTGCCAGAGAGCGTGTCAACTGGAAAAGCATAACGGTTAAGGCACTAGCACCTAGAAAAAAACCTACCTGCAGTAATTGGGTCCGTTCCCCGGCAGGAATAATACTGTCAAATACAATCCCAGTTGCTATAGGAATAAGCAACCCTAACAATCCGCCTAAAATCCCTATTATTAGTATTATTGCTAAATCCCTTTTCCAGCAGCTTTCAAGACCGAAAAAAAGCAAATCCTTAGCATTTAACTTTTTATTAGGAAAAGGTCGGTAGAATGTAACAGCAAAAGGTTTAATTTTTTCAGCAATTTGCATATTTATTAAGGTTTTAGAATTATCCATTGGATTATATAAATGGTATTTAGTAGGAGAAATAGGTATTAAAGCAACCGGCTTACCATCCTTTTCCAGGTAGGCCAGAAGTGGACCATTATCCTCCTTCCACCACTCTCCCCTTAATATTACCTGACGAGTCTTAAGTTGAGATGCTTTTGCGATATCTCCTAAAGGATCTCTGCTTGGTTTTCCTGACAAGGATTTAGGAGGAGCCTTTATCTGTATTTTTGCTGCCTTGCCAACTATTCCACAGGCTGATAATAGTGGATCATCAGTTATAACATCAGGGATAATATCTTTGCTTTTCTTATTAATATCAGCAAGTCTTTGGAGAGCAGTTTCCATGAATTCAAAATCATTTAAATTCTTTTTTTCAAACTGTTCTTTTTCTAATTGGAGCTGTCGAAAGGTTTTTTCAACAGCTGCTCTAAGAAAGTAATTCTCATATTCATTTAACCCCATTTGCTTATCATCAAAATTAATCCTAATAGTAATACTTTCACTAACACCAGACTCTAAAATTACTTCCGGCAGCCTAGGCTTTTCAATCCCCTTACACAAATCCATAATCCATTTAGTACTTTTTTTAAGAAAGATTTCCTTGTGGTGGGAATCATTGATTACTGCCAATGCTTTTGATCTTTCAGCTTTAATTAAACTAGTTCCTACCCAACCCGTTACTAGTAAACCATAACTGGATTTCTCAGTATGTATTGGATTAATACCAAATAAAAGATCACCCGAGTTTGCTTCAAATAAAAAATATCTTCTGCCAACAGCCTCGGAATCTTTTAATTCAGTCAAAAATATTGCAACTCTTCCCTCATCTATCAAAAATAGGTCATGGGAGTTGGTTAATAATAATGGTTTATTCCCTTCTACTATAACAGTGCTGCCTTCTTTAAAAACTCCAATATTCCGCATAATTTTTGCACCTCCCTACACCATACTTCTAACTAGCATTGATAAGGCTAGCATAAAGTCCGTCAGCATTTTTTATTAATTCCTCATGAGTACCCCGCTGAACAATTTTCCCCTTATCCAAAACAATAATTTCGTCACAGTCCCGAATTGTACTTAATCGGTGGGCTACGATTATACAGGTGCAGCCACGACGTCGTATACTTTCATCGACTTTTTTTTCTGTCAAAGGGTCCAAGGCACTGGTAGCTTCATCTAAAATCATAATTGTTGGATTGGATACTAAAGCCCTTGCAATCTCCAACCTTTGTCTTTGACCGCCGCTAAAGTTACTGCCACCCTCATCAAGACGGTGATCATAACCACCTGACCTGACAGTAATATCATCATGTATACATGCATCCTTTGTAGCACGTATTACTTCAAATTCAGAAATAGTATTATCCCATAAGGTTAGATTTTCTCTTATAGTACCGCTAAACATGCAAATATCCTGATCTACAACTGCTAAGGAATTTGTAATGATGCTTTTAGGAAGTTGTTCCCTTGGCAAACCATCAAATAATATTTCTCCCGACCATGGCTTATAAACTCCCGAAATCAACTTTGCAATAGTAGACTTTCCACTACCCGAGCCACCAATTAAAGCAACCCGCGAACCTGGTCTTAGGCAGAGATTAACATTTTCTATAAGGGGGGGCTCCAATATGCTGTATCCAAAGTTTAAATCGTATATATTTATTGATCCCGATAGCTTTTCTTGTAATTTTCCCTGGTGAAAATCTGAGTAATCATCCTTTTCACCTTTGTTTATTTCATCAACGGGATACTTTAAAACATCATCTAAACGATTCATATCACCTTCAAGCTCCTGCAGTTTACTGCCCAAGCTTACCATGTTATTTACAGGTGTCATAAAACTGGTCATTAAGCTCTGAAAGGCAACCAGCATACCTATTGTCATCTGGCCGTTTAAGATAATAAATCCTCCCAAAACCAGCACAATTGCATTGGTTAAAGCAGTTAAAAATGCGGGAATAGCTGATAAAAATTGAGTTGATACACCCATTTTTTGTTCGTTATTTAGAGCCTTTGCTTGATAGCCTGACCATTTAGCAAAAAAGTCACCTTCCGAGCCTGTGGCTTTAAGGGTTTCAATAACCTGCAGCCCGGACATGGCATTTGCTTGGAGTTTGCCTCTGTCCTGTAAAAGCTTGCGATTTTGGTCCACTCTTTTTGCAGCAACATACTTTAAATACAGCATATTAATAATAGCCATAGTCACACCTACCAAGGCTAAGGTTAAACTATAGCGAGTCATTAAGATGAAATAGAATACTATCATAACAAAATCAATTGCAGTTGTAGCAAGTTGACCTGATAAAAGGGATGCTACTCTGTTATTACTCTGCATACGGGAGCTGATATCTCCACTTTGCCGCTGTGTAAAAAATTCCGCAGGAAGCCGCAGTAAGTGCCATAGAAATTGACCGGAAGCACTCAATGAAATCTTGGTGTCTAGCTTTAATAAGTAATATTGCTGCAGCCAAGTCATAATCCCCCGCAGTAAAGCAGTAATTCCCATACCTATTAATAAAGGTCTCAACCAATTATCTCTACTACCTAGTAAAATTTCATCAATGAATATTTTCGAAAAAACAGGTATAACCAATCCTGGAATAACCAATGCAGTTCCCAAGAGTATTATAAAAGCAAGGGGAACCTCCGAACCTTTTAAACGTCTTCTTAAAGCTGCAATAATACTTGGTTTGCCACCACTTTTTTCAAAATCCTCGCCTTCTTCAAATGTAAGAACTACTCCGGTAAAGGATTGGTCAAATTCTTCTTCCGTAACTATTCTGGGTCCGCTAGCGGGATCATTAAGATAGACCTTGCCTTTTTTAAAGCCTTCTACTACTAGAAAATGATTAAAGTTCCAATGTATAATCACTGGTCCCTGTATCTGTTTTAAGTCATTTGGTTCTTTCTTAAAACCCCTGGCATCTAACCCATACCTTTTAGCTGCTTTTACAATATTACTAGCTTTACTCCCATCTCTGGAAACTCCACAAGTAATGCGAAGCTCTTCAAGGGGAATAAACTTTCCATAGTATCCCAAAACCATAGCTAATGAAGCCGCACCACATTCAACCGCTTCCATTTGTAAGACAGTGGGAACTTTATACCTCTTTCGATTATTATCTTTTTGCAAAAACCATCACCCCTTTCTGGAGACAGGAGGGTTAATACCCCATAACAAATTTCCTGACTTTAGGAATAACCATTCTTATTGGTGGCTGGCTGCTTACTGTAATTGTGCCGTCACATAGGGTGCCACTATCTATTGTTATAGGCGGTCCATTTGGTGAAGACCATTTATAACCGCTTATTGTATTGCTGTCAGTAATTAATTCAATACGCACCTCAATAGGTGCACTGCCCTTGGATAGCCGAGAAACCAGTTCCTGGCTGCCAAGGGTAGTCATCATACCTTGGGAAGTTGCAGGAAACTCCGAAACTGAAATAACCCTGCCAAGCATAAATCCATATTCTTCTTTTTTAACAATAGTTGGAGATATCTGGGCTTCCATGCCTGGCGATATTTGCTTACCGTCTTCAGCGGGCACATATAATTCCACCTCTATATCTCTTATGGTTTTTCCTTCTCGTTCTACACCAATAAGCTCCATTCCGGGTTGAATAAGTCCACCTTTACGCATTTTTACCTCTAATACTCTACCATCTTCAGTAGCAACTATATTAGAACCAAACTCTAATTCTCTTTTTAATTTTAGAATTTGCTCTTCAAGCTGAATTTCATTTATCTGCTTTGCTTCAGACAATTGTTCTTCTAAGAGCTTTACTGTTAACTGGGCTTGTTCCAATTTAGCACTATGTAAAGCAGCACTCTCTCCTGTATTTAATTCAGCTATCGATGCTTCAAGGGCTTTCGCCTGTAACTTTGACTGTTCTAAATTAGCAGAAGCTGCCTCAAATTCAACTCTAGCAATTGCACCATGCTCCAATAATACCGCGAGTCTCCCAACATCTTGCTCTTGAGTAGTCACATTAAGCTTAGCTTGTTCTAATTGTAATCGTACTCCATTATACTCAGCTCTATTAATCTCAACTGCTGACTTAGCCTCTCTTATGCTTCTAGCCAGTTCATACAATTGAGATAATGCGGGTGAAGGTTTTTCTGTATACCCATCAAACATGTCAATATTAAAATTCTTAATCTGTTTCAATTGTTTTTCTAAATCAACTATCTGTTCCACCAATTCAGATTGCTCAATCCTTGCTATAATATCACCTTTTCTTACTGTATCGCCTGCTTCTATACTAATGTCAATAATTTTCCCGCCTTTTGTATGAGTAATATTATAAACACCTTCACTTTTTATCAAGATTCCCTCACCATTTGTTTTATAGGGTATGCTGCCAAAAATACCCCAAAGTATGGCAGTTAATAGGATTGCTGATATTCCAATTAAAGCAAACCAAGCCCTGGGTGATGTAACTGACATCATCTGGTCAAGTTGTTCAGGAGAAGATAGTCGTTCTAATGATACTTCACGAAATATGCTGTTTTTCATAAACAATCCTCCTCATTACTGTGTGATGCGCAAGTATTCAAATTTGCCCGTTCTCACAACTTTTTTACGAATCACTTTTCCAGTAACATCACCATTTTCTTCTATATTTAACGTACCCGTTAATCCGGACCACTGACTTATTACCCTTAGTGCTTTTGCAGTCTCTTCAGGAGAAGGGTTTTCTGCATTTTTCATAGCAGTAGCTAAAAGCTTGAAAGTTTCATATCCCTGAACGGCATACACGTCTGGTTCTGTGCCATAACGCTCTCTAAACCTGTTAATAAACTGCAAAAGCTCAGAACTTCTATCTTTTGGGTCAAATAAAGTAGCGATCACAATACCTTCGGCTGCTTCCCCAAGTACATCTATAAAATCCGGGGAATCAAGCCCGTCTGTACCCATTATAGGAATATCAGGGTATACCTCTCTTATTTTAAGAATAATATCACCGGCATCTGGCATATAATCGGCTATAAATACCCCATCAAAATTAAGGGCATTCCACCTTTCCATGGTCCTATCAAATTCATGTTCATTAACAAATAAAGTGGCCCTATCTACTATCTTTATACCAATGCTTCGGGCAACCTTTTCAAAGGAATTTGCCAAACCCTTGCCATAGTCTGTATCAGAATAATAAATAACCATACGTTTAAGATCCTGCGCCTTAGCAAAAGCCGCCATCTCTCCACCCATTTTTTCATCACTGGGAACATTGCGGAAAATATACTTGTAGTCATTTTGAGTTAATTTTGGACTTGTAGCCATAGCGGTTATCATTAAAACCCCTGCATTTTCATAAATACTAGCTGCGGGTAAAGTAACATGGGAATCCCAATGACCTAATACCGCCATTAAATTAGGATTTTCCACTAATTCTTGAGCAATATTAATACCTTCCATTGTTTGTCCCTTATCATCCAATTCTAAAATTTCCACATCCCTGTTATCAATACCACCACCTGCGTTAATTTCTTCAACAGCCAGCTTAATACCATCAAGATACTTAGTGGCGTCTGCCATGATCCACATTGTTCCTACAACACCAATAATAATACTGTCTTTAGATTTATTAGCCCATACTTCCCGTGCTTTAGTAACATCTTGTCGAACTCCACATCCTGAAATCCCAATTAATAATATTAAAATTATTGCAATTCGTCTCATATATGCCCTCCTCTCCTGACATTGTCATTTGGCCACAACATAATTTGTAATTAATTCCTTAAGCTTTTTGATGGCATATTCTAAATCCAGTAAAAAGACATCCGCTCCAATCTTAAATCTTCTATGCCCTACTATTTGATCAGGTAATAAGGCTTTTTTAATGCAGATTGCACCATATTTTTTTATATGGTTAATACTAGCTCCGTTTGGCAAATCTCGCTTAATAAAGTTTTCATTCTGGTATTCCCCATGGATTATGTAAATTTGCAAGACTGCAAATAAATATCCTTTTCCCCACAACCAATTATACATCTCATGGATAATACTATAAGCAATTCCAATTCCATGATAATTTGGCTGAACAGCACATTCTACAGCAGTAAAAACCTGCCTTTTTTCCATAGCCATATTGAATTTTTTTGTTTGGTAATTACCTAATATCTTATTTTCTAACTTCCAATCAGAAACTAATATATTATCAAGATCAAGCCGACACCACAAAAAACCAATTATAACTTCCTTTCCTTTATCCCTGGACACAGCAACTAAAAATAAATTATTTACATCCTCCATAAAACTAGCAAGTTCGGCGGCATTCCATACTACAAAAAAACCACCTCTTCTTTCAAAACTATCTTTATGGGTCTTTGAAAGCTTGTCATCTAAGTTATCCGTCGTTATTTGAATAGACTGTAAAAGGCTAACTATTTGAGGTATATCCGTAATAAAGGCAGTACGAATTACTATTCTTTCACCTTCAGAAATATAATATTGTCTACCACTGAGGAAATTTTTATTAAAAGAAAAATGCAAAGGCAAAAGCCCCACTCCTTTTTGTCCGTTATAACGTCCCACACTTCTTGTTAGCTAGTTCTTAATCGAAACGTCTTTTTTGCTAAACTTTGCAAATATTAAAAAGGTAGTTATAACAACAACCCCAACAATTCCTGCTCCTTTAACCATTCCAAAGACTGCCGCAGAACCAAATACAATTGGTCCAAGCATTTGGCCTATCTTTCCTGCAATACTAAAATAAGCAATGGCTTTACCTTCACCTAAACCTGAAACTGCTTTTAAGCTTAAATAATAATTACTCTGGGCTGCAACACCAAAGCTATCAGAAAGTCCCAGCAATATAACAGCTGCAAAAGCGGCGGCTAGTGTACCTAAGCTAGCAAAAATTAACATTGAAATACCCATAATTAAGGATGCTATCACTAATGATTTTTTTGTTCCAAAATGTTTTTCCGAATATCTGCTAAGAATTGGACCAAGATATATTATAAGTAAGCCATTAATTAAAAAGGCTCTACCGATATTAGAGGATGAGACCCCCATGCTTTCTGCATAGATCGGGAACAGATAATGTAAAAACATGCCGCAAATTGAAATAGGTATCAGTACCAAAATAAAAAGGGATAAAACATTTTTATCTAATAGGAATTTACTTGTATTAGATCTATTAGCACTAATCTGTCTCTGGGCTGCTATTGGAATAACATTTTCTACAAAAGTGTTAGCTACAAACCAAGACATCATTATAAGTGCAAAAGCAACAAAAAAAACTTGGGAATAGCCAATTCTATCTGCAAGCATTGCTCCGATAATAACACCACAGTTTACACCAGCAAATGCTCCTGAGTTCATTGATGCAATTCCTTTATTTTTCAATAAAGGGTCTGCTGTGGATATGACTATAGTTCGCAAAGCCATTAATGCTAATCCAAATCCTGCTCCCACTACCCCCCTTGCAGCAATAAAGGATATTGCATTCCAAGCAACTGCTGAAATAAGAGCCCCAATACAAAAAAGAACAACTCCCCTTAAAAGAACAGGTTTACAACCGGTTTTATCTATACTGTAGCCTGCTCCAATAGCTGCTAAAGCTCCGAAAAACATTTCTACAGAAATAGGTAATCCCAAAATAACATTTTTAGGCAAACTAAGTAGTGGTTCATAAAAGTTATTCATTACTATTGGAATAAAGGTTGTGGACATAAAAGCCGCAGTAAAAACTAGAAAGGCCAAGTATCGAACCATTGGAATAGTTTTTCGACTCCAAACATCAGTATTTATATCTTTTATTCCATTACTAACCTTTTTCTCAATTAACAAGATTACAAATAAAGTAACTTCAACCATTAATAAAAAAGAAATAATAAGAACTGTAGCAGTATCTAACAGTATATTTTGCAGCTTACCTGCAATGCTATTTGAGGATATTTCTACATAAACACTTCCCCGTTTTCCATCTAAATCAGTTGCTAATTCCTGGCTATATATGTATTCTGAATCTATAGATTTTTCCGGAAACAACTCTTTTTCCAGAGTAGAATAAAGCACTTTTTCATCATCCCCATATATGTGGATGTTTTCTATTTCAGGGATGGTAGTTATTATCCTTTTTAAATAATCTTGGATATCATAAAGCTCTTTGTATGAAATACCTTTTTTTAAAACAGCATTAACATCATTTTGAACTACTCTAGAAATTGTGATTGTGTTATTATGAGCAACCTCCAAATAAGCTTTTCTAAAAATATTATAATTAAGAAACCCATAAATGATTTGTAGAAACCCCAAAAGAACAAGAATAACAACTATGAATGCTTTCCTTCTCATCCTTCCATTATGGTCAATAAATGAAACCCTTATTGTAATAAGAACAAGCACAGTAAAACCAATTACTGCCATAATGGCTAGGTATATAATTAAGTCTAAAAGATAAGTACGAACAACAGAATTAATTACACTTTCATCAAATTTAATATTTAAACTGCCTATCCACTGATTATCCCTATCAGCAATTGGCATAAATAGATAATATTTTCCTTGATATACTATATATCCATAATTATTTCCACCTTCGGTATTTTGAAGATTAACACTTTTTAAAATAATTTCTGGTATATACCTGTCATAAACTATACCTTCTTGATCATAAATTACCTGTCCATTATTTAATACAACTTGTACCATGTCTATATTAGGAGAATTTATAATTATTTCTTTAAGTAATTTATCCATTCCCCAGAAGCTGTCCAAAGGCTTTCCATATTTGATAGCATATTCTATTTTCCCAACAGTCTCACCGCCAAGAACTGTATAGGAAGATATGAGTGATTCAGAATAGTTTTCCTGAAAAGACATAATATTTAATGCACCGGTAAATCCAAGAACAATTATAAGTAAAATAGTAGAAATTGTAATAAATATTACACGGCCCTTATTTTTGCTCAATTCCATCTAATAGCTCCTATTCTATATATATTAACTCCCCACCAATCCCTATCTTTCTATCTCAAGATATATTTCATCAGCTACTAGGAGAATTTCAAAGGGCGGTTTATAATCAATGGCTTTTGCAACCTCTAGGTTTATTGCTATACTGGGAGCGTCTTCATAGTGCTGCTTTAAATTTCTGGGAGGTGTTCCATTAAAAACTGCTGCTATTGTTTGAGCCCCAAAACTTCCTATGCCGGAAAAATTGGCACGGGCAAGACTCATCAATGCTCCATGCTTTACTTCTCCCGACCCAACCTGGGAAAAAACCGGTATCTTTTTTTCATAAAAGGGCTCTAGGAGCTCATATACCCTACTAATCTGCCAAGCACCGTTTGTTACATACATTGCATCAACTTCCTGGGAAAGTTTTTTATGGGCCTCTAAAACATCCCTTAGGTATCCCTCTAAATCATCTGGATTATATACTTTATGATGATGAATAAGTTCGAAGCCTTTATCTAGTGCAACACTTTCTACATCATCAACCGCTGCAAAAGCCTTTCTAAACGAATCATTTATGTACAAAATGCCAAGCTTTTTAAAATGAAAAATATCATAAAAAACCTCGACCTGACGGATAAAAATTCCGGGATCCACATGAGCCCAGATATGATTGATGCCTGAATCATCTTCCGATTTAATAATCCCAGACTTAACGGCATTACTGGTACCAAAAACTAATGAAGGAATAGAATGTTTATCATTAGCCAGCGTCAATCCTGCTAAAGTACCGTTTACTATCATTAAATCAATGTCATTATCCTCTTGTAATCGTTTGATTATCTCATCACCAGAGTCCACACTTAAATCATAATGAGCATCTTCTACAAATTCTATATAAGGCCCCAAGTCATTACTCGAAAGCCATTGCCACATTGAACTAGTATCCTCTTGAAATGGAATAAAGGGAAGTTCAGATGTGTTTTCAAGCCAACCCATATTCTCAAGACCATTCACTAAACCATGGAGAATCCCAGCAAATTCAAAGTATGGCTGACTCTCACAATAGCCAATACGCCATTTTTGACCATTATTTAAAGTGAGTGCAGTTTTTACTTCCTTGACCTCTATTTTGTCAGAAACATCCCCGTAAGCTCCTAATTGTATAACTAAGCCTATTAAAATAGATATTATTAAGGCTTTAACTAATTTTTTCATTAGTTATCTACCTCTTTCCAAATTTTCCAATAAATATCTGTGAATATTTATTTCTTTCACTAGTTAACTTTTAAACATTATTAATCTTCAATACAAAAAAATATTTATGTGATATAATAAAAAATAAATATACGATGACTGCAGTCAGATACTATAGTCATTGTATATTTATCTAATATTTTTGTCAAGATTAGGGGGAAAATGGTGAATAAAGGGAAAATGAATACTAGAAAGTCAAAAGCCCGTGAAACTAAAATAAAAATATACCAAAGTGCTAAACAGTTATTCACAAAATATAGTTTTGATACTGTAAGTGTAGACTCTATAGTAGAAATGGCAGGCGTATCTAAAGGATCTTTCTACGTGCATTTTGATTCAAAAAATTCGCTGATTGCTGCTCTGATTTCTGATTTTGTTGGTGAATTGGATTTAGACTATAAATCCTTTCTCGAATCATTACCCGCAAATACAATGGCGTCTGATATGCTCCTATACCTAATGGCGAAAATTTCTGATATTATTAGCTGTACTATAGGTTATGAACATATGAAATTTATATATGAAGCTCAATTAACCAGAACAATAAATACTAATGCTGTAATGAGCTACAACAGAGATCTCTACAAAATATTTAATATTATAATTAGCAAAGGCATAGAGCTAGGAGAATTTAAAACAGAGTTATCTAGTGACATAATTTCCAAGCATTGTATTATGGCCATAAGAGGACTTACTTATGAATGGTGTACAAGATACCCCGATTTTGATTTAAAAGATGAAGCTCAGAAACACTTCAAAATACTTCTGACAGGTATTAAAAGCTAATAAAATTAATATGTAGATAGCTAATATGTATCTAGTAATATAAAAAAACATCCAGGATAGTATCCTGGATGTTTTTTTTATATTATTATTGTTCAGATTCATTTATTGCTAATTATTTGACTTTTTCCTACTTGTCCGCATTACCATGAATACTGTAAGCCCTGTCAATATAACCCCTATTAGGGCAGCCAATAACTGTATGACTTTCAAAACTGAAAAGTTTATTGTGCTAATACTACCTTCTACTGTTTTATATCCAAAGCCTACCAATACGGAATCAGCGCCGGGCAGATAATTTAGCTGATAGATAATATGTCCGGCAATAACTATTGGAATTAAGGAAAAAATCAACTTGATACGCCTAGAAGCAGCCTTAGTTTTAAAAGGCTTAGCAATCCGCCAGGTAAATAAACCAGCCAAAATAGCAATGCCCCAATAATATAGGCTAAACCAAATTACCCACTTGTGCGCTGTCCAAAGCTGACGGAAGGGTATAAAATAATTGATGGGAATAAGAATACCCAAAGAAACCCCGATGAAAATTACAAACCCCTGATTAACCCTCAGCAGATGCCATATTTCTCTGCCCGGAAGCCTTAAATTAAACTGAACTGCACCGTTATTGCAACTGCGTACACAATTAAAACATTTTTTACAGGCGAGATTATTATCGACAAAGGGGGCATGTTGGAACATTGGGCAACCCGCTACAACACTACTGCCTTTATAGCATTCATAGGTAGTACACTTGTTAAGACAAATTGTAGCATCAGCTCTAACCTCAAGCATTGCACCAATGGAAGCCATGCCAACAAATCCTCCCAAAGGGCACAAATGGTGACACCAAGTATGCCGTGTAAAAATTATCCCGGTCAAAATAGCGGCTCCCAAAATAGATGCCAACAGTATTCCCGTAGATATTGGATTTAAACGAATATCAAAGACTACTTCTATCCAAAAAATAAGTAGAAACAATAAAGTAATTAAAAGGTAGTCATACTTCTTGATAAAGGCTGGCACCGGATGATCCAAGTGAATTTTGCGTTGTACTAGTTCCATAATATATGCAAAGGGGCAAACTGTACACCAAATTCTCCCAAAGAGTGGAGAGATCATAGCCAACATAGGCCACCAGAGGCCCCAAACCAAAGCAAATAAACCCAAATTTATTGTCGCTTTAGGTACTAAAAAAAGCGCTGCTGTTATAATTATGAAAACCATTGCAGTAACTCTCCGCAGCGAGAGAACGAAATCACCCTTTTTAATCAGCTTTTCTACCCAAGGAAAAGACAAAAGATCGAAAGTTCCACTAACTTTTTTAGAAGTTGGACCAAAAAATAGGTGTTCAAGACTGATCACATCATGTTCAGCTAGAAAAAAGGCTCTTTCAACTACCTGGATAAGCTCTGTGATATTGCCTTGCCGATAATTATGAGATAGTAATAGTTTGGTAGCTTCATGATCCAAGCTGGGAGTTATTCGATTATGTTGTTTAGCCAGTTTTTCTAATATCCCTTGCGCCAAAAAGGGAATATCCCTTTTACGTTCACGTAATGGTGTAATCTTAAACCGGTCTGAAAATAATTCCCTCAGCTCAGGAATCAGGTTAAGGGCCTCGGGGTTATTTTGTAAACTCCCGACCACAAGACAATTAATATTTGACCGTAGTGACCTAGCCAATTTAAATTGTATCTCGGGGGAAAGTTCGTTAATTTCACTAATATACAAAGTGCCCCCTGAAACAAATTCCAGAAGGTTACCCTGTTTTGCAGGCTTTCCTGCCTGGTCTACGGTTTCAAAGATTCGATCACCCAATTGTTTTTCTAAATCATGTCCGTCTATAGCAACAAAAGGTGCTGTAGCACCAAACTTATTTTTGTGCAAGTACCAGGCCAGCATTTGCCGCCCTGTACCACGTTCTCCAATTAATAACAGGTGTTCCTTGCTTTGGGTTAATTCTATAATTTTTTCCTCAATAAGTTTAGTAGTTTTGGGACTTCCCCAAAGGCCATAGAACTTATTTACATATTGGGAATGCTGTAAAGAAATACGCAAAAATTCCTTTTGCCTGGCCTCAAATAAACCATTATTTATTTGATCCAAATTACGTGACATTCTTTCAATAAGTTTTTTGTAAAGCTTTGGCCAACGAATCAACATACGAGTAAACTGCTCATGAGAAGTAACTAAAAGCTTACACTTTTCTATGCACCTAACAGTGAAAGGGGCCTGTCCGTCGGTTAGTAAAGACCTTGCGCCAAAAGCATCCCCGGGGCCAAAGGTATTAATCCTGATTTCCCCTATTTCCTTGTTGCCGTCTAAAACTTCAGCCGTACCCTCAACCAAGACATAATACTGATTCCGATCCTGCCCCTGCTTAATGATATCATACCCCTGGGCGTGCTCTTCCCAATGAAAATCATCAGCAAGCTGATTTAATTCCTCTTCTTTAAATACAGATAAGTCCTTAACTTTTGATAAAAAATAGGCTTTCTCAGCAATCATATCAGAATACCCCCGTTCATACGTATTTCATACTTGCTATCCGTGAGGGCAAAAGTTATTACTAATGGTTATTTATTCAATATAACAGAGAGTTCAGTCTTTTCCAACAACTAAAAGTTGGTATTTATTATAGCACACAAAAATTGGATATTGGATAAGAATAAAAGCAATGTGCCCCCTTTGGGGGCACATTGCTTTTATGTTAATAAATTGGGGGCTAAATATCTTCTTTTTCTAGTAATCCTAAGAAATCTTGCACTTCTTCATCTTTCATTTTATAAGTATGTTCAGAATCTATGGGGAAGCTTTTATCTTTTACATCTTGATGATACTGTTTAAATGCCTTGGAGATAACTTCATTAACATTGGCATACTGTTTGACAAACTTAGGTGTAAAGTTATCATATAAACCAACCATATCAGCGAAAATCAATAACTGACCATGGGTGTAAGAGCCTGCACCTATACCTAAGATGGGAATACCTGCTCTTTCAGTAATAGCTTTGCCAACCATAGAAGGAACAGCTTCAACTAGGATACTGAAAGCACCTGCTTCTTCTAATCTTTTAGCTTCTTTCACAATATTTACTGCAGCCTGTGAATTTCTGCCTTGAGCTTTATAACCACCCTGTTGACCCATAGATTGAGGAGTTAAGCCAATATGGCCCATCACAAGAATACCTGATTCATTTATTGCCTTAATTCTGCTGGCCATCCGTGTTCCGCCGCCTTCTAGCTTAACAGCATCACACAAACCCTCTTTAACCATTCTGCCAGCACTCTCTACAGCTTGCTCATCAGAAACTTGATAAGACATATAGGTCATATCGCCTACGATGAATGTATTAGGTGCACCACGACGAACAGCCTGACAATGACGAATCATATCTTCTAGCGTAACAGGAATAGTTGTTTCATAGCCTAACACAACCATACCTAGGGAGTCTCCAACTAGGATCATGTCAATTCCCGCTTTTTCTACCATTTTAGCGGTTAAGTAGTCATAAGCCGTCAAATAGGTAATTGGTTCTTTTTCTGCCACCATTTTGTGAAAATCATGAATAGATTTTTTTGCCATTATAAAGCACCATCCTTTTTAATTTATATAGTTAATCAATATAGGTAAAATACGCATGTTGCAAGCAACTTCAACACTAAAGAGTATTCTGCGGGGCAATCACCTCCGAAATTTAATTATAGAATTTTTTTAGACCCATTTCAGTTGCTAGTTTATAGGCAGCCTCTAAGCTGGCAGGAGAAGCGGTACCTTTACCTGCTTTACCAAAAGCAGTACCATGATCTACAGATGTCCGAATTATCGGCAGACCTAAAGTAACATTGACCCCATCTTCAAAGTTTATTACTTTGACCGGTATATGACCCTGATCATGATACATAACTACAATTACCTTGAACTGTCCTTTCATAGCTCGGAAGAAAATGCTGTCCGGTGGAACAGGACCTATTACATCTATACCCTCTGCCTTTGCTTCCTCAATAGCAGGGATAATTTCTTTAATTTCCTCATCCCCAAAGGCACCACTCTCTCCAGAATGGGGATTTAAACCAGCTACAGCAATTGTTGGGTTTTCAATGTTATATGTTTTTATCATATCATGGGCTAGATCGATAATTTTCTTAACTCTGGTTTTAGTAGCTCTATCACATGCTTGCCGCAGTGAACAATGGGTACTTACATGTATAACATAATAACCATCTGTATAGAGCATCATGGCATAATCTTTAGTATCTGTTTTTTCAGCAAATATTTCCGTATGACCAGGATAGTTTTTATAGCCGGCTAGATGCATGGATTCTTTGTTAATTGGCCCGGTAACCACTGCATCAACTTCTCTATTGTTAGCCATTTCGATAGATTTAAATATATAACTAATGGCTGCTTTGCCGGCAACTCCATTTACTTGACCATAAGGAACTTCACTAGCACCTTCTATCTCGATATCTAGAACATCAATAATACCATAGATAAATTTAGCTTCATCAACTGAACTCACTACATTTATTTCTAGTTGTTCAGGAACAAATTTTAAGCTTTGTTCCATCCTCCTAGCATCACCAATGACTAAAGGTCGAGCCATGTCATAGTATTCTTTCTTACTCAAGGTTTTCACAATAATTTCTGAACCAACTCCTGCCGGATCACCCATTGTTAAAGCTAGTAAAGGTCTATCATTCATCTATGCTCTCTCCTTTTGTTTTAAAATCTCTGCTCCATTGCAAAATACATTTCGGGAGCCAAAACCTCCGGCTTTAGTAATAATACTTAAACCATCTAAAACTCCACCAACAATTTTTCCGATAGGAACACCAGGCTCTATCTCTTCTTCCACTTCAATTCCTTCAGCATTTGTGCCTTCTAATAACTGCAAAGCGGTGGCCCCTCCGGTAACCATAAGCCCGGAAATTCTCACTTTTCCTAAAATATCAGCCATAAATTTTTGTAAGCCCTGGGAGATAGTATTAGCAATTTCTAAACTACTTAGACCAAGTTTAATTCCTTCTGATTTTGCTAACTCTACATCATTAACAGTCCTTGAGGTGCGAATAACCAGGTCCTCACCACTATTTAGCTTATTTACTGCCGCTAAGGCTAAATCGTTTAAACCTCCGTCAGTATAATTAATAAGATTTTGCCAGGGGATATATACTTCTTTGATACCAAGTTTTTTTATCATCTCATCTACCTGTAAGTTACTATTGGGGTGAACACTGCCAATTACAGTTAAAACAGGTAATAAATTCACCTTGGAATCGTTCTTTTTTTGCCGTAATAATGCGGCAGATAATCCTGCAGACCCTGCAAAAATATGAGGAGGTAAGTCTCCCCTACTTAATAAGGCAAGGGTATCAAGATGGGACTCCTCTAAAGCATCAGCAATGAAAAAGCACTGCCCATTCTTCTTAATTTTTTCTGCAATATATTTTTCTGCCTCTAAAGGTCCTTTTTCAATAATCTGCAAATCTATATGCTCCACAGGGAGGTTGGTCTGTTTTTTTAGTAAAGCAGGCAAATATCCTTCTTTAATTGGAGAAGCAGGGTCTTTAGCCATGGGTGTATGATGGAGGAGCTGACCATCCACTAATAAATACCCACCTATACCGACCCTTTTATTTTTAGGATACACAGAGCAAATAAGAGCAAAACTTAAGTCTAATTCCTTAATTAGCACCTCTAGCTCAACTCCAATATTGCCCCGCCAGGTTGAATCAATTTTTTTATAAATAGTAGGGTTTGTTTTGTTCTTTAAAAATTGACATGCCTCTTTTACCTTTTCTATTGCTTGGCTTGAAGATGTATCTCGGGAATTAGTAGTAATAGCAACTGCATTAAAACGGGAACCTAGGGATAAAAGATTATCGATTTTATTTAATACTATTGTTCGATAACCTGAATTACTGAATTGTACTGCTGTATCACAAGCCCCGCTTAAATCATCTGCTATTATAATAAACTCTGGCACCCTTACGCCTCCTTGTTACTCAGCTCTAGTTTTGATGATTGCCCCTTTATCGGCTGATTCCGCCAGCTTACTGTATAAATATAAATAACCTTCTGTTACCCTTGCTTTGGGTGGCTGCAATTGTTTTTTGCGGTCCTCCAGCACAAGGGAATCTACTAATATATCAAGTTTTCTCTCAGGAATATTAATATCTATAAGGTCACCATCTTGCACTAAGGCAATAGGTCCGCCTTCTTGAGCTTCAGGGGAAATATGCCCGACAAAACAACCATTATTAGTACCCGAAAATCTACCATCAGTTACTAATGCTACTTTATCAGCAAGACCTAAGCCGTGAAGCAGCTTCATGGCCTTAAACATTTCTGGCATTCCCGGACCTCCCTTAGGTCCTTCATATCTTATAACTACAACCTCACCAGGTTTAACCTCATTATTTAAAATAGCGATATTTGCCTCATCTTCAGAATTAAACACACGGGCTGGTCCCTGGAAGGAAAGCATGTTGGGATTAATTGCTGCCGGTTTAGTAACTGCAGAATTAGGAGCCAGATTGCCATAGAGAACAGCTAACCCACCGAAGGCACTAAATGGCTCCGCAAAGGTTTTGATAACTTCATTATTTGGTGATTTATATCCTTTAATATTTTCTCCAATAGTTTTGCCTGTAACTGTTAGGGCGTTTAATTTAAGAAGGGAAGATATTTCCCCTAAAACTACCGGTACTCCACCTGCTTCATAAAAATCTATCACATTAGCTGATGCAGCAGGATTCATCTTGGCAACTAATGGTGTTGTTCTACTAAGTTTATCAAAAATATCCAAGTCGAATTCAACTTTAGCTTCATAAGCAATAGCCGGAATGTGTAAAGCTGAGTTGGTAGAACCACCAATGGCAGAATTTAATCTAACTGCATTTTCGATAGACTCTTTGTTAATAATCTGTCTGGCCGTAATATCCTTACGAATTAAATTTACGATAGCTCTACCTGATTCTTGCGCAGTCTTTAAACGTTCATTATATACAGCAGGAATTACTGCACTACCTGTTAGGGACATACCTATAGCCTCTGCAATACAGCACATAGTATTAGCTGTTCCCAAAAAGGAACAAGAACCGCAGGTGGGAGCGCAGGAGTCTTCCATTTTAATTAATTCCTCTTCGGTTATTTGACCTTTCTTAAGTCTTCCAACACCTTCAATAATGGAAGTTGTATCCGCTTTTCGACCGTGGATAACTGGGCCACCCAGCATTGGCCCACCATTAACAAAAATTGCCGGTAAATCCAAACGGGCTGCAGCCATCAACATACCTGGAACAATCTTATCACAAGATCCAAGCAAGACTATACCATCATATTGGTGTGCTTGCACCATCAGTTCTATACTATGGGCTATAATATCCCTAGTTGGAAGGATATAACGCATTCCTTCATGTCCTTCGGCGATACCATCACAGGCACCTATTACCCCAAATTCAACTGGAGTTCCGCCAGCTTCTCTGATCCCTTCCTTAACAGCTTCTGAAACTTGACGAAGATTATAATGACCAGGCACCGTTGTACTCCAAGCATTAGCAATCCCAATAATCGGTTTTTCGAGATCAGTATCTGAATAACCCATTGATTTATAATAAGCCCTGTTAATACTCCATTCAGGACGACTCAGGATGCGGCTACTACGTAAACTCATAAATCCCACTCCTTTTGTGCATTATTACCGAATAACGATTTTTATTGCTGAATAAATAATTCTATTTTCAATTTTGAATATCCTTTAAAAAACATTAAAAATTTATTTTTTTCATAAACTATTTAATTTCCAGCACAAACCTTTTCAATAATTCCATTCCTTCTTTTATTATTTCTAGAGAAGTTGCATAAGAAAACCGCAAAAACCCTGGAGCTCCAAAGGAAGAGCCCGGCACAGCAACTACATAGTAGTTCTCTAGAAGAAGTCTCGCGAAATCATCATCATTTGTAATTTTCTCACCTTTATAGGTTTTTCCAATAAAGCTTGATATATCAGGGAAAGCATAAAATGCTCCTTTAGGAGTTCTGCACTCTATACCAGGGATATCATTTAGTGTATCTACCATATAAAGTCTACGTATATCAAATTCCTTACGCATTTCTTCTAATTCATCGGTAGGACCTAATAAAGCCGCTACGCTAGCTTTTTGAGCGATGGAATTAGGATTTGAAGTTGCATGACTTTGTAAGGAGTCCATAGCCTTGATAATTTCCGATGCGCCCGCCACATATCCTATACGCCATCCTGTCATAGCATAAGCCTTAGATACTCCATTAAAGGTTAAGGTAAGCTTTTTCACATCCTCACCTAAACTTGCAAAACTGACAAAACTTAATCCGTCATAAATTAGTTTTTCGTACATTTCATCAGAAAAAACATATATTTGGTGCTTGGCAACTACTTGGGCAATACCTCTTAATTCTTCTTCTGTATAAACTGAGCCAGTTGGATTTGATGGACTGCAAAGAATTAGTACTTTTGTTTTTTCTGTAATAGCCTTTTCCAATTGGTCAGGAGTAACTTTGAAATCATTATCACTAGTTGTTTCAATAAATACAGGAACACCATCTGCGATTTTTACTGCTTCTGGGTATGTAACCCAATAAGGTGTTGGAATAATTACCTCATCCCCTGAATCCACTAAAGTCATTATTCCATTAAAAAGGCAATGTTTTCCCCCATTTGAAACCATTACTTCACTAGGTGAGTATTTCAAGTTATTTTCCTTCTCTAATTTTTCCACGATAGCCTTTCTAAGTTCCATTGTACCCGGTGAAGGTGTATATTTAGTAAGGTTCTCTTCGATAGCTTTTATGCCTGCCTTTTTTATGTGCTCTGGAGTATTAAAATCAGGTTCACCAACTTGAAATTCTAAAACATTTTTCCCCTCACTCTTTAAAGCTTTAGCTTTTGCCATCAATTCCAATGTTTTTGATGGTTCAATAATCCTTACCCTCTTAGCTAATTTCATTTTTCTTTTCCTCTCCTTTAGATAAGTTTTTAATTAGCAATTCTATATATTTATTATAATATCACTAATTATTTGCAAAATGATTATTTAGTAAAACTTTTCGCAACAAAAAAATATGCGTCTATTCAGTTTGAATAGACGCATATTATAAAGCCGAACTTGTTCAGATGGAGTTTTGGTTCCACCTGAACTTAGGGAGACTTATCCTAATTCCTTATCTCCCGCTTACAGAAGCGGGAGTCTTATACGATTGGATAAATTTTAGAATAAGCCGGAAATCTTTCCGCTATTATCAATATCAATTTTCTCAGCGGAAGGAACTTTAGGTAAACCAGGCATAGTCATAATATCTCCAGTTAATACTACCAAAAATCCTGCTCCTGCAGAAACCTTAACCTTACTAATACTTACTTTAAAATCTGAAGGCGCCCCCAATTTTCCGGGATCGTCCGAGAAGGAATATTGGGTTTTTGCCATACAGATAGGCAATTTTCCATAACCTAAAGCTTCTAGTTGCGCAATTTCCTTTTGAGCATTATTGGAATATTGTACTCCATTACCACCATAAACCTTAGTTACAATTGCTTCAATTTTTTCTTTGATACCATTTTCTGCTTCGTAACTAAAGGTGAAGGTATTTGTTTTTTCTTCTGCAAGGCGGATTACTTCTTGGGCTAATTCCTTTCCGCCGTCACCGCCTTTGCTCCAAACCTCTGACAAGGCAACATTTACGCCCAATTCTTTACACTTAGAGTATACTAATTCTAATTCTTTCTCTGTATCAGTCGGGAATCTGTTAATAGCTACCACTGCCGGTAAACCAAATACTTTAGTTATATTATGAATATGCTTTAATAGATTAGGTAAACCTTTTTCTAATACTTCTAGATTTTCTGTTCCGAGTTCAGCCTTTGGACAACCGCCATGATGTTTTAAAGCTCTTATCGTAGCAACAATTACTACCACATCAGGAGCTAAACCTGCCATCCGACATTTTATATCAATAAATTTTTCTGCCCCTAAGTCAGCACCAAAACCAGCTTCGGTTACAGTGTAATCACTGAGTTTTAAAGCCATTCTAGTAGCCATAACACTGTTACATCCATGGGCAATATTAGCAAAAGGTCCGCCATGGATAAAAGCAGGGGTATGTTCTAAGGTTTGGACCAGATTTGGCTTTAAAGCATCTTTTAAGAGAGCAGCAAGTGCACCTTGTGCATTTAGTTCCGCAGCAGTAACAGGCTTATCATCATATGTATAGCCTATTACTATTCTTGAAATTCTCTCTTTAAGATCATCTATATCTTTAGATAAGCAAAGAATCGCCATTATCTCGGAGGCTACAGTAATATCAAAGCCATCCTCCCGTGGTACTCCATTAGCCTTACCGTTTAAACCACTGACAATATATCTAAGCTGTCTATCATTCATATCTACTGCCCGTTTCCAGGTGATTTTTCTAGCATCAATTCCTAACCTATTACCTTGATGGATATGGTTATCGATTAGGGCAGCTAAAAGGTTATTGGCTGTACCCATAGCATGAAGATCACCGGTAAAATGCAGGTTAATATCTTCCATAGGAACTACCTGGGCATATCCACCACCGGCAGCTCCTCCTTTTACTCCAAAAACAGGACCTAAAGATGGTTCTCTTAAAGCAATAACAGTTCTTTTGCCGGATTTCATTAAAGCGTCACCTAATCCAACAGTTGTTGTAGTCTTACCTTCGCCAGCTGGTGTAGGATTTATTGCTGTTACTAATACCAATTTACCATTTGGCTTATCTTTTAAGTCTTCTAAAATCTTATAATCAATTTTAGCTTTGTATTTACCGTAGTTTTCCACGTACTTGTCTGGTATTGCCAACTTATCAGCAATCTCATTAACAACCTGCAACTCAGACTCCTGGGCAATTTCAATATCACTCTTAAATGTCATCTTAATTTCCTCCTTAAATAATATATAATAAGGGCACACAATAATTAAATTTTATACCCTAATTTCCTCGATACATTTGTGGCAGTATCCTTTACTGCCACAATTATTTCATTAAGTTTTTCACTACTTACTCTAGTGGCAGGAGCAGAGCAGCTAAAGGCTCCAATCACTTCGCCGGTATAATTTCTTATTGGTACTCCTAAACATCTAATACCTAATTCAATTTCCTCCATATCCAGGGCATAGCCATTTTCCTTAACTAAGCTTAAGTGTTCCCGCAATTCGTTAGGATTAGTTATGGTATATGTTGTATATTGTTTTAGGGGTAATGCTAACTCTCGCTCCTGCTCTTCCACAGGCATATAAGCAAGAATAGCTTTGCCAACTGAGGAAGCGTGCAAAGCTACCTTTTTACCAACCTGAGTTATATTAACAATACTTCTCGCACTTTCAACTTTGTCTACATAATAAACCTCACCCCTGTTACACAATACAAGGTGAATGGTTTCATCATATTTTTCACATAATTCTTCTAATAAAGGTCTGGCAGTACTTCTAACATCTAACCGATTTTGTACATACTGCCCCAATTCTAATAAAATAAGGCCTAAGCAGTATTTGCCATTAGGCTTTTTATCAACATATCCTTTTTCAAACAAAGTACTAAGTAAACCATATGTAGTACTTTTATTTAAATTTATTAGTTTACTAATTTCCGTTACACCTAACTCCTCGTGCTGAGCAAAAACCTGCAAAATCGACAATGCTCTATCTACTGATTGGACTATGACTTTATTATTTTTTTTCACTATTTCACATCCCATATTCTTGTATGCCGAACATCGTTTTCTGATGCTGAATATATTTAATTATTCTTTTTTCTCCCTTAAAAATCCTTTTTTCTTTTATAAAAAAATATAAATAATTTATTAAAATATTTTATAATTTTCAAAAAAACCCCTCTATTTTTCAAAAAACGTTTTTGATATTGGCAAAAGCCATTTTAATAAAGCTTTGATGATTTTTTAGAATATCCTCCAAAGCTAAAAGGAGCCTGTCTAAGTGTTTATACTCTATGGTTAAAGGAGGTTCAATTCTGATCACATTGGGATTATTCAAAGTATACGCAGTTATTATCTGATAATCATTTAGTAGTTTGCCTGCCAAAAAAGATGCAAAATATTCATTTGCCAATGATTCCAAGGTACCACCTGATAACCTATTAAGCAAACTATTATTTGAACCAGATAATTCAAGACCAATCATAAGACCTTTTCCTCTGACATCCTTGATGAGCCCATAATTATTCTTTAATATTTTTAATTCACTGATAAGATAGTTGCCTTTATTTAGTGCCTCTGCAGTAAGGTTGCCATCAATAATAGACTTTAGAGCAGCAATACCGGCTGCACAGGCTAGGGAGTTTCCGCCAAAAGTTGATGTATGCAAGAGAGCTTTCTCCATCCCCCCATAGGCATTTTTATAAATTCTTTCATTAGTTATATAGGCACCGAGAGGCATGATGCCGCCTCCTAATGACTTGGCTAAACACATTATATCTGGAACTACATCTTCATATTCACAAGCAAAAATTTTACCTGTGCGTCCTAAGCCTGTTTGAATTTCATCTATAATTAATAAAACATCATATTTTAGACAGAGGTCTTGAACCATTTTAAGGTATCCTTCCGGTGGTACAATAATACCCCCTTCACCCTGAATGCATTCCATAATAAAGGCTGCGCAATCTTTATTTTTAATTGCTGATTCAAGGCTATTAATATCACCAAAAGGAACAGCTTGACAGTTTGGAATTAAGGGTTGAAAATGTTTTTTATATTTTTCCCTTCCGGTAACAGATAGGGCCCCTAAAGTTTTTCCATGAAAAGAACCTTCACAATAAATAATTTTCTCTTTCTTAGATGCTATCCTAGCTAATTTTAAGGCTCCCTCTACTGCCTCTGCGCCACTATTACAAAAAAAAGACCTTTTTAAATCACCTGGAGCAATTAGAGCTAGATTTTTAGCAAGGACGGCTGCTAAACTTCCTAAAGAAGCCTGTAAAATATTGGGTATACTTTTTACTTTTTCTAGTGCTGAAAAGACCTCTGAAGGATTATGTCCAAGATTTAATGATCCATATCCTCCTAAAAAATCAATATATTCTTTGCCCTTTATATCTCGAACAATAGACCCTTCTCCCGAAGAATAAACTTTATCAAACCCTATCAGACTCATTAGGGAAACTAAACCTGGATTTAGATATTCTCGATGCAGTTCTTTTACCTCTTTTTCAGTTAAATTTATAGCCTCTTCTAAAGTTGTCAAATTCATAGTCCATCATCTCCTATTCTTTCAGGTATTTTTTACCATATAATACAAATTTATACTCGTTAGGATTGGAACTATGTCTGTTAATCTTTAATGCCTTGGAGATAAACTCCAAGGCATTAAATTTAAACTAAATTTGAGAGAACAGAAACCCTGACTATAATTCCCAAAAGCCTATTTTCCTCATCCATCACCGCAATAGGGTATTTGCTTTCTGTTGCCATGGGAATTAATTCTTGAATATAAGTTTCCGGTCCTGTAGTAAAATAATCATGTATTAGAATATCTTTTAACTTATGATTTTCTTTTAAGGCTTTTAGGGCATCATCAATTGTTATAAGCCCTAATAATTTTCGATCAGTATCTACGACAAATATACTGGATATACCGCTTTGTTCCATCTCCTTGATGGCAATTTTTAATCCGTCTTTAATAGATACTAAAGCAGATGGTTTAAACATTATGTTTTTAGCTTGTAAAATTTTAGATCTATCAATATCTCGGACAAAGTTTTTTATATATTCATTTTTAGGGGCAGCAAGAATTTCATCAGGGGTATCAATTTGCTCTATAATCCCATCTTTCATGATGGCTACCCGTTCACCTAACTTAAATGCCTCATTGATATCATGGGTGATAAAAATAATTGTTTTTTTAAGCCTAGACTGAATATCTAAAAGCTCTTGCTGCATTTCTCTCTTAATTAAGGGGTCTAATGCGCTAAAAGGTTCATCCATTAATAAAATATCAGGGTCATTAGCTAAGGCCCTAGCCAAGCCCACCCTTTGCTGCATCCCGCCGCTAAGTTGATTAGGATATTTATCTTCCCAGCCTTCGAGCCCTACACTAGCTAAAGTCTTTCTAGCAATTTCATATCTTTCCTCTTCAGGTATACCCCTTATCTCCAAGCCATACACTACGTTATTTAGTACCGTTCTATGGGTAAAAAGACCAAAATGCTGAAAAACCATTGCAACCTTCTTTTGTCTAAATTCTTTGAGCTGCTTATTATCGTAGTCAATAATATTCTCACCATCAATAAATATCTTTCCTTCAGTAGGCTTATTAAGAAGATTTAAACATCTAATAAGTGTAGATTTGCCACTACCCGATAAACCCATAATTACAAATATTTCTCCCTTATTAACCTCAAATGAAACATTGTTAACACCTACAGCATGACCTGTTTCAGCTAAAATTGTTTCTTTTGAAGTACCTTTTTTTATTTTAGGCAGTATAGACTTAGGGTTTCTACCAAAAATTTTAGTTACATTTTCAACTTTAACTTTTATTCCCATTTTTTATACATCTCCTATTCAGGATACTTAAAACGATTAGCAATCCCCTGGGATACCCTGTCGATAATTATTGCTAAGAAAACGATACTTATTCCTGCTTCAAAACCACGGGCTATATCTATATGTTGAATGGCCTTTAAAACCTCTAAACCAAGTCCTTTAGCACCAATCATAGAAGCAATTACAACCATGGCTAACGCCATCATTGTAGTCTGGTTAATACCTGTCATAATAGTCGGCAGGGCTTGTGGTAATTGAACTTTAGTTAAGGTCTGCCAACTAGAAGAACCAAAGGAATGGGCGGCTTCTACCATTTCTTTAGGCACCCTACGTATTCCTAAATCAGTTAATCTTAATACCGGAGGAATTGCATAAATCGTAGTAGCAAAAATCGCCGGAACCTTCCCCATATCAAATAACATCAAGGCTGGAATCAAGTATACGAAACTAGGCATAGTCTGCATCCCATCTAGAATTGGTCGCATTATGATATTTAGCCTGGAACTATAAGCCATAAAAATCCCCATTGGAATACCTAATAAAAGGGATATAAAAACAGATGTCAAAACGATAGCTAAGGTCATCATCATATAATCCCAAAGCCCAAAGGTCCCGACTATAAATATCAAAAACGTAAAGGTTAGACCATTTCTTAAGTTTTTTGATCTCCAGCCAATTATAAAAATCAGCACTAAGGCTAACCACCAAGGTAACCATAATAAGAACTTTTCTATATTTAAAAGAAACCATAAAATCCCCTTAGAAATTGCATCAAAAAATTCACCATGGTTATGCATCAGCCACTTTACAAAATTGTCCACATAAATTCCAATTTCAAATCTTAAAAAATCAGGGAATTCACTCATATATTTCACACCATTTCTTTTTATGATTTAAAACACAGACAAGTAGTTGTGAAAAAAACAACTACTTGTACTTAATCTTTACCTAACTGCTGTTTTTACTTTATCAGCAACTTCCGCAGATACCCATTTTGTCCACAATTCCTCATGCTCCTGCAAAAACCATTTAGCTGCTTCTAAAGGGGTTACTTCATTATCCTGCATATAAGCCAAGGCTTCACTAGTCAGAGCACTGCTTGTTTCATAGTTTTTGAGAAAATCCACAACATCAGGGGCTATTTCAGGAATATCTTTGTGTACAGCTACCGTACAGGGGACAGGAGGAAATTCACTTCTGTACCCATCATTCCACAATTCATCACTGTATTTTTCATCTTCTAATAGCGTCATATCCAATTTTCCCATTATCCAAGTAGGCTCCCAATAGTAACCCACCCAGGGTTCTCCTTTTTCATAAGCTTTAACCATAGAGGTGGCTAAGGCTGTATCTGAGCCAGGACTAACATAATTGTAAGTATCATTTATACCATAGTTAATGAGCTTCTCACTCAACATTGCGTCTACTGCCCAACCAGGAATTGCACCAAAAATCCGTCCCTTAGATGGTCCTTCAGGATCTTTAAATAATTCCCAGTACTTAGGTAAATCCATTATATTTTTTAACTCCGGAGCCATAGGCGCTATACCTCTTTCGGAATCACCTTTAATCATGTAGGTAGGTACATAAAGTCCCTGAGCATTATCATCAAAATTAGTAGAAAGTTCAACTACTTCACCACTATCAATGGCTGGATAATATGTCTCAGCAACATTAGTAGTCCACATTTCCATATATATATCGATGTCACCTTTAATAAGTCCTGCCACAGTTATCGGGGTAGAACCCGACATGGTATCGGTTTTATAGCCGAAGCCATTTTCAACAATAAGCTGTGCAACATAGTTATGAAACTGGATACTATCCCAGCCAGCATCAGCAAAGACCAGAGTTGGTTTTTCTTTTTCGACTGGTTGCTCTGTTTTCTCCGGGTCACTATCTTCCTTACTACAGGCAGAAAAAGTCATTACCAGAGCCAAGAATAAAAATATTAATAAAATTCTAAATAACCCTTTATTTCTTAAAATATACAAAGTTTAATAACCTCCTTGTTTTCAATAAATTTATTATAATATCCCAAAACCCATTTTCTAAGCAACTTATATTATACACAAAGGTTGTCTCTTTTGCAAGGAAATATCCCTTAATTTCCCATAAAATATTACAGGCCACCTTTGCAGGCAGCCAGTATAGTTTAAATTCCTAACTCTTTTCGTTTTTTATTGATATGCTCTTCTATAGCCACTGCAACTTCGGTAGGATCATCACCTAGAGCTACTTTCCCACCAGTTAACCCTTCCAAATCCTGGGTTAATAATTTAGCCAATTCCGGCCCTCCTGTAACTGGAGGTATAGGTGACAAATGGGTATATAACCCATATGCAAGTGCAAACAATCCATCGATTGTTGCCTTCTGCTCCATCCACTCTGGCGCACTAACCGCTACCGGCAGTTGAGATGGATCTACACCTAGAGCATCGGCAATAGCTGTTACCAGCATAGATATCCTTCCTGTATCGGTACAGGTTCCAAAGGCTAGGACAGGCGGAATTCCTAAGGCGGTGCAAACTTCTTTTAATCCACTGCCGGCATAATTCAAAGCATCCATATTACACATGCCGGCTACTTCTAAGCCATGACAACCACATCCCCCGGCAAGTACTAATATATCTCTTTTAACAAGCTCTTTAGAGAGATTGACCGTCATCCAGTCTTGAGGTCCATTTTTGAGGGTGCTGCAGTTCACAATAGCTACAACACCTTTAATTTTCCCCGATTTTATTACATCAAGAAACGGATCTAGTGTACCTCCTAGTGCCTTGAGAATTGCCTCTGTAGAAAAACCTGCAATTGCCTTTATTTTCTTTTTAGGTACATAGGGTTGTACATTGCTCGCTTTTCTAACCGTATAATTAGCTAATCCCCATTCTAAAAGCTTTTTTGCCATTTCTTCTGCTTCAGGCGGCTTATAATCTAAATTCTTATCTACAAGGGGAATACGTACTAAATCATTTACTGAAACTAGAGAAACCTTATATTTTTCCGCATAAGGAGCTAAGTTTGGAGGAGAACAGTTTTCATCCATGGCAAAAACATCCACTGTACCTGTTGCCAAAAGTGGTTCAATGGCTAACCAATTACCAATATGTCCTACAAAAACTTCATCCATGGGAAAACGCTGTAAGATTTCCTGCCCGGTTTCAATACAACCAATAACTCGAATTCCCTTTGCTCCTATTAGCTTTGCTTTTTCCTGCCATTCGGGTTTTTTGGCTTCATAAATAGTTGCAATGCCCATCCATGGTTCATGCCCGTTAAATACCATATTTACATAGTCAGGATCCATTACCCCTAGGTCCATGTCAACTTCATGAGGCATAGGTGTTCCAAATAAAATATCCTGACACATTTCTAGAGGAAGCTGAGCACCGTAGATACAAGCAATACCCAACCTTAATGCTTTACGAGCTAACGATATGTAGTCACCATCAACATTAGTTAAGCAGCTGGCAGTTGCATCCTTGATTTCATGTAAAACACCTGCCGGGAAAATAGCTAAATCCTGCCATACCTTCTGCCTGCTTTTAGGAGAAAAAGCTTTGATAACTTTGCTTGGTTCTTGATAGTCATTAGATAATTCAGTAATAAAATACTCCGCTAAGCTTTCTCCATCTTTATTAACATCATTAGTTGTTTCAATGCCTAATTTTTGACACATGAAGTATAATTTATCTTTATCGGTAATTTTAAATGGTGTTTTTCCCTGTGCCGTAGACCTTAAGGTACTAAATGCCTCAAATGCATGGTGAGTATAGGTTGAAGTCCCCATTACATTTCTTAGGAGCATATCACGCATTGCCATAGCATCTCTGGTAATACCACATACACCTAATTCGGCGCCTGCTTTATCAGATATGCGGCAGGGCCCATTACTACAGAGCTGACAACTTACCCCTGCTTCACAAAAATTACAGCGGATTTTATCCTGGGGATCAAACCTGTCAAAAACATTGCTCATTCCATCAGGAACAAGCCTTTTCTCATACATTTCCTGTACAGAATCATGATAACTAACACGACCGTCAATACGATGCGGTACTTCTTTAGCCATAATAAACCTCCTTTTTTATATTTCTACCATATTATTTTCCTTATTTGGGAGGTTTAATACAAAAAAGAGATGTTTATTATCAACAGATATAAGAAAACCGGGCTTTGCCCGGCTCAAAACTATTTTTCTGCAATATATGAAGTTATTAAAGCTAAGATAGCCAAAACAATAGAAAAATAAATCCAAGGTCTATAGTTTTCTATAGGTATTATATTTTTATACTACCTGAACTACATTGTATCCGGCTTTATTTAGTTCACTTATAATTTCCTTGACGTGGTTATGACCGTTAGTTTCAACCGTTACCTCAAGTTGTACTTGCATGAACCGATCTAACGTTTTAAATTGGTTATGCTCAAGTTTTATTACATTACCATTCATTTTTGCTAAGATTTCCGAAATACTCAATAATTGTCCAGGTATATCAGGTAATTCAACAGAGAAACAAAAAATCCGTCCCCGTGAAACAAGCCCTCGACTAATCATTGAGGATATTGTTAATACGTCAATATTACCTCCACTAACAACACAGGCTATATTCTTATTTGCTTCCTTTATTTTTTTTAGTGCTGCAAGCGATAGCACTCCTGCATTTTCTCCAATAAGTTTGTCTTTTTCCAAAAGCAATAAGAAAGCCTCCATTAATTCAAAATCAGAAACAGTAATAATATCATCAACATAGTTCTTAATAATTGGAAAGGTAATATCGCCCGGTCTTTTTACAGCCACTCCTTCGGCGATTGTAGTTACCTTTTCAAGATTTATGATTTTATTCATTGCTAAAGATGCTTTCATGGAATTTGCACCTTCTGGTTCAACACCAATAATTTTTATATCAGGTTTTAAAATTTTAGCTGCCATTGCTATCCCACTTATAAGCCCACCTCCTCCTATGGGCACAATTATGTAGTCTACTTCACTTAACTGTTGGATAATCTCCAGAGCGATAGTCCCCTGACCTGTAATCACATCTATATCATTAAAGGGATGGATAAAGGTATAATCTTTTTCTTTCTGTAAACTTTTTGCTTTCTCAAAGGCGTCATCATAACACTCCCCATATAACACCACATTTACTCCATATTTTTTTGTCGCTTCTACTTTAATTAAAGGAGTTGTTTTAGGCATAACAATTGTTGCTCCAATACCTAGTTTGTGCGCTGCATAAGCAACTCCCTGGGCATGATTACCCGCCGAAGAAGCGATAAGCCCTTTCTGTTTTTCCTGCTCAGTAAGTTTATTAAGTTTATAATAAGCTCCTCGAATTTTAAAAGCACCTGTAACTTGTAGATTTTCAGGTTTTATATAAATCCGATTGTGATATTCACTACTAAAAAATCTACTGTAAATAAGATTGGTATTTTCCACAATACCTTTCAAGTCTTCTTGAGCTTTTAAAAAATCTGATAAACCTGGTTTCTCATTGTCAATTTCCAAAGAATAATTTGCTAAATTCGTCATTTTCTCCTCCTGAATCTATAAAAAATATTAATTAACCCAAATTTAATAACGTGTATTATAACAACTAATTAAATTCGTTATTGTAGTATAGTAGCATTAGTTAACCACCGTCAAGATGGTAAATTCTATGTACTATTACATAATTATTAAATGTCAGATTTAATTTTACCCACTTAGCTGAGCAATCAGTGAGCAATCGGGGACGGTTCTTGACTTGCTTATTTCTAGCTCATCTTTATCAGTAGTAACCAAAAATGGAAAACCCAGCACATAATGTACTAGGTTTCTTGGGGCCGGGGACCGTGGCTATATAGTTTGCAAAAAAAAGGTATATTTTTAGAATTAGATACCCAGTGACTATGTGTAAATGTAATAGTGGACTAGAAATTTAAAACTAACTTAATTAATCTTGAATAATCTTATAATTACATTAAACTTGAATTAAAACATAATAAGGAGGTTTTTAGTATGTCAAAACTATGTTTTGTCTATTCAACTATGAATAGTGGAAAAACTTTAGAATTAATTAAAACTGCACATTACTATGAAGAAAGAAATAAAAAAGTATTAATATTCACCTCAGAAAAGGATACAAGGAATGGGGTTATACATAGAGATAATAAGATTGGAAAAGTTGTAGCACGAATAGGGTATTCAAGACCTGCTTGGTTAATAGAAAGAATTGATTGTTACGAGATGGCAAAAAACGAGAAACCTGATTGCATTTTCGTTGATGAGGTGCAATTTTTAACAAAAGATATTATTTTGAAAATTATTTCAATCGTAGATAATCTAGATATTCCTGTTACATGTTACGGCTTAAAATGCGACTTCCAGAATAACCTTTTTGAAAGCAGTGCGTTGTTATTATCTTATTCTGATGTTCTAAAGGAATTGGAAATTGATTGCTGGTATTGTAACAAAAAGGCATTATTAAATCTGAGAATGAATAATAATGATCCGGTCTTTGAAGGTGAGTTATTATTAGTTGGAGGAAGCGAAAGCTATAAACCTGTTTGTAGGCGTTGTTATAATATGTTGAAGAGTCAGAAATCTTAGTTAACAGTTTTCTGGCACGGACATAACTGCGTTATTATGTCTATCAAGTCATTCGCTACAGCAAACACATGGTCTCCCGGCCCGTATTCGATATTTATGTGGCCTTCTTTTGTTCTTTGACCAATAGATAACTTAGCATTGACCCCATGTCCTTTATTAATTATAGTAAATCTTGATTTAGGCTCATACCTTTCATAATTATATAAAGTAATGTGTGCTCCTGCCTTTTCTAATTCGTCACAAAAAGGAATTCTTTGTGGGAGGTAGATATGTAATTCGTTTCTATTTGCCTTACTTATAAGCATTTCCTTTATATCATGGTTTCTAACTGCCCAACTCATGTCACGAGAAAAAATAACACAATTTCCACCTTTTTTTAACCAATTATGAAGATAACTGTCGATTTCTTGATCATTGTTCAAAGGTTTAGGATTCTCTCTTCGATAAGATGAATAAATCATAATTATTGAAAAAACTACAAAAACAAGGGTGATTCCAACTATTAGCCATTGCCATGATTTTAAAGGCTGATTAAAAATAGTAAGACCTATTAGTGAAGCAAACGACCCCAATATGCTTAGTCCTTCGAATAAGTATCTTTTCATAAAATTTAGGCGTCCCCCCAAGTTAGATATAAAATTTTTTATATTTTACTTATTTCATATGCCCTGAACATAATTTTGGAACTAAGACGTATGTTATTAAAGTAAATGTATTACTTTTTTAAAAATCTCTTCAGAAACATTACTAAAAGATTTATTAGCATCAATTATTTCAATTTTTTCAGAGTCTTTTAGTATTCTAAATACTTCAAAAAAACTTTGTCTAACTTTAGCCATAATCTCGTAGTTTGATTCAAATATTTCAAGACTAGCTCTTTCCTGATCAACCCTTTCCTTGCATTGATTAACATCAACATCAAGGAAAATACATAAATCCGGTTTAGTAATATGTTTACAATTTAAATTACTTTCCATAATCCACTTCATATCAGCTTCAACACCTTGATAAGCAAAAGAAGAATAATAATATCTATCACAGATGACATTTATGCCCTCATTTAAAAATTTTTGAATACCATTCATAGGATTTAAATTATGTGATATTCTGTCGGCGAGAAATAAAGCAGCTAGTTCTGTTGCATTTCTTTTATAGTTATTACTTAGGGTATCTCTGATAAGTCCGCCAGTTGCTCCATTCGTGGGTTCCGCCGTGACACTGACCATTTTACCAATTGCTCGCAATTTTTTTGATAATTCATTTATCTGTGAGCTTTTACCGCTGCCATCTAAGCCTTCAAAGACAATAAAAGAACCTCTTTTATTGTCTATACTGTGCATTTCGGGTTTCCTAATAAACCCTTCATCTTCTAAAACATTATTATGATAAAAAAACATTGTTATTAAGTTGTTTTTTTCTATGCCAAATTCTTCTGCTTTTTTTTCAAAGTTTTCATCAAATTCAGGATTGTTGTAGTCGGCAACTCTTCTTGCTTCTGTAAAAAGCCAAATGAAAATTTCAATAATCTGGTCTTTATTAAACTTATTATTTGTACAGTATTTATTAAACCAATTAATTAACCTATTCAAATCTGTTTTTGAGATATTTTCTTTAATAAAAGAAAGCTCAGGATTAGCAAGTAATAATAGTTTAAATTCTGACATATCTTTTCTCCTTAATTTTGTAAAAATGAATTATTTAAATTTGTTTTTATAATATTTGTTATGGCAATATAATTATTACCTAACCGAAAAACATCCTTAAAAACCCGAAAAAACAACTGCCTGTCTCATTAATTATTATATCTTTGAAATCTAAATAAGATTTTAATCTTGTAACATTCTATATAAACTCCTCAGATTTGTATTAACTTTTTAAACTTCAAATTCCCAGTCTTCCAGGTTGCTTCACTCCAAACTAAAATACTAAAAATGCTATGCAAATCTACCATAATGAAAAAAATTACATTTTTTTAATAATATCATATCGTTGAACCAGCTACAAGCACATAGAATTATACGCAATTGGGTACGGTTCTTAGCTTGCTTGTTTTTCGTTTATCTTGATTATCAGTAATAGCCAAAAACGGGAAAAACCTAGTACATAATATACTAGGTTTTCTGGTGCCGGGGACCGGGACCATATAGTTTGCACTAGTAATGGGACAGTAACAATACTAAACTATCCAACTTTTATATAACATTTAATATATAAGAATTTTTAAAATTGTAATGCTAGTTTATACGTTGGTTAGTAACTACGACTCAACAAAGTAATTCCTCCATTTTAAAGAATAAGAATTAAAATAAGACTTAAGTAAGAAAAGCCATTACTTAAGTCTTATTCTTTGTATAGGTCCAAAGGACTATTTTATATAAAGTTTTATTCTGTAAAAGGTTATTTAATTAAAGTACCGAAGTAAGATAAAAACCAATATAGAAGGAGATCTTAAAAATGGGAAGAAGAAGAATAAATAAATTTGATATTGTCATTTTGGTATTTTTAATTTTGGTAATGATAACTGGAGGGAAATTCAAAATTTCTTTTTATATCATTTTAAGTTATTTTGTTTTGTCTATAGCCTATAAATTAACTAAGAAATATTTATTTTATAGAAAATTAAAGGCTAGTCAAATTGACGATGTCGATTTTATGTCTGGGCAAACTTTTGAAATATTCGTATTAGAATTATTCAAAAAACTAGGTTATAAAGGAAAGTTAACACCTAAAACTGCTGACTATGGAGCAGATATTATACTAGAAATAGATGGTAGAAAAATAGCTGTACAAACAAAAAGGTGGAATGATCTTGTATCAATAACTGCGGTACAAGAAGTTTTAGGATCGATAAAATACTATAACCTTGATAAGGGAATGGTTGTAACCAATAATTATTTTACAGAAAACGCATATGAATTAGCCAAGGCAAATGGCATTGAACTATATGATAGAAATGATCTTATAGACCTAATTAATAAGACACACAGTCAGAATTTATCAAGAGATCTAGTAAAGAGCCAATACCAAAAATTATGATTAATCCAAAATTTAAGACCAGGTTTTATGCCTGGTTTTTATATTATAAAATTGAAGAAAAAATAATTAATAAATATCAATGCCAATAACATATATTGGAACCTGAATAGCACTTTTAAAATGTGGTAAATATCTTACTACTTTTTCATAACTTAAGGACCCATTCCATTTCTGATTGTATTTTTTCAACATCACTTTTTGGAAATTTAATGTTGTAACAATATATACTCCTAGATCAATTCGATCCAATCCTGAATATGATGCAACTTGAAATTTCAATAGATCAATACCAATAAATGATGAATGCCCAAATTCAACTTCAATACCTACTCTCTCTTTTAAAAAATCCATTTTTGCAGCGGGATCTAATTCCTCAGAGAAAACAGCGGGCTGCCTTTCCCAACCGAAAGATACAAACTTCTCATCTAATCTTTGATTAAAGGATGGTCTAGAAAGTACTTTAAAATCAATAATAGGATCTAATAATACTTTTTCAATTTCATTTTTTAAATATAATTTACTATTCAATACTTCTTCGGCAAAACGATAGGAGAACTTTCTTAGAATTAAAGGCATAGCATTAACCTCATTTATATATTTTCTATCTATTTACATATTTCACCATAATTATTTTTAATCCTCTTTATTATTTAAGGTATTTCATTTTTCTTCTATCTTTCCGCTATAGTCTTTTCCTGCTTTGACACCCCAACCTTAAGAACTTATAAATGTTGTTCAAATTTTATAAAGCTATAAAACCCAAATTGTCGAAGTCAACTCTTTTCTTTCATATATAAAAAATATTATTATCTGTGTTCATCTGTGGCTAAAAATAAAAACACCCGGTACGCAATGTACTGGGTGTTTTCTTGGTGCCGGGGACCGGAATCGAACCGGTACGGGCTTTAAGGCCCGCAGGATTTTAAGTCCTGTGCGTCTGCCAGTTCCGCCACCCCGGCAAAACAATTGTTATTTACTTTTAATATTTTACCAGAGAAATATCTTGTCTGCAAGAGTTAAAAGTAATTTTCAGCAATAATAAATTATGGTGCCGGGGACCGGAATCGAACCGGTACGGGCTTTAAGGCCCGCAGGATTTTAAGTCCTGTGCGTCTGCCAGTTCCGCCACCCCGGCAAAACAATTGTTATTTACTTTTAATATTTTACCAGAGAAATATCTTGTCTGCAAGAGTTAAAAGTAATTTTCAGCAATAATAAATTATGGTGCCGGGGACCGGAATCGAACCGGTACGGGCTTTAAGGCCCGCAGGATTTTAAGTCCTGTGCGTCTGCCAGTTCCGCCACCCCGGCACTCAATGGAGGCGACACCCGGATTTGAACCGGGGAATAGAGGATTTGCAGTCCTCTGCCTTACCGCTTGGCTATGTCGCCATATTTTTTTATTATTGTCTGCCTGCGACAAAATTTATTATATCACGCAACTATCTAACCGTCAATAACCAAGATTATGGAAAGGAACAACTAAACCTTTTATATCTTGAAATAATACTTCACTACCGGAAGCAATAACTTTAAATCTGATGTCTCTAAGAAGGTCTTGATTACTCAAACATTCATATAGAAAATTATTAGAAAATAATTCATTTTTATAATAGGCAGATAGTTCTATAACTCCACCGGACTGTTTTATTAATGCATAGGGTTGGCAGACATCAGTTACCTTCAGTCTGTTACCTGTACTAATATATGCATCATATTGGCCTGCTGCTACCTGACATAGATCCAGGATAGTAGAACCCAATCTTCTAACTATGATATTTCCCGTGATAAGACTTACTAGGTCTGCTGAAAATTCAACTTTTTTATCCAAATCAACCCCTATTATCGGAGCTTCAGTTAAGCTTATATTCTTAGAGGTCCGCAGTTGGTACTTAAGAAAATTATTTTGAAAGTAGGCTCCTTGATCTTTAATCGAGTAATAAGTATTATCAGAAAAAATCTCTTTTACTATGCATACATCTATGGCATCTAAGCCTAATCCTTTTAATTTGCCTATTTCTCCAAACCCCATTGAAATAACAAGGTTTGGATGAGGTGTAAACCAAGGTCTTACGTTATTTGAGCCATCAATAGGGTCTAAAAGCAAAAAATGAGTAGGATTAGTATGCAGCTTTATAATCCCTGTTTCTTCACTTATGATAATAACGGGTAATTTTGCGGCCTTAACCAAGTCAATAATTTTATCATTGACAATATTATCTATCCCTTTTTGTAAGTCTCCCGAAACATTAATAAAATTATCCTGTTTTAAAAATTTAGCCTGGGCAGTATAATAGTTCTCTTGAATATATTTACTGACTTCATTTGAGATATTCTTTAAAATACTCAATATCTGCATTTTAATCTCCTATACCAGCACCATATGGTACGCTAATCTGTAATAATTTAAAAAAAGACTGATAAGACCAGTCTTTAATGGAGCGGGAGACGAGATTCGAACTCGCGACCCTCGCCTTGGCAAGGCGATGCTCTACCACTGAGCTACTCCCGCAATTATGGTGCCTCGAGCCGGAATCGAACCAGCGACACGAGGATTTTCAGTCCTCTGCTCTACCGACTGAGCTATCGAGGCAAATGTGGCGGAGCTGACGGGAATCGAACCCGCGATCTTCGGCGTGACAGGCCGACATGTTAACCGCTACACTACAGCTCCAAGATAGTTTGTTTTTTCTTTTATCTTGCTTCTTGTTTCCTGTCTCTTGTTTCTTGCATGGTGGGCGATGACGGGATCGAACCGCCGACCCCCTGCTTGTAAGGCAGGTGCTCTCCCAGCTGAGCTAATCGCCCAAGTACTTTTACCGACAAAATTCATTATACATAATTTTATTACACTTGTCAAAAGATATTTCTGGAAATTGATATTGATATTCAGGTAAAGAGTAATTACTATTATAAACTTACTTATAGATTTGTCAACACCACGCATTCCTGCTTAATATGCTTTTTTTAACTTCAATGTAATATCAGCTATCTGGCTGCGACCTTCATTAACTTCTAATATTTGTCTTTCTAGCTGGCTCTGACATGTTGCCACTATTTTATCAGCATATTCATAAGCACCTGCAATTATTTCTTGAGCTTGTTGCTCCGCTTTTTTTAACAATTCCTCACATTCTTTTTGTTTATCTTGATATAGCTTTGTTGCGTTTAGTATTTGGAAATCATCAGATTCCATACTTTTCTGTTCTGAAACTGGTTTTAAGTCGATTCTAAAATCATTATTATTCTGCTCATTTTCTACTTCAAATTGTTTTTTTTCAATAATTCTTTGACATTTTTTTATTTCTTTGGGTAGCCTACTTCTTAATCTATCTAAATAATCACAAATTTCATCTTTATCTACCATTACCTTATTTGTAAAGGGCACAGATTTACTTTCTAATATATATGTTTCAATATTCATTATAAGTTTATAAATATCCAACTCTGTTTTAAAGTTCATAGTATGCCTCCTACCATCAGTTTTTAAGTTATACACTTAAATTATAACAGAATTTTGTCTATAATAATTCTTTACTAAAAATTTTGTAGAAAAAGAATATGTTTCTCAAAATTCTTTTTTAAAAAATAAACAAAACCTCCTACCATAAAATGATAAGAGGCTTTGTTTATTTATCTATTTTCTAAAGCTTCTTTTAGTTTAGCTAATTCATCTTCTTTTATTTTATAGCAATGTTCCGGACCTGGGAAAATTACCTGTTCTACTTCCTCTTTATACTTAGTTAATGCTTCTTCAATTTGTTCATTCATATTGGCATATTGCTTAACAAACTTAGCAACATGACCACCAAAGAAACCTAATGCATCATGAACAACCAAAACTTGACCATCACAGTATTGACCAGCACCTATGCTTAAGATGGGGATATTGCTTCTTTCAGTAATAATCTGACCAACTTCTGCAGGGATAGCCTCTAAAAGAATGGCAAAACAACCAGCTTCTTCTAAAGCCTTGGCATCATCGATCAACTTAAGAGCTGCAGAAACGTCTCTACCTTGGGCTTTAAAGCCGCCTAACATCGATACTGATTGAGGTGTTAAGCCGATATGACCCATTACTGGTACCCCAGCCCGGGTTATTGCTTTGATAATGTCAACCATCTCTACGCCACCTTCAAGTTTCACACCATCAACGCCAGCTTCCTGCATAAGTCTACCAGCATTTCTAACTGCTTCTTCAGTTGAAATTTGATAAGACATGTACGGCATATCCCCAATAACAAAGGAATTAGGTGCTCCTTTTCTCACTGCTTTTGAGTGGTTAACCATCATATCCATTGTTACCGGTAAGGTACTGTCAAAGCCATACACACACATACCCAATGAATCACCAACTAGAATTAAATCAATGCCCACTTTATCTTCTATAACAGCTGTTGGGTAGTCATAGGCGGTTAAAAATGTAATTTTCTCGCCTTTAGCTTTTTTTTCGAAAAGAGTGTGAATCGTTACTTTTTTCCTTGGTGAAGATTCTTTTGCAGGTTTAGTCCATGTACTCATTTAAATCAGCCTCCTGGATTTTTTAATATAATTTATCTATTTGGTTAGTATGGGGAAGGTATTAGCTCCCTGGGGCATTACAGTAATTTTGGGACTTGTTGTACCACATTTTTCATAGGCTATTTTTAAAGCATCTTCCATATTAGAAACTGGAATCATCTTTGCTTTTCTAGCGAAATCATAGTTTTCTTCTTTTGTTAGCAGAATAAATGTTCCTTTTTCACTGCACTCAACTTCTTTGAAGGCAACCCACCCGGGAATAGTAAAGTTCTCCCTTAATGCTTTTTCGAGTTCAAAGAATGTTTCATGCTTAAACCATTGGGTAAATTCTTGAGGTTCCATTATATCAGGGCATTCGGAAATAATTATGGATACCCCGCCTTTTTTCATAGCATAAAATGCATTATCCATAGTTTTTCCTGTTTGGTATAAATTAATGTCTTTTGGGTAGCCACCAGCTGTAGCAATTACAATATCAGCCTCTTCTTTAATTTCTATACCATATATCTTATCAATTAATTTGGTACCTTCTACCCATGCAGATATCCAGTTGCCTGCAAAAACACCGGAAATATCTCCTTGGGGATTAGGAACAATATTTACTAAGAAATCGGGCTGTGCAAAGGCTGCTACTTCCGTCATATCTTCATGGCATTCATTACCTCTAGTGTATTTTGAAGCTGACCTAGGATTAGAGCCTGACCCTAAATTTGGTCCTAATGCCCAAAGATGGCTTTGTTGAATAGTTTTGATTGAAGCAACACCGGGCATAATACTTTTTCGGCCGCCGCCGTAGCCAACCATATAATGATAAATAATGCCACCTGTTAAAATAACTCTATCTGCTTCAGCAACTATTCTATTTATAGATACTTCTGTCCCTCTACTGGTTTTCCCATAATAAACCATGTTTTCAGTATCCCAAGCATCATGATTAACAATTTTTACACGATTATAAACCTCTTCACCACAAAGCTCAATAAACTCTTTTTCAGTATTTTGACGATGGCCACCTACAGCAATAATTATTGTGATATTTTCGTCAGGTACACCTGCTTCATTAAGAGTATTAATAAGAATTGGCAAAGTTAAATAATTTTTTTGCCAAGCTCTTGTAATATCACTGACAGTAATAGCAACTCTCTCACCTTTTTTTACTATCTCTCTCAGTGGCGGAGAATCAATAGGATGGTCAAGTGCATATTGATATACACCCTGCAAATCATCAAGGGCCGGATAATCAGAACCTAATACTTCATGTAATAAATGTTCCTCAGGAATTTCAAATGAAACATTTCCTTTGGCGTATTTAAGAGTAAATTGCCGCATAATTAATCACTCCTTTTGTCAAAACTATAATTTTGAGAATCCCTGGTCCGTAACATAATTTTAGAAGAGCAGGGATTATTCCCTGCTCATCTAAGTTGTAATTTGTTTAGTTACCAGCTGCTCTAACTTTATCAATTAAATCTTTACCAACTTTATCTTGCCACTTATCATACACAGGAGCCATTGCTTCTTGAAATAATGCCTTATCTGGCTCTGTTACTTGCATACCTTTTGCTTTTAATTCACCAACCAATTTTTCATTCATATCAGTAATCATTTTACGTTCAATATCGCGAGCATCATTAGCTGTTTTTTGGAAAATTACTTTTTCTTCAGCACTTAATTTATCCCATAAAGCTTGGCTCATTAAAAGTGGTGCAGGAGCGTAGAAATGACCAGTCAGTGCTAAATGATCTTGTACTTCGTCAAATTTAGAAGTAGATATGATTGGCAGGGGATTTTCCTGGCCATCAACAGTTTTTTGCTGTAATGCGGTAAAGAGCTCACCAAAAGCCATTGGAGTAGGATCAGCACCTATTTGTTTAAAGGAGTCCATATGGATTTGGTTTTCCATAGTTCTAATCTTAATACCTTTCATGTCTTCTGGTGTCATAATAGCTCTTTTGGAATTAGTAATGTTACGGAAACCATTATCCCAAAATGCCATACCAACTAAACCAGTGCCTTCGAGATTTTTCATTATTCCCTGGCCGATTTCACCATCTAATACCTTGTAGACATGGTTATAATCCTTAAACATAAAGGGCAGATCTGTTACTAAGAAAGCATCAGAAAAACCAGCTAGAGGTGCTGTAGAAACAACACTCAGGTCGATAGTACCCATTTGTACACCTTCAATAGCTTCCCGCTCTGAACCTAATTGTGAAGCTGGGAATGTTTCTACCACATATTTACCATTAGTTCTTTCAGTTAATAACTTACCAAATTCAACCAGCCCTAAATTATAAGGATGATCAGCAGGTGGTGTACTAGCAGCTTTTAGGACAATCTGTTCAACTTTTGGTGCTGGTGCTTCCTTTCCTGGTTCTTGCTTGGGTTCTTCTTTCTTGGCACAACCGACAAAGAGTGTTACGGCAAAAATTACCATAATCAGTACTGCCAGAATTCTTAAATTCCTTTTCTTCATAATTCTTCCCCCTTTTTTTTATATAAAAAGCTTATAATTTTATAGGCTTTTTATTTCATAGGCTTGAACAAGGAGCTCCACAGGATGCTTTACTGAACAATTTAAGTTATGAATCTTCATTCCAAAAGATAGCTGCATAGTACATGCAGGACAGGATGTTGCCAGGATATCGGCCTGTGTATTTTTAAAATTCTCCATCTTTCTAGCTAAAATATCTCTGGAAAGCTTAGGATTAAAAATACCATAAGAGCCAGCACCTCCGCAACACATATCAGCTTCCTGCATTTCAATCAACTCAAGCCCAGGAATGCTCTTTAATATTTCTCTAGGAGCATCTTTAACTTTTAAAAATCTTATACCATGACAAGGGTCATGATAAGTAACCTTCTTTGAAATGGTTCCCATATTTTTATTAAAATCTATACTAATTAAATAAGAACTGATATCTTGTACTTTCTCAGCAACCTGTGCTGCAATTTTTTCGTATTCTTCATCACCAGTAAATAGGTTTTCGTAGTCCTTAATTACAGATCCACAGGTAGAACAATCAAAAATAATAGCTTCTACATCCAAATCATTTAGCATTCTTAAATTATTTTTTGCCAGCCTTTTAAATTCCTCCATGTCTCCAGCACTATGGTGAGGAGCACCACAGCAGTTCACTTCCGGAACAATTACATCACAATTATTTTCCTGAAGCACTTTAATAGAAGCTACCCCTATACTACTAAAAAAGTTATTTACTGAACAACCCAAGAAGTATGCCACTCTATGGTCAGCATTGGGTAAAACTTTTAATAATACAGGTAGCTGAGAACGAACATTTTTAGGCGGAAGATTAGGCAGCATTTCATCAGTTTTATTAAATAAGCCAGTAAATTTCACTAATTTATTTATACCACACTTTTGATAGATCCAAGCAAGGTTTCTCACTAAACTAATAGTTTTATTATTTGAAAAGACCCCTCTATACATAATCTTTTTCCCAAGAGGTAACCCTTTAGTATTTGTGTAATGGGCTCGTATGCTTGCAATTATTTCTGGTGTTGGTACTCCTGATGGACAACTATCCTCACAAGCCTTACAAAGCAAACATTCGTTAATAATTTTTTCCACTTCTGGTTCTTTATCCAGGTTAAGTTGGTTTTCCAAAGCAAGGCGAATTAAGCGGTTGCGGCCTCGGGCAACATTTGCTTCAATATGGGAAACCCTGTAGGTAGGACATACTTCCTGACACATACCACAACGGTTACAGTTCATTAATATTTTTAAAAGTTCATCCTTTTTCATCGCAACCTACTCCCTCATTACCTTACTTGCAGGAACTAATATATGATTAGGATCCATTTTATTTTTAATATTCCTAATTAGATGGTTATAAGCAAGTCCTCTGTTTTTTTCCGTTAGTGAGTGGTTCCCAAAAACGAAAGTTCCCTGTAAAGTATTAATACTGTCGGCTATATTTTGTAACATGTCCCTACTGGCATTGGTATTAAATGATAATAGACCAGAGGTTGCATTGCCTCTTATCTTTATATCTTTATCACCACTATTATGTTCTAAAAGTTTTCCAAGACCCTTTAAATAGGATTTTAGAGGTAGAGCAATTATTCCATGTGCATTATCTATATCAGCAAAGCCATAGCTCGACTCCGAAAAACCGTATTTACACTGAAGCAGTTCCTGTTGTAATTTTAACGTTTCTGCAAAGCCTTCTAATTCTAGCTTGATTAAAAAACCAGAATCCAATTGTTCAAAGGTTAAGGAGGCTAAACTTAACTTTTCTTTGTATAAAATTGAATCAATAACCTTTAAGAGTTCATTACCATTCTTGGCAACATACCCTAAAACTATTCCCTTTTCAGGGACAGGTTTAACACGCAATGTAGCCTTGGTAATTATCCCTAAGGTTCCCCAAGAGCCAGCTAGCAATTGGTGCACATCATAGCTGCTAACATTTTTAATAGTTCTCCCCCCTACTTTAATAATTTCTCCTTGAGGGGAAATAAATTCCATACCCATGACATAAAATCGGGTAGTTTTATACATGTATTTTTTCCGTCCAAAAGCATTTGTGGCGATTAAACCTCCAATTGTTTGCAAGTCGTTGGAAGCATCAATAGGAAAGAAGATATTATCCTTTGCTAACATTCTCTGCAATTCATTAATAGGCAACCCACCCTCAACTTCGATACTCATATTATCTGGACGGTACTCAATTACCTTATTGAGGTTTTTTAAAGAAACTAATACACCCTCATCAAAAGGAGATATTCCTTTTGAAAACTTTGAACCACTCCCAATGGGATATACAGGCACTCCATATTTATTAGCTAGTTTCACAATTGAAACAATTTCACCAATACTATTTGGAGTTAGAACTAACTGCGGGTTATAGTTTTGTTCAAGATTAATATCCAAATCACTTGGGTTGATAGCGGTAGATATATTATTTACTTCTGCGCGTAAACTTCGTAAAAACTCTGTGTTTTCCATATATACTACCTCCTCAATCCTCTGTGATCTGAGGTAAAAGTTTACCCGGATTACAAATATTTTTGGGATCAAAAGCATCTTTAATATTTTTCATTAAATTTAGAGTTGGCTTGCTAAAAGCCAATGGCATATATTTTAATTTTTCGATACCAATACCATGTTCACCGGAAATTGTTCCACCTTGAGCAATTGTCTCTTTAATTATTTCATCACAAGCTTCTTCTACAATTTCAACTTCTTCAGGAATCCGATGATCATAGTAAAGGGTAGGATGCAAATTGCCATCACCAGCGTGAGCAACTTGTCCAATAATAATTCCATATTTTTTAGCCATCTGTGCAACTTTTTCCAGCATTAACGCTAACCTATCTCTAGGAACTACAATATCATGGACTATATTGGCAGGTTTTAGTTTTCCTAGTGCTCCATTGACTGACCTGCGGGCTTTCCATAAGTCTAGCCTTTCCTGTTCATTACCAGCTATTTTATAGCTAAGGGCATGATTAGAGGCGAAGGCATTTATAATACTATTTACCTGAGTTTTTACATCAGATGGAAAACCATCAATTTCTAATAACAATAGAGCTTCTGCATCTCTAGGAAAACCCAGTTTAAGGTAGTCATCCACCGCTTTAATTACAGTATTATCCATGATTTCCATCGTTGTTGGAACCACACCTTTGGCAATAATCTCAGCCACACAAGAGCCAGCATCCTCTAAACTGCCAAAAATAGCTGTCATTGTTTTTACTTCAGGATTAATTGGTGATAATGCTAACCAGGCCTTAGTTACTATACCTAAGGTTCCCTCAGAACCACAAAAATAATATGTTAAATCAAGTTCAGGCTCCACCTGAGAATGAATATTTCCAGTAGTTATTACATCACCTGTAGGTAAAACTACTTCTAGCCCTAAAATATGGTCCTTCGTAGAGCCATATTTTACTCCGCGGATTCCGCCCGCATTTTCAGCAATATTTCCACCAATAGTTGATATGTTTTGACTTGCTGGGTCAGGTGCATACATTAATCCATACTGTTCAACCGCCAACTGCACCTGTTTATTTGTTATTCCAGGTTCAACTAGGACTATTTTTGATAATGGATCAATCTCCAAAATGTTGTTCATCTTAGTAAGGGAGATCACAATGCTTCCATCAGGGGCAATCGCTCCACCACTTAAACATGAACCTGCACCTCTGGGCATTAAAGGTATATCGTTCTTATTTGCTATATTCACGATATTCGCAACCATTTCTGTAGTTGTGGGAAAAACAACAACACTAGGCCGACCAGAATAAGGAGATGCATCAAAAGAATATGTTTCCAATGATATTTTACTTGTTAAAATATTTTCATTTCCTACTATTTGTCGTAGTTCATCAATCAGCCTATTATCAACCATTATTTTCACCTATTTCTAAATTAAATTATCTTGATAGTAAGCTTGGCAACCAAAGTGTTAATCCTGGGAAGTAAGTGATAACCATTAATGCAGCAATTGATGCAGCTAAATACCACCAGTTAGCATTAACAACTTTCTCCATTGGCATTTTCCTCATACTTGCAGCAACGAATAAATTAACTCCTAGTGGCGGCGTAATCATCCCAATAGCTAAGTTAACAACCATAATTATTCCGAAATGTAAAGGATCTATTCCAACCTTAACAATAGCTGGGAATAAAATGGGTGCTAGGATAATAATAGCGGCATTTGTTTCCATAAATGTTCCTACAACCAACAGTAGAACATTAAGAATCATTAATAAAAATAAGGGATTGTCTGTGATGCTAATTAGGAAATTAGCAACTGTAACAGGAATCATTTCCCGCGTTAAAATTAAGCCAAAGGCTGAAGCAGTAGAAACAATTAACAAAACTAAGGAACTGCTTATCGCAGCTTGTCGGATTAATGCAGGAAGGTCCTTAAAGCTTAATTCTTTATAAACAAATAAACCAATTATTAATCCATATACTACAGCTATATTAGCGGCCTCTGTTGGCGTAAATATCCCACCATATATACCACCTAGAATGATAACCGGCATTAGTATAGCCCATATTGCATCTTTAAATGAAGTCCATACTTCTTTAAGGGAAATTGTTTGTTCAAGTCCACGGTAATTATTTTTCTTGGCAGTAAGAAATGCAACTATTCCTAGTGAAACACCAATAAGTATTCCTGGAATAAAACCACCCATAAACAAACCACCAATAGAAACCCCGGTTACAACACCATAAGTTATCATTGGGATACTAGGAGGAATAATTACCCCTATGTATCCAGCACTAGCTTGGGTTGCTGTAGCAAAATCCTCTTTATATCCATTTTTGACCATTGCTGGAATCATGATAGAGCCTATTGCTACTACAGTTGCTGGCGAAGAACCGGATATAGCTGCAAAAAACATAGAGGCCAATATTGCAACTAAGGCTAAACCACCAGGCAATGTACCAATTAAGGAATTTGCAAAACGAATTAATCTTTTGGAAATTCCCCCTTTTTCCATAATTACACCCGCAATCATAAAAAAAGGAACTGCCATCAGTGGAAAGGAATCAACAGCAGTAAACATTTTCTGAGCTACTACCTGAAGTTTTACTACATCCGTAAAATAAATTGCAAGAACTGTTGCCAAACCTATACTGATTGCAATTGGTACACTTAAGATAACTAATAGGGCAAACAATCCAAAAAGTAGAGCTGAAAGCATCTATTGCAGCCCCTTTCCATCTTTAAATTTCAAGTATGTTGCTTGGCAAAACCGGATACTCATTAACACTGAGCCAAATAAAACTGAAAAATATGCAATCCACATGGGAATCATCATAGCCGGCGTTTTTTGCCCTGTTTTCATTAAAAACTGAATAACTAAAACTGCTAAATAGACCAGTACTACTGAAAATAAAAAAGAAAGAGCCATAGCAAATGTTCTAATATACTGTTCAACCTTTTTAGGCAATCTGCTCACGATAGAATCAATGCCTATATGAGCACCTTCTTTGGCAGCGATACTGGCACCTATAAATACAGCCCAGGCCATAATATAGCGGGCTAATTCTTCCGACCAAGGCAGAGAAGCCTTAATCACAAACCGAAAAAATACCTGCAAAAAGATGACTACTACCATAACCAAATATAACGCAGTCACAGAATAATCTTCAAATTTATCGAGAAAAGAAAAGAATAAAGACTGTTTCTTATTTTCCATAATACTCCTCCATATATAATACATTTTACTTACTAGATTTCATCGTTTTAGTATTTTTAATTAAACGGGATTATCCTTTTTAGCAATCGCTAAATTTAGCAAGACCTTTCTAAACCAAGACATCACCATCCTCAATGACATAATAATTAATATAATATCAAATTTTCAGTAAATAAATAGGAGAAATTTTTGTTTTTTTGTAGAATAATCGGCATTGTTCGGTATTACCAGACATCATTCTTCATTAAAGAATAAATTTATTAATTATTTTCTTTATTAATCTAAAAAATCCTTCTTTTAAAAATAAACAAAACTAAAAAAAATATTTATATAATGGATTTTTAGTTAAAATAATAATTAGTATTAACATAATAGTAATATAACTTAATAAAAATAACAAACCTCAAAAAGTTCCTTTACAGTACCCTTTTCGAGGTTTGTTTTATTATTGCCGCTGTTTAGTATAATTTAGGATAGCTTCTCTAACTAATTTAGCTGCCAATAGTGCAGTTCTATCCGAGTGGTCATTAGGAGGTGACACCTCAACAATATCCATTCCAACTACATTCAATGCAGTCATCTCAAGTATTGCCTTTAGTATCTCCTGTGAAGTGCAGCCTCCTGGCTCAGGTGTACCTGTGCCCGGTGCAAAAGCAGGATCAACAATATCAATATCCAAAGTTATATATACCGGTCTCTGACCTAATAATTTAATCACTTTACCAAGAGGATCTAAGACCTCGTTTATATACATATTTGTATTACTTATTGCATACTCGTATTCCTCTTTATCACCAGAACGGATACCAAACTGATAAACATTTTTTCCACCAATTTTTTCACAGACTTTACGGATAACGGTAGCATGTGAATTGCTTTCTCCGGCATAATTTTCTCTCAAATCAGCATGGGCATCAAAGTGTAGAATAGCCAAATCTGAATAATTTTCAGCATAAGCCTTGATTAAAGGCCAACTCCCAAGATGCTCTCCCCCTAAATAAATGGCAAACTTCTTATCCATGATAACTTTTTTTGCAGCCTTTTCTATTATTTCCAAGCTGCGGGGGACATTGCCAAAGGGTAGAGATAGGTCACCGCCATCGAAAAATGAGTAATCCCTTAGGTCCTTATTGCAAAGAAAGCTGTATTCTTCTATCCCATAAGAAACAGTACGGATTTGTTGTGGTCCCATTCTTGTTCCCGGGCGATAACTAACAGTAAAATCCATTGGTATTCCAATGATCACTGTATCCGCTTCTTCATATCTTTCCGTACTTGAAATAAAGCCTGTAATTTTTTCCAAAAATTCGTACAAAACTGCCCCTCCAATTATCCTAAAATATTTTGAACAAAAGCAGGTAAATTAAAGGAACTAAAATGGATATCAGACGTATAGTATTTAGTATTAGTATCAAGGATAGATGCCTTATCTACTTTTGTCGGATCATATTTCTTTGAGCCCATTGTGAAAGACCACAATCCGGTAGGGTATGTTGGAATGCTTGCCAAGTAAAGCTTAGTAATGGGGAAAATATCACTAATATCACCATAAATTCTTTTGATCAGATCCTCATTAACCCAGGGTGACTCTGTTTGAGCAACAAATAACCCATCATCTTTTAAAGCTTCATATATCCCTTGATAAAAATCTTTAGCAAAGAGTCCTACTGCAGGACCAATAGGATCAGTTGAGTCGACACAGATAACATCATATCTGTTTTTACTTTCTTGAATATGTTTTATACCGTCGGCAACTAAAATTTCTACCTTGGGGTCATCCAAAGCACCGGAAATTTCGGGCAAATATTTTTTGCTTACCTCAATAACTCGTCCGTCAATTTCACACAATGTTGCTCTTTCCACTTTTGGGTGCTTGATTATTTCCCTGATTACACCGCCATCTCCCCCACCTATAACAAGAACATTTACGGGATTAGGATGGGTATTTAAAGCTGGTAAACATATCATTTCATGATAAACAAACTCATCTTTAATAGTAGTCATTACAATCCCATCTAACAATAGCATTCTGCCAAAATCATATGTATCTACCATACTAATTTCTTGAAATTCACTAACTTCGTGGTGTAAACTCTGTTTGATTTTTAATGATAACGCTAATTGTTTTGTCTGTAACTCAGTAAACCATAGCCCTTTCATATCTACACTCCTTTTCCGTTCTTCTTAATACCACAAGGGAACAGCAGCCACACAACACCCTATCTTTTTTACTTTATGTTCTACTGCGGAAATTTTGATTTCTTTTAAATTCATTTTTCTCATGGCAAACGACTCTCTAACCATCTGCTCGATTTGTCTTTCTACTTCTTCCTTAGAGCACTTATCAGAAAGCTCCATAATTACTCCAAAACTATCTTCACTAGTACCTACAGCAACCGCCGCTGAAATGAGTGCACCCGGCTCCTCACAAATAATTGTTCCATATGCAGTTGGAACTAAAGCTCCAAAGGGTAACTTTAAGCCCGGAGCGTGCTCTGCTTGGGGAGGGAGAATGCTGCTTACTTTTAGCAAATTAATATTTCCAATACCTGCATCCAATAAAGCACCATCAAAAGCTGTTAACTCTGTATCACCCTCAGAACTGCCACTGGTTAAAAAATACTTTTTAGGGGTAGGTAGCATATTCATCCTCCTTTCTTATTTTAACAGTGTTTATTATATCTTAATAAGGAAATTTTTTCATCAGCTTTTTATTCACACCAATTATTTGACCACCATCCAGAAGTAATTGTTCCTAAGGAAGTAGTAAGTTCGCCATTGTTTTTATCCTTTTTTAAATCCTCCAAATCTATTGCTAATGCTTCTGATATTTCTTGATCTGTAATATTTAGGCCATTCCTGATACATTTATCTTTTTTTTCTGTTTCTTTCATGTTAAATATTTCGCCTCCCCAATTTTCATGTAATTAGATTACCCAATAATTAGCGTTATAATCCCTAGAGAATTTAAGGAAAATATTATTTAAATCGAAGTTAGTTGTCAATTGCATTACAAAGATAAAAAAAGCCGGACCTCCGGCTTTTTTACTAAATCATTTTTAATATTATTTTTATTATTCAAATTTTCAATCCATGCTCAGTTTGCACACTTTTACATAATAAAAGCTGCCTTAGCAGCCTTTATTAATTAGACTATATTCAGCTTTGTCTGGAAACCTCTGACCCAGTTCTTTCAAAATTTTTTGCATAATTTCTAAGAGTTGAAAATGCTCCAAGTTCTCCAAATACTTTTCAAAATTGTTTTGATTCATGTCTCTAATATTAAATTGGGGTTGCAAAAAATATCTTCTTACATAAGTTACGGTAAAACGATAATTACAGAAGGGACAAGTAAACATTTCACCATCCTTAATTGTATTCACTAAACTAATGGCCTTACAAATGGGACATTTTAGTCCTTCCACGCCAATACCTCCTGTCGTTTCTAGTTTAATATTTAATTTATGTTTAAATGGTGCAAATGTTTACTACTTTTACTTAAAATAAAATAAAAAAACAGACTTTCTTAAATAAGATAAGAAAAGCCTGTTTATTTATTTATTTTAGGAGTAACTTTAGTAACTAACTACTCAAAGCTCGCTGAGAATCTACTTCTTCCAAGTACTCTTGGTATTTTCTATATGCATATCTCACTAGGGCTTGGTCTTGGCTATAAGTTATTTTACTCAAGGCTTCATCCATTTTAAAAAAACCCCCATTTTTAAAACCTTCCATGCGATTAATAGAAAACTCGGGTTCAGACGCCTCCATGACAAACCAGTTTATCCGGTTGCACACAGGACGTTTACGAGAGAAGGAGAAAAATTCATAACTTGTTTCGCCGGCAGAAGAAATTATCTGACCGTTTACTCCACCCTCGTATCTAACCCGAGTAATTGCTACTTCATTTGCGATTTTACCGTTTTTTATTGCTCCCTTGGGTAAAACCCATTCACCCTTATCATTTTGCAATAAGAAAACGGACTCTCCACTAAAGACAACACCACCTGCACATTGTCTCACAAGCATAAAAGACCCCTCCCTAATATATAATTAATTTATTAATATTTTATTATTGCTTCGACGCATAGTGCTTGTTCTCCTGCCTGATAATTATAAAATTCATTAAAGAATTATTTGCCTCTAGCCAAAAATAGTTCGCAAGAGCCACCATTCCAATGGGTACATTGATCACATCTAGGTCCATGAGGTCTGCTACAATTAGCTAGACTTATTCCAAATCCTTGGGCCTGTTGTATAGACTCAAACTTTGGGCAGCTGTATGCAATTCGATTATAAGAAAATTCCCTTTGCATAAATTCACTCCCTTTTTGTTCCTATTCTTTCCTTTTTAAAAAATATACATACATAAAAAAACGGGCACAGCCCGTTTTTTGAGGTTCCGCTTCGCTAGATTAAGGTTTCGCTCCACTATGTTCCGCTAGGTTAAGAAATAAATAAAAGAGCTAGCTAATGTTAAAATGTCCTTGACTCAGGGTCCATTTTATGTAACTAACTCTTTTTATTCGTCTATTAGTATTTACTGTTAATATTTGCAGTGAGCATGAAAATAATCTGTGCCATAGTGATTATTACAATTACTTTGGCTGTCGGAAAGTAGCGGATAGCTAGGCACTGCTTTATGGCAGCCATTTTCGTTTATACGTTGAAGCGGAAGTTAATTATATCCCCATCTTCAACAATATGTTCTTTGCCCTCTAATCTAAATAAACCCTGTTCTTTAACTTTAACCATAGAACCTAATTTATTTAGATCCTGATATTTTACAACTTCAGCACGGATAAAGCCCCTCTCGATATCAGAATGGATTTTACTTGCTGCCTTTTTAGCTGGTGTACCTTTATTAATGGTCCAAGCCTTAACTTCATCTTCACCAACTGTAAAGAATGAAATTAATCCTAAATGTTCAAATACAGCCCGTGCTAATCTTTCTATACCTGTTTCGATAATACCCATGTCTTCCGTAAATATTTTTTTATCCTCTTCACTTAATTCACCTATTTCTGACTCAATCTGGCCGCATATATCTAGAAGGGGCATTTCTTTATTGTTACACAGAGCTTGCAGCTCAGATTTTAAAGGATAAGAATTACTCTCGAATTGTTCCTCATCAATATTCACCACAACAAGCTTTGGCTTTTCGGTTAGAAAACTATATGCCCTAAGTTGTTTTTCTTCCTCTTCCGTAAGTTCAACTTGCCGAATATCTCCACCCTCTTCTAAATGACTATAAAGTCTTTCAAGAAGTTCAAATTCATCTTGTTGTTCTTTTTTTATCTTTTTTCCAGCCTTTATTCTTTCTATTCGTTTATCAATAAGTTCTAAGTCAGCAAATAATAGTTCCATATCAACAGTCTCTAAATCTTTAACTGGATTGATAATCTCAGTAACATGGGGAACATCTTTGTTATCAAATGTCCTGACTACATGGACAATAGCATCACAATCCCTAACTTCGTCTAGAAACTTTCTAGTTCCCCCTTCTGGAACAATTCCAGCTATATCAATAAATTCAATCTGAGCATAGCTTGTCTTTTTTGGTTTATAAAGGTCTATTAAATAATCCATTCTTTTATCCGGTACCTTGGCCATACCAATATTAACATCTTTAGCCCCATAGGCCCCAGTTGTCGCTTTAGTATTTGTTAAAAGGTTAAATATAGTAGTTTTTCCTACACTTGATAGTCCAATTATTCCTATTTTCATCTTAATCCTCCTGAAATTACTAATTACAAATATTAATCACAAATAACTTAACATAGGGCCAGGGTTATTGCAATGTAAAGAATATAAAATAGTTTTATATTTTTCTTTATATAGTCTGGTTATTTTCAATAAGTTTATGAGCAATGCAATAGGATAAACTTTTATTTATTGCATACTACTATTAAAAACAATAAAAATTTAAAAATTACTCTATTCTACATAGGATTTTTTAATTTTATGTCAAAGTATACAAATATGAATGTATACAATACATATAACTTATTAAAGAAAGGGTGTCTTAGAATGAAACAGTATGGTGAATTAAAACCTTCTGAAAGAATCTTAATGGGTCCTGGTCCTAGCAATGTTGATCCAGTGGTATTAAGGGCAATGTCTGCTCCTATCTTAGGCCACTTAGATCCAGAGTTTTTAGTTATTATGAATGACACAATGGAATTAATGCGCTATGTATTCCAAACAAAGAACCAATTAACAATGGCTATGCCCGGCACAGGTAGTGCAGGTATGGAAACAGTATTAGCTAATATGATTGAAGAGGGAGATAAAGTAATCGTTTGTGTAAACGGTGTTTTTGGTGGTCGTATGCAGGACATTTGCCAACGTTTAAAGGCAGATGTAACCACAATTTCTGCACCTTTTGGAAAAATAATTGAGCTTGATGATATAAAAGATGCTTTAGACAAAACTGGTGCAAAATATGTAGCAATTGTTCATGCTGAAACATCTACCGGTGTTTTACAACCAATAGAGGAAGTCTCCAAACTCTGCAAACAATATGATGCGATGCTATTAGTTGACTGTGTTACTTCATTAGCCGGTTGTGAACTCAAAATTGATGAGTGGGGAATAGATGCTGCCTATAGTGGAACGCAAAAGTGTATTAGCTGCCCGCCTGGACTTGCACCTGTCACATTTAATGAAAGGGCTCAACAAGTAATCAATAATAGAAAAACAAAAGTTCCTATTTGGTATTTAGACTTAACTATGATTCAAAACTATTGGGGTCAACAAAGAGCTTATCACCATACTGCACCAATTAATATGAATTATGCATTAAGGGAAGCCTTACGGTTAATTTATGAAGAAGGTCTTGAAAACCGTTTTACCCGCCATGAGCTGAATTCCCAAGCATTAAAATCGGGTCTAGAAGCGATGGGTATGAAAATGTGGGCACAAGAAGGACACCGTCTGCCCATGCTTACTTCTGCTGTAATTCCTGATGGAGTCGATGATGTAACAGTACGTAAATACTTATTAGAGAGATTCGGCATTGAGATTGGTGGAGGTTTAGGTGAGGGTAAGGGTAAAGTCTGGAGAATAGGTACTATGGGATACACATGTAATGAAAAAAATGTTTTGTTATTCCTAACATCTTTGGAAAGTGCTTTAAAAGCCCAAGGCTACAAAATAGAAGCAGGAATTGGTGCTGCCACTGCTATGGCGGTTTATGCAAAAAAGGGTCAGTAGACCCTTTTTAAGATTTCACTTCGTTAGGTTAAGGTTTCGCTTCACTATATTGCGCTAGGTTAAGGTAAAAAATATTTGTATAAAAATTAATCGCCTCACTTCAACAGTGAGGTGTTTTTTTAGTTGCCAATTAATATATCCATTAAAAATGATTTGGGTCTCTTATCAAGTATATGTAAATTAAAAACTTCAGTAAATCCACAATGTTTACAGGAAATAAATAAAAATTCATTATGCTGAATATCAAAGAGCCTGCTTAAGCCTGTACCAGTCATAGCTACCTCACTTACTTGAGCACCAATAGAATTACACTTAGAGCATTTATATTCTTCTTCTATTTTTTTGATTTCTAACATTTTAAAACCTCCCTTTGCTATTTTCCCTTGCAATATAAAGACGAAAAAATACATTGTTTAGTTTCATTTTTTCCCTAGTATTTATTTTTTACCAAATGAATTTTCGAGTCATATATTACATTAGGAGGAGGTTTTTTAAATGACTGAAAAAAACTTTGAATATAAATCGATTAGGATTAAGGCTTCGGAAGGATGTATGGTGACCCAACGGTTAATAGATTTAAGCTTGGATAGAGAAAGTATAGAAGGCTGGGAGTTATTTACTATTTTCACCCACTCCTGTTATAATTCAGATTCATGCCTGGTGGCCATCTTTAAGCGTGAAGCCCGGATTTAATCCGGGCTTTATAATACCAATAGAGTTTTTATTCATAAACTTCAAATTGCACCGAAACACTCTCTCCTGTTGCTTTGTTAGTTCCCCATAGAGTTAAATTTTGAGGGTTTACTAAATTTCCACTTTTATTTCTTTGATCCCATACAATATCGATTGTTTCAGATTCTCCCGGTGCCAGTATCATTTCTCTGATAACAGGCAGAAATGCGTGATCTTCGGACCACCGCCATATTTCTCTGCCATTTTGATTAGAAATATAGAAATCGAATAACTGACTTGAAGAGTATTCGAGGGTAACGCTTTGATCTGTAATATTACGTTTGCGGAATGTTATCCTAACTGATTGACCGCGGTAATAACGACTTTCATTAGTAGCCAGTAGATATCTAAACCCCTCAATTTCCTGCCATGTATAGTTTAGTCCATCTCCTTCATCAGGTTGACCAGGAATAACTACTCCACCATCTTGATCAGGAAATGTAGGAACACAGGTAACTCCAAGAGCATTCCAGGTAGCCTGATCAACGAGCCCGGTTGTTGGAATATTATTATTTGCCTGAAAAGCTATCACAGCTGCTCTTGTATCAGCTCCAAATATTCCATCAATAGGCCCTGGAGCATAATTAAGCCGCTGCAGTAAGCTTTGCAAGAATCTGACCGCACTTCCCCTGTCTCCTGGGCGAATAGTAGGGCATACAGAAATACCAGGGCCCTGACACTGCCTGCCTAATGCTTGCCAGGTAGCAGTATCCACAATACCTGTAACACTTAGATTTCTTGAACGCTGAAAATTAACTACCGCTGCCCTTGTGCGTGAGCCAAAAACTCCATCAATACCACCCAAGTCATAGCCTCTATCCCGTAATAACTGTTGTACTTCCCTAACAGCACTGCCTCTCGAACCTAGTGTCAACCGAGGACACCATTCAGAATCCAGCGGCGGTTGAGGAGCAGGCTGGTCAGAAGAAATAGTCAATACCATGCCAACCAAAATCATATTTGGATTGGTAATATTATTCAAAGCAATTAATCTTTCAACTGTAGTATTAAATCTTTGGGCAATTGTAAATAATGTATCACCAGTCCTTACAACGTAAGTCATCCTCTCACTCCTTCCTTATATAAATATTTTCTCTACACATTATATGAAAGGAAGTCTTTAATGTTCCCCCCCTGAAGCATATCTCCTCTCTTGAGAACATCTTTATAGGACGAATAAATAAGAAATAGACCGGCATTGAAATTCACCGGTCTATTTCTTATCTGTATCTTCTTTTATAAGGAGGGTGTGTCCCATTCGTTGGGGACATTCCTGTTCCCCCAAAACTATCCCAAGCTTCAGCAGGTGTGTCGCCGTTTATTCGTTGGGGACATTCCTCTTCCCAGAATGAATCTTCAAATGAGGTGTGTCGCCTTCCCTCTTAAATCCAACCCCTAATTCTCATAACATCAGCTAATCTCTTTATACCCACCATAAAGGCTGCCCTACGCATTGGCATATCCCTTTCCTGGGCGAATTCATATATTCTGTCAAAAGCATTCTCCATTTTTTCTTTTAGCTCGGCATTTACTGTTTCTTCTTTCCATTGGAAATGATAATTACCCTGTACCCATTCTAAGTAACTTACGACAACACCACCAGCATTAGCTAATACATCAGGACAGATCAGGACACCTTTTTTAACAAGTATTTCATCAGCCTCAGCTGTAGTTGGACCATTAGCTCCCTCTACCAAAATTTTACACTTAACACGGGAAGCATTTTCTTTGGTAATCTGATTTTCTAATGCGGCCGGTACAAGAATATCGCATTCTAATTCTAACAGTTCATCATTATTTATTACTTTCGCCTTAGGATATTTAGCAATTGTACCATGTTCTTTAGTATAATCCATTAATTCTTTAACATCTAAACCATCTTCATTATATATTGCCCCAAATACGTCACTTACGGCAATTACTTTGGCTCCCGCCTCTTCAAAAAGAAGTGCAGCATTCCCACCTACATTTCCAAAACCCTGTACCACTACTTTTGAACCTACAAAGTTTAGACCTGCTTTTTCACAGGCTTTCTGAGCTACAAACATACAGCCTCTAGAAGTTGCTTGAGTTCTTCCTTTTGAACCACCAATTTCAATAGGTTTTCCGGTGATTACTTCATGTTCTGCTTGCCTTCTAATATAACTATATTCATCAGCCATCCAAGCCATAATTTGCGGGTTAGTTCCAACATCAGGGGCTGGGATATCTTTTTTAGGACTGATAAACCAAGCGATAGCTCTCATATAACCACGGCTGAGTCTTTGCAATTCACCTTTGGAAAGCTGTCCAGGATCTACCGCTACTCCACCTTTACCGCCTCCAAATGGCACACCATCGATAATTGCAGTTTTTAAAGTCATTAGTGTAGCTAGTGCCTTCACTTCATCTAAATTAACATCAGGATGAAATCTGATTCCACCTTTATAGGGCCCTAAGGCATTATTATGCTGTACTCTGTAACCAATGAAGGTTTTTATCTTCCCATCATCCATCCGAACCGGAATATTGACAATGACTGTTTTTCTGGGCTCTTTTAAAAAATCATAAATCTCAGGTTCTACTCCTAATTCCTCTACACACTCTTTGATAAAAATTTGAGTTTGTTCAAAAAAATTCATAAATACACCTCTTTCTTCACTTGTACAATTTTTTAAATTAACTCCACTCCATTTCTGTATATAGTATTCTGTATACAAAAAACAATTCCTTCTTTTTTTTAATAATTTTAATGCTTTTTTTAAAAAATTTAGTTATAACAATTTAGATAACCATAGCAAACATTATATAAGTCTTTATTTATTTTCACTGTTTTTCTCGCCATGGGCATTCTCCATTAAAAAATCCTTTAATTCTTCAGCCATTTCACTTTCATCATCACCAAGGGCCATAGCTAATTTAAACCGCTCAAGGGCAAGAACTCCGGGAGAACTTGCATTTATTTCCTGGTCACTGGGCACTATATCTGTATATCTCTTTTCATCCATTTTATTCCCTCTTTTCATTTAATTTTGCTAGAATATAATATTTATTTTGCCCGTAAAATAATTAATAAATCACAAATCTAAACCATGTTTATTTAGAATTCTTTCCCGCTAGATGGAGGTATCTTGTAAAATTTGGCGAATAAATTTATAAATATTAACAAAAGGAGGTTTTTAAATGCCTATCGTCCAAATTGAAATGATAGAAGGAAGAACATTAGAACAGAAGAGAAATCTTGTCAAAAACGTCACCGCAGCCATCTGTGAATCAGTTGATTGCCCCAAAGAAAATGTTTCAATCATCATTAGGGAAATGTCTAAAGAGCATTCAGCAAAAGCGGGAATACTTAAATGTGACCAATAAATTATAAGCCAGCAGATGCTGGCTTATAATTTATTAATACTTTTAAAATAGGTTATCCTAGAAATGGGAGGAATCCTTATGAACCTAAATAAATTAAAGATTTTCTTATTAACTCCGCTAATCCTGCTGCTTTTTTTTGCCTTTCCTCAGCTAGTAAACTTATATGGTGATTTCCTTTGGTTTAAGGAGTTAGGATACCAGGCACTATTTATTAAAACTCTACTAGCTAAGCTAACAATTGGTGTTTTTACTTTCCTATTGGTAACACTTCTAGCCTTTTTGACATTATATCTTACCTTAAATCTTAAACAGCCTTTGAAAATAAAGGACGATAACCTAATTGATTTAACTACTAAAAAAGGAGGGACAAAACTTCTAATAATATTACCCTCTTTATTACTTGGTGTATTAGCTGGATTACTAGCCGCCACTGCATTATGGGAAAATATATTATTATTTTTAAATCAGGTTCCCTTTGGTGTGAGTGAACCAGTTTTTAATCGTGATTTAAGCTTTTATTTTTTCAACTTATCTTTATATGAAACTATTTTTGCCCTCACTACGCTTTTTTTATTAGTAATTGCTATATTAAATTTTGTCTTTACGGTATATCTCCAAGGTTTGGGAAACAATCCGGTTAAAACTGCGGTTAATCGCCTGGGTTATTTTGCTATTGCTTTTTTTCTTCTATTGATACTTGGTTACCAATTAAAACTGGCTAACTTATTGTATTCTCCAAGGGGGGCAGCCTTTGGAGCGGCATATACCGATTTAATGGTTACTTTACCTTACTATTACATAGCATCTGCGGCTTGCCTGTTATCTGCCCTTCTTATCTTTATAGGTATCCGTAAAAAGAATATTAAGCTTGTTACAGTAGGACCTATTTTGCTTGTAATTGTTGTCATTGTAGGTGGTGTTGCCCAAAATTTAGTGCAAAGTTTTATTGTTAACCCTAATGAAATTAATAAAGAAATAGATTATATTTCTAGAAGTATTACCATGACTAACCAAGCCTTCGGATTAGATAAAATTGAAGAGATCGAATTTCCCGCTGCAACAAGTCTAACCTTTAATGATCTAGAAGAAGCATCAGAAACACTAAATAATGTACGAATAAATGACTTCCGGCCTGCTAGGACTATCTTCAATCAATTGCAAAGCATGCGTCCCTATTATGACTTTTGGGAAGTCGATGTTGATAGATACACTTTAAGTGGACAATCTACCCAAGTTTTTCTATCAGCTAGAGAATTAAATCAAAATAATATTCCAGCCCAAGGTCAAACCTGGATAAATAAATATCTAAAATATACTCATGGTTATGGAGTAGTAGTAGCACCCGTAAATAAGATTACACCTCAAGGACAGCCCTTATTATTAGTTAAGGATATTCCTCCGGTTTCCCAAGAATCTGAATTGAATATCTCTAGACCAGAAATCTATTATGGCCAATTGACAAATGATTTTGTTATTGTAAATACCACAGAAAAAGAATTTGATTACCCCGTTGGTAATGATAATGCTGAAACTACCTATGAAGGAACAGCAGGAATTCCCTTAAAAGGACTTAATAAGATAATCTTTGCTTTAAATAAAGGCAGTTTTAAAATATTGGTCTCAGGGGCACTTACTAATGAAAGTAAAATTTTATTATACAGAAATATCCAGGAAAGAGTCGAGAAAATTGCTCCATTTCTTAGCTATGATCAAGATCCCTACTTAGTAATTAGCGAGGGAAAACTATACTGGATTATTGATGCTTACACCATCAGTGCTAAATACCCATATTCAGAGCCCCTCACTGACGATAGGTATCTAGGAGTAAATTATATCCGTAACTCTGTTAAAGTAGTTGTTGATGCTTATAATGGCTCTGTTATTTATTACTTAGTTGATGAAAAAGATCCTATTGCGCTAAGCTATGCTAAGGTTTTTCCGGATTTATTTAAACCCTTTAGTGATATGCCAAAAGGTATAAAGGAACATATACGTTATCCAATTGACCTTTTTGACCTTCAAACTCAGGTCTTTCAAGACTTTCATATGAAAAATCCCAGAGTTTTTTACAACCGCGAGGACTCCTGGAGTATAGCTAAAGAACAGTACCAGGAAAATATTCAAACTGTTAATCCTTATTTTATCAATATGAAATTACCAGGCTCCGATAAATTAGAATTTCTTATGATGCGCCCTTTTACTCCAATTAAAAAAGATAATATGATTGCCTGGTTAGCTGCACGAAATGATGAAGAAGAATATGGGCAGTTAATACTTTTTAAATTTCCCAAGCAAAGACTAGTCTATGGTCCTATGCAAATTGAATCCAGAATAAATCAAGACTCTACTATTTCCCGGGATTTAACTCTATGGGGTCAGAGCGGGTCTTCTGTCATCAGAGGTAATCTCTTGGTAATCCCTATCAAGGATTCGCTTATATATATAGAGCCTTTGTATATTCAATCTGATAATACCAACAGTCTGCCTGAAGTAAAACGGATTATCGTCGCTTACCAGGAAAATATTGTCATGGAGGAAACACTAGAGGAGGCCTTATATCAGATATTTAAAAATACACAGCAAACGGAAGTACTTGATGGTGAACCCGAAACAGAGTTTGGGATTAAAATATTAGCCCGCCAGGCTAGAGAAGCCTATGAAAAGGCAAAGTCAGCAGCTCAAGCAGGCAATTGGTCACTTTATGGTTCAGCATTACAGGAATTAGAAAATATTATTTCACAAATTGAAAACCAGGTTAACGAAGAGAACCCTTTAGATGAAAATAAAGCTCATGAACAAAGCCTTTCTGTAGATGAATAAAGCAAAAAAACCGGGGGATAATCCTCCGGTTTTATTAGTTAAATCGCTGTCTTATTCTTATTTTACTATCTTTTTTCTTAAAATTGTTTTTACTTTTCCAATTAAGGCTAACCAATTTCCATAAAATTTTAAAATATACAAGTACTAATATACCTAGAAAAACCCAAGACGTAGGCTTCAATAATCCCGCAAACTCTCTAGGCATCCTTTCCATTGCCCCAGCGGGAATAAAGTTATCTCCTTGATAAATAAACAATATTTTATTACCCTCATCAACTATAGTAAAATAAGAAAACATAACAAAGATAATTAATAAAATCAATCCCAAAAATATCAAGAACCCCTTCATGGCCTCCCTCCTATCCATTTCTCTCCTTTTATATTTATATTCAGTAACTCAAAATATATTTTAAATAAAATCTTGTTAAACTCCATTACAACCCTTTTTTAAATTGGCATAAATTTACAGTTATAATTTTTCTAAATTAGGAAACTAATAAATACAGTAATTGTTTAAAGGAGGTATGTATTTCGTTCATACAATAATCCTTTAGTTAAATGGACACGAAATCTCAACAATTAATCCAAGGAGGTTATTAAAAATGCAAAACTATCAAAGAATTATGGGACTAAATCAACAAACTATGCAAAGAAATGCTCCAAATGCATCCATTGCTACCATGGGTCCCGATACTTTCCAAAACAGCCCATACACACAATCGGGCTATCAAATGGGTATTCCTAATCAACAAATGAATCAACAGCAGCAGGAACAAAACTACCTGCAAAATGTTCGCCAACAGCTAGGAAACCAATTCGGGCAAGGAATGTATAATCAACAACCTATGCAGCAAATGTCCCAGATTCAACCAACGTTTAATCAAAGCAGTTCTCTAGCTAGCATGGACCCTTCAACATACCAAAACTTCCAGGCTTTCCAACAGCGGCAGCATGGGACTATGATGGCTCAGCCTCAACAGTCAATGCAACAAGGTAATATACCTAATGCATCTATTGCTACCATGGGTCCTGATACTTTCCAAAATAGCCCATACACACAATCAGGCTATCAAATGGGCGGGTCCAATCAACAAATTAACCAACAGCAGCAGGAACAAAATTACCTGCAAAATGTCCGCCAGCAGTTGGGTAATCAATTTGGGCAAACTACGTATGGTCAACAACCTATACAGCAAATGTCCCAGTTTCAACCAACGTTTAACCAAAGTAGCTCACTAGCTAGTATGGACCCTTCAACATATCAAAACTTCCAAGCTTTTCAACAACAGCATAGGACTATGATGGGTCAGCCCCAGCAATCCATGCAACAAAGAAATATACCTAATGCGTCCATTGCTACCATGGGTCCTGATACTTTCCAAAACAGCCCATACACACAATCAGGCTATCAAATGGGTGGGCCTAATCAACAAATGAATCAACAGCAGCAGGAGCAAAATTACCTGCAGAATGTTCGCCAGCAGTTAGGTAATCAATATCAGATATCCCAAAATAGAACTATACAATAATACTAAAAATTTTAGGGTAATGGAAAAAACGAAAACCCAAAGCAGCTTTATTATTGCTTTGGTTTTTTATTTTTCATTTATTGATGTTTTATTATTCTGTTTCCAATAATTTTTTCTAGATTTACCCTACCCTTTATCGGATTGTTATAGTCCATATAAATAGTCCAATATATTAGTAAATTTTTTTGAACTATACTTTTCTCTGGCGATAAAGGAGGAAGAAAATTATTATCTAGAAAAACATGGAATCCTGGAAAAACAAACTGCCGATAGCCGCCTTGTTTTGCATACTCTCGATATGGGACACCATTTATAATTGTTCTTCTGCCATTTTTATATTTTTGATTATAAATCAACTCTTCAGGAATACTTATCCTCACTGCAAAATATTTAACCATTATTTCCCCGGTATTTCTTACTAAAACTCTAAAAGTATAGCTATTTTCAATAAATATTTCCCTGGGTGCAGTTAAACGAATTTGTAAATCAGGCTGATTTTGCCTGTTCATAACATCCCTTACTTCATAATCTTCCATAGGTTCTGATTTAAAATTTCTTCTTTTATAATATCTATAGTTACCGGCCATATGGGCAGTTGTACTTTGTGGAATTACTACCACATAAATAACTTTACCATTATTTATTTCTATCGGGTTTATATAGATACCATCGATTTTAGGACTAATACGAGAGTATATAACATTTTCCAGCCATTCCTTATTAATCCTGTCATTTATATCAAAACCTTCATCTAACTCTAATCTTATCGTTTTATCTTCTTCTATTTCCTTTATACCATAAATGATAACTCCCCCTGCCGAATTTGCGAAACTAGAAACATCTTTGCTTATTTCATCTTTATGTTCATCCTGTAGTCCACCACAAGCCTTATATTCCAATTCTTTATTTTCCAACACATTATTATGTACAATCAACCTTATGTCTTGTATGTTCCATTCCTTTGCAGTACTAGTTATCAATTAGCCCACCTCCACTTTTATCTATATGCAAATTTAGTAAATATTTTCTTATCCCATGTGATTTAGCTTTAGCAATTAATACCTTTACATATTTTACCTTTTTGCATTATACGACACAATAGGTTATGCCTAATTATTTTAGTAATTTTTTGCCGAAATTTAAGAAATTCCACAAAAAGTAAAGAGGAAATAACTCCACCTATGTCGAAAGAAGGGCATAGATTCGGGTCTTTGACAGTTGCATAAGGAAAAATCCCAGAAAGCCTTGATATAGGCTTATTTTTTTTGTTTTTTCTTTTTTTGTGTATCGCACTTTGTCGCACTGTGTTATAATATAGGGGAAAGGGGGCGATATTTGTAATGAGACTCAAGGTGACCAGGTCTAAAAATGCAGCTTCACTTTATGTAATAAAATCTGTTTACAACAGTAAGACTCAGTCAAATTCTTCAGTGATTGTAGAGAAACTCGGAACCGAAGCCGAACTCAGGGAAAAGTTAAATGGACAGGATCCTTATGAATGGGCTAAAAACTACATTAATGAATTGAATCAAATGGAAAAAGAACTCAAACGTGAAGTTATTGTTAAATATAATCAATCAAAATTAATCGATAAAGATAAACAACGTTCCTTTAATGGCGGTTATCTATTCCTGCAGCAACTCTATCACCAATTAGGACTACATAAAATTTGTAAAGATATTTCCA
>LADT01000017.1 GCA_000961765.1 Clostridiaceae bacterium BRH_c20a | reverse complement strand
TTTAATGAATACTGCATCATATACCATCCAAATATGAAAGACGAACTAGACGCTCTGATGTTTTATACAGTCAGAAATGAAATCAAAACACAGATGTCTGCCGACAATGTCCAGAGATTTATGAAAGCTTATGAGGAAAAGTTAAAGCCGATAAAAGACGATATTCCTCATCTACATCCACATCTTTGGAGAAGAACGCGTGCTATGCACTTATATATGGCAGGAGTACCATTGCCATTGGTATCAGAATGGCTTGGTCACTCAAATGAGGAAACAACAAGAATCTATGCAAGGGCAACAGATGAAATGAAGCGTCAGGCGCAAAGAAAGCTTGCGGAAAATGGAGATTCCGTTTTCAAGGATGATGTTACATTTAAATATGCAGATGATGACGAAACATTAAGAAGACTGAGTGGGCTGAAATAATAATGCCGATATTTGCCGTAAAGATAACGTATTTTTACGGCAAATATCAAAAAGTCGGCATTTAAAAAATATCGGCATAAGGGATATTGAAGTTTTTTTCAAAACAACCAAATCCTTATTAAAGCTTCAAAAGGAATTCCAAAGTCGTTCTTATGATCTTTAATTAGTCATACAACAATTGTCTTTGCTAGGTATATTGTGCTCTCATGGCAAAATCGATGTAGCACTGACCAAAGGACACTAGGTGGCATATTTTATGAACTTTGTGATGAAATAAGTGACCTCGATTGGGTTGTTGCGTTACACCAATTAATCGAGCTTATTGAAGATACATTAAAAAAGACCAACAAAACATACAAAAATTAATCAAATGTCAACTTCAACAATGGATCGCAGGCTTGCCCAACTACATCAAAGCATACTTGCCTATTTCAGTCTGCGAAAGTTGAGTTACTAAGATTAAAGTAGTACTTTATTATTCTTCTAAAAAAATCAATTTCCTGCTAAATATTTGTATTTATTATTTTTCAAACTTAAAATAATTATAACTAATCATAAAGTTAATGACCAAAATTTAAGTTTATTACTTATTTTATCTTACATATTTATCTAAAAGTTCTTCAGCTCTTTTAGCGTTAAAAATCCCACATACACAAGGCTGTGCCATTAGCATAGCAGCCTTTTCAAAACTCATTCTGCCCTTTACGACATCATCTATTAACTTTTCAACCAATTTACTGGAAATCATTCCATGTCCACACATAGTAACAAATTCTAATACCACATATTCGGGAAGTTCTTCCGTTTTACCAAAAGTACCTAAGGAAAGATTAATAGAATGGGGGGAAATATCAGTCTTGGCAGCAATAGCTTTGACATCATCAATTAACCCACTTACTGTTACAGATAGACCACAGCCACTTTCTTTTATAAATGCGACAAGCTCTTCAACTTTATCCGGATTATCAAAACAACATCTTACCCTTGGAGTCTCCGATAGCTGTTCTTTAATTTGCTGTATAGTTGCTCCACTATAAACTGTACCTGTTTCATAGGAACCTATATTGTTTGGTCCCAATTCTAAAATTTTATTTAATATTTTTATTAACTTGTCCTTAGAGTCGTTGTGATTTATCCCTACAGCTGGTGTAATAAGAACCACAAAATCATCCTTTAAATTTTCCCTTGTCCCTCTTCTATGTAATGAATGAGTCATTTATACTACTCCTCCCTTAATGGGCTTCCTAGGCCTAGGTTAATTTTTGCATTGGGTCTAAATTCAAATCCTAAAGATCTTAACTCTTCCTCTACTACTATTCCTCCATCGGAATCAAGTCTTGTTATTAAATCAAGAGAAAATACAGTATTAATTTCTTTGGATACTTCCTTAATTACTTCTAATGTTTTTGCCATTTTGGAGACTGGTACTGTAAATTCTATAATAGCCGAAACTACTTTAGATTTTTTTGCATCTTCAATGAAGGTCCCTGTTATCGGGTCCTCCATCAAACTTGTAAGCGGATTATCTGCCTCATATGTGATACCAATATCTGCTAAAGCTTTTGTAATTTTTTCTACTTCAGTATAGCTTGTACCTAAACATGGTCTGCCTACTTCGATACCAATACCAACTTCTCCTTTTTTTACTCTACCAGTCACATCATTAGTTTTTACTTCTTCTGTACCTCTTCCAGGAACCCTTGTTTCAACATGATAAGCCATCGGGTCACTGAAATATTTCCTAATTGATCGTGGCCTTTGATAAAGGTCCGGCGTCTCCCCGATTGCATTCTGAGGACATTTAACAATATTATTCCTTCCACAAGTGCCACATTCTAAGCATTCTTCAATTTCAATATAAGCCTTTTTATCTTCTAATTTAATTGCTCCAACAGGACAATATGGGACACAAATCCCACAACCTTTACATTTTTCGGTATTAATTAACATCTTTCAATTCTCCTTTCTTGTGAATGTCTATATTTAAAATTTATTCCATCGTAAAAGCAAACCCAAAACATCTTTTTTCCAAATATAAAAATTTAACCTCCAACGCCAACATACATTAGAACAACCTGGTCTCCAGTTGTAATCTCCCTATTTCCTGCATGAATAGGTAATACTTCACATCCATTCACAACTATATTCAAGTATGAAACAAAATTACCCCCATATCGTATGTTCTCTTTTAATCGAGGGTACATGTTTTCTAAAACCTCAATTAAATGTTTAACCGTATACTGTTCACTAAGTTTAACCGTTACTTGCCGATTTTCTATAGGAAGACCTTGTTCAAGTCCAAATAGGAACTTAACATTTACCTCTATTTGAATCTTATTATTATTTTGCATAGACTATATTCCTTCCCAATCAAAAATGATCACCTAAGAGGAACTTGAATAATATCATCCAGGTTCAATTCTTTTATTGTCTCAAATAATGGTACTCCGTTAGCATCCCATCCCCTAAGTTGATAATATTTATCCAGCATGATATCTAACTCCTCTTTGGGTGTATACATCCCCTCTGATGGTCCTTCTGGAATTGGCTCTGTCATAAAGCGCTCCGGTAAAATGTCGTCTTTTCGATCCATGCCTTCTCTAACACTGAAACATCTTTCTAAGTTAATAATCCGATCTGATATTTTTTGAAGGTCTGCCAAATCAAAATTGAATCCACAAATAGCATTTATTATATTTAAATGTTTTTCAGTTAAGCCTACTCTCCCAATGTTATCCTCTACCATTGCACAATAAGTAAATGAATCTCTAATTACAGTTGTAGCCATGACATTATGGACTAATTGTTCCTTACCTTCAATGGATCTCCGGTCAAATTGCCCACTTCTTTCGGGAAGATGCCTCATGTCTTGATGGCTCCCCCCTCTAGGACTTACTGCATATCCTAAAGACATGCCTTTATAGCCTCTTACGCTATGTCCAGCCAACTCAAGCCCTTTAATATGTATAGCAAACTTTTCTGTCCCTTGACCCAATTTTTCGCTCATTATTTTCGTACCTTGACCTATGAACTCCCCAATGCCGCTATTAGCTGCAACCTTTTCCAAAAGACTAATTAATGAATCACTATTTCCGAACTCGGCCTTAATTCCATTTAGATCCGGTTCCATTAAAATACCTTTTTCAAAGCATTCCATTATAAATGCAATAGAAACTCCTACCGAGATTGTATCTAGCCCTGCCTCATTACAAAGATGGTTGGCCATTGCAATTACATTAGGTTCACTAATACCGCAGAGTGACCCAAAACTATAAACTGTTTCGTACTGGGGCTTCACTGTTTCTAGTCCGGAATATTTTCCATCTTTAATTTTACAAAAGTGAATACATCTAACGGGACATTGAAAACAGCTTAATGTTTTTTCAAATAACTTATCTGCCAATTCTACATTGGATATTTTTTCTGCATCTTCAAACGTTTCGGTCTGCCAATTTCTTGTGCCCAAAATGCCTGTAGAATTATTTGCCGTAGTTGCACCAGTAGTTCCATAGGTGGGTAAACCTGAGTTAAGTACTTTATTAGTTCTAATCTCATGAAACAAATCATCAACTATTTTTTGTGTTTCTTCCTTATGGGCTATTCTAATACAGTTTTTAGTTCCTTTAACAGCAACAGCCTTTAAATTTTTAGCTCCCATTATTGCGCCAAGACCACCTCTGCCAGCTGCATGGGTACCATCAACCATGATACAGGAGTAACTAACTAGCTTTTCACCAGATGGCCCTATTGCAGCAATTCTGACCAAAGGTTCATTTAAATCCCTTTTTATTGCTTCCCTTGTTGCTGTCGTAGTTTTTCCCCAATAATCTGAAGCATCACGCAATTCAGCACACCCATCATTTATCCATAGATAAACAGGCTTTTCAGATTTACCTTCAATAATCAGACCATCATAACCTGAAAACTTCAATTCAGCGCCTAAATGACCACCAGCATAACTATCCATAAAGCCTTTTGTTAGTGGAGACTTGCTAAAAATTCCCACCTTGGGTGCACTTGGAAATATTGTTCCTGTCAATGGTCCCGTAAAGAAAATTAGTTTATTATCCTCTCCTAAGGGTTCAACACCTTTCTTAGTTTCTTTATAGAGATAATAAGCTCCCAAACCATTACACCCAATATATTTTTCTAATATCTCGTCCTCTATGTTTTCCTCTGAAATTACACTATTTGTTAAATTAACTCTTAATAATTTACCACAGTATGCACTATATTTGCTCATCCTTCACCCTCCTCAATTAAGATATCCCAAACCATTTTCTTCTCACTTCTATTTCATCAGATGAATCAATAAGTTTAATAGCTTTTGACGTGCAATTTTTAATACAGCTAGGGTCACCATCACATAAATCGCACTTTACTGGTGAACCTTTAATAATATGCAAAGTAATGGCTCCATAGGGACAAGCACTTGCACATAAGCCACAATTAACACAAAGTTCTTCATTAAAAATTACAATTTGTTTAGTGTTACTAAAACTCAGTGCTCCTGTTGCACATGCATCCGCACATTTTGGTTCTTCACACTGCCTACAAACAACAGCTTTTGGTGTTTCTTCTAAAACACCTGTATTTATTATCGATATTCTTGACAGTTTCGGATTAATTGCATCCTCATGTATGTAAGAGCAAGTTGCTTCACATACTCTACATCCTGAACATTTATTTTCATCCACTATAATCCTTTTCATACATAACCCTCCTTTTCAAGGTTTAGATGTAATTATATTTTTATATTTGTAAAATTAATTTTAGTATTACTATAACTATACTTCAGGCAGACACTAAATTCCTTCTTTTTTATAATTATTTTTGTAACAACTACTATTTTTCCCTTTACAATAATTCTCCCAATTCAAAAGAAAACTTTTAAATTAAACAACAAATTTATTTAAACTTAAATACTTTGAAATTTTTTTTACCTATAAGAAAACCCCCTGGTTTTCAGAGGGTAAAATAGGCTGTTAATTTTTTTCTTTGATGCTTCTCACACCATTACCTATGATTAGCTGCGGTTGGTAAATCATTTCTCTATTTGCCAAGGTATTATTCTTGATTCTTTCTAATAATACTTCACCGATTCTTTTCCCTATTACTGTAGGATCAAAGGAGGTAATACTTGGTTGAGTAGACATTAATTCTAAGTTTTCTATATTTCCATAAGAAGCAATAGAGATTTCTCCTGGAATATCGATCTCATGCATTTTGAAATATTTTAAAACACCTATTGCCATCATGTTATTCATTACCAGTATTGCTGTTGGCCGATCCTCTAAGCTCATCATATAGGCAGCACCTTGAAAACCAGAATCCAAAGTAAAGTTACCCTGGTACTGGTAGAGATGTTTATTATCAACTTCTACCCCAATTTCACCCATAGCCATTTTAAATCCTTCATATCTTTCATATCCGGTACTTAAATGGAAGGGACCGTTTAGGGTAAAAATCTTCCTATGTCCTAATGAAAGCAAGTGTTTTGTTAACAAATATGTTCCTTGAATATTATCACTATCAAAGAAATCCCCTCTAAAATCAGAACTACCTATTCTTCTATTTACAGTGACGATAGGAAGATTATGACTCATACTTATTACAAAGTCATCATTTTTTCCAGTAGTATTTAAGACTAATGCATCGACCTTCTTACTTTTCAATAACTCTAAATAGGTTAATTCCCTTTCTTTTTTGTTTTCAGTGCTGCAAACTATTAAACTATAGTTTTCTTTACTGATAACATCCTCTAGAGCTTTAGCCATAGTTGTAAAATAGGTATTAGCGACATCAGAAACTAAAAAACCTATTGTATTAGTAGAATTTATTTTTAAGCTTCGTGCTATGGAATTAGGGTAATAGTTAAGTTTTTCTATTGCTAATAATACTTTATTTTCAACCTCAGAACTTACATAATAATTTTTATTAATTACTCTAGAAACTGTCGCTATGGATACTCCTGCAGTTTTAGCCACATCCTTGATAGTTACCTTCTCCATAATAGCACTCCTATGAAAACGTATTCTTAAATAGTATAATTCAATTCTACTATTTTTTAAATATCTATTTAAACGATGTTATTAAAAAGTAAGCCCTTACAAATAAGCAAGGGCTTACCCAAAGAAGGGGGTGTGTGAAAAAAATTTTATCATTTTACTTTAACTTAAAGATTTTGTTCTAAGAATTCTACTATGCTATTTGCATTTGGTGGACAACCTTGTAAAAACTTTGAAAAACCCTTAGTGCAGTTTCCTACCCCAACGCCTTCACCTACAAAATCTTTGTATCCCTGACCAATATATATATAATCAGTATTTTTAATAATTTTTCCGTTATCCTTTAGCCGTTTTAAGGCAAATATTAAACTCCCATAGCAAATAGAGCATGCCTCTCTCTCACGTATCTTTTTAGCTAAACTTTCAATAAGATAGCTCCTTTTATACAGCTCTTGCTTTTTTACTGGTGCATTCAACTCTACAATTTTAGCCTTATCAATTTTTGATTTACCTACACCAAGTGTGGCTGATATATCTACATGGGCTACTTCCTTAGGATCATAGCCAATGCTTTCAGCAACAAACCTATCAATTAAAACTGGATCTTTAGCAATTAGGACTCTGTCCATTCTTACGGGGTTACCACCCTCTTCGAAGGTTAAGTCACCCATTATTCCATCTGCAATAATTAAATCTGTATTGATTATTTTATTTAGATACGCAATTGGCCGATGAAGACGATCTCTATGAAATCTCCTTTTTTCATTATCCGGTATTAAACCTTTAAGATTTTTTAAAGCACAGGTTATATTGGTCTGACAATGGGCTTTAACTACAGGCATATTAATTAAGTAATCGATTTCTTGAACCTTCTTAAATACCTGCACATTAAAATCTTTATAGCTTAGAGTAACTGTAGGCTGTCCTTTTAAGTCTATTAGCTCTATATTATGTTTTAGTGCCACTTTATCTAAACCCGTAACCTTGTAAGCTAACTGAGTATTATGTCCTATTCCAGAGCTTTCAAGAATGGTAATATTATTGAATCCCTTCATTTTTAAATACTCCACAACTCCATCTATTAAATCTACCGATGTGGTAGCTCCAGAGGATGAGTGCTTTTCTAATACTATATTTGGCTTGATACCGATCCTCATGGTTGGACTAAGTTCTTTGAATAATTCCAGCTTCTCAAGGGACTCTATAACCATTCTTTTTGCATCTTCCCCATGTATGATATATATGCTTTGAACATCTAACATAATAATACACCTCAACCAATTTTAAATTAAGTGCGCCTTTAATAGTATAGACGCACTTAATTAATATTAATTAGTTTGCTTTTCAATATAAATCTTTTACAACATCTTCCAATCCAAGACGCACTAATGTTTCTTTTGTTGGATAACCGGTCTCCTTATCCCAACCCCGTGCATCATAGTATTCATCCAATAGTTTATCTAAAGTCTCTTTAGGCATATACTTCCCTTTTGCAGGTCCATCAGGGATAGGCTCATTCATGAATCTATGTGGTAAAATATCTTCATTTCTTCCACCATTTCTGTGTCTAATATTAAAGGCTCTTTGGACAGCATAAATCCTATCTGATATATCAACTACATCTTTTACGGTTGGATTCATCCCTGTTATAACATTAATTATTTCAGCATGCTTTTCTGTAAGACTGGTTAAACCTAAGATGCCCTCTGTCATCCTGCAGACAATCAAAGAGTCAAGAATAGTTGTCATCCTCGTGACATCTGCTTCATAAACACCTTTACCTTCAATCTGATTTATATCAA
>LADT01000057.1 GCA_000961765.1 Clostridiaceae bacterium BRH_c20a | reverse complement strand
AAATCGGAATATAGTGCATTTTCGTTCCATATATGACACTTTCGTTCCCAATTTAATTATTATTGAGGTTTGTCCATTATAATGAAAACAAGATATCTTTAAGGAGGTGATACTGGTCATGAACAAACTTAGAACCCTTATGCTGTCAACATTAACTTTTAGTCTAGTATTAGTTAGCTCAATTGGCAGGGTAACCCCTAACTGTTTGGGGTATTTCTATGAACCAGAAAAGCCTGATCTACTAAAATAGAATTTAAAGCAAATGAAAAATCCCTGCCATTAAACAAACCCCGCGTTTATATTTTGACAGGGATTTTTTGACCTCACCCCTATCTAGGCTAGTCACAGGATTAAAATTAGATTTCCGGAAAGGAGGCCACTTATGAGTACAATAAGAGCGCCAGACAAAAAAGCTTTATCCCCCAGCTAAAAATGAAATGCCGCGCAAAGCATATCAATTTTAGGGAAATAAAGCTTGTGCTTAAAATTATATCATAAAAGGGAAATTTAAATGTATAATACAAAGGAGGAAAATGTGAAGATGAAAAACTTTCAAAGAAAGTATCTCTTAATCTTATTAGTTATAACCTTTTTGGCTACTACTATTAATCCTGTATTTGCAAGTGGAGAAGAACATAGATTTTATATAACTGCAAGTAACCCGGATTATGGTACTAAATGGTTTTATTTTAGAGCTTCTAACAGTTTCAGTGTAAGTTACGATACTGGTGAAACCTTTGTATATAACCTCTATAATAAAGGGTGGAAAGAGCCGGTAGATAACATTTTTCCACCGGAGATTGGAAACGGTAGCATGACTTACATTAAATGCCAGTTAGTCAATTATAGTACGAATAATGTTGTAGATGAAACAACTATAACTGGTAACTATATGGCAATATGGCCGAGTGATTGGATAGTGTATTATTTTAATCGTAGCGCGAGTTATAGTGAATCATTAACAGGTTCAAACATGGGAGGATATTTTGTAAGAGATAAAATATATGCTTCTCCACCTTGGGATTGGGTTATTATTTATAACGGATATAGCGACCCAACCTATTCTCTTTAAAGACAGGAGGAAAAATAATGAAAAATAATAAATTTTTGTTGATAGTATGCATTTCTTTTCTTATGGCCACAGTACTAACTTTTGGTATTAGGCAAGATTCTTCTATTGCTGAAAATGGTTCAAATTTTGTAAATAAAATTCAAATTAATAAAAGTGGTAAAGTTGCTAAGGATAATTTAGATAATATTATAAAAATCAACGCTGGTTTGTTGAAAAAAACCCCGGGACTTACTATAGTTGCGACAATAAATGATACTGTAGATTTAAGTGCGGAAGAATTTGATTATATGAAAAAAATGTATGTTGCCTATGACATGAATAAAAGTGATAATTATATATTCAATGTCTTGTTGGAAGAAAAAATTAAATTAGCTGAAGTCCAAAAAAAAGGGCTCATTCCCACGGAAAAGGAAATAACAGATTATATTTTAATGGAGCAGAAAATTGCAGGGGAGAATCCGGAAGTTTTAAGAGAGATAATTAATTCTTCCGGGCTAACCGAAGATGACTACTGGAACATCTTTGAAAGATTTTATGCAACAAAAATAGTTGCTTTTTCTAAATTAAGTCAATCCATCTTTAAGGATGCCGGTATAGAAAACACCGACAAAGTAGGCTTAGAACTTTTAGAAACGCAAAAGGAATATTATAAAAAATTCATAGGAGAACTTAAAGATAAAGCCACTGTTACTATTAATAAGGAATATAAAGATTTCAGCTATGACAAAAAAATATTAACTGTTAAATAAATTACCCAAGGACAAGGGGACAGGTGTTGTCTCCTTGTCCCTATATATATTGTTTTTGGTAATTATTTATGGTTTATATACTCCTTCTTCTTGCCTCCGATTCTCAGTGGCAACAGGTTTTTGTGACACCACTCTTTGCACAACCCCTCTGTTCAATCCCAAATAATCAGCTATTTCTCGAATTGACAGTCGGGTTTATTCTTAAATTTACTATGCCTTCCTGCAGATAATACCTATTACAATCATTCTTTAAATAAGTAATTGACAAGCTTTTTTCTTTTAAGTATTTTTACACCCAAGAATTGTCCGTATCCCAACAACAAAACACATCGAAATCATCTTCCTTAATGTCTCTAAATAGATCATCATTCTCCTTGTTGGAAAATCCACTAAAATATTCAATAGCTTTATTTTTCTCCTTCGCAAAAGGGAGTATTTCCAAGGTAATCTACCATGTTATTTTTCTTATTATCCTTTATTAATAAATGAACATGGTAATCCATTAAGCAATATACATATATACATATATGTATATATGTCAAAAACTTCTTCCTTTTTCTTTTCCCGTATGATACCTAATAGCTTCCCGGATATTCGATCATATTTCCATTGTACTGTGTCAAAGGACCCTCCCCATTTATTTAACCTGGGAGTTTTACTGCAATCTTTAATGGGAACTGAAACCGGCAGCTATATAGTAAAAAGCATTGACACTTGGATGATAAAAATCGGAATATAGTGCATTTTCGTTCCATATATGACACTTTCGTTCCCAATTTAATTATTATTGAGGTTTGTCCATTATAATAAAAACAAGATATCTTTAAGGAGGTGATACCGGTCATGAACAAACTTAGAACCCTTATGCTGTCAACATTAACTTTTAGTCTAGTATTAGTTAACTCAATTGGCGGGGTAACCCCTAACTGTTTGGGGTATTTCTATGAACCTGAAAAACCAGATCTACTGAAATAGAATTTAAAGCAAATCAGAAATCCCTGTCATTAAATAAACCCCGCGGTTATATTTTGACAGGGATTTTTTGACCTCACCCCTACCTTGGCAAGTCACAGGATTAAATTAGATTTCCGGAAAGGAGGCCACTTATGAGTACAATAAGAGCGCCAGACAAAAAAGCTTTATCCCCCAGCTAAAAATGAAATGCCGCGCAAAGCATATCAATTTTAGGGAAATAAAGCTTGTGCTTAAAGTTATATCATAAAAGGGAATTTAGAATGTTAGTATAAAGGAGGCAATTCTTATGATAAAAAGATTACTTATTTGGGTGACAATTTTAAGTATTGCTATCTCAGCACCGTTTAGTGTTTCTGCACAAGATACATACCAAGGTTTAGATAAAGAAAAGATTAATGAAGGTAAAAAAGTAATTAAAGAAATTATTGCAGGAAAATCTGAAATTGATTTAACTACGGGCGAAATAATAGATCCTGAACTAAAACGCCAAAAAAATAAAGATAGTATGATTTATCCCCAATTTGTTAGTGGTGGGGGAAATCATTCACACCAATACTTGGTTGCTTGTGCCATAGATATGTTAGATAGTGATGGTAAAACAAATGCAGCAAACTATTTGTATAGCTACTATAATGAGGCAGTTGCCTATGCCGACTGGCCCGATGTCTACGAATCTGATAACTTTACTTTTCTAGGTCACTTTTGGCATGCTTACACTCATGTGAACTATTTAGAACAGACCTCGCCTACTGCAATGTCAAGATTTAAGTACTATATGGGACTTGCTAATACCTATTTTGATAAGAACAGTAGCAATAACTCTTTAGCTATACAATACTTAGGTAAGGCACTACATTATTTTTCAGATCTGAACGCACCACATCATGTTACAAATTTAATTGCCGTAATAAGTAGACATTCAGAATGGGAAAATTATGCGGATGCCAATAGAACAAGCTACAGAAAGTATTCGGGAACTTTATATAATAATTTTGGAACGAATTTTGAAGGTTATGGCCAGGATGCTGCATATAATGGTGCTAAGTATGTTAATTATGCAGAATCAACAAATACATCAGATATGAGTTTTGCAGCTAGAAAAACCTACGAATACTGTCAGGATAGTTTAGCTGCTGTAATTGATGCATTTTTCAGAACAGAAGGAGTGTACTAAAATATTCGTAGAACTTAAATAAATATACACACTTTTTAAAGAATAAAGAAGAATAACGGTGTATGCTTTTAAAAATTCAAGGTATACACCGTTATCTTATTATTTTAAATAAAAACGAAAGTAAAAAATATGTAAATAGAATATAATTAAATAGAAAATAGCCTTATCTCCGGGGGAATTATTAATGGAATTATATTTTAGTTTTTTTTCAAGTTTTTTCGTAATAATTATGACCCTATTCATAATAATATCTATTTTTTTAATCATGCATTCAATTATTCCATTCAAAATGGATGAAAATTGGGAAAAGGAAAATACTCCAACAGATGCTTTTAAGGACTATCTTAGATTCTCGTTCTCCACAATAATACAAATGGGGATTATTGTTATTTTAGGTTTAACATTTTTGTTTTTAGAGAACGGCGAATTTTTTACAAATACCATTTTTTCAATTTTTCTGCCAATCCTTAATTATGGTATTGCATTTATTACATTTCTTGCATTTTCATCAATTGCTGGGATAATCAGCTATTTTTGGTTACCTGGCCAGGTAAGTTATGCTATTACAATAGTTTTATTTATATTTATTCTTATATTAATCTTCCTTTAAATTAGAACACAAGATCCAATAGTTTTTTTAATTGGGACGGAGAACCTGCCCTTTATCCCTAGAACAGGTACGCGGGGACAGGTTCTCCGTCCGGGTAAAAAGGGTAAAAAAAGGGGCAAATTACCTATCCCATTTGTCCCTTCGGCTGGTAATAACCATTATCACTGAAATGCAACAAGAAATAATTGCTCTTACATAATTAACACGGCTTTATTATAGAGTCCTCTTTTTTAAAAAGAGGACTCTGTTTTGTCTATTTTTATAAATTTATGTCGAATTATAAGGTATTTTTTCAGAAGGGTAAATTATCCCCCAAGAGGAATTTAATAATTAGAAAATTTTAATAATAAGGTGATAATTATGCTTAAAGCAGTAGTTGCCGAAGATGATAGTATTCTAAGGAAAAATATCATTAAAAAATTATCTATGCATCCTGAAATAGAAATTACTTATTCCACAGATAACGGTAATGATTTGCTCTATGCAGTATCAAAAATTAAACCGGAACTTATTATCACTGATATTTCAAT
>LADT01000008.1 GCA_000961765.1 Clostridiaceae bacterium BRH_c20a | reverse complement strand
CATAGAACAGGATATTTTTTCTGCCATGTACTTATATAACATAACTACAGATATGATTCGTGATGCTGAAAAAGAGCACCACCGAAAGAACAAACATAAAAAATATAAACACCCAATGAGAATTAACAAAAATATAGCTATAGGAATCATCAAAGAAGATCTAATACGAATGGCTTTAGAAGATGACCACCAAAAGCGTGGACAAATATTTAGTGAAATCATCGAAACAATAGCTAAAAATATCATACCTATAAGAGAAAATCGTCAGTATCCTCGAAAAAAAAGCCCTTCTACAAAATACCCTACTACCAAAAAACGTAGTTTCTAAGGTTCGGAAAGTGAATTAAAACTACCTTTATTTAGGTCACCCAAAAACAAGTCTTCTAATTAAAATATTAAAAAATGCAACTCCTTTTTCTAATTACTAGGAGTTGCATTTTTTAAAATCTGTGCTTAAGTTAATGACATTGGGCTCCGGCCCGTTTTTTTTAGTGTAACAGTGTAACAGTGTAACAGTGGAACAGTGGAAGAGTGAAAGGGTGACCCACTTGCTCACTCGCCCACCAGTAATAGACTAAAAAGGGACTTAGCCCCTTTAGTATGTATATTTCCCCACTAGTGGCACAAATCGCACCTTGCCTAATGACTCTTTTGTTATTTCTCCCTGTTTATCCTTACTAATTAAATTTAGCTCCTGTACTTCCTTTTTCCCTACGGGAATAACCATTTTCCCTCCTAGCGCAAGCTGCTCAATTAATTCTTTTGGAATAATACCTGCACCAGCAGTGACAATTATCCGCTCATAGGGAGCGTATTGAATCCAGCCTTCACTTCCATCACCAACCCTGAAGCTGACGTTTTTATAGCCAAGTTTGCTTAATCTTTCCTGAGCCTTCTGGGACAGCTCGCTAATTCGCTCCACAGAATATATTTCTCGGGAAAATTCCGCAAGAAGAGCTGTCTGGTAACCGGAGCCGGTCCCAATCTCCAGGACCTTGGATTCTTTGTTTAAATCTAGGTGTAGTGTCATTTCAAGCACCAGACTGGGCTGGGAGATTGTTTGTTCAAACCCGATAGGAAGAGCTTTATCTTCCCCGGCATACTCCCTAAACTCATTATCTATAAATAAACTTCTATCCAACCTCTTGTAAAAGTCGAATATTTCTTCATTTAAGCTCATCCTTCTCACTCTCTTCCTTAAAGTATATAGATAACTTTTCGGTAGGTTATTGAACAGTAATATCAGCCACGGGCCCCTTCCGGGGCACACAGATAAACACGGATAAAACTTTAGCTAGGAATTTAACCATTTTACTAAAACTCAAACCTAATGGAACGAAGTGAAGTGAAATCTTAATCTAGCGCAGCGAAACCTAAAACTGATTTACTCAGTTTTTTATATATCTTACCCTATTTTATAAAAACTTTTCATCATATGCTTCAAAGCCTCTACCGGGTGGAAAAGAATCATCCTTGGCCCTGAATATCTCATTATTTGTTTTACCTTTTTCCGCATCTCAGGCTTATAGCAGTGTATAGGGCATTTTTCACAGGTTGGCTTATTATCAGCATATTTACACAGGTCTAATTTCTTCCGGGCATATGCCAATAATCCGCTGCAATCTTGACACAAATCTTGCTTAGAAGCATGCTGCTGCCTGCAGTAGATTTTTATCATTTTTTCAATTGTACTCTTTTCCTGCTCAATGTTTTTTTTCCTGAAGGTCATTTTCCATTCCTCTTTATTGTTTATTTAAGCAGTTATTTTCCCTTTTCATTATAAACCATAAACAACGTAATTATGATAAAATTTAATTTAACCAGTAACTAATCAAAGGGTGAGAATTATGACAATAAATAAAAAGCTGCGACTTTAATATTAGCAATCTTGTTAATTATTTTAATTCCCCTTATTGTGGTCAATATTCAAAATAAAGATAAGATAACCGAAGTAAATTCAGATTTACTTAATTCAGGGGAAAAAAACATGAGTACTGAAGTTCCCCAACCACCACCTGAGAAAAAGGTGGACGAGCTTGTCACCTATAAAGGACCCATTGATGACTTAAATTATTACGATTACATGGCGGAAAACGGGAATGTGCATAAATTGATACTTGATGAAAAAGGGGAAATTTCCACATATTCGGTTAATCCTGCCGGAGAAGAAGTAATCGCTTATGACAACGAAATTATACCAATTCTTGAACAATTTATTAAAAAACACCCTGATTTTTCCTTCCAGGGGGCCAGAGGAATTATTGCCCTAACCGGCTACAGTGGTATTCTGGGTTATCGAACTAATGAACTTACTTCTCCTAACTATGAAAAAGAAAAAAATGAAGCTTTACAGGTTGTAAATCGTTTAAAAGAAACCGGTTGGACCTTTGCTTCCCATGGTTACGGCCATCTTGATGCAAATAAAATAAGATATAATACATTAGTAAAGGATACCAAGCGCTGGAAGGAGGAAGTTGCAAGTCTCATCGGACCTACCCCCATCTATATTTATCCTTATGGGAGTAGTGTACAAGAAAAAAGTGACAAATTTACTTATCTACAGGATAGGGGATTTCATATATTTTTCTCCGTAGGACCTGCCCCTTATCTAAAAATTAATGATAACTATATATTGATGGATCGCAGGCACATTGACGGATTAGCTTTTTATGACCAGAGGGACAGGCTTCTTGACATGTTTGACAGTAATGAGGTACTTGATCCCCTTCGACCGGATAATTGAAAAAGACAAGAAGCAACACGAAACAGCAGAGTATGTCAAGAGGACGGCGTTCCCTGATATACTCTTACTTTTTTGTCGAATCTTGTATTAATTTCTTGGAAATTTCATGAAACTATTTTGGGTTATATTCTGTCTAATGTGTGAATTCCAAGAGAAGGAGGTGTGTCTTACAATGAAAAATACTCTATTAGAAAGGAGGTGTTTTTTACCATGAAAAAATATTCTCTTCTCTTAGTTTTAATTTTCGTAGTATCAATACTATCCTCTGGAATAGTTCAAGCTGAAAACAAGATCTCAGTTGAATCCGAAAACAACGCTATAGCTATTGACGAATCGAAAATAATCAAAAGTAATAAACTAATCGAGCAGCAAAATATTAAAACAGGAGAAACTAAAATCGTAAAATATGAAGATATTAAAGAGCAAATTTATGCCAATAAATCTTCCGGATCCGACTCTTCCACTCCCATTTCTATCCAGGGAACAGTATCAATAAGTGGTACAGCAACAGGAGATACAAAAGTTTACGGACCTTATCAAGCTGATGCAGGAGATACTATTGTACTAACTATTTCTTGGACGCCAGATACTGAAACATTATTCTTAGGTATTGATAAAGCTGACCAACCAATTTATATTATGGATGGATTTACAAATGGTTCTGCTACTTTAAGAAGAAATATTACAGAAAGCGGAGATTATATCGTAATGATTGCTAGTGACGGCAGCAGTGTAGATTATAGTGGTTACATTACTTATCCTTAAACTTTGATAACCAAGTAAATGGGGCCGTTTTATCGGCCCTATTTACTTGCTTATAACAAAAAAATAATAATTAATATTTATCAAATAAAAAGGATTTTTAGGGATAAAATGGAATTTAGTATCTAAAGGAAAAGGTGAAGGTGATACCTATGTCTTCCAGTTTTGCAATACTATATTCCACTTATTTAAAAAGAATCTATTCAACTTGTCTAATGATTTTAAAAAACCATCATTTGGCAGAAGAAGCCGTACAAGAAAGTTTTATGAGGGCCTACAACAATATGCATGAATTAAAAGATCCGGCAAAATTTGAAGCCTGGATAGTCTCCATAGCGACAAACTGTGCAATAGACTTATATAAAACAAACCAGAAATGTATTCCTATTGCCGATAATGAGGTATTAGATTATTTTATAAACCAATGTACACCCTCTACAAATGAGCCTCTGGAACAGTTGGAAAAGCTCGAGGTCAGTAAAGAAATCCATCTGGCTATTACAAAATTAACTCCCCCCGCTGACCAGATACTTAGTTTAAAATATTACTGGGACCTTAAAGATAAAGAAATAGCAGAGATTCTGCAGATCCCAGCAGGAACCGTTAAATCATCCCTTTACAGGGCTAAACGAACTCTTTCCAGAGTATTACCGGGTATTAACAAGGATTATCTAAAATTAACACAGGGGGCCAAATAATGAATGAGGAACAATTAGATAAATATATTAGAAATAGTTTAAAATTAATGATTGAGGGACCTGTCCCCATTGATGAAAAGAAAATGTGGGAGGACTTTTTAAAGCGCTTAGAACAACAACAAGAGCTTGAAAAAAGAAAAAAAAGAAAACAAATACAGAAAAAATGTTTAACTGCCCTGGCTGCCGTTTTAATTTTGACTATAGCTCCTGCTTCCTTTTTAGCGCCCAATAAGGTAACGGCATTTAAAGAAGATATCTACCAGTTTTTCTTCCGGAATGATAACGAAACCCTAATTAAGGAAACAGTAAATCCCCCAGTCAACAATGGTGAATTTAAAGATATTACTTTTGAAAAAGCCCAGGAATTAACAGTTTTTCAATTAAAATATCCTGGATTTCTTCCCCTAGGATTAAATTCACAGCCCAGGATTAATGTATCCGTTAAAGAGCCCCCCCTGGCCCAAGTAGAAATCATTTTCCGGCAGGATGATAAGTACCTTAATTTTGGGCAAAAAACTAATCTAGTATCTAAGAAAAGTAATATCCATATTCCTAAAGACACCGCTGTAAAAAAAGAGTTAATCAATAATGTTGAGATATTGTTTATACAAAAAGACAATTTTCTTTCTGCTTTTTGGAATGAAAATTCTATTCATTATACAATGAGCTGCCAAAACCTGGACAATCAAGATATAATTAAAATAATCCAAAATCTAAAATAAAGAACGGTCGGATGATTTTCACCCGACCGTTCTTTATTAATTGGGGACATACCTCGACTCTAGAGCTTAGCCTAAAAGAGAGGTGTGTCCCCTCTCCTTATTTTCCCCTTTCATTATTAAAAAGTCCAGGTATCACTATATGATACTTTAGTCTCTCCACCTGCTTTATGAATAGATTTACACCTGTAAGTTCCAGGACTTTGGGGATAGAATTCTTCTATTGTTAAACCTGTAGTGTATCCTGATTCATACCAGGAAGTAACCTTTTCCCAGCTGCTGTTAACCTCTTTCTGCAACTCCAGTTCCAATGACTGCTGATAATAGCCGGCTGTCGCATGATAAGCTTCACAGTAAATCTTATCGGAATATTCCCCTATGGATGTAACATAGTACATAAAAACATCTGAACTTTCCAGGTCATAGATGAAGTTTTCGTGAGCTGTAGCCATGCCCGTTAATAAAAATAACAACACCAGTACTAAAAAAACAGTAAACAATTTTTTCATCAAAACCACTCCTTTTAAATATTTTCTGACACTAGACTGAAAACAGTAGAAAATAGTTCTGACTTATTTTGTCGAATCTTGTATTAAGAAAATGAGAGTTATAAAGCTAGTAACACTTTAGTTAATTATCTTTATCTTTTTAAGCATAACGAGAAAATATTTGTATTATATAAAGATTCTATATATTCAGTAAATTATAAATAATAAAGAACTTTTTTTATATGATAAATCCAATGATGTTTTAGAAAAAATAAGCATATAAAGAGAAAATGAGTGGTCAAGAGTACCCTTTTTTGATATAACAAAAAAGCATCTGCCGGTCTTCAGCAGACGCCTTTTGGGGTCTTAATTTTTTAAAAAGATTTAGGGACGATTCCCGTAGATACTTTTTTGAACTCCCAAATAGCTACATATTCAGGACCGTAAAGCATGCTGGCATGTTGAATATACTGGACCATGGCCGCATATTCCCCATGATAAATCTATGTTTAAATTTCTGATTAATTGTTCTAAAGTTTGCCGGTTTGACATCCTAACCCCCCTGGTCTCATATTTATATATTACTATTATATTAAATAAGGGTTTTGTTAGTGGGGGATGAAGGGTCCTACCTTTCTATTGTTAAGGATAAAAACGACAAATTTAATTCTCCTTCTTCTTTACATTTTAATTTGCTTAACATATTATTATAATTGAAAAACAAACTCTCTTTAACAACTTAAAAATGCCTTTGCAAAATATGTTTAATACTCTAGGGGAGCCTTTTAGGCTGAGAGGAAGTACGTCTTCGACCCTTTGGACCTGACCCGGGTAATACCGGCGTAGGAAAGAGCTATGGTAAATTAAAGCCGTAATTCTCCTGCGAGAATTACGGCTTTTTATATTGAAGGGGGGAAATTAATGCGGATAAAGGTCAACGGTCTGCTAATGGAAGTGGTGGATTATTTCAACATTATGGATCTTATTCAGTTCAAGAAATTAGATCCCGACACTCTAGTTATTCAATATAACCTAGAAATTACCAAAAAAGACGAATGGGCTACTATTATCCTTAAAGAAAATGATGAATTAGAAATATTAAGCTTTGTCGGAGGTGGTTAAAATGGAGGATATCTTAAAGATTGGCGGTAAAGAATTGTCTAACAGGCTCTTCTTGGGTACAGGCAAATTCCCCAGCAAAAATATCATACCCCAGGTGATAAAAAGCTCTGAAACTCAAGTTGTTACAGTTGCCGTCCGCAGGGTTGATTTAAACGGGGAGCAGGAAAATATCTTAAACTACATAAGTAAAGATTGTATACTTATGCCAAATACTTCAGGGGCCAGAAACGCGGAAGAAGCAGTGAGGATTGCTCAAATAGCCAGGGCGGCTGGTTGTGGTAACTGGATAAAAATCGAGGTTATTAATGATAATAAATATTTACTGCCTGATAATTATGAAACTATTAAAGCCACAGAGATTTTAGCCAAAAAGGGTTTTATCGTCCTACCATATGTTTCGCCGGATTTAATGGTTGCTAAAGCTCTGGTAGATGCAGGTGCGGCTGCAGTAATGCCTCTAGGTGCACCTATTGGCTCTAACCGCGGACTGCAAACTAAGGAATTGATCCGCATTCTCATTGCTGAGATTGACCTGCCCATCATTGTTGATGCAGGTATAGGTAAGCCTTCCCAGGCTGCCGAGGCTATGGAAATGGGGGCTGATGCGGTATTAGTAAATACCGCTATTGCTACAGCAGAAGATGCTGTAAAGATGGCGGAGGCCTTTAATCTAGCGGTTAAAGCTGGCCGTTTGGCCTATTTAGCCGGCCCCGGGGCCGAACAACTATATGGAGAAGCATCTTCTCCCCTTACAGATTTTCTAAGATAGGAGAAATGGCAGTGACTTTTTTTGATAAAGTTTTAGAGCATGAACAATTCGATTTACAACAATTCTGGAGCACTGTTACCGATGAAATGGTAATCAAGTCGCTCAATAAGCAATCCTTATCAGATAAGGATTTTCTCATACTGCTAGCTCCTAAAGGAGCAGGTTATTTAGAAAATATGGCTCAAAAGGCCCATAAACTTACCATCCAAAACTTTGGTAAAGTAATTTTTTTGTATACTCCCATGTATTTATCCAATTACTGCGTTAACCGCTGCGCCTACTGCGGTTTTAATGTAGAAAATAAGTTTTTAAGGAAGACCCTAACCTTAGAGGAAGTGGAAATGGAAGCCCAGGTAATTTCTGAAACCGGGCTAAAGCATATTTTAGTCCTAACAGGCGAATCTAGAACCCATGCCAATTTACAGTATTTGCTTGAATGCGGGCAAATCTTAAAAAAATATTTTACATCTATAACTATAGAAATCTATCCTATGGAAACAGAGGAATATAAAGAATTAGTTAAAGCTGGGGTTGACAGCATCACTATTTATCAAGAAACATATAACAGAACCAGGTATGATGCAGTACATCTATCCGGACCCAAGAAGGATTACGGATTCCGGTTGGAAGCAGCGGAACGAGCAGGAAATGCCGGAATGAGGTCCATCAACATTGGGGCACTTTTGGGCTTGTCTGACTGGCGCGCTGATGCCTTTCTCACCGGGCTCCATGCCAAATATCTTCAGGATAATTTTCCCGGAGTAGAAATCGGCATTTCTCTGCCCCGTTTACGTCCCCACAAAGGCAGCTTTCAGCCGGTTAGCATCTCCGAGGACCGGGATCTGGTCCAAACTATGCTGGCCTTCAGGTTATTTTTACCCAGGGTCGGCATAACTATCTCTACTAGGGAAAGTGCCCAATTCAGGGATAACCTGATGAAATTAGGTGTAACCAAAATGTCTGCCGGTTCTTCCACTGAAGTAGGGGGTCATTCCCAGGACAACAAAAGTGATGGACAGTTTGAGATTTCCGATAACCGGTCTGTGGCTGAGGTTAGAGCAGCTATTTTGAATAAAGGCTATCAGCCGGTTTTAAAAGACTGGCAGTATCTCTAAAAATGACACTCCATTTAGCATGAATTAAGTATTGGGATGTGGTAGCGTGAAAAATAACATAATGGGAAGTAAAAAAGGGTGCACTTAATAAAGGTTCTTTAACATAAGACCCAAAAAAATTTAGCGTTAGTTTTAAGCCACAGAAATGTCAGTATATTTTATTACATCATTAGAAATGAGAAGTTTTATAGCTTGTTTAATTGCTTTCTCTTTCTGCTTGGACACCATTTCTTGTGGCATATCAATTTTATATAAATCGCTTGGATTCCACACTTCGCCAGTAATAAACATATTGTAAATAGCGGTGAGCATCATCCTTGCAATAGCGATTATGGCTCTTTTTTTGCCCCTCCTTTTATAAATGTGTTCGTATTTGGTTTTGTAGTAGGGAGACTTATCCGATTTCACGGCTGCATGGGCAACTTGCACCAATGCAGGTTTGAGGTAGACACCGGCACGTGTAATACGGACAGATTTCTTCTTACCGGCAGATTCATTGTTGCCAGGCGTTAGTCCCGCCCAGCAGCACAAACGCTTGGAGTTGGCAAATTGAGACATATCTGTGCCAATCTCGGAGATAATGGTGATGGCAGAAGCTCTGTTAACTCCGGGAATGGTACAGAGAAGTTTGATGGCACCTTCATAAGGTTCGACCATCTTATCAAGTTTTTCATCCAATTCAGCAATGGACTTGGTTAAATAGTCAAGATGGGAACGAATCATTATCATACGCTCTTTTTGTGTCTGTGTCATTTGATATCCGTTGATGGATTCAACCACGGTATCTGCTTTTTTCTTCAGTGATTTCTGGAGAAGAGAAGTACAGTATTCTGGATTGAAGGTATCCGAGGAAATCAGATAGTCCGTGATGGAAGTGGCAGATTTGCCAAACATGTCGGAAACGACAGCATCAAGGGACACATTACAGACGGTGAAAGCATTTTGAAAACGGTTTTTTTCACTGCTTCTACAAGAAACAAGTTTTGACTTGTAGCGAGTGTATTCACGGAGAATACGGATTGGTTTTTCAGGAATATAACTTCCCGGGACTAGACCAAGACGGAAAAGGTCACCAATCCATTTGGAATCTTTTTTATCATCCTTATGTCCTTTTACAGCCTTCACCCATTTAGGGTTGGCAACAGTGACCCGGATGGTATCTTCCAAAAGATTGTAGACGGGAACCCAATATTTCCCAGTTGATTCCATGCATACATCATAGCAGTTGTTATCAATCAGCCACTGCTTGAATTGGAGAATGGAATTGTTAAAGATGGAGAATCTCTTTTTTGAGTAATGAGGGGTAATCCCCTTTGAAGTAATGATTGTGGCTACGAGAAAAGTCTTATGCACATCGATACCACAGCATATAGGATAAACAACTTTCATGGTTCAGCCTCCTTTCAAATTTTAGGAGGAAGACATTGACTGAATCACCACACATTTAACTAAGAGCTAAAACAATAATTAGCGTGCGGTCTTATAGAACCACTTATTTGTGCTTGAAAGATGATTCTTACACTGGTTAATATACTGTTTTGAACTGAGAAGTAATCTACGACTCACCCCACCGTGCTTTGTAGTATGTCTTTTCCTTAAACTAAATTATAACCAAGTGGAGAACAACACACCATTTTTCATTACTATTTGTGCCGTCCGCGGTAGCGGCGGAATGGAGGTTAATATGAACAACTTTGAAGAGGCTTTAGCCAAATATATAGGCCTAGATAGTCTAGCGAAAATTCAAGGAGTCAAAATAGGTATTGCAGGGGCTGGAGGATTGGGGTCTAACTGTGCCTTTAACTTAGTTCGTAGTGGCTTTAAACACATTACTATTGTAGATTATGATAACATCGAATTTTCTAACCTCAATCGTCAGTTCTACTTTTTAGACCAAGTAGGAAAAACCAAAGTATTAGCTTTAAAGGAAAATCTTCTAAGGATTAATCCTAATATTGATATTACCGCAGTGTGCGCAAAGATTATATCCGAAAATATCCACAGCTTTTTTGATGACTGTGATATAATAGTTGAAGCCTTTGACCGAGTAGAATTTAAAAAGCTAATCATAGAAGCATATCTCTCTTCCCCTAAATTACTTGTTGCCGCTTCGGGGCTTGCGGGCTGGGGTAACAGTGATAAGATAACGGTAAAAAAGATTAATACTACATTTTATTTAGTTGGTGATGATATTTCTGAAGTCAGTGCAAACTGTCCACCCATGTCCCCGAGGGTTAATATCACTGCCGCTAAGCAGGCAGATATTGTTTTGGAGTGGGTGTTAGGAAAAACCAGCTAAGCTGGTTTTTCAGGTTAAGGTTCGCTCACTTCGTTTCGCTAGGTTAAGGTTAAGTCGTAAATTAGTATATGAGTAAGCATAAATAGAGTTTTTTTAGGCGTCAGCTTCACTTCTTCAAATCTAGCGAAGCGGAATCTCTAATCTTAACCTAAACCTTAACCTTAATTATTACTATTGAAGTCCTGTGGTAATATGTCAAGTCTATAAATTTTAAAATTGGAAATCCAAAAGCCTAATTTTTGTAAAAAAGAGTACACTAAACAAACCCAGTCTTTTATGTAAAAAACTGGAATGTTACCAAAGGATATAAGGAGGTGTTTTACCTCATATATTCACCTTCCTCCTAGGCGTGTAGATTTGGTCGTTACGTAGCAGCGTATCAACCAAACGCACAAATTTTCTTGCGGTTAAGACGAGTGCTCTTTTATGTTGATGTTTAGGGACTTCACGATACTTTTTCCGATAGTAAATACCAAATTCAGGATCATGGTTTTTAACTGAGTTGGTAGCCTCAATCAGATAAAACCTTAAATAACGATTACCGGAGCGTATCAGTTTAGTCTCTTCGGCATTAAAATTTCCGGATTGATGTTTACGCCAAGTAAGCCCGGCATATTTAGCTAAAGCAGCTTGGTCTTTAAACCTATTAATATCACCGATTTCAGCTAAAATGCCAGCGCAAAAAACAGGACCAATGCCAGGAATAGTTTTTAAAGTATTAGGAATGCCATCTACTATTTTCTCAATGGCTTTATCCAGTTGCTTTATTTGAGCTTTAATGCTACGGATAGCTTCGATAGAGGTGGCCAAAAGAATGTCAATGGAATCTTCAACACACTTAGAAAGGCGATAAGAAGACCTAGCAGCCTTTTGGATACACTTAGCAACATGCTCCGGATCAGGGAAGCGGTTTCTGCCTTTATCTTTAAGATAGTCGGCAAGAAATTGAGTATCCATAGAGCTGATTTCATCGATGCTATACTTTTCCATTAAGAGTTCAGTAATGGCATTTCCAAATACAGAGCTTTCCACTTCAGAAGTAAAAGCACTACACTTAAAAAATAGGTGCTGTAGAAAATATTGTTTTTCACGTACTAGATTGTGGGTCAAATGGTAGCGCATCCGGGTTAAGCGTTGTAAAGCAACATATTGTTCTTGCATAACCATAGATATTGGAAGCCTCCCAAACCGCAAGCGGTCAGCGATAATCCAAGCATCAATATAATCATTTTTATCTAAGTCAACATAAGCCTCTTTAAACTTATTAATTAACTTAGGATTAATGGTATATACCTTAGTTTGTCGCTTATTTAAGGCTTCATCTTCGTTTAAGAACATAGCTGGATGCCAACTGTATACGGATGTTGCTTCCATGCCAATTTGAATTTCATGGCTAGAATGCTTGTCCGCTAAAATAACGATTTGATCACGTAAATAACTGGCCCCATCCAGGTTGTTATTTACGGCAAAAGAATTAAGTGTATCACCATTTATGTCCATGATGCACACCTTTAAATCCAAAGAACTAACGTCAATTCCAACAAAAAGTTTCAATGGGTTCAACCCCCTTTCATATTAGGATCAAGGGAAATGGACTCTTCGGGATGCCCCCAGCGCTCTCGTTGATCAATCACCCTCGCGTATTAGAACACATTCCGGTCCATGGGCTACCTGGAAGCAGCTATCTTCCAGCATGGGTTGCCGGAGGGAACAGCCTGTGGGTTAGAAGTTCAAACGAGTACTGAGGAAACAGACTTTAATAGTAGTCAATGCTACAGGAGGTGGAAGGATTTCCCCAAATGGATCCTAAGACCATTGTCTGGGAACATCACGAAAAGTCCAGTCCCAATTTATGTAATTCTAACTGAGACGCCCGCCCTTGACGGGGAGCCTCTGTCCCCATGGTTAACAGACAAAGGCAGCCACCCCCTTAGGGGAGGTGTCTGTAGGCAGATTAGCCTACCATGGGGACCTCTCCCCATCAAGGGTAAAATGAACGGGCTTTGTACGATTTTAAAGAGCTAGTATTTAGTTTTCAAGGAACAATGTCTCTCTTTTAAAATTGGAAATTATCTGTTTTAGGAGGGACTAAACATATTATACGAGG
>LADT01000053.1 GCA_000961765.1 Clostridiaceae bacterium BRH_c20a | reverse complement strand
AAATCTTCACGGAAATGGTCAACAATTACAACACCACCGACATTAGGGTTTTTCGCCATACCGCAAAGTACATCAAAGGTCATTTTTAAGTCAGACTTAGTTTGGCAGCGGCCTAAATGGTGTGTTATGGGAATAGCACCATAAATAGTGTTTGCAACCCTTTCTACTGTACTATTAGCATAAACAGTAGCAGAAAGAATTAAAGTGTAATTACGACAACCAACTTGACCGTCGGGACGACGGTAACCATACCATTTACCCATCTTAGAATGCACTTCCTTTCTTGTCAGCATGGAGGTCACCACGACCCCTTACAGGCTCAATATTGTGAATGTGGACATGCTCACCAACTGCGATATCAACCATAGCATCGCCAATACTTAGACCATACTTCCAGATAGTTTCACCCTTTGTAATAGGTCTGATTGCCACTTTGTGACCGTGGGGGATATCAGCACTAACGGTGATTTGTTGTTCTTGACCATCAAAGGTTACGGGGATAGCCATTCCTTTTTTGATGTCGTTGGAGAGGATAGTAGCAACATTATCTTTAGCCTCATCAACAACATAAGCAACTCTTACTGCCATTAAAAAAAACCTCCTTAATAATATAGATAGAATTGATATATAGTACCTGACCTCTGGTATGAGGTCGGTGGTATGACCACTTTTTATATATTCTATGTCCTTTAAAATTATCCTTCTCAAAATAATAAAATTTTTAATAAATTTTAAAAAAATGCTTTTTTAATATTGACGGGAGGAGGTGATCTTTGTATACTTAATACTAATAGCTGTTATATAAAAATAACCCTTTAATAATGTGTTATAGTATAATGGTAAAAAGGGAAGTAACTAACAACTATATATATGGAAGTGTACCTAGGGTTCCGGTTCTAGAAGCTAGAGGCTAGACTAGTTATCTTGAATGTCTTGGACCGAGCGGTACAGCCAGATTATTACTAAGGTAAAGGTTTCGCTTCGCTAGGTTAAGGTTGAGTAGCAATGCTAACGCATTACTAAGGTTTAGGTTTCGCTCACTTCGCTTTGCTAGGTTAAGGTTGAGAAAGACCTTAAAACTAACATAGCCTTAACCTTAACCTCAGCCTCGACCTTAGCCTACAGTGACTTTAGTCACTGAACTCTGGTACACCGTGGGAATAAAATGCCCGGCGGCAAGTTCCAAAGCAAATTTGGGGTTTGCCGTTTTCTATTTAACCGCTAGTCACTGTAATGAGGCAATAGTAATAAAAACTAGTCTCAAATAACTAGTAACTAGCCACAAGCTTATGTAATTTACTAAAATAATGGGGTGATAGGTGTGGGTTCTTGTGAAAAGTCCCACCTCTTAGTGGGGGTGATGACTCCCAGAAATAAGGTAGAGCAAGTAGTGGGATACCTTTTTTTGGGTAGCATTGAGGAGCCGGTAATTCTAACAAATTAAAGCCAAAATTTTGGAGGTGCTTTATGTTAGGAGCTGAGCTCTTATTAAAAAGTTTGGAAGAACAAGGTGTGGAACTGGTTTTTGGTATACCCGGAGGATCTGTGATTCCTCTATATGATGTATTGAAAAAAAGCAGCATTAAACATATTCTAACTAAACATGAGCAGGGAGCAGCCCATGCTGCGGATGGTTATGCACGGGTAACAGGAAAGCCTGGTGTTTGTTTTGCTACCTCTGGTCCCGGTGGTACTAATCTGATTACCGGTCTAGCTACAGCTCAAATGGACTCTTCGCCTGTAATTGCTATTACAGGTCAGGTAGCCAGCAGTTTTATAGGGAAAGACAGCTTTCAGGAGGCTGATATGCTTGGTTTAAGTCATCCTGTAACCAAATACAGTTACTTGGTAAGGGATGCTAATGATATTCCTGGTATTGTCGAAGAGGCATTTTTTATAGCAACCCAAGGCCGGCCAGGACCTGTCCTTATCGATATACCCAAAGATGTTTTTACTCAAAAGGTAACGGAGGTTCGTAATCCTGGGGTACGAAAACATCTTCTAGAAAAGCTAAAAAAACCTGAGCTTGATTTTACCCAAGTGGAAAAAGCCGTGGAGGCTCTGAAAAAAGCTAAAAAGCCCCTAATTATTGTTGGGGGTGGTGTTAATAATTCTGAGGGTAGTAATCGGCTGTTACAGGATTTTGCCATGAAAAATGAAATACCTGTTTCACAAACCTTGATGGGTAAAGGTGTCTTTCCGGCAGACCACCCTTTATTTTTGGGAATGGTGGGTATGCACGGGACCATTGAAGCCAATTGGGCTATGCAAAATTGTGATTGCTTATTGGCAGTAGGAATGAGGTTTGATGACAGGGTCACAGGGAGAGTAGAACAGTTTGCCTCTAAGGCCAAGGTTATTCATGTGGATATTGACGCTGCTGAGCATAATAAAAACCGGGCTTCAGATATTCCTATTGTGGGTGATAGTAAAGACTTTCTAGAAGTTTTATGCGAAAAGCTTTGGGCTAGTAGAAACAACAAAGAGTGGTTGCGGTCGATTCTTATCCAGAATCCCGTTGAAAAAGTTAATTTTGGGAGAGGTCTGGATCCTGAGGGAGTAATGAACTTAATTAATTCATTATTAGATGATGATACTGTTGTTGTTACCGATGTAGGTCAGCATCAAATGTGGGCAGCACTTTTTGTCCATCCTAAAAAACCCAGAAGTTTTATTACTTCAGGAGGACTAGGGACAATGGGCTTTGGTCTACCAGCCGCTATAGGTGTTCAAATGGCCTATCCAGACAAGAAAGTAGTTCTCATTACCGGAGACGGTAGTCTGCAGATGAATCTTCAAGAATTGGCGGTAATAAAGCAGTGGAATTTGCCCATAAAAATATTCTTGATAAATAACGGGTCTTTGGGTATGGTTAGACAGTGGCAGGAGCTCTTCTTCCAAGAAAATTATGCGGAAACTATCCTGGAAGTGGGCCCGGATTGGGAAAAACTGGCAGGAGCATATAATATTAAAGCCAAAACCCTATATGAAAATAGAGAACTTAAAGAAACCTTACATTCTTCTATGGCAAATAGGGAACCTTGGTTAGTAGATATTAAAGTAGACCCAGGTGCCAATGTCTTTCCTATGGTACCAGCTGGATGTAGTTTAGACCAAATGTATAGGAGTTGGAAAAATGAAGCACACGTTAGCAGTATTGGTTGAGAACCATCCTGGTGTACTTTCAAGAGTTTCCGGTCTGTTTGCCCGGAGGGGATATAATATCACAAGCCTAGTGGTCAGTGAAACAGAGGATAGTTCCATATCCCGGATGACCATTGTAGTAGATGGTGACGAAAGGATAATTGAGCAGGTCACTAAACAACTCAATAAACTTATAGATGTTATTAAAGTTAATGATGTTACAAATGAAGATACAGTAAATAGACAGCTGCTTCTGGTTCGGGTTAATGCTGATAATTCAGCAAAAGGTGAAATAGCACAGCTTATGGATATCTTTCGGGCTAGAATCGTTGATATTGGCAGAAAATCCCTTATTGTCGAAGCTACTGGGGATGAAGAAAAAATTCAAGCTATTATAAGGTCCTTACAGCCCTTTGGCATTCAGGAAATTGTCAAAGCAGGAATAATTTCTATGGTTCGGGGACCGAAGTAATATTTGCTGCTGGGTGACTTTTTGGGTCCCGTGATCAGGGACCAGTGTCCAGTGTCCGGTGTCCGGATAAAAAAGGCATCCTATGAATGGAAATTTATTGGGATGCCTTGCTTTTAAGGGAAAACTGGATGATGCATTATCTGGACCTTATGATTCTTCTGGTTGACGGCAGGGTAAATGAGTATTATTATCATACTAATAATAAAATATCCAGTCACTAGTCACCAGTAACTAGTAACTTAATAATTGGAGGTAAAAAATGGCGAAGATGTATTATGATAAGGATGCAAATGTTGAGGTATTACAGGGTAAAAAAATTGCAGTAATTGGTTATGGCAGTCAGGGGCATGCTCAGGCTCAAAACTTACGGGACAGCGGGTTAGATGTGGTAGTAGGTCTAAGACCTGGCAGTAAATCCTTTGACAAAGTGGAAGCAGATGGATTGAAAGCATTAACTATTGATGAAGCCTGTGCTCAAGCCGATATAATTCATGTGTTGATTCCTGATGAGCAACAAGGCAATATTTATGAGAAATATATTAAGCCAAATTTAACGGCCGGGAAAGGTCTAAGCTTTTCTCACGGTTTTAATATTCATTTTGGGCAGATAGTTCCTCCTGCTGATGTTGATGTATTTATGGCTGCACCGAAGAGTCCAGGTCATGTGTTTAGAAGACTTTATGTAGATGGCCAAGGTGTTCCGGGATTGGTAGCTATTCACCAAGATGCAACAGGAAAATGTTGGGATATTGCTCTGGCTTTTGCTAAGGGTATAGGCTGCACACGGGCTGGAGTCTTGGGAACTACTTTTAAAGAGGAAACAGAAACTGACCTTTTTGGAGAACAAGCTGTGCTTTGCGGTGGGATGACAGAATTAGTTAGAGCTGGGTTTGACACCTTGGTGGAAGCTGGCTACCAGCCGGAATCAGCATACTTTGAATGCCTGCATGAAATGAAACTTATAGTGGACTTGATGTATGAAGGTGGTATCAGTAATATGAGATACTCCATTAGTGATACCGCTGAGTTTGGCGATTTAGTTATTGGACGTCGTATTATCAACGAAGATACACGAAAGGAAATGAAAAAAATACTTACAGAAATACAACAAGGGAAGTTTGCTAAAGATTGGATGTTAGAAAATCAAGTGGGCAGACCTACTTATAATTCCCTGAAAAGAATAGATGAAGAACATTTAATTGAAACAGTAGGAAAAGAATTGCGGGCACATATGCCTTGGCTGCGAAAATAAGGGGTTGATTATATGCATATAAATGGGGCGCAGATACTTGTTAAAGCTCTCGAGGACCAAGGTGTTGAGATTATCTTTGGTTATCCGGGAGGGGCGGTCTTGGAGATTTTTGATGCCTTAAGGGAAAGCTCCATTTGTCAGATTTTGGTCAGACATGAACAAGGTGGTGCCCATGCTGCCAGCGGTTACGCACGAGCTTTAGGGAAAACAGGGGTTTGTGTTGCTACCTCGGGTCCTGGAGCTACAAATCTAGTAACGGGTATTGCTACAGCATATATGGATTCTGTGCCTCTAGTTGTGATAACGGGGCAAGTCCCCAAAGCTATGGTAGGAACAGATGCCTTTCAAGAGGTCGACATTACAGGCATAGCTTCACCGATTACCAAGTATAGCTATCTCGTCCAGGATGTAAAGGATCTATCCAGGATTGTGGCTGAGGCCTTTTATATAGCTGAAAGTGGGCGACCTGGGCCAGTATTGATTGATATACCCAGGGATGTTTCCTTAGCCATGGAATACTATAAGCCGTGTGAGAAAGTGGATATTAGGAGCTATAAGCCTAACCTTAAGGGTCATCCTACAATGATTAAAAATGCTATCAGATTATTAAGTGAAGCTGATAGCCCTGTAATTTGTACCGGAGGCGGAGTTATTAACGCTGGTGCATCCTTAGAGGTAAAAAAACTTGTAGAAATTACTGGTGCTAAAGTGGTTTCTACCCTAATGGGCTTGGGTTCCTTTCCAGGCAATGACCCGGCTTTTTTGGGTATGCTAGGAACCTATGGCAATCATGCCGCAAATATGGCTGTACAGAATTGTGACTACTTTCTAGCCTTAGGCATGCGTTTTGATGATCGAGTAGTAGGTAATCCTGAAAAGTTTGCTCCTAAAGCTAAGATTATTCATATTGATATAGATCCAGCAGAAATCTGTAAAAACGTATCTGTTGATGTACCAATTGTAGGTGATTTAAAAAATATCTTAAAGGAAATGATTCAACACCTTTCAGAAGGTACAAGTAAGCCTCGAAGTATAAATTACCCTCATCACAATGTGAAAATAGAAGAGGGGCTTAATGTTCCTTGGGTCTTAAGAAGCTTAAAGAGGCTTGCGCCTCAGGATTTGATAATTACTACTGATGTGGGACAACATCAGATGTGGACTGTTCAGCACTATCCATTTAACAGGCCGCGGACATTAATTTCATCCGGGGGCTTAGGGACAATGGGCTATGGGATACCAGCGGCTTTAGGTGCTCAGCTAGCTCAACCCGATAAAACTGTGGTGGTTATCACGGGTGATGGCAGCTTTCAAATGGGCATGCCAGAGCTAGGTACTATCGCAGAGCTTGATCTTCCTATAAAAATAATTATCTTTAATAATCAAGTATTGGGAATGGTTCGCCAGCTGCAGCATCATTATTGTGGAAAACGTTATGCTGGTGTCAACTTTAAAAAGACTTTAGATTTTATGTATTTAGCCAAGGCTTATGGTGCAGAAGGTTTCCGGATAGAAAATGCCCAAGAGGTACCGGAGGTACTAAAAGAAGCGCTAGGAAACAATAAATTTACTATTATTGAGTGTCCCATAAATCCAGAGGACTTGGTTTCCCCTATAGTTTTAGCCGGTGATGGTTTGGAGAAAATGTTTATTTTTCCTGGTTGACAATTTTGGAAATGTGGTATAAAATACACATTAACTAAATATTGATTAAAGACTGTGATAGGGATCAGTAAGCTGGAGTATTTTCAGAGAGCTGCCGGTTGGTGGAAGGCAGTAGATATTAAGGCTGAAACTCACCCTGGAGTTGCCAACCGAAATCTTCGGAAAGTAGATTTGGCCGGAAGCCCACCGTAAAAAGGGATAGGGTATGTTAGTACCCGAAAGAGTGGATATTTGGGTTATTTATTTTTTGTTAACCTTTTATATCAATTAGAGTGGTACCGCGGAAGCTTAAACCTTTCGTCTCTATGTTTTAGAGATGAAAGGTTTTTTTATTTAGTCAGATTTCAACCTATTATTTAACCACGGGCCCCTAAGGGGAAAATTAAGGTTAAGGTTAAGGTTAAGGCTAAGGTTAAGGTTAAGGTTAAGGCTAAGGTTAAGGCTAAGGCTGAGACTAAGACTGAGACTAAGACTGAGACTAAAGCTAAGACTAAAGTAAGCAGTAAGTTTAAGGTATTTTCTCAACCTTAACCTAGCGAAGCGAAACCTCAACCTTAATTACTGAGCACCGGTCACTGAGCACTGGACACGAAACCAGGAAAAATGACCAAATACTAGACACAATAACTAGTCACAATAACTAGTCACTAGTCACCTAGCGGACGCCCAAAGGGCGCCCCTACAAATACAGGGAAGGGGATGTTTAAAATGAAAAACATTTTTATCTTTGATACTACCTTAAGGGATGGGGAACAATCTCCAGGAGTAAGTTTGAATGTTAAGGAAAAAATTGCTTTAGCCAGGCAGTTAGCTAAGCTGGGTGTGGACTGTATTGAGGCAGGTTTTCCTATTGCCTCGCCGGGGGATTTTGAGGCTGTTAGAGCAGTTAGTCAATCAGTAGAAGGCCCTATAATTGCAGGGTTAGCGAGAACTAGTGAAGCAGATATTAAAAGGGCTTGGGAAGCTTTAAAGAATGCCGAAAGGCCAAGAATTCATACCTTTATTGCTACTTCTCCTATTCATATGAAACATAAGCTGAAAAAAACCCCAGATGAGGTACTAAAAAGTGCTGTAGATGCTGTAAAGCTGGCTTCCTCTTTGACCGAGGATGTGGAATTTTCTGCTGAGGATGCTTTCCGCAGTGAGCTAAACTATTTGTGTGAATTGTTTGAAGCGGTAATTGCCGCTGGTGCTAAAACAATAAATATTCCTGACACTGTAGGTTATGCAACCCCCTGGGAATTCGGTGAATTTATTAAAGCTATCAGGGAGAGGGTTCCCAATATTGACCAGGCAGCTATCAGTGTCCACTGCCATAATGACCTTGGGATGGCTGTAGCTAATTCGCTAGCAGCTATCAACAATGGGGCAACTCAGGTAGAGGTCACTGTTAACGGTATAGGGGAGAGAGCCGGCAATGCCTCTTTGGAGGAATTGGTTATGGCCCTTTATACTCGCCGTAATTATTTGAAAGCTGATACCAATGTGAATAAAGGGGAAATTTATCGAGCCAGTAAGCTGGTAAGCACCTTGACTGGTATGTTAATTCAACCCAATAAAGCTATCGTCGGGAAAAACGCCTTTGTCCATGAGTCAGGTATTCATCAGGATGGTGTTTTAAAAGAAAGAGAAACTTACGAAATAATGAATCCCGCTATGATCGGTGTACCAGGCAACAATATATTTCTAGGGAAGCATTCTGGCCGCCATGCTTTTAAGATGCATTTGAAGGATTTAGGCTATGACTTTGAAGGGGAAGTGCTGGATAAAGCCTTTAAAAGCTTTAAGGAACTCTGTGACAATAAGAAAATCGTTTTGGATGAAGATATAATTGCTCTTATTGATACTGAAGCTCTAAAGGGCCCCGAGACCTATCAATTTTCTTATCTTAATGTTTCATCGGGCACAAATATAGTTTCCACAGCAACGGTAGGGGTTAATGTCAACGGAGTTCTTTATGAGCAGGCGGCTATTGCCAAGGGGCCAGTTGAAGCAACCTATGCAGCCATTAATAGTATTGTAAAACAGGAGTTTATTTTAGAGGAGTATGCAATTAACTCTGTGACCTCAGGGCGAGATGCCCAGGGTGAGGTAGTTGTTAAGGCTTCTTACCAGGGCAAATCCTTTACTGGCCGGGGGATAAGTGTTGATGTCATCGAATCTAGTGCTAGGGCTTACCTTAATGCCATTAATAAGGCTTTAAATATGACTAAAAATTATTCAAGTGAAAAAGCTGAAGGGATGTGATGATAATGGGGATGACCATTACGGAAAAAATATTGGCTGCCCATGCGGGAGTAGAAACAGTACAGGCGGGAGATTTAATAAATGCAAGGGTGGATATTGTTCTAAGTAATGATATAACAGGACCGGTAGCTATTAATGAATTTAGGAAGTTAGGAGCAACAAAGGTTTTTGACAAAGAACGAGTAGTGATGATTCCGGATCACTTTTCTCCTGCTAAAGATATAAAGTCAGCTGAACAATGTAAAGCAATTCGTGATTTTGCTAAGGAACAAGGACTTACTCATTATTATGAGGTAGGGCAGATGGGAATTGAACACTGTTTGCTCCCTGAAATAGGGATTGTGGGACCGGGAGATTTGGTTATCGGGGCTGATTCCCATACTGTTACCTATGGTGCATTGGGGGCCTTTGCTACAGGGGTAGGAAGTACTGATGTGGCAGCAGCTATGGCAACCGGGGAGGTATGGTTAAGGGTTCCGGAAACCATTAAGGTCATATTAAAAGGTAAACCTGAAAACCCCTGGGTGGTAGGTAAAGATGTCATTTTGGCTCTAATTGGGAAAATTGGGGTGGACGGAGCCCGTTATCAGGCTCTGGAGTTTACAGGTGAAGGCTTGGAGCATTTATCAATGGACAGCCGCTTTAGTATCGCCAATATGGCTATTGAAGCAGGAGCAAAAAATGGGATTATGGCCTTTGATGAAAAAACCAGGGATTATGTTAAAGGCAGGGTTAAAAGGCCTTATATATTCTATCATAGTGACCCTGATGCTAAATATGCTGAGGTAATAGAAATGGATTTAAGCACTCTTAAACCTCAAGTAGCCTTTCCTCATATTCCTTCTAATACCCGGGATATCGATAAGGCGGGGGATGTGGCCATTGATCAGGTAGTAATTGGTTCCTGTACAAATGGGAGAATGGAAGATATGCGGACTGCTGCCAAGGTACTTAAAGGTAAGAAAGTTCATCCCTATCTGCGGTTGATAGTCATACCAGGTACCCAGGCTATCTACCAGGAGTGTATCAAGGAGGGTATTGTAGATATTATTATCAATGCGGGCGGAGTTTTTAGTACACCTACCTGTGGCCCTTGTTTAGGAGGTTACATGGGAATCTTGGCTAAAGGCGAAAGAGCCGTATCTACCACAAACCGTAATTTCGTGGGCCGAATGGGACATCCTGAGAGTGAAGTATATTTGGCAAGCCCTGCAATAGCGGCAGCAACGGCTATTCAAGGAAAAATAAGTTCTCCTGAGGAGGTAAGATAAATGACTAAATATATCGGTAAAGTATGGCGGGTCGGGGATGATATCGATACTGATTTGATAATTGCAGCCCGATATCTTAATGATGCCAGTGAAGAATTCCTAAAATTACACTGTCTAGAGGATGTAATCCCCGATTTTATCGGAAAAATCCAAAAGGGGGACATTCTGGTAGCAGGCAAGAATTTCGGTTGCGGCAGTTCGCGGGAGCATGCGCCGGTAGCTATTAAAGCGGCTGGTATTAGTTGTGTAGTAGCTCAGAGCTTCGCAAGAATTTTTTATCGCAATGCCATTAATATCGGATTGCCCATTGTGACAGCTTCTGAGGCTGTGTGGGGGATATCCACCGGCGATAATGTTGAAGTAGATGTCAATCAGGGCTATATCTATAACGTATCAACAGGTGAAGAATATGAAACAGAAACCTTTCCGCCCTTTATTCAGGAGATTATCAAAGCGGGGAATCTTTTAAATTATGTCAAGGGTAAGGTGAAATTCAATGATTAAAGTTGCAGTTTTACCGGGTGATGGTATTGGTCCGGAAATAGTTGATGGTGCAATGGTTGTTATTAACAAGGTAGCAGAAGTGTTTGGAATAGATTTTAGCTTCCATTATGGTCAGTTTGGTGGGGTAGCTTACGATGCTTCCGGCTCCCCTTTCCCTGAAGAGACCAGGAAGCTGGTTTTAGATAGTGATGCTGTTTTTCTAGGTTCTGTTGGGGGCCCCCAGTGGGATAATCTTGATAGAACGCTCAGACCCGAATCAGGTTTATTAGCATTACGGAAAAGCTTAGGTCTTTATTGTAATCTCCGGCCTGTCAAATATTATAATTTATTAGAAAGTAAAGTTATCTGGAAGCCAGGCTATTTAGATGGAGTAGATATTGTAATATTCCGAGAGCTAACCGGAGGGGCCTACTTTGGGGAAAAGGGACGCACTGATGATGGGGCATATGATACTATCAGTTATACCCGGGAAGAAATTTATCGCTTAGTAGAACGGGGTTTTGAGCTAGCTCAAAAGCGCAAAAAAGTACTGCATTCTATAGACAAAGCAAATGTTTTGGAAACCTCCCGTTTATGGAGGGAAGTAGTTGCCGAAGTGAATCAGAAGTATCCTGATGTTAAGGTGGAACATCTGTATGTTGATAATGCGGCTTTACAGCTGGTGATAAACCCTAAACAATTTGATGTAATTGTTACCGAGAATATGTTTGGCGATATCTTAAGCGACCAAGCCGCCAGTATCGCCGGCTCCTTAGGGATGCTGCCCTCAGCCAGCCTAGGCGGGAAAGTCAATCTGTATGAACCTTCCCACGGCTCAGCGCCGGATATTGCCGGAGAGGATAAAGCAAATCCCATTGCAACTATCCTTTCAATAGCATTAATGCTCCGATTTACCTGTAGTAATGAGCATGCTGCGCAAGCGGTGGAAAAAGCAGTAGATAAGGTTTTGGCAGCTGGTTATGCTACCGGGGATATTGCAGGGCCGGAAAGTAAAATTGTGGGTACAAAAGAAATGGCAGAGCTGATAGCTAACTCAATAAATTAGTAACAGAAGAAGACCGGCACCGCCGGTCTTCTTCTGTTGTTAGAGGCGAGTAATGTATATTCCTGAAAAAACACACGTCTTAGTTATAAAGTCATCGCGAGCGGAGCGTGGCAATCTCCCTTTTGGGTTGCAAGAGGTTAATCTGTAAGGAAAAGGGTTAAATTTAATTAAAAGTATGGCATAATAGAATTAATTAATAAGATAAGGAAAGGTGTGAATCAGCATGGGTACTCCGTTGGAGAAAAACAAAAAATACTCTTATAAAGACTATCTAAATTGGGATGGGGAAGAGAGATGGGAGTTGATTGACGGGGAGCCTATTCTGATGACTCCATCTCCATCCAGATTACATCAAAAGATTCTAGGGTTCATATTCAATCACTTGTATAACTACCTGCAAGATAAAAACTGCGAAGTATACAGTGCGCCTTTTGATGTGAGATTTGCAGAGGAAAGTGTGAATTTGGAGGAAATCGATACTGTAGTTCAGCCTGACATTTCCGTGATATGTGATAAGAATAAATTGGATGACAGAGGATGTAAGGGAGCCCCCGATTTAATTATTGAAATTGTGTCTCCCACATCTGTATCTACCGATTATATAAAAAAGCTAAACCTTTATTGTAAGTATAAAGTTAAAGAGTATTGGATTGTCGACCCAAAAGAAAAGACCGTTATGGTATATAAGCTATTAGCGGACAATGACTATGGAAAGCCAAAAATTTATAATGCAGAAGAAACAATAAAGGTAAACGTTTTTCCAAATTTAACTATAAATTTATGGGAAATTTTTAAAGATTAATCTTATTGGGGACCTCGAGTTTTCCTTACTTTGACACACAATAAACTAAAAATAATAACATGAGTGGAATAATAGGAGTCCATGAAATCATTCCAAAACCTTGTAAAGGTCCTGTGGATATAAATCCTATCTGTAATAAATTTACTCCTATTTTTGGTACGAAATAAAAGAACATAAGAAAAGGAAACCAACTATAAAGAAAGTATGCTATCAAAATTTCCGCTTTATTATTTATTCTGGCCCATAATAATAGTTTGAATGAAAGTATTACGAATATAATAGATACTAATGTGTTAAAGAAATTAGCAGTTCCAATAGGACCTTGGATTGTATAGTGTATATTCTTTTTAAATAAGAGACTTGCTAAAAGGAAAAAACCAAGCCAAATTAGCACTTTTAAAAATTTACTCAAGATATTTTCCTCCGGATATTTTTAATAGTCTTAAGAAAAGCCGATAGTTATATCATTCAAGTCTTTCCTTGGCCATTTTTGTTTTTTACTCCGCGCCGAGAACGACAAAATAGTACTTGATAAATCTAAATCACCACTATATTGCGATTGAGGAATTTTATCTACTAATAGGTTTTTGGTTGGGGAGGATTTTCAAATAAGTTTATTATTCCGGACCAAATTTAGGGGAAAAAGTCCTATAAATATCTAAGGGTTTTTTAATTTGCAGTTATTTTCGCTACTAATGTGGGAATATTTCCACATTAGTAGCGAAATATCCTTTCACTAACTTGTTTTAAGATTTTATATTTCTAAGTATTTGCCGCAATTATATGATGCTATAATTGCTTGGCCAGGTATGAAAATTTAAAAAATTATTAATAATCAGGCTCTCGGTTGAAAATGCATAATCAGATAAACGCAAATAATAATAAGTTAGGAATTCACACTAAAATAATTTATTAAGTAATTAAACTCCTCCTTCAGATACAAAAAATGCATAAAGAGCAGCTGCCATATTGTTTTGGCAGAATTCATAAGTAGCTTCCGCAGCTCTATCCCATCTATAATAATCCGGCCATATGTAACCACCTTTCTATTTACAAATATTAGGCATTATTTTTTGTTATAAGCAAGTAAACGGGGCCAATAAGAATGCTACCGGTGATATTGCAGGACCTGGAAGTAAAGTTATTGGAACAAAAGAAATGGCAGAGCTGATAGCTGCTGCAGTAAAATAAGAAGGGGGACTGTTCTTGATTTGAAAGCCAAGAATAGTCCCCCCATTTGGTTTGTTTTTCTTTTTATCTTGACGTTATTTATTGAAGTGTCAAATTTTCAGTACAGATTTTATTCTTATTCTACCGCAGGATAATTTTGTTCTATCCTTATTTGTTCTAAATTATTACTTGATTTATCATATAAAAAGAGTTCTTTATCACCTTTAAAATAGTAATATTCATTATCAATAACAAAACTATTAAAATAGATATTAGTGTTTAATTTTAATTCTTCTATTGAGTTATCCGTTAAATTAATCATATGAAAACAATTAGGCAAACTCAAAATATATAGGGTGTTATTTTCAACATAACATTGCCAAAAAAATACTTTTGGATATTTTTCTTTAAATAAAGATAGCATCGAATAAATCTCATCGGTTTTTTCTAGATATATTTTATCTTTTTTTATATTGTTGTAGCTGTAGTATAGGCTTTCGTATTCTTTTCTATCGATATCTTGTTTTTCAAAAGTAGTAAGATCTAATTTGGTAAACATATATTTCTTTATTCTATAATAAGAGACATCACCTAATCCGAATATTGATTTTTCTGCCTCATCACCATGAGCAAAATATAAATTATTATCTGCTAGGAAAAAACCTTCCGCATTTTTTTCTAGAAATTTTTTATTTATTATGTTTTTACCATTTATTGAATATATAGAATCTTTATATAATACAAATATTTTCTCGTTATGCTTGAAGAGATAAAGATAATTTATCGAAATGTTATAAACTCTATAATTTTCATTTTCCTTTGATATATATTCTTTATTATCAATAATATTAAATGCTTCTCGTCTATAAATACTTTTTTGATAATTCAAATAAGAAGTATATGGTTTAACTTTTTCATATCCATAAAAGGTAATTTTATTAATGAAAAAACCAAATAAGAAAAGAAATATTATAAAAAAAATGAATTTTTTCATAGGGCCCTCCATATATTCCTGTTTTATTAAATTATACCAAAAATAGGAGTGCAAAAAGCACTCCTATTTTAATATACGCCTTCGGATCTGAAGAAAGCATCTAAAACAGCAGCCATATTATTTTGACAGAATTTATAACATTTATCAGCTGCGTTATACCACCTATTTGTATCTGGTGTTCCCTGCGAACCAGGAATAGTAGCTGTAGCATCAGATACATAATTATAAGCATAGTCAGCAGATTCCTCACCATAGGCTTCGAAATTAGTACCGTGAGCATTATATTTAGTAGAGTATGATGTTACGAAATTATTCTTATTAGTATCGGCAAAACTTTCCCAACCATCATGCCATGAATCTAATGCAGTTAAATTAGCAACATGATGTGGTGCATTGAGGTCAGCAAAATAGTGCATTGCTCTACCCAAGTATATTATGGCTGTTTCATTATTTGTATTATTTTTATCGTAATACTGTTTTGCAAGATTCATGTAATATAAGAACCTTGTCATGGCTGTTGGGTCTGATTCGTTAGCCCAGTTAAGATGTGTGACAGCATGATAAAAATGACCTTTCCAAGTATAATTATCATGTTGATAGTCATCGGGCCAATCAGCAGCAGCTTTAAAATCTGTAAGATTTCCAAATAGCTCATTATATGCATTAGTTTTACCATCATTATTTAAAATGTTTACAGCTTTTTCGACTAGAAATTGATGTGAATGATTTTCACCGCCACCTTTAAATTGTGGAATAATTTCTGTAGCAAATGTAGGGACAGAAGAGGAAATTAATAAAATGTTAATCAGAATCAAAATTATAAATCTTTTCATTTCTCTCCAACTCCTTCTTAAAATTTTCTTTTTATGCTTTACTAAAAGCGTGTAGGCATTATTTCCACCAAATCCCATCGCTTTACCTAGCATTTTGGGTTAGGAAATAAAGCTTTTTATCAGGAGATCGTATCCGTAACATTACTTTCCCTCCTTTCTTTTGAATTTCGTACACTAGACAGAATTAAACTCAAAATAGTTTCATAAAATTTCCAAGAAATTAGTAGAAGATTCGACAAAAAAAGTCAGAACTATTTTCTGCTGTTTTCAGTCTAGTGTGAGAAATTATTAAAAGGAGTGGTTTCTGATGAAAAAATTGTTTATTGTTTTTTTAGTGCTGGGAGTGTTACTTTCGTTAATGGGCGTGGTTATGGCCCAAGAGAGCTTGATTTATGACCTGGAGAGTTCGGATGCCTTTATGTACTATGCAACATTCATAGGTGAATATTCCGGTAAAATTTACTGTCAAGCCTATCACGCTACAGCCGACTATTATCAGCAGTCCCTGGAATTAGAGTTGCAGAAACAAGTTAACGGCAGTTGGGAAAAGGTTACTTCCTGGTATAAATCAGGATATGATATAAAATTGGAAATAGAAGAATTTTACCCGCAAAGTTCTGGTACCTACAGGTGTAAATCAATTCATAATGCAGGTGGAGAGACAAAAGTATCCTATAGTGATACTTGGACTTTTTAATACAAGAACGGCCGGATAAAAATTATCCGGCCGTTCTTTATTGTAGATTTTTGATTATTTGTATTATATCCTCAAGATCCAGGTTTTTGGAGTTTATTGTATAATCAATAGAATTTTCATCCCAAAAAGCAGAAAGGGAATCATCTTTTTGCATTAGCACTATCTCAACATTGTTAATTAGTTCTCTTTTTACATCGGTGTCTTTAGGAATATGGATATTACCCTTTTTAGATACTAGATTATTTTTTTGTACAAAACTTAGATACTTATCTTCCTGATTAAAAATCATTTCTACTTGTGTTAAGGGGGCATCTTTAATAAATACATTAATCTCTGGCTTTGAATTTAATTCTGGGGGTAGGTAGCCAGGATGTTTTAATTGAAAAACCGTTAATTCCTGGGCTTTTTCAAAAGTTATATCTTTAAACTCACTATTGCTGATTTGAGGATTAACTGTTTTCTTAATTATTGTCTCATTATTATTTAGAGAGAAAAATTGGTAGATATTCTCTTTAAATGCTGTTGCCTTACTTGGTGAAAAAAGGGAAACAGTAGTAATAGTCAAAATTAAAATAGCGGCCACTGCAGTTAGGTATTTTTTTTGGATTTGTTTTTTATGTTTTCTTTTTTCAAGTTCTTGTTGTTGTTTTAAGCGAATTGAAAAGTCCTCCCACATTTTCTCTCCGTCAATATGGGCAGGCCCCTCAATCATTAACTTTAAACTATTCTTAATATATTTATCTAATTTATCATCATTCATTATTTGGCCCCCTCTATTAATTTCAGATAATCCTTGTTAATAGCTGGTAATACTCTGGAAAGGGTTTGCTTGGCCCGATAAAGGGAGGATTTAACGGTTCCGGCCGGAATCTGTAACATCTCTGCTATTTCTTCATCTTTGAACTCCCAGTAATATTTTAAAATAAGTATTTGGTTAGCCGGGGGAGTTAATTTTATAATAGCTAAATGTATTTCTTTACTGACCTCGAGCTTTTCTAACTGTTCCTGGGGATCATTTGTACTAGCTGTACATTGGTTCATAAAATAATCTATTACTTCATTATCTTCGATAGGGATAGACTTTTGATTAGCCTTATATAAATCTATTGCACAGTTAGTTGCTATTGAGGCTATCCAGGCCCCAAATTTTGCAGGGTTTTTTAATTTATCCATATTCTTATAGGCACTTATAAAACTTTCTTGTACAGCTTCTTCCGCTAAATGATGATTTTTTAAAATTAATAAGCAAACTGAGTAAACTTTTTTTAAATAGGTGGAATATAGTATTTCGAAACTGGAAGACATAGGTGGTCACCTGCATTTCTAGCTTTATATACTTAATTCCATTTTTTCATAAAAAAACCTTTCTATTTAGAAATATTAGGCATTATTTTTTGTTATAAGCAAGTAAATGGGGCCGATAAGAATGCTGTCGGGGATATTGCAGGACCTTTGAAGTAAGGTTATAGGAAGGGAAAAGAAATGGCAGAGCTGATAGCTGCTGCAGTAGAATAAGAAGAGAAGACCGGCGCTGGTCTTCCCTTCTTAATTTTCCGGAGAGGCTGGACAAGGAATGGAACAAAGTAAAGCCTGACCCCGATTTATTCTTTTTTATCTTGACGGTATTTATTATGTATGTAATCTATAAAATCTTCCAGGGTTTTTTTAGCCTCTTCGGGTAAATCTTCGAGATCATAATTGGGAGTTTCTTCAGCAGTTTTTTCTAAGGGATTGGGAATAACAGATCTGCCTAAAAGGTAATCAGTTGAAACTTCAAAGAAATCGGCAATTTTTTTCAAAGTTTCATAATCAGGTTCCCTTTTATCCAACTCATACATAGCCAAGGTACTTGGTGCAACATTAAGCAGCTTTGCTAATTCACGCTGACTTAATACTCTGTTATTTCTTAGGTACTTCAAAGTATTTCCAAAACTATTGTTTTTTATCACTACCTCCACCTCTGCAAATATATTACCATTCTCAGCAGATAAATTTAACATTCATCACGATAAGTGAAAAGAGGATGTTGATATTGACTTTTTGGGGAGGTTTAGGATATTATAATGCTGTGCTGCTCACTAAAAGCGAGCAATATGTTAAGTTATTATTTACCTAAGGGTGTGGGAAAATGGATGTCGAATTACAGAAAAAAATTGAAAAAGAGAGAAAAAAATTAAACGATTTGTGGAATAAAGAGGGGTCTGTTTTACATCCTGAGGTACTTATATGTAGTGAAAAGTTAGATAGATTAATTTTAAAGTTCCTTATGGAAGAAAAGAATCTTTCTATAAGGAACTAAGATTAATTTTATATGGAAATAACTTATATGGAAACTATGAATATGATAAGTGGTGATATTAAAATGAATAATAATAACCTCTTGATAGAAAATGGAAAAGTAAATAAGAGAATTGTTCGTTTTTCTGCACAGGAATTAACTACGGGGCAAGAGTACCGGGAAGTATATGAAAATGCCACCGGCAAATACTCTGCATTATTGAAAGAGGTAAATTCCTTTGAGGGTAATGAGGGAATATTTCGCCGGCTAATTGAAAACATTAATAATGCTTTTTGGCTGATGGATTTAGTTACGACCAAGATTATTTATATTAGTCCGGCATATGAAGAAATATGGGGAAGGCCATGCCAATTTTTATATGATAATCCTTCATCTTTTATGATATATACTCACCCAGAAGATTTACCAAAAGTAAAAATAGTTATGGAACGTTTGCAGATAACAGGAGAAAATTTTGAAGAAGAATATCGTATTTTAAGGCCGGATGGTTCTATTCGTTGGATATGGGTTCGTATGTTCTCCTTCTTTGATAATCAAAATAAAGTTTACAGGATAGTAGGGGTAGCGGAGGATATCACTAGACGTAAACAACTTGAACATGAATTAATAAGACTTGCAACAGTTGATCCCCTCACCAGCACTAATAACCGTTATTCTTTTTTAGAAAGAGGTCAGACGGAATTAATCCGTGCTTTACGTTATGGTAAGCCTTTTACACTTTTAATGCTGGACATTGATGATTTTAAACAGGTAAATGATAATTTTGGACATCATATGGGTGATGAAGTTTTGAAAAGAATGGTAAGTAAGAGTATGGCTACCTTAAGAGAAACGGATATTTTTGGACGCTTAGGCGGGGAGGAATTCGGAGTTATTCTAATTGAAACTGATGCAGTAAAAGGTTTAGTTATTGCAGAACGCCTTAGAGCCAATCTGGCTAAACTAAAAATAAAAACTGGGAAAAAGACTATTCGTTTTACAGTTAGCGTAGGGTTAGCTGCCTTGAAGAAAGGTGATACATCTATTGGAAAAATTATGAGAAGGGCTGATAAAGCCCTTTATGAAGCTAAAAATAGAGGGCGTAACCGGGTGGTAAAAGGATGCTAAAAGGATGCTAAAAGGATCTAAAAGGATGCTAAAAGGATGCTAAAATAAAACAGGGTGCAATAGTGCACCCTGTTTTATTATTAGGGGGTTTGAGCTAATAATTGACAAACGGCAAGTATTAATATAAAATAGATTAAATATGCAAACATAAATTTACAATATTTAATAATAACACAAAATACTATTGAATGTCAAGAATGGATGCTTGCAGAAAATGGGGTTAATCCCATAAGTTGTTCTGTTGCGATGGGAAAAATTACAGGAGGGATATACTGTGGGCGCAAATAAGAAAGTCCCCTTTAAATTTGATGGTAAAAAGGATTTTCCTGCAGAACTGGCAAAATGGGTTGGGCAGGTTTTTTATGAAGTTTTGCCTGAGCAAGGATATGAAGTTCGTGAGGAACAAATTTATACCGCCTTTCAGATTGCCGATAAAGTCTGTAAGAAAAAGGTGCATTTTGCCGAAGCAGGATTAGGTACAGGGAAAACCTTTGCCTATTTACTCACAGCAGTTGCATATGCACGATTTACAGGTAAGGCGGTTGTGATTGCATGTGCTTCAACAGCACTGCAGGAACAGCTTGTAGGTCCCAATGGGGATCTTGATAAACTAGCCCGTTACTTAGATATGGATATAGATGCACGAATGGCAAAGGACCCTCGTCAGTATATATGTGATGTTAGAGTAAGCCGCTGTAAAAGTTTGCGTTTTGAAAAACAAAGTGAGGCAATGGAGGAAATCCTTAGTTGGAGTGATGTAACTAAACGGGGCGAGCGTACAGAGGTACCAAACATACCAGATCCCATCTGGCAGCAAGTTGCATGGGATGAAGGTATGCCTTGTGAGATGTGTACAAGCAGGGGTTACTGTAAGCTTGTCAAGGCGAAGGAGCATTATCGAGCTGCTCGAGATTTAATAATATCGGACCATGGAGTTTTCTTTGATGACCTATGGACCCGAGATGAACGAATTGCTGATGGTAAACTTCCTCTCCTTCCTGCTTATTCAGCGGTGATTTTTGACGAGGGACATAAAATAATGCTTTCGGCGGCAATGCAGGCTGGCCGACAGATAATAAAGGAAGATCTAGAGTACATAGTTTCTTTTATAGAAAATATTCAGGGAGCAAGAACAGCCCTGCTTTCCACTACCGTTGCCTTGGATTTGGCAACAGAAAGATTTTTTGAAATCCTTCTAAATTCTGTAATACCAGATGAGTTAACTGAACGTCTTGCTGTTGATATTAATGATGGATTATTGATAGCAGCAGAGACTTTATTTCGTGCTCTTGAATATTTGCAGGGAGAGATGCAAACCGAACAAGAACTCCATACCCAAACTATCCCTGATACTTTACTTGAGGCATATGATTTGAGAATAGAAGGGGTAATGGCAGCCTTGCAAAGGTTGTGTAAAAATAAAGGAATAGATACTATTATTTGGGTTTCGAAAATAGATGGCAGCTTTTGGGTGGTTCCTCGGGATCTCAGTGGAATGTTAAAGACAAATCTTTTTCAAAAAAATTTACCTGTTGTGTTTTCCTCTGCAACCCTAAGTACAGGAGGGGATTTTAGTTACCTTTCCCGTACGCTTGGCTTAACCGATTGGTCTAGCTCATCTGTAGAAGGTCCCTTTGATTTTAGAGAACAGGTTATAGTTTACACGCCGGAAAGCTTTCCAGTTAGTGATCAAGAAAAATGGTTTGCTCAGGCTATTAAAATATTAGTGTCATTATTAGAATTGTCTAGGGGAAGGGCTCTAGTTCTTACCAATTCCCCATCGGAAGTTGGGAACATTCGCAGGGGTCTAAAAGACTATCATTTCCCCTTTGAAGTTTTATGGGAGGATAGAGGAGAACGGGGCCACTTAGTGCAAAAATTTCGTGAGGTAGTCTCATCGGTGTTAGTGGGCTCTGGATTTTGGGAGGGAATCGATGTGCCCGGGGAAGCATTATCAATGCTTATCATTTGGCAATTACCCTTCCCGTCCCGGGATCCATTGATTGAGGCGAGACGCCGGGAGGCTAAGGAAGCAGGGGCAGATCCACTGACTGAGGTGGACTATCCGGAAATGGGTCTCAAATTAAAGCAGGGGTGTGGTAGATTAATTAGAACAAAGGATGACCGGGGGGCAATAGTTATCATGGAACCCTTTAGAGATAAGCCCTGGGAACAATTTGTACAGGGAGCTTTGCCAGCAGGGGCAGAAGTAGTTTCTAATTTGACAGAGGTTGAAAGCAAGTTGAGGAAAAAATAAATTTTATTTAAAGTCCTTGCCTGCCTCTTTGAGCATATTTATATATAAAAGCAATTCCTCTCTGGAGGTAACCTTTAGTTTTGTATAAATGCGCTTATTATGGGTTTTGATTGTATTAATGCTAAGACATAATATGCCTGCAATCTCTTTTGCAGTAAATTGCTGTACATAGAGATTGAAAACAGAACGTTCCGCCGGAGAAAGATTCTTTATATTTTTTAAAAACTCGTTAAATACCCTAGAATCTTGCTCTTCATCACCTTTTTTAAGTAATTCCTCATTTTTTAAAAAGAGAAATTCAATAAGCTGATCTATTTCTAAAATTTTAGTTTTTGCCCCTTCATTTAAGTTGTTTGACTTAATAATATCTAGCCCTAGGGTAATTGGCTTTATATATTGCCTGCTTAAGAAAAACGAAATAAGGATTCCTAAAATCGTCAGCAAAGTAAACATAAGGGCTAAGCGTAAATTGAAACTAATTACAGCGTCGCTTATGTCTTCCGCTGGTATCATCACTGCCGCAGCCCATTTTTGATCAAAGAAAGCTGAACCTTCGGGATAAAGCTTTACAGGGACATGAAAGCCTACAAAGGAGTTGCCGTTCTCTTCTTTATAAGAGGAGAAGGATTTCCGGCCTTCTGTAATATGGAGTAATTGATTATTCAGGATATTCTTTCTTGTTGAATAGCCACCGGAAAACAAAGCATTAGAAGTATCAAAAACATTTTTTGAGATTGGAGCAAACATACAGAAAATTCGAGTGTATGTACTGTTATCCGGCATATGTGCTAGTTTAAAAAGCATGGCGCTCACTTCAAATCCACAAACGCCAAACACATTTCCTAAAGAGTCAATCAGCGGTACAGAACAGAGCATAACTTCTTCACTGGTTCCCGGCAGAGTTATGGCGGGACTCCAGTAATACAGACGTGATAACGGTAGTGTTTGCTTATCTGCTAGTTCCATAGGAAGCTGATAGTAGGGGGCATCACTAATATCAAATTCCATACTCCATTGAGCATGTAGTGGCATCAAGTTTTTCCGACCAATATTAGGGAAACCCCGCAGAAGGAGGATGGTAGGAGAGGAGGAGCTTAAAATATTGGGCTCCATGTTTTTAATAAACAGCCCTGCTCTAGAGTTTTCGGAGTTCACCAATTTTGCATTTTTGGTAGCATTTAAAATCATAAATACGCCACTGCTTTTTGACTTTTGTAAAGAAAATAAGGCCTGCTCATATTCACCTGCCAGCAAATCCTCCAACATCTCAGGATGGCTTTGTAAATCAGTTACATCAAGTCCCTTTTGGTTTAATTTTTTTTCTATGCTTATTGATAAATTCCTGGAAAGTTCTACTGCTTGGACAGAAAGTTGACCATATTGTTTAGAAACATCCTCAGAAATATGGATAAGTTCATTTTTAAAAAGTTTTTTACTTTCATTTAATCCTGCTGTAAATGTGCCGGTAAGCAAAAGAATAACTATAACTCCAAGAATCATCGTAACCATTAAAACAACTAAAAAGAGAAATAGTCTCAGGCGCATGGATAATCCCAATGCGCCTGCTTTTGTCCATTCTTGTTTTATAAGATTTAATTTTTTTATAGGGAGCAAGCTCTCACATCCATTCAAGATGTAGGAAACAAAAAATAGTATTTAACCACGGGCCCTTCGGGCACACGGATGAACACGGTTTAAAGAAAAAGAGTTAGAATCTTTCTAGCCACTAGCCACTAGCCACTAGCCACTAGCCACTAGCCACTAGCCACTAGCCACTAATAGATGTGCCCTATTACCTTGTAAATTCTTCAAAAACACCTTTAGATACCTTCTCGAAAGCTGTATTAGTATCAACATCACTCAAAAGTTTTAGATATTCCTCCCTTGACTCAGAAGCGATTTTTTTCATTTTATTTTCATATTCTTTTCCTAACTTATCAAAATCCTCAAATAAAGGGGGGATATAAAAATCGTATTCTTCATGCATTTCAATTGCGGTATTAAGGAGTTTTTTTATATTTATATTGGAAATGTTCTCGATTTCTTTGGCCATTACATTTCCAAAAGCTTCTTTTGTTACAGGGAGATAGCCGGTCGAAGACACAAAACGTAGGTTTTGTGAGGGTTCGGTAAACCATTTTAGAAAGATTCCTGCAGCATACTCTTTTTCGTTTGTAGATTTAATGACACACATACCACTACCCCGTTGGAGGGCAATTTTTTTTCCTCCCAGAAAGGTAGGATAAGGCAGTATGGCATATTCTACAGGTTCTGTTGTGTTATCAGAATATGTAACAGTAGGCGGAAAAAAAAGCACCCCTGCCGTGGAACCGGTGGTACAGATAATATCACCAGTTTTTGCAAGGTCAGCGGCATATCCGTCAAAAATGGCAACTTGCCCTCGAACTGCTGGCTCATAAAAGCAATCCCACACCTTAGAAAATGCAGGCGAGGAAAAATCAGGTTTACTATCTTTTAGAAAGTTATCTCCTAACTGCTTATATCCAACCTGTGCAAGATTGAAAAGTGAATCAGGCATAAAAAAGGTCTTGCCGTCATTATTTATGTTGGGAGTTTGGTTGTCCGTCCATTCATAATATTTGGATGCTGCCTTGATAATTCCCTCAAAGGTTTTTAAATCTTCAAAACTAACACCTGTCGCCTGTACGAACCTATTAAAAATTGTTGTGTTTACAAATAAAACCTCAGTTGACTTTGCTGTTGGAAATACGTATAGCTTACCCTCTGTCAGTCGGCCCTCTTCTAGAAATCGAGGAACATATGCCGAAAGTTCTTTTGCGGTGAATTGCTCTTGGATATCGGCAAGTAAGCCTTTTTCAGCGAGGATAAGTGCCGTCTTAGGGTAAGCGGTAGTAATATCTGGAAGCTGTGGTGCGCCCGGATCCCCGTTTGCTGCCATAGTTAGTTTTTCATGTAGGGTGGCAGAACCAGAAATAGAAGTAACACTAAGAATTACACCTTTTTCTGCTCCAATAGTATCGTTGAATTGGTCAACCATTTCATCCATGGTATTTTTCATCTGGCCACCATAATTATGCCAAAGAGTTAGGGTGACGGGATTTTTAGGACGAAATCCATTATCGCTTTGACAGCCAATAAAAAAACTGAATATTACGAATACCAAAAAGATAAAAACCATAATGTGTTTTTTTATCATCACTAGCCTCCATACATTTATTACACGTCCAACTAGAATATCTAAAGATATGACTATAATCATTTTTTTATGTAATCCAATGCTTACCTTCCATATTATAACATGTATTGTTTGGAAATTCCAGAAAATAAGGAAAAGGCATTCATTACGCTTAATCACCCCAAAATCACCCCTGTCTTTTTGCTTATAATCACCCCAAAGGTGATTACAAAACGAGAATTAGTAGGCACAATAAAGTTGCAAAGAGCAAGGTGCCAAAAGAAAGGAGGTTAAATTTAACTTTAGAAAAGTGAGGTGTCGAAAGAAGGGGCTGATATTTATGCTTCAAGCTTTTACCAAAAGGTGCACCGATGATTCAACAGAAGATGAGTTTGAGTTTACATTCTATTGTGACATCTGTGAAAAAAAGTGGAAAAGTATACCAATTACATTTAGTCAAGGGAAACAAAAAAGCTGTTGGAGAAGACTTCTTGGAACAACTTCTTCATTATGGAAAAGCGAACATAAGGACGCTTTTGAAAGAGCAAACCGGGAAGGAATGTTTCACTTCAACCGCTGCACAGTCTGTAAAAGATGGGTCTGTGATGATGACTTTTCAGAAGAAGAGGGTAAATGTTCAATCTGCACTAAGAGCAGTGTGAAAGTGAAAGAAGATTAGGATTAGGATTAAGATTCCGCTTCGCTAGATTAAGGTTAAAGTACAGATTGATTATCTATTGGAGCTGGAAGCTGGCCAATAAAAGTTAACTGTCAGACGCAAGAGTATTGCACAGAAGTAGTGTCGGACTAACAAGCTAGACCATTAAGTTTATGTCAGACCCGTAATCTTACTCAGAAGTAAATCAGACGCAAGATAGTTACCCCAAATAAAAAAACGAATGGAGGATTTTAAAATGACTGAATTAAATAAAGATTTCCAAAATCAAGAGACACAAAACACACAGGGTGTAAACCAAGAGGTAATCCCAGACATCTTTGAAGCTACTGACATTGAGAAAAACAAAACTATGGCAGGTCTTGCCTATTTAATATTTTTCTTACCGCTCATTGTTTGCCCAGAGTCAAAATATGCAAAGTTCCATGCAAATCAAGGTTTGCTGCTTTTCATTGTTGCCATTGTAGGTAATATCGTATTAGGAATGATTCCAATTATTGGCTGGATGATAATGCCACTTTATGCCATTGGTATATTGATTATAGGTATTATGGGTTTAATCAATGGTTTCGGCGGCAAAGCAAAACGCTTACCAATATTCGGCAAATACAACATTTTAAAGTAGGGGCGCGCATTGTGCGTCTGTAGTAATTTCCAAAAAATCATAGGGAGGAAAAACATGAAAAAAATGCTAGTTTTACTTCTTTTATTACTATTTGTTTTCTCACTTACAGGCTGTGGTGTGAAAGAAAAGATTGAACAAAAAGTAGGTGAGAAAATTGCAGAAAAGGTAATTGAAAGTGCATCTGGTGACAAGGATACTAAAGTAGATATTGATGGAGGAAAGATTACTATCAAGAATGAGAAGGTGGAGAGATTAATATTGGAGGCACCGACTGGCCAAAAACCGATATCCCCGAATTTAAGAGTGGCACTGTCTCTGGTGTAGTGGATAATGGTGATGGTTCAGGAATGATTATAGTAGAAGAAGTAGAGAAAAAAGATTTTGAAAACTACTGTGATGATATCAAAAAAGATTTTACCGAAAATGTTTTTGAAATGAAAGCGGAGGATGCCGTTTCTTTTGGTGGTGAAAATGCCAAGGGCTTCCTTGTGCAACTGTCTTATGATATTGAAAGCAAGACTCTGACAATTATTACTGCTAAAAATGAAAATTAGATAAAAGGTTGGTGAACCTATGGCATCCTATAAACAACCCTGTAAGCACTGTGGTGCGTTCATTAACCGTGATGCTTTGTTTTGCCCTAAGTGCGGCAGTAGAAGCCCATTTGTAGATAGCTGTCCCACCTGTCTCTATCAGGTCAATAGAGGTGATGTGCTTTGTGCAGGCTGCGGCAGGCCTTTGTATATTACCTGTTCCAAATGCGAAAAAAGAACATTTGTGCAGGATAAATGTGAGCATTGCGGTCATGATTTTATGGTGCAATGCCCCAACAAAAGGTGTGGCAGTATGCAGTTTTTTGAAAATAAGAAATGTACAGCATGCGGGAAAAGTCTAAAGAAGGAGTGACCACCTATGTTAAAAGCCTTCACACGAAACTATGAGGATAATAGTACTGAAGCAGGTTTTCAGTTTACCTTCTACTGTGACCTATGTAATGATGGCTTTAAATCTTCATTTAATGAGTCAGAAACATATAAAAAAGGTTCTTTACTTCGGAGTATTTCCGGTGGTGCCAGTGTTTTAGGGGGGTTATTTGGCGGTGCCATTGGCAACATGGCTTGGAGTGCAGGACATGGCAGTGATGTTCTTTCAGAGCGGTTCACCGGAATGAGTCCCGAATGGCAGAAAGAACATGAGCAAGCCTTTCAAAGAGCACAAAATGAAGCCCAGCAGCATTTTCACCGGTGTCATGGCTGCCGGCAATGGATTTGTGATGCTGATTATAATGAGGACGAAGACCTATGCGTAGATTGTGCTCCCCGTGAAAATGTAACAGTAGCCAAATCTAAAGCAAGCAGAATGGTCCGGGAAATTGAAGAAAAGGCTGAAGCAGCAGAGGTTTTCAGCGGCAAAATCGAGAGCAAAACTATTAAATGCCCTGTTTGTGGTAAGCCCTCCGGCGAGGGTAAATTCTGCAACAATTGTGGTGCTAATCTTTCCATGAATATATGTTCGGAGTGTGGTAACCAGGTGGCTAAGGGAGTAAAATTCTGCGGAGAGTGCGGTACAAGGGTATAGCCGTTAGCGGTGTTAAAATGAAAGGATGTGTAGGGTATGGCATTTTTTAATGATATAGGTAAAAAAATTGGGTCAGCGGCAGGTGCAACTGCAGCTAAAGCAAAGGACCTTGCGGAGACCACTAAACTTAATTCTCAAGTTTCTGATCAGGAGAAGCAGATAGAAAAGCTATATACGGAAATTGGAAAGAAAGTATTTGAATTGGATAAAGAAAATCCCGAAAGCCCGGTAAGTGAGTTGTGTGGGAAGGTCATAGCTGCGCAACTAATTATCGCCGGATTAAAGCAGAAAATTGATGATATTAAGAATGCTAAAGAGTCAGAGGAAACAGAGAGACTTTAAATTAACCACGGGCCCCTCCGGGGCACACCGATGAACACGGTTTTTCTTAACTCAAAAGATTAAATAATTAAATGACCATGATTTTAATATGCATACGAGTTAATCCGTGTGTGCCGTTAGGCACCCGTGGTTAAAACAGCCCCCTCTAATATGCAATATGCTCCAAGCGGAAAGGAGTTATGCAATGAAAAAAATTATTTCAGTTTTCCTGGTAATGGCATTGCTCTTGAGTCTCGCAGGATGTGGAAAGAAGAAGGCAGACTCTACCATGCCTGCTTCTACAGCAAAACCTCCACAAACAGGTCCTGTTGGCACTTGGGATATACCAATTCCGGAAATTAATCCTTTAGGGTCACAAGGTCTATACATTACAACAGGCTATGAGCCAGGGGTTTATGGGGTTAAATATATAGATAACTTTGCTGAACATAAAAAAACTATAGAGGGTGAAATCTGGACCCTTGAGGTTAAGGACGACTCGGGCATTCCGTTAACCTTTCTCAGGGATTATGCCCAAAAGTTGGGGGCCAATTTATTCTCAAATCAGTATGGAGATCGGTTAACCTTTAATTTTAAAAAGGATGATACTTGCCTTTGGTGGGGTGATGCTTTACAAAACGAAACTGGTTACACTCTCAGTATAGTCAAAGAGCCTCATGTCCCTGTAGGTAAGGAGGTAAAGTTCACACCGGCAAGCGTAGGTGATGATGTTGAGAGTGTTTCCTTTGTTACTAATAGCGAGGGCAAAATGTTTCAGACAGCAACCATAAAGGTGCCCAATGGTGTACTTAATTTAGAAATAAATTCAGAATATTCCACCGGTGTTGTAGAACGTAGATTTTATTACACCCGCGAACTTTCCACCCAAAAAACAACAACCTTTGTTCTTGATGACCTTCCCCAAGGTCAAGATTCTTTAAAATGGACATTTATGTGGAATTCAGATAGTACACCCAGCGAGTTTTCTTTTTTGCTCCAGGAACTGGGGGAAATTCCAGAAATCAAGCTGGGTGATCAATTAGGTGCTCTTAAAGTGTGTGGAGTTCCTTTTGGCAGTGCAGTTGTTGAGCCACCCAAGGGTATAGAGGTTAACTATGCCGATGGATATTCTTTAGAGGGAGATCTTACCCCTGAAGGAGATACTCTTTTCTGGCTGCCGGCTGGCTATTGGAATGTGGTGTTATTAGCAGAAGGGGCAGGTCTAGAAAAAAGCAAGGCAAGATTAACTCCTGTTAGTGCCGGAGAAATGACGGTGCTCACTTTCCCCGATTCGTTAAAAAGCGCCTATGCCAGCTTAAATAGTATTTTTGCCGAGCCTGAAAACCTCACAGGTGGCATTGAATTTGTTGAAGCAAAGGATATGGGAAGCACGGCGTCTATCTCAATGCTTGTCAACGATCCAAAGAAACGGGATGTTTTCCCTACCGTGGATAATACTACAATTTTCGAGGGTGGTAAACAGGTTAAAATTAAGGATATTTCCAGACAGATAGCACCACCTAGTGTCGTGCTGGTTTTAGATTCCTCAGGTTCAATGGGAAAACAGATGCCAGCCACTATTGCCGCTGCTAGGGAGTTTATTAAAGGGCTTCCGGATAAAACATTTATTAAGGTAATTGATTTTGATTCCCAGATAAGAGTGTTGAAAGGAGACACTAAAGAAGCTGTTGTCAATAGTCTCTCTTCAGTTACAGCATCAGGCTCAACAATGCTCTTCGATGCTACCCTAGAAGGATTGAGGCTCTTAGAGGGTAAAGTCCGTCCGGCTTTAGTGGTTTTTGCAGACGGAGCTGATTCTAGTATTGATGGTCAGGGCGAGGGTAGTATGGCCTCAAAGGAGGAAGTCCTAGAGGCAATAACAGCGGCTAATATTCCCCTGTTTTCCATTGGATTTGGTGATAAACCAGACGCAGCAGCTCTAAAAGAGTTTTCGAATGCTTCTAATGGAGAATATTTTAGTGCAAAGGATGAAAAAGCTCTTGTTAATGTTTTTACCGCAATTGGAGGAAAATTTGGCAACTCTTTTATCATGACCTATGAGCGTCCTAGGGAAGCAGGTCTTGCCGATACCCCTGTGGTTTCTATTATATTGGATGCTTCCGGTTCAATGGATATTGATCCTGCTGAAGAAGAGGGCTGTGGTTTTCGTATGGAGAAAACCAAGGCACTGTTTCATGACTTTATTCTAAAGCTCCCAAAAGAGTGTTTGATGCAAATGATTAGCTTTCAAACCACGGCAATGGGTGGCCCGATTATCCAACAGCAGCAGGTGACCACCTCAGATAAAATGAAGCTTTTACAAGGATTAGGTGAACTAGATGCAGGCGGTGGAACGCCAATTCTAGATTCTATTCGGATTGGGTATGAAAATCTCAGGGCTGTACCCTCTAATAAAAAAGTAATAGTTTACTTAACTGATGCTGCCCTTGAGGTCGATGAAGAGGAACAAGAAGCCTTTGAAAAGCTATTAGGTGAAATCAAGAAAGACAATATCATAGTTCTTTGGGCAGGTATGGGTGTCTCCGATAAAAAGGACGTTTTTGTGAAGGCTGCTGAGCTTTCCGGCGGACGGTATGTGCTCAGTGAAGATGCTGCAGGACTACAGTCTACACTGGCAGAAGTCCTCACCCTTATTAACCAAGCAAAACCTGCTCAAGAGTTGCCACTTTCCGTGACTATTAATGAAAAGAAGGCCTCTGGTGATATTTTGAGTTATGCTGCCAATACTTCAGTGGCTTTTGCCCCACCACCAAAATCGGGTCAAATAATCGAGCCAGATGTGGTGAAAATATCTACCGGTACACCCCTCAAGCGCTATAATAAGGAAGTTGCAGCCCTTGTGACGGGAACAAGTTTACCTGGTATGGATACAATTCTCACTAAGCGAATTCCATTTACTGTTAAAGATAGCAATAAAGCTATGGACCTATCGGTAAAAGAAGCCTTCTATTTTAGTAAATTTAAAGGGCTTGAACCTTCAGATGGCAAGCAATTTTTAGCACTCAAGCTGGAGATGAAGAATGTTACCTCAAATAAGATCCAATACCAGATACCCAGTTTTAACAATCATTTTTATGTGAACATAAATAATGAGGGGAGTTATCCAGCTTCAGAAGCTACGTGGATCACAGAAACGCCCCTAGCACCACCTGGGAATCCAGAAGTCAATGTTTTCCCTAAAGAAGACTTGGTAGGGATGCTAATGTTTTTAGTGCCTGATGTTCCTATGACCCAAACTTCTTTGCATTTTTATGATACGGAGTATGGCCATATCAATATTCCGTTAATGGGCAGAATGGATAAGGCTTTCCTAGAGTTAGAGAAGCTGCCGAAGGAAGATCCGGTCAAAATTTCCGATGCTTTTTCTATGACACTGAAAGGTTCAAGTGTGGTAGATAAAATAGATATTTATCAGGCAGAGAATAACACCTCTTTTCGAGTGATTGAAGCGGATTTCGACTCCAAGGTCCAGGCACTTTTAGACATAGATCCAGCACAAAGGCTGTGGCTTAGAGTTAATACTAATCAAGGTCCGCTCTTAACTAAGATGAGTGACGTTACCGCAACCATGCCTTTTGGCTTTATATCCCCAGTAATGCTTGCTCCTGGTTCGGCAAACAAGGTCAGATTTGCATATCCCGTTGCCAATGCTCTTGCCAATTCAAAAGCTGAAATTTGGGGAGATTTGCATAGCGGCAGTTTAGAAATACCGGTAGTAAAAGGTAGCCCCAATGGCAACACAGTTGATAAACCTAAAGCTTCTATCGAAGGTTTAGATTTACGGGTGAACCAACTGACCAACCTTGATGAAACTATTGAAGGATATAATACTTCTTGGATAGTGGCTGATGTGACCTTTACCGATACTAGCAGGGACGGCTTTGGTGCAGTGATTCCGGAGGATTGCTTCCAGTTGGTGCGCAAGGATTATGAGCAGAATTACCAGGACACAATCAGCGGGAACAACAGCCCTCTTAAAGGCGATGTAACGGCAGATAGCGCCGGTCTTGGAGATTTTGCTTCCGGTGATTCCTCCGAGGGAATTCTTGAGCCTGAATATGCCACCAGATGGCTACTATATGGGATTAGCGAAGACTGGGCAGTTTTCGATGGTGCCCAGCGTAGAGGTCTTATCCTATTTAACCTGCCGGAGGAAGGGCACAAATGGAACCTTAAGTCGACCTATTTCACAGATTTGAATGAACCTTTGGGGACAGAGGCTTATTTAAGCCCTGGATTAATTGTCAATCAAACTCAGTTAAACATTGTTGATCAGGGGTTTGATAATCAACTAGCAGCTTTAGTACAGCAAGCAATTCTAAATTATAAGTCGATAAAAGGGGGGAGCGGTAATGCTGGCTATATACAAACTGTGGGTCTTTCATCAGAGGATGGTAAAAACAGCATTCCAATGCCCACTATTGTCACAAGCGGTGCAGAAAAAATAAAGTCGGTAAAAACCATTGATGACTTTATAAAGATTATGCAGACGACCAAATGGCTTCCCAGTAAGGATGGAACCTGGAACTATCGCAATTCCCCCGAGGCAGTACTGACCCAAGGCTGGGGAACACAATGGGATTTGGCAAATTTGGCTATGGGTCTATTAGCAAAAAGTGGTGCTACTCCAAAGCAGCGGGCCATCGCTTTGACTGAAAGTGGCAGACAAAAGCTATATGAGTTGAGTTCTGTCGATGGGATTACCAAACAGATCTTACCCGGAATTGCTTATATCGATGAGAAAGGAAATGAGAAGCTATTTGTAATTCCATTTATGAAGGATATTCAAGAGCTTGAAGGCTTGGTTTACCTGCCTTCTGAGCAGAACATTTCCGAGTTTGCAGCAGTAAAAGCCACGCTAAAGGTTTCGGTAAAAATAGAGCCTGGGGATAAATCGGCTCAAAGCAGCATGGGTGATGTGGCTGATGCCCTCGGTGGTGGAGAAGGGGATGCAAAATACTTCGACTATATTGAACTTCTTGCTAAGGAAATACCTCTTCCTGAACTTAGCCTTGATGCCATTGAGGTTGGCTATTTGGAAGCTGGAATGGGTACGGGTATGAAGTATACGGCAGCAATAGGTACCCCTAATGGATATGAAGGGAGTACATTTGCTGTTGATAGTGGTAAGGATAAGATTTTAGGCATCAAAATTGATGTGGAGCTGCCCGGCAATACCTTTAGTCACGAAAGCAGCCTTTTAGAAGGGGAAACTCTAGATAAGCTCTTTCAGACCATAGCTATTAATTTGCCGGATTTGCCAGAGGCTGCGGCCAAGAAGCTGGAAGAGGCGACCAAGGGGGAATATAAAGCAGCACAAAATCCTGATACTCTTTCTGCCCTTAAATGGTATAGCCGAAATATTCTCAATCGTTTTATATCCGCCCAGACTTCCTTTGACCAGGAAATAGCCGAGGAATTGAAGCTGACCCTGGGGCGTACAGATAAAGAACGCTGTATAGTCCTAACCTCCCGTATTAATGTCAAGGACGATAAATTGCGGACCAGTATGGACTTGCTGCAAGCTGTAAACCAGTATCATAACGGTGATAAAAAGACCCAAGCAGCCTACAATATTAGTGCTGGAATGTTTGTATCTACCTTGGAAGGCAAGGCACTAACCGGCGATGATAAGGCTAGCTTTATTGACATTTGGGCCAAGGCTCCTAAGGATGCTGCCATGCTGTTTATTCCGGCTGATGTTGAAGATCAGGAAATGGGGCAAAAAATTGCCGCAGACATGGAAAAAGCAGGCAACTTCCCAGAACATCTAATTAATAGGGTTGCTGATGGCAAAAAGATGATTCTTGCCTTTGACAAGCCCAGTGATTATGACGGACAAAAGCGCTGGGCTTGGTTGGAGATTGATCCGGTAACCTTTGAAACTATCTCAGTATTTGATACCGGTGAGCATGCAAGTATGGCCAGCTATGCTATGACTGCATTGAAAGACAACGCTGGGGATGGTGGTAAGTATATAGTGGGTGGTTTTATGGGAATTGAAGTATCTATCTGGGCTGTAGCCACTATGAGTCTGGTATTGGATGATTATGATGAGATTATAAAACAGGCAATGGCTTTGGCGGGAAGTATCGGTAAGCATCTAAATGATGTAATGAAGGGCTATGATGCAGGATTAGATAAAGCTTTAGGCTATAGTCCACCAGGAAACTCCCCTATTAACATCAATTTTAAGCTTAGCATTGCTGATGGTTATGAGCAAAGGATAAAACAAAATCTCATAGGCTTTGAACAAGGGTTTAATGATGGTATGTCGGTGTACTTTACTTTAGCTAAACGCAGGAAGTAAAAACGGGATTTGCCCGTTTTGGTCAATAGTCGATAGCCTATAGTCAATAGTATTAATTATTTTACTATTAGCCATTAGCTATTGACCATCGGCTACATATCAATTTGGGGCATTCCTCAATCAGGAGGTAAGAGGCAAGAAACAAGAGGCAAGAGAAGCAGTGAGCAAGAAAGGATTTTCATCTTGCATCCTGTCTCTTGCATCCTGCTTCCTGTAATATAAAGGGAGTAAAAATTGATCGGGAGGTAGTAAGTATGAAAAAAGGTTTAATTATCTTGTCTTTGCTGCTGTGCTTTACGTTAATGGTAACTGCCTGTGGCGGTTCGACAGATACGAAGCAGGGAACAATCGAAAAAAGTGCTGAAACAACAGAAAAAAGTGCTGAAACAACAGAAAAAAGTGCTGAAACGGCAGAAAAGGCAGAGCCAGAAACGACCCCTGCTGAGATTGAAAAATCAGAAGTTGCATCTGGTGACTCTAAACTAGAAACAATTGCCGATTTTGCAGACCTCTGGACTAATCTTTTTAACGAAAACGAGCGTGTTATCAACGAATATGACGGTATGCCGATTATGGCACTTGTTTTGCCTGGTACCTGTTTTATCAGTGGTGTTCAATATGATCTCCTGAATATGGAGAATAAGGATGGACGTTATGAAGGCGAATTGATGTTTGCCGGCTATAAAGGTTTTATCGAGAAGGATGGTTCAAATCTGACTTTTGGATATGATGATGTGCTAGATAAGGATGGTTTTGGCCCATCTGCAAAAGCCGGCGATAGGAAGGTTGAAACCGGAAACTGTGATCTAGAAAATGTTTACTTTTTTGAGGAATCTTATTCTGAAAGAAATGGCAGTCAATTTCTAAGGTCTACCAGCGAGTTCAGACAGGAGAAAGACGGAAGTATCAGTTGCTTTGTGTTAAACGGCAATTCAATTGACATAAAGGGTGATGAAGCAATTAGTAATGAGGCTGTCTTCATCCGCAATGGAAAGGATCAATATGATTTTGTGGTAGCTAAAGCGGAAGTTGGGCCGAATTTTGAGATTATTCCCTTGAAGGATCGTAAAGATATGACCAAAGAAAAAGCTATCCAAGTTTTCCAAGATGCAGGCTATGTCCTGGAAATGAGTGGCGGTATTGTAGATGGCAAATTGACCCTGGATTGAAAAACTGGACTTAGCCAGTTTTTAGGTTAAGGTTAAGGCTGAGGTTGAGGAAAAAACTAATCTGTGTAGAGGAGTGAAAAGGGATGTCGAATGACTTGTTTGGAGGACTGTTGAAAGGTCTTGGCTCGTTTATGCCCCAGGATGACCCGGATACGAAAATCTTTACAGCAAACAATGAACTAAATAATTTACAAAAGCAGGAAACGGAGGTTTATGCTGCTATAGGAAAAAAGGCATTAGGGAGCATTTCCAATGATCCTGCCTACAGTGATATTATAAATGAATTGGGGACAATACAAAAAAAGCTAATTCAGGCAGAAAATCAGTTAAGGGCCGTAAAAGAGGAAAAGGAAGCCCTCAAAACACAGCAGGAGGCGCTAAGATGTCCCGAATGTAGTACTGTAAATCCAGAGGGCGTAAAATTTTGCCAGGAATGCGGCTCAAAGCTGGGCATGGCAAGCTGCTCAAAATGTGGGGCGATAAATCCTCCGCAAACCAGGTTTTGTGGAGAATGTGGTAATAAACTATGATTCTGATTAAGGAATAAAATATCAAAGGCGGTGGTTCGTGGACTTTTTACTCACGAACCACCCCAATATATATGAATTATGCTTTTAACCTTGTTTTAATATTAAGTAAAATTTTAAATGATGAGGATGATTTTATGCTTGAATTTTATAAGCAGATGAAGCTTTCTCAAAGATTTTTACAACGCATTAAGGCTGATTAAACACATTTAGAAGGTTCTTTAAAAAAAGTTAAATTTTATTAGTGTATAGAGGTAATGTAAAGTATATTGATGTGCCTTGACCCTCGGTGCTTTCAACCCAAATCCGCCCGCTATGAGCTTCTACTAATTCTTTTGTTATTGCTAACCCTAGTCCAGTATTCTTATCTTTTAAATCATTGGTTTTTTTCCCTTTATAAAATCTCTCAAAAATATAGGGTAAATCCTTAGAACAAATTCCTGAACCGGTATCTGTTATAGAAAATAAAACTTCAGTTTTATTTTCTAAGCTAGATGAAAGTGTGATACTTCCTCCTTGGGGTGTATGCTTAAGGGCGTTGTTTATTATATTTTCAAAAACCTGAAAGACTCGATCAAGGTCAATGAAAATGGGGATATCAGTGTTTTTAGGTTTTTCTATAATAAATTCAAGCCCCGCCTGCTCGACATCAATTATAAATCTTTCATAAAGGGTGTTAATTAGATCTTCCAGGTAAAAAATTGAATAGTTAAAGGAAATTTGGCGTTCCTCAAGACGGGTAAGCTCAAACAAATCTTTAATCAACCTATTTAAACCCTGTACTCTGTTTAAAACTATTTCAAGATACTTTTTCTGTTCTTCTTTTGTTTCTGCAATTCCATCCATAAGTGCTTCTACATATCCTTGTATAGAGGTAATTGGAGTGCGGAGCTCGTGGGAGATGTTAGTAAGCAAGTCCCGTCTTGATTTTTCTAATTCTAATATCTTGTCTTCTGATTTTTTCCTTTCGGTTATATCCCTGATTATTCCCTCTAGACCGATCAAATCACCTTTTTTATCCAAAATCCCAGTAGTATTTTGTTCAACCCATATAACCTGACCATCCTTCCTAACCCATTTCAATATCTTTTCATCAGGATATTCAAGGCTCAAAAATAAACGGGGATTTGAATAAAGCTCTTCACACATGTAGCCGGTAATCTCTTTAACTGAAGGACTGATATAGTCAACGAAGGGAGTTGGCTTAAATATTATGCGAAAGATGACATCTTTCGCATTTTCCGCAAGAAGGCGAAACCTTTCCTCACTATTACTAAGGTCTTTACGGATTTTCTGATAATACACAAGTAAAGTACTGCTGGCAAGTAAATACAAAAGTATACCTGCCGTTAAATAACCCCAGGGAGCGAACCATTCAATGGGGCTTAAAATAGGATAATCAGCTGTATGTAGTCCGGAAAGAATAAAAATCCAGCCAGTAATATACTTCCCCTTTACATCGGTCTCCTGGGAACGGATAAAATTTATTCCTGTAAAAATGAATAGCATTCCTAGAAAAAAGAAGATTGGAAATATCAACAGAGGAAGGGAGGATGTAATGTTTGTCAGGATTATTATCCACATAAAGAGGAAAAATGCGGAGTATCGCCATATCACTCTAAAGGGTTTCTTCGCAAAAACCAAAGTTCCCACCGCTAAAAGAATTCCTGCTGCCAACCAGGATAAAAGGTTACACAATAAAAAGAATTTATTTGCTGGGGAAAAATAAAATAAAATATCAAAAATGTATTTTATGGACCAGCTTAACCAGCTTAAAGCCCACAATAATAAATATTTTTCCTTATCATGCCAATAAAGAAAAGAGAAAACTAGAAATAAAACAAAAGTAAGGGTTAACTGGGCAATTTCTGCAGGTAAATACCAGGACATAACAACACCCCTTGGAAAATTTAGGTAAATTTTAGCTGGGCTTTACTTTGGCTTAATGTTCATGAAATAAAATAAGGGTGTTAGGGATTTGGATTAAACTTATAACCAACATTTCTTACAGTCACAATAAATCGTGGATTTGTGGGATCTTTCTCAACTTTTTTCCTTAAATTACTAATATGGACAACTACGGTTCGCAGGTCTCCGATATGGTCTTCATGCCATACCATATCAAACAATTGATTGGTAGTAAAAAGAATATTCGGATTTCTAGCAAGTATATTTAAAAGCTGAAACTCTTTTGCTGGTAATGTAATTCGCTCATCATTAATTATTACTGAATAGCTTGATTGATCGATAATAAGCCCGGGAAAAGTGAGTGTAGAACTCTTTTTTTTATATGAATTTGAAATGTTGGAGCGACGCAAATGAGCCTTAACTCGGGCAACTACTTCTTTAGGGCTAAAAGGCTTGGTGACATAATCGTCTCCGCCCATCCCTAAGGCTAATATCTTATCTGAAATATCATCCTTACAGCTTATAAAAATAATAGGCACTTCTGTTTCTTCACGGAGCTGTCTGCACAGTTCTACCCCATCTGTATCGGGAAGGAGGATATCCAGAATAATTAAGTGGGGTTTTTCTAAAGCTAACATTTCCAGTGCCTTACCAGCAGTATCAGCTATAAATACAATAAAGCGCTCTCTAGTAAGATACTTTTCAATTAACTGACTGATTTCTGGCTCATCGTCAATAATAAGAATCTTCTTATTATTCATAAGGCAACCCCCTAGAAGTAAGATATTATGTATATAACTATTCTTTTTATTCCACCCATGCGGGGAACGACATATACAGGTACTTTAACAATTGAATCCAATGATCCTGATAAATGATCTTGGTTCATAACTTCACCGATCCATGAACTTCCATCCCAGTATGCATAATACAACTTCCAGGGACCACCACTAAAAACATGGGGTTTATTTTTGCTGTCTAGTAGTTTATCTCCTGGTAGCTGGCGGCTGCGAATTGAACTTTCCGATGGAAGCTCTATAAGCTATACAATAAAACTTCAGTAGGCCATTTTAAATTGCAGGGGCTGCTAAAGGCAGCCCTTTGTGTTTCATTGCCATGAGTTTTGAGATTATGGCATAATAGAATCATTAACAAATTAATAGCCAGTGCTTGGATTGGAGTAGAAAAAGTGAAAAGATTTAGGAAAATATATATTGAGATTACCAATGCCTGTAATCTTGCCTGTAGTTTTTGCCCACCAACAAGGCGGCAACCTGAGTACATGAAAATAGAAACCTTCATCAAAATATTAAATGAAATAAAGCCTTATACCGATTTAATTTTCTTTCATGTAAAGGGGGAGCCGCTGCTCCATCCGGAAATAGATACATTCTTAGATCTAAGCTATGAAAAAGGAATTAAGGTAAATCTAACTACAAATGGCACCTTAGTCAATGAGGTTAAGGATAAAATAATTGATAAACCTGCCCTGAGGCAGATTAATTTTTCTCTGCATAGCTTGGAAGGAAATAATGGGCTAAAACATATGGACAATTACATTAATGACATTCTGACATTTATCAAGACAGCCACGAAAGAAACTAATATTATAATATCTTTAAGGCTATGGAATCTAGTAGGGGATAATAAGAAAAACCTTGAAAAGCAAAGGAATGCCCAGCTGCTGGCAATAATTGAAAAGGAATTTAATTTACCTTTCAAAATAGAGGAAAAGGTAATTCCCGGTGGTGGGATTAAAATTGCTGAACGAGTATATTTAAATCAGGATCAGCAATTTCAATGGCCGGATTTAAAAGAAGCAGAGGATAAAGGCAAGGGCTTTTGTTATGGTCTTAGGAATCAAGCAGCAATTTTAGTGGATGGGACTGTAGTACCGTGCTGCCTTGATGGAGAAGGAGTAATAAATTTAGGCAATATTAATAAGAACCACTTCTCTGAAATAATAGAGGGTGAGAGGGCAAATAACCTTTATCAAGGCTTTTCCCGGCGGGATGCGGTTGAGGAGCTCTGTAGAAAGTGTGGGTATAGAAAAAAATTCAGTTAAATCTGGCATTCCGGGCAGTTATTATCTATTTTGCAATTGTGCAAGACTTGCCTTTCTCTGCTCCGGTCCCGGTAGACAGTACACCCTTTTACACCCAATTTATAGGCAAGCCGGAAGGCTTGGTCTACATCTTCTGTACTTGCATTTGAGGGTAAGTTAATGGTTTTACTGCAGGCACCGTCAACATGCTGTTGAATGGTAGCCTGCATTTTAATGTGGTCCGTTGGGTGTATATCTTTGGCATAGACATAAACCTCTTTTATTTCCTGGGGGAATTCATTAAAACCTTGAATGGAACCGGCGGCTAGAATTTTTCCCCGCATTTCAGGACTATCGATATTTAGTTCCTGCATTATTTGCAGTAGCTGGGGATCAATTTCAAAAAAGGTTTGCTCGCCTAATATTTGCCTCATATATGCTGGGGCGAATTCCGGCTCTAAGCCCCAGGAGGTATTGCACAGGCTAGCAATAGTCCCTGTGGGTGCAATGGCTAAAAGGCAGCTATTTCGCATTTGCTTATTTTCCTTTTCCCATGTTGAACCTAGCCATGCTGGATAGACCCCTCTTTCTAAGGCTAGGGCGTGAGAAGCCTCTTCGGCGCTCTGGCGAAGAAAACCAGCCATCTTTTCCGCCCATTGGCGAGCAGCCTCACTATGGTACCCTAGCTTTAAGGCTTTTAAGACTCTAGCTAAACCCATAAACCCTAAGCCTTGGGGGCGAATGGCCTGAGTTATTTCTTTTAATTCTTTAAGGGGAAGATGGTTAGCGTCTATCATGTTATCGAGGAAACGTTGTACTGTAATAATTGTCTCCCTAAATTTATTCCAATCAAAGGTTATCTGATTACCATTATTTAAAAGGTGTCTTTCTAAATTTATAGAGGCTAAATTACACGAGGAATAATTAATATTGACAAATTCCGCACAGGGGTTACTACAGTTAATCCTCCCCAGGTGGGGGTTAGCATGATCTTGATTGATTCGGTCAATAAAAAACACCCCAGGCTCCCCTTTGTGCCAGGCATGATAACAGAGTTTTTCCCATAAACTGCGGGCGGGTATGTTTTTAACAATATAACCTAACGGACTGACTAAAGCAATATCTTTATCCTTCTCTAAGGCTTCCATGAATTCATCGGTAATTGAAACAGACAGGTTAAAGTTGGTCAAATGGTTTTCCTGGGATTTGGCTTCAAGCCAGTAATCAATATCAGGATGATTAATGGGCAAAAGTCCTAAAGCTGCTCCCCGCCGTTTACCCCCTTGGGCTACACAGTTTACAGCCGTATCATAAAGCTTAAGCCAAGAGGGGATGCCGCTAGAGACACCTTTGGTGCTTTCAATTACTGCTTGCTGCTCCCGAAGATTGCCGAAATAGAAGCCTACTCCACCCCCTGATTTATAAATCAGGGCTGCATTTTTTAGAGTAGTAAAGATATTTTCTAAATTATCTTCAATCTCTAGAATAAAACAGGCACTGAGCTGAGAAAGCTTAGTGCCTGAATTCATTAGACCCGGACTAGATACACACCATTCTTGTAGAGCTAATCCATTGAAATATTTATTAAACCAGAAAATTTGTTCTTGAGGAGATTTTTCCTGGGAAACCATGTATTTGGAAACCCTTATATACATTTCTAGAGGGGTTTCAATTATTTCCTGGTGGGAGTTTTTTAAAAGATAGCGCTGCTTTAAAATTTCATGGGCCAATGGAGATAAATCCAGCTTGATATTCCTCCAAGGGTAATTATTAATGAATTGATCTAAAGTGGTCATTTATTAAACAGCTCCTTAAATCGGTTAAAGAAACTTTTTCTAACTTCGAGCTGGTTGGTTTCCTCGGGATGCACTATTTTTTGGGCAATATTTTTTACACATTGAGACGCTGGACTTTGGGGATCAGTAAGCACAAAGGGGCGCAGTCTTTTAATTGCTTTTAGAACATGACTGTCTTCTAGAATGTAGCCTAAGCTATCTAGTTTTAAAGTCAAAAAGCGGTCTGTAACTTGAATCATTTTTTTAGTGACCTGCCTAGCTTCTTCCGGACTTTCGACTCTGTTGAGAACAAGTTTAGGTTTTAGGGAGGAGTCCCTGTTATCCATAACCTTAATAATAGCATAGGCATCGGTTATGGCATGGGGTTCCGGCGTTGTCACAACGATTATTTCGTCACTAGCTAAAATAAAGTTAACAACGTTTTTGGAAAGACCTGCTCCTGTATCTATTAATATTATATCAGCATATTTTTCTAGGGTCTGAAAACTATTAATCAAACGGCTAAACTGCCATTCATCTAGGTCAGCTAGGTTCTGAAGTCCTGAGCCTCCAGGGACAACCTGGATTCCTCCAGGTCCTTCGATAATTATATCTAGTATATCCTTTTCTTTATTTAAGATATCATTTAAATTATATTTGGGATGCATGTTGAGAAGTACATCAACATTCGCTGTTCCTAGGTCAGCATCAATAATAAAGGTTCGATACCCCATCCGGCTTAATGTTATTCCTAGGTTTATAGTAAAACTGGTTTTTCCGACTCCACCTTTTCCACTGGTTATGGAAATGAATTTAGTTTGTTTATTGGTCTTTTTATCTGAGAACTGAATAGGTAGAGTCAAAACTAGAGAGGGCTCTGGAACAAAGGTCCTATTAATAACTTCGGATATAAAGGAAATTTCTTTTTCGGGGATATCTACTTTAAGCATTGTTCCCACACTTAAAAGTACTAATTTCCCGTTTTCGTAGGGCATGGTAATTATAAAGGTAGAATCAGCTATATTAATTATGGTACCGGAATATGAACCTTTATATATCTGAGATTGGGGCTCAAGATGTACTGTTTCGTTAAGATTAAGCATTTGCTGACACCTACCTCGGTTTAGTGACTAGTGGCTAGTGCTAGAAAAAGATAAAAGACAATGGTCTATGGTCTATGGACTATAATCTATGGTCTATAGTCCATAGTCGTTTTTTATATATTTCTATGAGGATGAAGGTTTTTCCTGCATACCAAATATATGCTAGTTTGCAAATGAAGGAAAGGGATATTACATCCCTTAATCTGAATAATAAGATATATATTGCTAAAGATAGCACCAAGAGATATACTGAATTTTAGGGAATGGCTTTTTAATTATGGGAGGTGAGGGTATGCCAGCCTATGATTTTAGGTGTAAAAAATGTGACAAAAATTTTACCGTACAGGTTAGCATTAAGGATAAGGCTAAGGTAGCTTGTCCTGAATGTTGCTCAGGAGATATTCAGCAAAAGTTTAATAGAGTTAATTTAGGCGGAATTTCTGGGGGTAGCGCAGGTTCATCGTGTTCTAGCGGTAGCTGCGGCAGTTGTTCGGGCTGTTAGCTGTCTACGTTTGACTTTCTCTGGCTGGGTTTATTACTAGAGGGTGGCCACAGCCGTTTTTTGAGAGAGGAAGTTAGCTTAATCCATAGTGTCAGGCTTAAGGTAAGAAGTAACATTACCAAAGAATCACCCATTAATTTCACCCCAAGTCTTATAATGCAGATTCACCTCTTTTTGAAAGAAGTGTTTCTATTGTATTCTATGCTATTAAGAAAATTTATGATGCTAAAAAACGCCTTAAATTATGGGCGTTTTTTTAATTCTTCAATATTATACAGGCAACCTGCTTTTTTATAACATAAGATGACAATTAAAAAGAAATTTTTAGTACTTTCTTGCTATATAAAGGTATTGGTACAAAACTCACTAAATGTTGCGCATAAAATGCAGGTTGCTAGCGAAAGATGATGGAAAAATACGGAAAAAAAGTAAAGGAAAATTTGCTTGTAAAGCGAAAGGATATAAAGTGAAAAGTGGGACATTACACGAGGAGAAAGGGAGTTTTAGTACGTGCTAAGAAAAGGCTTTATAAGCGGAAATATTTATAATGAATTAGCCAAAGAGCTCATTGTATTGACTGAATTAGATGGGGCTCAAAGCACATGTTTGAATATTATTGAAAATTTACCTTCGGATATACAATTAAAAATAGTTGAAAACTTATCTAAAACTAATAATTCTAAATTGATTCCACTTTTTCAGTTAATTTCCAGAGAAATGGAGGGTGAGGTCCAAAGGATAGCTGCTAAGACCTTGCGTAAATTAGAATATCTAGGACACAAAGTTAATCCATTAATTCCACGGCAGTTTAGCTCTTTAGATGTACAAGCTTATGTTTCACCGTCTCGACTTCAAGGCTCCTGTGTTTTAGTTCTAATAATGAAAGTAGAAAAAGATTATCATGCCTATTATTTTTCCCTGGCTTTTAATCATTTAGGTATAAAGGAATATTTTCAGCACACTAGTTCTAATAAGGAAGAACTTTTGAAAATTATTGAAAAACAAAATCTGAGGAGCATAAATTATTTCTCTGCCCAGAGACTTTTGCAAGATGCCTATAAACAAAATCAACGCTTTGGGACTAAAGTAGCTAGCGGCTTCTCCCAATATAAACATTTTCTAACTAATAATACGAAAGTAGAGGATACAGAAAACAATAGGGAGCTATGGTTAGCAGCTAAAGAATCTACGCCAGAGCGTTTAGTTAATGCATACTTGCTCGCCTTGAAAAACATGGATGCTTCTTTAGTATATGACCTAGCGGCACCAGGTCTGCAGGAGAAATTTGGTGATAGAAATGACTTTTTGGACAATTGGGTTCATCCTTTTGAAAAATACTCGTTTATCAAATCCATTCCATTGGCATGGATAAATGGTGAAAATAATGCTATTTGCCAATATCAAATTATTGGCAGTAATGAAAAGGATGAACTTAAAAAAATTGATTTTTCTTTTGAACTGGAAAAAATAAATCAGCAATGGTATATTTCTGTTGTGAAAATAGAGTGTTTCTGCCCTATTACTGACGGGGATCCCCTAAACCCCTTGAATTATGAGGTTTATGCCGGGGTTTATAGTATTAGTAATTATAATAGTATAAAAAGTACTTTTGATAATTGGGACAAAGTCCATGTGACCGGTGAATTTGAAGGAGGCATTTGTTACAAGTGGTTCAAAGCAGGAGATCCTGTAGATAAAGGGCTTGATATATCCAGAGACATTTATGGAGAGTTTATTTTAACTAATAATGAACTGATAATATTTAGCAGTGGTTTAAAAAATGTTACGGAAATATGTTATTTCTTTCAAGAGCTCATCCAAGGTACAAATAACCCTGTGCATTTGGCCGTTAAAGGTTTATGTCTTGTTAGAGATGTTTACAGGGTTATAACAGATACTGAATTTATGCTTTCAAAGGAACTTGCAGAAAAAAACCATATTTATTATTTAAGTTTCCAGGATTATCAATATTGGCATAATTTAATTAGAGAACAAGCTGATGAACGCTATTTTTTAGGGTCAAAGATTCAGGTTTTTGAAATAAAAAAAGAAAATTATCTGGTTGAAGCTTTAATTTACCGAAATCATATTTTTATCTTTTCATATGGAGAAAAACTTGAAAAATGGGGGAAATCATTTCCTGTTGCGGAAAGCAATATTGTAGACCTAGCTAGCGAATGGGAACAAAGGGGCGAAAAAGAAAAATGGCATTATTGTAAATTACTTAGTAATTTAAAAAAAGATCCATATACGAAATTTCTTGTTCCTCAAGGCACTCAATTGAAAATGGCAAAAAATATGAGAATACTTAATTAGCAAAGTAAAAAAACGCCTTTTGTTAAGGCGTTTTTTTGTTGATTATAGCGTCAATAAAAACTGGAGGGTTTTCAATAGCGGGTATAATGATTTCCTCAGTTTGTTCTAGATAAGGATAAGCTCTAAATAAGGCTAGGTTATCTATAATTCCACCTGGTAAGGTTAGCCCCTTTTCCAAAGTATTTGGGTTACCTATGGCATTTATTAGAATAGGGAAGGTTAAAGGCTTGTGATTTAGAGTTATATACATGGCATTTTCTGTCTCGGTATAGAAAAAAATTGAATTTGTATCAATCCTAATATTATTTACAGATATTGCTTCTGCTCCAGCAGCCCAGAGCTCATTAATAATGCTGACAATATCAACATAAAGAATTGGTGAGTCTTGATCAATAATTACCTGCAGGCCCGGACCCTTTATCTCTTCAATTCCGTTGATGAGATTGAGCTTATTTAACTCCGCATTTAGGCTATTTATAATATTTAGTTCATCTGAACTGGAGTTCTTTATGGTTAGTACTTTTCTTTCATTTTCTTCTAATTCTCTTTCCAACTGCATTCTCTTGTCGCTTAGATTTCTAACCATAGTAATGAGGTCCTCAGTTTTTTGCATTGATAAGTCGGAGAGTACCCGAGTTTGAGTTTGAAATTGGGCGGACAATAAAACACCCAAGAATACTAATACTATAGTAATTGGCACCTGCCAGTTCTTTTTGTTCATACTTTTCACCAACCTTCTTACTCATAGGTTTAGATTGTTAGTCGGACATTTACTTTGTGGTCAGCTTATTGCGTCTGCACTACTCATAGGTCTAGCTTTTAGTCTGACACTTACTTCTGGGTCTAGCCTATTGGTCAGACAATACTTATACGGCTAGCTTATTGCGTCTGCTAATGCTTATAGGTCAATTTATTGCGTCTGACACTGGTATTGAATGGATAGAATGTTGGGTCGGGGATCGGTGCTCGGTGTCCGGTGCTCGGTACTTAATCTAGCGAAGCGAAATCTTAATCTAGCGTAGCGGAATCTTAGTCTGATTTTAACCTTAACCTAGCGAAATGAAATGGAGCGAAACCTCGACCCTTGTTTCCCCGGGCACTGGGCACCGAGAACTGCTCACTGGTCTTATCAGACGCAAAATATTCGCCCAGAAGTATTGTCAGACGCAATATCTAATCCCGTGAGTAGATGTCAGACGCGTAATCTTCACCAAAAAGTAATGCTACGCATTACTTCCTCGGGCATCCCTTATAGCTCTTTAAGCTGCGGCATAACAGATAGTGCCGGATTGTAGCCAGGTTCTGGAAAAGCCGTACACCAAAAGCGAAAACAGCAGCAAGGTATAAGTCGACACCTAGTCTGTCGCCTAGATAGGCTAACAGTGCTGCCAGTAATGCATTTGTAAAAAACCCTGTTAATAGAACTGTACCGTCAAAGGTTTCCTCTAAAACCCCTTTGATACCGCCAAATACAGAGTCTAATGAAGCTAAAACAGCTACTGACATATATTTCGCAAATATTATCGGGATTTGAAAGGAAATGGCGGATCCGATAATTGCGCCGAATAACAAGCCTAATAATGGAAGCCACATAATATCACCTACTCATTAATCTTTGTATAATTAAATTGATAAGTCCCTGTATAAGCTGGAATTTCTATGGGGTTTTCTGAATTATATTTAGTATAGCTTACTGGGAAACCGGTACCTTTTAAAAGGTCATATTCTCCTGAAAGTAACATTTCTTCTAGGATGTCAGGATTACCTATAGCCGAAATCTCAAAAGGAGGAGCAAGGCGAGTAATATTTACTAGGATTACGTTTCCGACACACCTGATTTCAGTCGGCGTTACTATTCTTTGACCATTAATACTAATAGCTTCTGCACGGCCTAATTTTAATTCAGTAATAATATTAAGGATATTTTCATAATGAATTATATAACGGTTTGGATCATCATTAGGAGCAGCATTAAGACCTGCATTATTATCATCTACAATAACTTTTATGCCCCGACCCTTTACTGGTAGAAGTCCGGCTTGTAATTTGGCTTTTTGTACCTTTTGCTGGAGCTGTTTTATATCAACTTGCCCGGTTGGAGAGCTGTTTTCAATTTTATCTAATTCTTCCCGGAGAACATTAATTGCTTCTTGATATTTAACAATTTCCTCTTCTGAGTTGTTAATTAATCCAACTAAAGCCTCATTTCTTTGACCTATAGGGTTAGATGTTAGTGAAGCTTGCGCTTTAAATTGCAAAGATAGGAGCAAACCGGATATAATACATACTATAGTGATTGGCAAAACCCATTTTCTCATAGCATCTACCCCCTTTTTAGAGTATCTATACCAATCCTTCAATATATTATAGCACAGAGTGATATAAAATAAAGATATAAGATGCTTCCAACTAGAAGGTGTTAGCTGGAAAAATGCACTTCTTATTTAATATAATTTCCTAATAAAGTTAGAAAGAAAACAGGGTTTTTAAATAAGTTATCGAACAATAATATTTAGTCCATAAATAGAAAGGTGGTGCCGCCTTGTTTGAACAATATATAAAAATTTTCAACCCGATTAACCTTTTGGATCTAATTATTGTTGCTTTTGTTATTTATAAATTGATGATGATTTTAAAAGGAACCCGGGCGGTACAATTGATAAAAGGGTTAGTTGTTCTTTTAATGGCTACCGTAGCCAGTAAAATATTAGGTTTGCAGTCTATTAATTGGCTTCTAGAAAAGGCTCAAACAGGGTTTTTTATCGCAATTCCCATTGTATTTCAGCCAGAACTAAGAAGGGCTTTAGAGCAGCTAGGACGTGGAAAGTTATTTGTCCGCACTGAATATTTGGCACTAGAAGATGTAGAAAAGTTGGTTAATGAAGTCGTTCGAGCAGTAAAGTTCATGGCTAAAAGAAAAATCGGTGCTTTAATTGTGATAGAAAGGCAAACTGGATTAGCTGATTTTGTGGAAACAGGTATTAAGGTAGATGGCATTATTACAAGTGAGCTGTTAATGAATACCTTTATTCCTAAGACTCCTCTGCATGATGGTGCAGTAATTATGCAGGGCAATAGACTAATGGCAGCCGGGTGTTTTCTTCCTCTTTCGGAAAATCCCAATCTAAGTAAAGAGCTTGGAACCAGACACAGAGCTGCAATGGGTGTAACCGAAGTTTCTGATGCAATAGTGGTATTAGTCTCAGAAGAAACTGGTGTGATTTCAGTTGCTGAGGATGGTAAACTTACTCGTTATTTAGATGAAATGACTTTAAAAGAGCTGCTTATTAATAGAATAACCCCTCAACAGAAAACTACCCATTTCTGGAACTGGAGGTCATAATAATGGCAGAAACGTGGAAAGATAATCTAATCTACAAACTAATTGCTATTTTATTAGCTGTCTTATTATGGTTATATGTAACGGCTGATCAAAACCCTCCTTTAGAGAAAACGTTAAATTTAAGCGTAAATTATGAGAATTTACTGGATAATTTGACCCTTACCTCCAAAACCAATGTCGTCAATATTAAAATTCGAGGGGAGCAAAAAATTATTAATGGTCTAGGCTTAAAGGATTTCGAAGCCCGTGTTGATCTAGCACAGGTGAAACTAGGTCAACAGGCACTCCCGGTAATAATAGGAAATCCTTTGGGGATAGAGATAACCGATGTTTTTCCTAAAGAGGTCAGTGTAAATGTTGATATGATAGCGGAAAGGCAGGTCCCTGTAACAGCAGCTTTGCTAGGTGAGACTGCCCATGGTTATTCTAGCTTTAAAGCAACAGTCAAACCTTCCCAAGTAGTAATCAGGGGACCGGCAAATATTTTGGATAACCTAGAGGAAGCCCGGGTTGATGTTAACTTGAACTCCGCCCAGTCAAATCTAGTACTGAACCTTCCCATTAAGGTTCAGGATAAATTGGGAAACTGGTTTGGAGCCGATACCTTAAATATTATACCCAATACTGTAGAGGTTTTTATTCCTGTTGTTCAAGATACACCTAGTAAGACAGTACCTGTTAAACCTGTAATTGATGGCAAGCCTGCCCCGGGGTATCAGATTGCTAGGATAATGGTTGAGCCGGAGACAGTGAAAATCCTAGGTCAATTTAATAAGTTGGATACTATAGATTTAATACAAACCTTACCAGTTAATCTTACCGATGTAAAAGAAAATGTTATCCGAGAAGTAGATTTAAGTATACCCTCGGGAGTAACTGTTTTATATGGAACTAAAGTAAAAGTAATTGTTCAGATAGAATTAAGTCCAGTGCAAAAAAACTTTGATATTCCTATAAAGGTTTATAACAGTAAAAGCAGCCAGAAGGTGCTTGTAACAACAGAAGCTGTTAAGGTTAATGTAGAGGGTAAGAAGGATATTATGGATAATATAACCTTCCAGGATATTATTGCCTTTGTCGATGTAGCAGGCTTGGATTTTGGCACTCATGAACTAGAGGTACAGATAGATGCACCTGGTGATGTGCAGCTTAAAAATATTGAACCCCAAAGAGTCAAGGTTGAAATTAAAGCTTTAGAGGAAAAACCGGTAACGACTACTACGACTACTACGACTACTACTGGGTGAAGGTTGAGCGTCTGACAATTTACTTCGGAGTAATTCTATTGGGTCTGACAATTGCTTATGGGTTGAGATTGTGTGTCTGCTGTACTTAAGGGTGAACATTGAGCGTCTGACAATACTACTGGGTGAAGATATTGCGTCTGCTTTACTCATAGGTCTAGCTTGCGCGTCTGTTAAAAGATCGTGTCCAGTGCTCAGTGCCCAGTGCCAGAAAAAACTAGATGCTTGTGTCAGACGCAAAAGTCTAGCAGCATAAGTATTGTCTGACCAATTGGAAAGATCTAGTAGGGGCGGGTTTCCATGCCCGCCCGATCGCAAATAATTTACCTCATGTAAAGATAGGGAGCGATAAAATTTGAAAATATTTGGAACGGATGGTGTTAGAGGGCAGGCTAATTCAGATTTAACACCGGAGCTGGCTTTTAAATTAGGAAGAGCTGCAGCATATATATTAAATCCTCAAGATAGGAAAAAGGCAATAGTTATTGGTAAAGATACCCGTATTTCTGGGGATATGTTGGAAAGTGCTCTGATTGCCGGCATTTGTTCTGCCGGTGTTAATGTATTAAAAGTAGGGGTAATGCCTACACCAGGCATTGCCTTTCTTACTAGAAAATTAGGGGCAATGGCGGGGGTGGTTATCTCTGCCTCCCATAATCCTGCTGGTGATAATGGTATAAAATTTTTCAACCACCAGGGCTTTAAACTGCCTGATGAAATAGAGAATAAAATTGAAACGACTATAGCTCAAGGTATGGAGGAGATACCCTATCCAATTGGAGCTGATATTGGTAAGGTGGAGGATATCAAGGAAGGCAGCGGGCTTTATAAAGAGTTTTTAAGAGAAACAGTTGACATAAATTTAGATGGCCTTAAGGTGGTAATAGACTGCGCTAATGGTGCTGCTTATTTAATCAGTCCATCTTTATTTCGGGAATTAGGTGTAGAAGTAATTAGTATTTTTGAAAAACCTGATGGTTTAAATATTAATAAAGACTGTGGCTCCACCCATATGGAGTCTTTAAAAAAAGCAGTCCTTGAGAATAGGGCCCATTTAGGTATAGCCTATGACGGTGATAGTGATCGGATGCTGGCAGTTGACGAGTTAGGAAATATAGTTGACGGGGACCAGATACTGGTAATCTGCGGCTTAGAGCTGCAAAAACAGGGACTGCTTACCGGCAATAAAGTAGTAGGTACTGTTATGAGCAATTTAGGTCTAAAACAGGCTTTTGAAAAGAGTGGGATTGAAGTAGAAGAAACCAAAGTAGGAGACCGATACGTACTGGAAAAAATGCAGGAAACCGGAGCAGTATTAGGGGGAGAGCAATCAGGCCATATCATCTTTTTAAACTATAATACAACGGGTGATGGTATACTAACAGCTCTCAAGCTCTTGGAAGTTGTTAAGAAAAGCGGAAGGCCTTTATCACAACTAGCACAGCAAATGGAGAGGCTTCCCCAGATACTTGTCAATGTACGAGTAAAAGATAAAAGTTCCTGGCAGATCAATGAAAGCATCCAAAATATTATTAAAGAATATGATCAAAAGCTGGGAAAACGCGGCCGGGTTTTGGTCAGAGCTTCAGGAACTGAAGCCTTAATTAGGGTTATGGCTGAAGGTAACGACCTTGCTGAACTAGAGCAGATAACCCAGGATATTGCTGAAGTAATTGCTAAAGAACTGAAATAGCTTCGGGGTGAATATATTGCGTCTGATAAAAACCGCGCCCTGTGTCCAGTGACCAGTGCCCGGGGAAACAAGGTTAAGGTTAAGATTAGACTAAGATTCCGCTTCGCTAGATTAAGATTTCGCTTCGCTAGATTAAGTACCGAACACCGGACACCGAGCACCGATCCCCGACCCAACACTCTATCATTCAATGCCCGTGTCAGACGCAATAAGCTAGCAGTATAAGTAAGTGTCAGACTAACAAGCTAGACCTGTGAGTAAATGTCAGACGCACTAAGCTGACCATAAAGTAAATGTCCGACTAACAAGCTAGACGGAAAAGTACGTCTGACCCCTAAAAATGACAAAGGAGAAAATATGATTATCGGCATTGGTACTGATATAATTGAAATTGCCAGGGTTAAAAAGGCTGTACAGACCCGGCCTAAGATGGTGGAGCGGATTTTTACTAGAACGGAAATTGACTACTGTCAAGGGGCAGGGGATTTTTTTGCGCCTTTGGCTGCTAGATTTGCCGCTAAGGAAGCGGTAGCTAAAGCCTTAGGAACAGGTTTTAGGGATTTTAAGTGGCAGGATATCGAGGTCATAAATGACCCACTTGGCAAACCTTCTATAAGGATACATGGCAGAGCTCAGGTAAAAGCTCAAGAATTGGGTGTCACACAAATAAACATAAGTCTCAGTCACTGCCGTGACTATGCTGTGGCAATGGTCATTTTAGAAGGGGGGTAAAGAAAGTATGCTTGTGGTTACTGGAAAAGAGATGGCAGCAATTGATAAGATAGCTGTTGAGGAATGGAATATTCCTGAATTAGTTCTTATGGAAAATGCCGGGTTGAGAGTTGTGGAGGAGATAAGAGGGTATTTCCCTAAGCTTAATGGAAAAAAGGTAATAATAGTAGCAGGCAAGGGTAATAATGGTGGTGATGGACTTGTTATCGCCCGCCACCTTACAAATATGGGTGCTGATGTTAGGATATTTACCTTAGGAACTAAAGAGTATCAGGGCGCAGCCCTTGTCAATTATCGGATAGCCCAAAAGCTGCCGATAAAGTGGCAGAATATTGAGAACGAAAATAGCTTACATCTCTTGCGGTTATCTCTGCATTATACAGATATAATTATCGATGCCCTATATGGTACAGGATTCAAGGGCAGTATTCAGGGGCTTGCTAAGAAGGTCATTGAAATCATTAATGAAAACAGCTCGTTAACCCTGGCTGTAGATATTCCCTCAGGATTAGATGCTGATTCAGGTAAAGTACAAGGACTTTGCATACAGGCTGATGTAACTCTAACCTTTCAGCTTCCAAAGTTAGGTTTAGTTGTACACCCAGGCTATAAATATACCGGCAATTTGAAGGTGGTTGATATCAGTATACCTGGGGCACTTATTGAAGAGCTAAAAATAAAAAGGCACTTAATTACTAAAGAAATGGTTGTAAAAAGCCTTCCTTATCGTTATCCTGAAAGTCATAAAGGTAACTTTGGGCATGTATTAATAATAGGTGGTTCACAAGGCATGATGGGGGCAGTAAACCTTGCTGCTAGAGGGGCATTTGCTATGGGGGCAGGTCTGGTGAGTGGGGTAGTTCCTAAGTCTATCCAACCCACACTAGCCAGTTCCTTGCCTGAATTGATAACTCATCCGGTGGCAGAAACCCCTCAAGGCACCTTAGGACTTGTTTCTGGTGCGGAAATAATTGAAATTTTATCAGGTAAATCAGCAGTTATTTTGGGACCGGGAATGGGTAGGAATAGCGAAATCCTGCCGTTTTTGACTTGGCTTTTAGTGCATCTCAAAGTTCCTCTTATTATAGATGCTGATGGTCTCAATGCCTTAGCTGATCGTCCAGATATTTTAAAAGAGGCTGCAGTGCCAATTATATTAACGCCTCATCCCGGGGAGATGGGTCGTCTTTTAGATCTGCCCATCCAAGATATTCAGGAAAACCGCTGGGAAAGGGCTTTGGATCTAGCTGATAAGTATGGTATTTGGGTAGTACTAAAAGGTAATAAAACAGTTATAGCATCACCAGAGGGAGAGATCTTTATAAATCCTACGGGGAGCCCTGCGTTAGCTACAGCAGGGACAGGTGATGTCCTAGCTGGTATGATTGGGTCTTTAGTGGGACAGGTTAATAATATTAGTCAGGCTCTCTGTGCTGCCGTTTATTTACATGGTTTAGCCGGTGAGGAAGCTGCCAGGCAAGTAGGAGAAATAAGCAGTAAAGCTGGTGATGTAGTTAGTGTTCTACCACAAGTTATTAAAGAATATTCGGCTAAAACATCAAAAGACACCTTTTTTAAGGGCTAAAAAGGAGTTTGATTATGAATAGTAGACCAGTTTGGGCAGAAATTGACCTAGAAGCAATTCAGCATAATCTCTTAGAGGTAAGGAAGCTGGTAAGGACAAAATTAATTATGGCTGTTGTTAAAGCTAATGCCTATGGGCACGGTGCCTTAGAAGTAAGTCACGCATGTTTGGCCCAAGGAGCTGATAGGCTGGCGGTAGCAATCTTAAATGAGGCAGTTCTTTTAAGGCAAGGTGGTATCCAGTGTCCTATAATGGTGCTAGGCTGGACACCTATAGAAGATTATCAGCGGGCACTTGAAAATAATGTTATTTTAACTATCTATAATCTTGAAGAAGCACGGATGCTTGACCAACAAGGGGCAGCTATGAATAAAAAGGCTACCGTGCATATTAAAGTTGATTCTGGTATGACAAGGATTGGTTTAGTCCCTTCGGTGGAAAGCCTAAATATTGCTCAAGAAATATTAGCTATGCAGAATCTAGAAGTGGAAGGCATATTTACCCATTTAGCTAAAGCAGATGAGCTTGATAAAACATATTCACACGGACAGTTGAAACGGTTTCTTGAGTTTGTCCATTTATTAGAGGAAAAATCTAATCAGCAAATTCCAATTAAACATGTTGCTAATAGTGCTGCAATAATTGATTTGCCTGAAGCTTATTTGGACATGGTGAGACCTGGAATTATGCTTTATGGTCTTAAGCCGTCTGGAGAAGTTAATTTATCGAGAGTTGATTTGAAGCCGGCCATGACACTAAAAGCTAGGGCATCTCGGGTAGAAAGATTTCCTAAAGGGACCAGGGTGAGCTATGGCGGAATTTTTACTGCTTCTCAAGAAACAGTAATTGCCTCTTTACCTTTAGGCTATGCTGATGGTTATACCAGACTTCTAACAGGTAAAGGTGAGGTTTTATATCAGAACCAACGGTTTCCGATAATAGGAAGAATCTGTATGGATCAGTGTATGGTCGATATTACTTCCGGACCATCGGTAGAACCCGGGGATGAATTTATCCTACTGGGAAAAGGTCAAAATGCCAACATTAGTGTGGACGAAATAGCAGAAAAACTGGGAACTATAAACTATGAGGTTGTGTGCATGATTTCAGACAGGGTACCCAGAATATATACAAGAAATAAAATACCATAAAATACCATACTAGAAGAGGAAAGTATAGCAGGTATTTCATTGACTTTTGTAGTAAATAATATATATAATGATATAGCATTTAGTGTGTACGGCAAGCTTTTTTTCGTTGATGCTTGGGAGGGGTAGAATAGTGTCTGATTTAAAAAGGATAATGATTTCATTGCCTGATAATTTACTTGAAGAGGTTGACGGAATCGTTGCCCTCGAGAAAAAAAACCGCAGTGAATTTATCAGGGAGGCTATGAAACTATATATAGAAGAGAGGAAAAGAAGATACTTGAGAGAACAGATGCGGATAGGCTATCTGGAGATGGCTTCTATAAATTTGGCTTTGGCCTATGAAGGCTTAAATAGTGAGGATGAAGTACAGGTCTTATTTGATAAGGCACTTGGAGTGTAGATGATATGGTAACAGTAAAGCGTGGGGATATTTTTTTTGCGGAATTAAGCCCTGTAGTGGGTTCGGAGCAGGGTGGAGTACGCCCTGTTCTAATAGTACAAAATGATATAGGTAATCAATACAGTCCTACTACTATTGTGGCGGCGATTACCAGTCAAATCAGTAAAGCAAAGATTCCTACCCATGTGGAAATATCAGCAGAAGAGGGCGGTTTGGCTAAAGACTCGGTAGTCTTAGCCGAACAGGTTAGAACCATAGACAAGCGCCGTCTAAAAGAAAAAGTAAGTAGTGTGGACGATAAGCTGATGAAGAAGATAAACCACGCCTTAGAGATAAGTATGGGATTGGTTGATTTGTAAGGTGTCCCTGACGGGATGTCCCTAAAGGGACAGGTTGAGGTTGAGGTTAAATAAGGTTAAGGTTAAGACTAAGACTAAGACTAAGATTAAGATTAGGATTAGGATTAGGATTAGGATTAAGATTTCGCTTCGCTAGATTTTAATACATAAAAAAACGTGGGGACATTCCTTTGATTCAAGGCAGGACATAAAAAGAGGTGTGTCCTCATTGCTATTCAGGTTATTACTTAACCTAGCGGAACATAGTGGAGCGAAACCTTAACCTAACGAAGTGAAACCTAAAAAAGAGCCAAGAGGCTCTTTTTTTATTGTAATATTAGGAAAAAATCATTACTATTATATGGTAGGCAAATGATTTCGTGATTCCTATGGAAGGAGTGGGGGGTATGCAGCCCATTATTGGGATTACTGCAGGGTTTAATAATTTAGAGGAGAAGCATTCTTTGACTGACTACTATGTGCAGGCAGTAGAAGCCTTAGGGGGGGTTCCGTTAATCCTTCCCTCAGTGGATATTAGTCTGGTTGAAAAAGTGTATAATCTAGTTGATGGCCTTATTTTTTCCGGGGGCAGTGATATCGACCCTGGTTTTTTTGGTGAGAGTCCCCAACGAGGAATAAAGGAAATTACTCCAATTAGAGATAATTTTGAAGTATCTTTAGCTAAGAGAGCCTTAGAGGGTATTAAGCCTGCTTTAGGGATATGCCGGGGAATACAAATCTTAAATATTGCTGCAGGAGGCAACATTAATCAGGATATAGCTGGAATTACTAGTCAAGAGCATGACCAAAAGGCACCTAAATGGGCTCCTTATCATGAGGTTGAGATAAGTGAGAGTTCATTACTTTTTAAAATAATAGGTAAGAATAGGATTAAAGTAAACAGCTTTCATCATCAGTCGGTAAAAGATCTGGGAGTGGGTTTGAATAAGGTTGCCTGGAGTGACGATGGGCTAATCGAGGCTATTGAAAGCAGTAATCCTGAAAAGATAATAATCGGTGTTCAGTGGCATCCGGAATGCTCCTGGAATCGAGATGAAGCATCAAGGTTATTGTTTGAGTTTCTGATTAGCTGTGCAAGAACTCGAAAGGAGCTACCTAATTGTAATGGAAATAAGTAAATTGATTGAAGTTACCCGCAATGATATGGTAGAAAGTGTTCACAGAGGTGTTTTAGCCGTAGTTGATAATAGGGGTAATACTATTTATTCCGTGGGAAATCCCAATTACTGCACCTTTATCCGTTCCGCTGCTAAACCCATGCAGGCTGTTCCTGTCCTAGAACGTGGCGCTGCTCTACATTTCGGATTTAATGAACGGGAACTGGCTGTAATCACCTCTTCCCACAGTGGTGAGCTTGAACATCAGGAAGCAGTAAAGGGAATATTAAGCAAAATAGGTTTGGATAATAGTAATTTATTGTGTGGTACAACTCGGCCTTTACATAAACCAACAGTCAATAATATGCTCTTAGAAAATATTAAACCGGGTCCAATTCATTGCCCTTGCTCTGGGAAGCATGCAGGCATGCTCTCTATTGCTGTGCATGAAAAAATGAGTTTAAAGGATTATTACATCCTAGAGCATCCTGTCCAACAGATTATGTTAGAAACTATGGCAGAATTTGCAGAGGTGGAAAAAGGAGAAATCAAAATAGGGATTGACGGCTGTGGTGTGCCGGTATTTGCTATGCCGATTAGGGCTATGGCTTTAGCTTATGCCAATTTTGCCCGGTCTGATAAATATAGCCTTAAAAGACAGGAAGCTTGCCAAAGGCTAAGTAATGCGATGGTTAATTATCCCCAGTTAGTAGCTGGTACCGGTCGTTTTACCACAGTTTTATTAGAACAATTAGGTGATAAAGGGATAGCGAAAGACGGCACAGAAGGTATTTTTTGTGTAGGACTTCCTAAAGAAGGTCTAGGAATAGCCGTTAAAATTGAGGATGGAGGAGCACGAGCTTTAGCCCCTGTTGTGCTTAAGGTTTTAGATGAATTAGGTATTTTAACCGAACAAGATAAAGAGGCACTGAAGGCTTACTATCACCCGCAGATTAGGAATTTCCGAGATGAAGTAATTGGAACAATTAGGACAGCATTTTAGCTCACGGGTCGACATACTCACGGGTCTAGCTATTGCATCTGACAACTACTTTGTGGTCAACTTAATGCGTCTGATTTACCAGGTAGCCAATTTATTGCGTCTGACACGGGCATTGAATGATATAGTGTTGGGTCGGGGATCGGTGCTCGGTACTTAATCTAGCGAAGCGAAATCTTAATCTAGCGTAGCGGAATCTTAGTCTAACCTTAACCTTGTTTTTTGGACACTGAGCACTGGTCACCGGGCACGGGTTTTATCAGACGCACAATATTCGCCCAGAAGTATTGTCAGACGCATAAGCTAGACCCAGAAGTAAAGCAGACGCAACATCTCAACCCATGAGTATTGTCAGACGCAATATGTTCACCCTTAAGTAGAGCAGACCTAATATATTCACTATGAAGGAGAAATGAAATGAATCATACCGAGCAGTTGGCCAAGGAATTAAATTGGCCTCAAAGTAAGATAGTTAGAACAATAGAACTTTTGGATGAGGGGAATACAATTCCCTTTATTGCCCGTTATCGTAAAGAAATGACGGGAGAAATGGATGAAACTGTTTTAAGACAGTTGGTAGATCGGCTGGGATATATACGGAATCTAGCCAAAAGAAAAGAAGAAGTTATTAATTCTATTAAAGAGCAGGAAAAGCTCACCCCTGAGCTGGAAAAGGCCATAAATGCTGCCCAAATTTTGCAAGAAGTGGAAGATCTATACCTTCCCTACCGGCCTAAACGAAAGACTAGGGCAAGTGTGGCTAAGGAAAAGGGTCTAGAACCCTTGGCGCTCCTGTTTTTAGATAATAAAACACAGGAGGAACCGAGGCAGCTGGCAGAAGGCTTTATTAATCCTGAACTGGGAGTAGCCAGTATTGAGGAAGCTATCCAAGGAGCTCAGGATATCGTAGCAGAAATTGTAGCTGATGATGCAGAAATAAGAAAAACTGTTAGAAATCTGGTCTGGATGGAAGGCTTAATTAGCTCAAAGGCAGTTGATCCAAAAGCTGTGACACCCTATGAGATGTATTATGAATATCAGGAACCTATAAAAAAGATCCCTCCCCACCGGATTTTAGCTGTTAATAGAGGTGAAAAGGAAAAAGCATTGCAGGTTAAAATTTTGCAGCCAGATGAAAAGATAGTAGAAAAAATGAATGAAAAATATTTAGGTCAAGGGGCAAAAGAATGTCAGTTTATTTTAACGGAGGCAATCAAGGACAGCCTTAAGCGGCTAATTGCTCCTGCTATTGAAAGGGAGATTAGAAATGAGTTAACAACTACCGGTGAAGAGCAAGCAATAAAAGTCTTTGCCAAAAATCTGCATAACCTTCTTTTGCAATCCCCTGTAAAGGGAAAAGTAGTTTTGGGCGTGGACCCTGGATTTCGCACCGGCTGTAAGCTGGCTGTTGTAGATGAGACGGGAAAAGTTTTGGAAATTAGTGTCATGTATCCTCATCCTCCCCAGAACAAAAGAAAAGAAGCTCTTGAATTAATGGCAAGCCTTGTGAAAAAATGGAAAGCTGATATTATTGCTATCGGTAACGGTACAGCGTCAAGGGAAAGTGAGTTTTTAGCAGCAGATTTAGTAAAGGAGCTGGTGATACCCCTACAGTACATTATTGTCTCTGAGGCAGGTGCTTCTGTTTATTCTGCTTCGAAACTGGCTAAGGAGGAATTCCCAGAGTATGATTTATCTTTAAGGAGTGCGGTTTCCATAGCCCGAAGACTGCAAGACCCCTTAGCTGAATTGGTTAAGATTGAGCCAAAAGCAGTAGGAGTAGGGCAGTACCAGCATGATGTTGCACCTAAACGACTTGATGAATCTCTAACAGGAGTTGTTGAATCCTGTGTTAACTCCGTCGGTGTTGAGGTTAATACAGCCTCTAGTGCACTACTGCAGTACGTAGCTGGGCTAACTAAATCTACTGCTGATGGAATTGTAAAGTTTCGGGAAGAAATAGGTAAGTTAACTAAAAGGGAACAGTTACTCAAGGTACCAAGGCTGGGTCAAAAGGCTTTTGTTCAATGTGCTGGTTTTATTCGAATAGCCGATGGCATTAATCCTTTAGATAATACCTCAGTGCATCCCGAATCCTATGAAGCGGCAGAAAAGCTGCTGGTTTTATTAGGTTTCAGCTTAAAAGAATTAAATTCCGATAAGATAAAGGAAATACGCACGGAGTTAAGTAAAGTAGATATCAAACAAATGGCAGATACATTAAGTGTTGGCGAACCAACCCTTAAGGATATTGTTGAGGCCTTACAAAAGCCGGGTCGGGACCCGAGGGAGGAGCTTCCCCCACCCTTATTCCGCACTGATATCTTGACAATGGAAGATCTTAAACCCGGTATGGAGCTGCAGGGAACAGTCAGAAATGTAGTCGATTTCGGTGCTTTTGTAGATATTGGTGTGAAACAGGACGGTCTTGTCCACATTTCCCAATTAGGTGAAAAATATATTAAGCATCCAATGGAAATAGTAGCGGTAGGGGATATTGTTAAAGTAAAGGTTTTAGAGGTAGATGTGAACAGAGGAAGAGTTTCGTTAACAATGCGGGTTTAGCTATGGGGTGAATTCCGAGGGTCAGTTCTACAGTTCTACTGTGCTACAGTGCTACAGGAAAAAACAAATGCAATATTTAACCACGGGCCCCTCCGGGGCACACGGATAAACACGGTAAAAGAAAAGGAATGGTTAGTTTTTTTGGGAAAGATGAGTTCAGCTTGAAACACTATCAGAATAAGCATGCAATGATTGTGTCAGACGTACAATATTCACCCGGAAGTATTGTCAGACGCAATATCTCAACCCATTAGTACTTGTCAGACGTAAAAGCTATCCTAAAAGAAATGTCTGTTCTGGACACAGGACACCGAGCACTGGGCACTGAACACTGGTGACCACCCCAAATATTATCCACATAGAAACGGAGGTAAAACAATGAATACCGAACAAATCTTCAACCTAGCCTTAAAGGCTGCTGGTTTAGAAGAGGCACCTGCCGATAGTGGTGTTATTGTATCAGGTCAAAACATAAAAAAAATAGCCTTTGGGATTGACATAGATACAGCAGAAATCATGCTGGCCAAACAGTTAGGCTTTGACTGTGTCATTACTCACCATCCCCATTCAGTGCATAAAGTAGACTTGTATAAAGTGATGGATAATCAAATTGACCGTATGGTAGAAGCTGGGGTACCTATTAATAAAGCACAAAAGGTTCTAGCGGAAAGAAAAGAACAGGTTGACCGTAATATGCATGTGACAAATTATGATAAAGCGGCAACTGCAGCCAAACTTTTAAATATGCCCTTTATAGCTATTCATTCCCCAGCTGATTTTTTAGTTGAGGACTATCTGCAACAATATTTAGACGATAAGCTCGGGGATAAGCCACAGGCTTTAGTTAAAGATGTTTTGGATTACCTTTTAGAAATACCGGAATATAAAAATACCTGTGCTGGACCAAAGGTTCGGGTGGGCTTAGAAAAAAGCTATGCCGGCAAGGTTTTTGTAATTATGGCTGGAGGTACCGGTGGTGGAAAAGATGTAATGAAGGCCTATTTTGAGGCAGGAGTTGGCACCCTTATTGTTATGCATGTACCAGATGATGTAGTAAAAGCTATTAAGGAACAAAATATCGGCAATATTATTGTGGCGGGGCACATGGCCAGCGATTCCATCGGTATAAATTTAGTAATTAAGGCCTTAGAAGAAAAGAACCTAGAAGTCGTGCGGATGTCAGGAGTAATAGAGACATGTTAGCTTTAACTAATGCCCGAATAATAACTATGGAAGAAAAAAATTATCAGCAGGGTACAATTCTGATTAGAGATGGCAAAATATTAGAGGTCGGTGAGCAAATAAGTATTCCCAGTGAAGCCTCAGTTTTTGATGTTCAGGGAAAATTTGTGCTGCCCGGCTTTATTGATGCCCATACCCATGTAGGTATAGCGGAAGAGATATATCAAATTGAGGGGGATGATACCAATGAAATTACCGATCCCCTCACACCCCAGCTTAGAGCCTTAGATGCTATCAACCCCAATGACTTAGGCTTTAAAGACGCTCTCTTAGGTGGAGTGACAACAGTAATGATAACCCCAGGCAGTGCCAATGTTATAGGGGGGTTAGTCTGTGTCTTAAAGGTATGGGGTAAGACCTTTGTCAAAATGGTGGTGAAGGAGGAAGCAGGTTTAAAAATTGCCTTGGGTGAAAATCCTAAGCGGGTTTACAGCGAACAGAAAAAAATGCCACATACCCGTATGGCTACAGCAGCAATGCTTAGACAGGCTTTTGTCGATGCTCAAACATATGCTAAAAAGTCGGACAGAGAGCGGGACCTGAAAAAAGAAAACATGGTTAAGGTACTAGAGGGGCAGATTCCTCTAAGGGCACACGCCCATCGGGCTGACGATATCTTAACAGCCATTCGCATTGCCCAGGAGTTTGGAGTTAAGCTTGTAATTGAGCATTGTACCGAAGGACATAAAATAGTTAATGAGCTTTTAAATGCTCAAGTGGCTGTTGTTGTAGGTCCATCATTAACAAGTAGAGCTAAAGTTGAATTAGGGGAGCGAACCTTTGAAACTCCTGGAGTTTTGGCTGCAGCTGGTGTGCCTGTAGCTTTAATGACCGATCACCCTGTCATACCGGTTCAATATTTGCCACTTTGTGCAGCACTAGCTGTAAAAGAAGGCTTAAGTGAAAAAGATGCTCTAAAAGCATTAACTGTAACTCCGGCCCATATTTTAGACCTAAGTCATCGATTAGGCAGTATCAAAAAGGGCAAAGATGCTGATCTGGTAGTATGGAATAACCATCCTTTAGATATAAGAAGCAAGCCACTGCAAATTTTTATTAATGGTGAGAAAATCTATGGTAGTCCGACAGATGATGTCAAAATTAGTCATAATTCTTCAAAGGAGTAAAGTAATTCATAGCGAATAACTCATACAGTGAAACTATGAAAAGCGGAGGGTAAAAATGGACAAAACAGAACTTGACATATTGGTTGTTGACGACCAGTTAGGGGTTAGGTCCTTATTATCCACAGCCTTTAACGAAATGGGCTATTCTATAGCTACGGCAACCAATGGAGATGAAGGTGTAAAAAAAGCCTTTGAATTACACCCCCGACTAATAATAATGGATATCAAAATGCCGGCCAAGGATGGGATTACAGCCCTTTATGAAATAAAAGAGCAGATGCCACAAATAATGGTGGTAATGATGACTGCCTATGGTGAAGTGGAAACTATTGAGCAAATAAAGAAAGGTGGAGCAGAGGGTTATGTTCTTAAACCTTTTGATATAGAAGCCCTTATTAATTATGTGGACAAGCTGTTGCATAGTGGTGGGGTGATGTTGGCGTAAACATATGCTTAGTTGCCCAGAGCCCAGGACCGAGGGCCCAGAGCCCAGGGCCAAGTGTCTAGAGCCCAGAGCCCAGTGTCTAGTGCCCAGGGCCCAGGGCCCAGTGATCAGTAGACGTGCTTTGGGTGAATATTGAGCGTCTAATAGAAATGCCCCGTAATTTGTTATTATATACGCAGGGGTTTGTGTTTCGATAACCAAACGGGTATTGCCCGTTTTTTTTCTTGCTGTTTTTCTTAAGTTGTATTAGGATATACTACAGGTTAGGTTAGGAAAAAATAGGGAGGATTTTGCATTGGTCTGTGTAATATCAAGAAAGCCTGAAGAAACAGAATACATTGGAAAAAGGATAGCCAAATTTTTGAAGCCTGGTGATATTATTTCTCTCAATGGTGATTTGGGTGCAGGAAAAACGGTTTTTTCCCAAGGAATAGCCAAAGGCTTGGGTATAGAAGAAAGCATTACCAGCCCTACCTTTACTATTATTCAAGAATACTATAATGGCCGAGTCCCTTTCTATCACATGGATGTTTACCGACTAAATTCTTCTGATGAAATGGAAGATTTGGGGTATGAGGAGTATTTTTATGGTCAAGGCATTACGGTAGTTGAATGGGGAAATTCCATTGCCGATATTTTACCTGAGGAATATTTGAATATAGAAATTAGGCAGGGTATTGAAGGCAGAGAGTTTTGTTTTTCCCCCAAAGGAAAACATTACGAAAGGCTAGTGGAGGAGCTGACCGGCCATGATTATTCTAAGCATAGATAGTGCTACTCCTGTGGCAGGAGTTGCAATTGTTGACAATAATAAAATATTGGCGGAGAATTTTTTAAATACCGGCAATACCCACTCAGAAAAACTACTTCCTCTTATTAAGCAAACACTTGAGGGGGTAAAACTAGAGCTTAAGAGTATTGATGGTATCGCAGTATCCATAGGGCCGGGTTCTTTTACAGGGTTGCGCATAGGATTAGCTACGGCAAAAGCATTATCCCAAGTCGCAGGCATTAAGCTTGTTGCTATCCCTACTCTGGATGCTCTAGCCCAGAATTTGGCAGGTATAGCCCAGCTTATTTGCCCCATTCTTAATGCTAGAAAGGGAGAGGTTTATACAGCCCTCTATCAAAGCAATAGCGTGGAGCTTATTCGCCAAAGCGAATATACAGCCTTAAGCCCGTCTGCCCTTTGTGATGAGTTAAGGGATTTGGGAAAACCAGTAACCTTTTTAGGTGATGGAGTTTTTGAATATAAAGAAATAATTGCTTCACTATTGGGAAGTCAAGCCCACTGGGCTTCGCTGCATCAGTTATTACCGCGGGCTGCTTCCCTGGCAGTACTAGGTCTTAAGGAATTAGAACAGGGCAAAGGCGAAAATATTTTTACCCTAAAACCTTTTTATTTAAGAAAATCTGAAGCGGAAATCAAGTGGGAGGCAGGTAGATGTCAGAGATAACCGGGATTGCCCTCAGAAAGATGGAATTAGGGGATGTTGGTCAAATAGTAGAAATAGAAAACCGTTCCTTTCCCACTCCTTGGTCAGCCTACGCCTTTACCTGCGAAATATTAGATAATGATTTTGCACATTACTTTGTGATTACAGCAGAAGACGACAGAGACTGTATCCTTGGTTACGGGGGAATGTGGATTATTTTGGATGAAGCCCATATCACCAATATTGCCATTATCCCTGAGTTTAGGGGAAAGCGCTTTGGGGAAATTCTTTTAATTCATTTAATGGGTATAGCTTTGACTAAGGGTGCTGAAAGAATAACCTTAGAGGTAAGAGTATCCAATGCTAGTGCAAAGAAGCTCTACAACCGTTTGGGTTTTGAGGCAGCAGGCGTAAGAAAGGGTTATTATGTGGATACAAAAGAGGATGCTATTATTATGTGGAAAGAGTTACGCCCAGGGGAGAAGTAGGGGCGGGTTTCCATGCCCGCCCGTTTCTGGTTGCAGCCGTAGGGTGCAGCCGTAGGGACGGTTCTTGTGGTTTTGCTAGTTGTTAAACAGTAGGTTAAACCACAAGAACGGTAACCGCGGTAAGCCCTTCGCGCCCACGGGCACACGGTCAGACGTAGTAGCGTAAAGAGGGGTGATTATCTTGACTGATACAATAATCTTAGCAGTAGAGACAAGCTGTGATGAAACAGCTGTGGCTGTAGTGAAAAACGGAACAGAGGTCTTGGCCGAGGTGGTAGCTTCTCAAATCTCAACACACCAGAAGTTCGGGGGTGTTGTACCTGAAGTAGCATCACGTAAGCATCTGGAGTTAATAAATATAAGTATTGAAGAAGCTCTGGAACAGGCTAATTTAACCTTCAGTGAAATTACCCACTTCGCGGTAACCTATGGTCCTGGTTTGGTGGGGGCTCTTTTAGTGGGTGTTGCTACAGCAAAAGCTATGGCTTTTGCCGCGCAAAAACCGTTAATTGGTGTGCACCATATTGAAGGTCATGTCTATGCCAATTTCTTAACACACAATGACATAGAGTTTCCCGTGGTTTGTTTAATTGTTTCCGGAGGGCATACTACCTTAGTAGAAATTACCGACTATGGAAAGTATCAATTTTTGGGTCAAACCAGAGATGATGCAGCAGGAGAGGCCTTTGACAAGGTAGCCAGGGCTCTTGGTCTGGGTTATCCCGGAGGCCCTAAGATAGAGGAATGTGCTAGAGAAGGTAGTAATACTGCAATTAAGCTACCTCGGTCTTGGCTTGAAGACGGAAGCTATGATTTTAGCTTCAGTGGCTTGAAATCAGCTGTTTTGAATTATTTGAATAAGCAGGAAATGAAAAAGGAAGCTATTAATATTAATGATGTAGCCGCTAGCTTCCAGGAGGCTGTTATTGAAGTTTTGTCAGAGAAAACTCTACGGGCTGCTAAGGAAGCTCAAGTGAAAACTATTTTATTAGCTGGCGGTGTAGCAGCTAACAAGGCTTTAAGGGAAGATTTAAGTGACCGTTGTAGTAAGCTAGGGATAAGATTGGTTTACCCACCCATAAAATATTGTACTGATAATGCCGCCATGATCGGCTGTGCAGCCCATTACAAAGCATTAAGGGGAGAATTTGCCGAATTGAATTTAAATGCTGTACCGAATCTTAAATTTGGGGTCAGCTAATTTACTTTGGAGTAATTTTATTGCGTCTGACAATTACTGCTGGGTGAACATCTTGCGTCTGACGATTACTACTGGGTGAACATCTTGCGTCTGCTTTACTTATGGGTCTAGCTTATGCGTCTGACAATTACTTTGGGGACATTTTATTGCGTCTGACAATACTTCTGGGTGAAGATTATGCGTCTGGTGAAAATCGTGTCCAGTGTTCAGTACTCGGTGACCAGTGTTGGAATAAGGTTAAGGTTCCGCTCCCGCTAGGTTGAGGTTAAGATTTTACTCAGACTTAGCCTCAGCCACAACCTGTCCAATGAGCTCATCCAGCAGCCAATAACGCTTGTGTCAGACGCAATACCTAACAGTATAAGTATTGTCCAACCACAAAATTTAACTATTAATGTTCGTGTCAGACTCGTAAGCTAGACCCATTAGTAAATGTCAGACGCAATAGCTAAGCGGAGAAGTATGTCTGACCCGATAAGTTACTCAGGAGTAATTGTCAGACGCAAAAGCTAGACGGAGAAGTATATCCGTCCCGATAGATAGACCAATTAGCAAACCGGAGGTTTTACCATGCACTATTTAGTCGACTACCACGTCCATACTGATAATTCTTTTGACAGTAGAGCCAAGATGATGGATTACTGTCAGAAGGCAGTTGAAATAGGTATCAAAGAAATAGTTTTTACTGAGCACTTTGACTTAAATTCAGAGGATGCTGGGTTGGGTTATTTTAATTATGAGAGATATTCCCTGGAAATTGAAGAGTGCCGGGAAAGGTTTGGGAAAAAATTGGCAATAAAAAAAGGTTTAGAGCTGGGCGAGCCCCATTTATATCTGCAGGAACATGCAGTTTTTTGGGAAGATAAAACCTTTGATTTTTTCTTGGGCTCAGTACATTTTGTAGGGGATCAGCTGCTGCACAGAGATTATGAAGATGATGCAGATGAGCGGGAGGTTTATCTGCAGTATTTTGAAGAAGTACTGGCAACGGCTCAAAAAGGGAATTTCCATTCACTGGGGCATTTGGATGTTTTGAAACGCTATGTTCCCAGGACTTTTAAGAAGTTTAAGGCGTTAGATTATGAAGAAGTTGTGCGGGAAATATTAAAAGCCGTCATTAAAAGGTACCGGGGCATTGAGCTAAACACATCGGGTTTTAGTCAGGGGTTAGGAGAGCCTTTGCCTACTTTAGAAATAATTAAATGGTACAAGGAACTAGGTGGAAAAATTATTACCATAGGGTCTGATGCCCATCATTTACGACAGTTGGGTCAAGATTTAGAACGAGGGCTGGAAATTATTAAAGATTTGGGGTTCCCGGGTATCTGCACATATACCAAAGGGGAACCTAGGATTATTTCTTTTTAATAGGGGTTAAAGTTCTTAAGGGAGACTATTGCTTCTCCTTTAAATATTTAACCAGAAGATTATCAAGCTTTTTACTTAATTCAAGTACATCATCAGAAAGCAAATCACCTCCTGATAGTTCAATAACTTTATGCAATTGCTTTCGTAGAGCTTCTATTTCAACTAATAATTGGGTACTATCCTTCAACCTTTTCAACTCCTAAGCTTATTTCTCATATCATTTGCATTTTTACCCGCAAATATCATTATAAAGTTTATTTCGAGGGAAGAAATTTGCTTATTAGTTTAAATAAAAAAACAATAGGACTATTGACCTAAATTAGTAGGTAATTTAAATAAAAAAATTCAGGGACTAAGGCCCCTGAATTTTTTCTGTCAAGTACTAATTTTGTCGTATTGTGCTGATGAGTAAAGTGCTTAACAAAAAAAAGGAACGGGTGTTTTGTGGACTTGTTCCTGTGGATAATGTGGATAAGTCTGTGTATAACCCGGAAAATCAGGGATTAGCTATGTGGAATTATTTTCACAACAATTTGCACATTTATCTGTGGATAATGTGCAAAAATGGGTTAAAAGCTAAGGTTTTTGACCTTTAATCTGTGTATAAATTTGTGGATACTGTGGATAGGTGAGTTTTTGCATACTGTTTTATTTATAGGTATGTTGGGTAAAAATAAATATACCTACAAACTACATAAAATAAACCTAGTTGAAGAAAAATTTACTGAAGGAGGGAAGAACATGCACTATGTTGTTTGTCTCAAACAAGTTCCTGATACCACAGAAGTTAAAATTGACCCAGAGACTAATACCTTAGTTAGAGAAGGTGTACCTGCTATTATTAATCCCTATGATATTCATGCTCTAGAGGCAGCTTTACAGTTAAAAGACAAATATGGAGGAAAAGTTACAGTAATATCTATGGGGCCATCGATGGCAATTGAAGCATTAAAAAAAGCGGTTGGTTATGGTGCCGATCAAGCTATTCTTTTAAGTGATAGAGCATTTGCCGGGGCAGACACCTTGGCAACTAGTTATGCTTTAACAAAGGCAATAGAAAAGCTCCATGAAGAGGGAGGGGTAGATTTAATTCTTTGCGGCAAACAGGCTATTGATGGTGACACAGCACAGGTTGGTCCCGGAATAGCATGTAGGATGAATTTACCCCAATTAACATATGTTATGGAAATAACAGAATTAGATATTAAGGGTAAAAATATAAAGGTTTATCGCAAGGTCAAAAATGGTAAAGAATTAACTCAAACCCAATTACCCGCTTTACTAACAGTTGTGAAGGATATTAATGAGTTAAGATATGCCAGTCTGGATAATATGATTAGAGCAGTCCGCTATCAATGTACTATCTGGGATAAAACTAAAATAGACTTTGAGGTGGATAAGCTAGGCTTGAAAGGCTCGCCCACCATGGTTCGCAATATTTTTGCACCCCCCGAACGGGGCGGAGGAGAAATAATCCCCGGTGGAGAGGAAAACCCCGAAGCAGCTGTTAAGATTTTGGTGGATAAGTTGATTCCTTTGGAAGTAATCCCTAATTCTTAAGGGTCTAGCTTGTTAGTCTGATAATACTTATACTGCTAGATTATTGCGTCTGACATTTACTGATAGGTCTAACTTACGCGTCTGACAATACCAAGAAGCCAGTTTTTTGCGTCTGACACGGGCATTGCATGATAGAGTGTTGGGTCGGGAATCGGGGACCGGTGCTCGGTGTCCGGTACTTAGTCTAGCGAAGCGGAATCTTAGTCTGATCTTAACCTTAACCTTATTCCAGCACTGGTCACTGGTCACAGAACACTGGACACAGGGCACGATCTTTTACCAGACGCAAGATGTTCACCCAGAAGTATTGTCAGACCCGTCAGCTAGACCTATAAGTAGAGCAGACGCAGCAAACTGACCTCAAATTAAAGCAGACGCAGCATCTCAACCCCTGAGTATTGTCAGACGCTCAATGTTACCCAGCAGTAATTGTCAGATGCTCGAGCTAGACCTATGAGTAAAGAGAGGAGGTTTAAAATTGACCGTTGAAGTAATTAGAAAGAATTGTATTGGTTGTGGGGCATGTGTGCAGACGTGTCCCTTTGATGCCTTGGATTTAGTTGACGGGATAGCAGTGGTAGACCCTGAAAAATGTACGGATTGCGGGGCTTGTGTGGCAGTATGCCCGACCATGGCTTTATCTTTAGAAGGGTATCGGAAACCGGAGGAGACTGTTAAAAAGGCAGAAGAGGTTATTAAAGAATTTAAGCCCAAAGACCCAATTGTAAATGCTTACTTTGGGGTTTGGGTTTTAATTGAGCAAAGCTATGGAGAAATAGCTGATGTATCTTGGGAGTTGTTAGGTGCGGGTCGAAGATTAGCCGATGATTTGGGAGTAGACTTAGCAGCTGTGCTCTTAGGATACCAGGTTAAGGATAAAGTGAATTTGGTCTATGAGTATGGTTGTGATAAAGTATTTCTAGTTGATGACCCAGTGCTTAAGGATTATCGAACAGATCCTTATTCGATAACCTTAGCAATGCTGATTGATAAATACAAACCGGAGATTGTCCTGATGGCTGCCACTACCCAGGGTCGTGATTTGGCAGGGCATGTGGCTACCAAAGTTGGAACAGGTTTGACTGCTGACTGTACTGAATTGAAAATAGAAGAAGAATCTAGGCTCCTCTTGCAAACACGACCTGCTTTCGGTGGTAATGTTATGGCCACAATCGTCTGTCGTAACCATCGACCCCAGATGGCAAGTGTTCGGCCCCGTGTTATGGCTATGCCGGAACGTCAAGAAGGTCGGACTGGTACTTTAGTTGAGGAAAAGACTGAGATTAAAGAGGAAGAGGTTTTTACAAAGATTTTGGAGTTTATAGCCCAAGGAGGCAGTGCCGTATATCTTGATCGAGCTGATGTTATTGTAGCTGGCGGTAAAGGCCTGGGAACAAAGGAAAACTTTCAGTACATATTTGATTTAGCAGATGCTCTAGGTGGTACTGTTGGTGCATCTAGGGCAGCAGTAGAAGCTGGTTGGATAGATGTAATACACCAGGTGGGACAGACTGGTGTGACAGTAAGACCTAAAGTTTATATTGCTGTTGGTATCTCGGGAGCTATTCAGCATTTAGTAGGTATGCAAACAGCAGATGTTATTGTTGCTATAAATAAAGACCCCGATGCACCCATTTTTAAAGTAGCAAATTATGGTATTGTGGGTGATTTCCAAAAATTACTGCCCCTTTTGACGGAATCCTTCCGCCAAAAGCTGGGGTCTTAGGGGGAGAAAACGGTGGTTCAAGAAAAATTTGATGTAATCGTTGTTGGAGCTGGACCTGCGGGCTTAGGTGCGGCATATATTATGGCTAATGCGGGGCTCAAGGTTATTGTTTTTGAGCGGGGAGAGCACCCCGGTTCAAAAAACGTCATGGGTGGTGTCCTCTATCGCCAGGCTACGGAAGATGTATTCCCAGAGTTTTGGAAGGAAGCACCTTTAGAAAGACCTGTAGTAGAATCTAATTACTGGCTGACAACTGATGACGCTGTTACTAAATATGGTTATCGAAGTCAGGAGTTTGCTGGCGAGCCCTATAATTCATTTACGGTATTCAGGTCTAAATTTGACCGTTGGATGGGACGTAAGGTCGAACAGGCAGGGGCACTTGTTATATGTGAGACAGTTGTTGAAGATATAATCAAAGAGGATGGTAAAGTAGTAGGTGTCAAAACCGGTAGGCCTAATGGTCAGGTATATGCTGATGTTGTAGTTATTGCCGAAGGGGTTAATAGTATACTAACCCAGGAAGCCCTAGGGATGCAGAAAGGCTATTTAGCTTGGGACTATCTTGCTGTAGCAGTTAAAGAGGTAATAGCTCTGCCCAAAGAAAAAATTGAGGACCGATTCGGCTTAGAGGATGGCAAAGGAGCAACAATTGAAATAATTGGTGAGGCAACCAAAGGAATGGTTGGAACTGCCTTTATCTATACCAACATGGAAAGCATTTCAATTGGTGTAGGAGCACTGATGTCTCACCTAGTAAATAGGAAATTAAATCCTAACGACCTTTTGGAAAATCTAAAGGCCCATCCAGCTATTAAACCATTAATTGCAGGAGGAGAAATAAAGGAATATTTAGGTCATATGATTCCTGAAGGCGGCTATAAAGCCATGCCAAAATTATATGGCAATGGGGTAGTTATAGTAGGTGATGCTGCTCAGCTTGTCAACGGATTACATAGAGAAGGTTCGAATCTCGCCCTGATTTCCGGAAAGACCGCAGGGGAAGTAATTATTAAGGCCTTTGAAAAAGGTGATTTTAGCATTAACTCATTGGCTGAGTACCAGCAGCGCCTTGCTGACAGCTTTGTTGTTAAGGATCTGCAGAAATATCAGCATTCTTCCGGATATTTCGAAGAACACCCTGAGTTATTTTACCTTTATCCACATTTGGCAAGTATAGCCAATAAGGAATTTTTTACAATAGATAATATTCCTAAAAAGGAAAAGCAAAGGATTATTATGCGCAAGGTATTTGAACAAAGACCAAAATGGGAATTGGTCAAAGACCTCTACAAGTTATGGAGGGTTTTAGGATGAGACTAGAAGATAAGTTATTTTTAAATAGATATCAATCAGATAAACACAGCCACCTAAGAATAACTGACAGGGATGCTTGTCTAAAATGTGACTTTAAGCCCTGTACATATATTTGTCCGTCTAAAGTATATGCCTGGAGTGAAGAAGAAAATAAGATTTTAACCGCCTATGAAGGTTGTGTTGAGTGCGGCTCCTGCCGTTATGCCTGCCCGCCCCATGTGATAGACTGGCGCAACCCCCGAGGGGGGTTTGGGATTCAGTATAAGTTTGGATAAGAACGGAACCGCTGCAACAGGTAAGGGCGGGCATGGAAACCCGCCCCTACGTTATATTTTTCTGTAGAACTGTAGCACTGTAGCACAGTAGCACAGACGTTCTGTATATCCCTTGAGCTACACACTGACATGCAGTAAGCTACAAAGCTTTATAAAGTTTCTTTTCCGTACAAATATAATCCATTTTCATATCATACTGATCGGCGGGCAGGGTTATGGGACTGAGTTGTATTTCATAGGCCAGGGCTATTTTGGGTGTTCCCGGTGTTAGCTTTGGTAAGAACCGGTCATAATAACCTGCTCCAAAGCCTATGCGGTGACCTGAGAGGTCAAAGGCTACTCCGGGGACTAATACTAGTTGGATAATTTCTGGGTTTACAGGCCTAAGCCTGCCCTCCTTAGGTTCTAAAATTCCCATAGTACGGGGTTCAAGATCGTCAAAGGAAATTAAGTGACTGGGAATTATTTCAAAGGTTTTTGGTTGGCAAACAGGTATTATAACCTGTTTGTTTTCTTGCCAGGCCCTTTCAATAATAGATTTGGTTTGCACTTCATTGCCAAAGGATAGATAACACATTATGTGTTTTGCTTCCTGCCAGAAAGGGTAAGGAGTTAGTGTTTTTAGGATTGCTTCACTGTTCTTTAATACATCCTCGGTATTTAATTTGTCCCGTAGTTCTTTGAAATTCTTTCTCATCTGTTTTTTTAACACTAGCTGCACCTCTTTTTTGAAAAGTAGTTTGAAGGACTATAGACTATAGTCAATGGACTATCGACCACTGAATAAAATTGCTTGTTAACTTTTATTTTTTTCCTAAATATGTATAAAAAATGTTTTTGAGGGCAATATTCTTTATGTGGTGGAGTATAGAAATCCAGCTAAAGTAAGTTTTCTTGATAATATTTTACAGTAATTAATTAAAAAAGGAAATTTATTTAAAAAAACCCTTGATAAAGGGCTCAGGGTTTATTATTATATTAATAGGTATTAGCACTCACCTAAAGAGAGTGCTAACAAAAAATAAAACTTAAAAATCAAAAGGAGGGTTTGCCCGTGAATGTTAAGCCATTAGGCGACAGAGTAGTTTTGAAGGCACTTGCTCAAGAAGAAAAAACAAAAAGCGGTATTGTATTACCTGATACTGCAAAGGAAAAACCTCAACAAGGTGAAGTTTTAGCAGTGGGAACCGGAAAAGTTCTAGAAAATGGACAAAAGGCTCCTATGGAGGTAAAAGTAGGGGATAAGGTTATATTCTCAAAGTATGCCGGTACTGAGATAAAGGTTGACGGCGAAGAAGTACTTATCCTAGGCGAAAGAGATATCTTAGCAATTTTAGATTAATTAAAAAGGAGGGAAATACATAATGGCAAAAGATATTATTTTTGGTGAAGACGCAAGACGAGCCTTAGAAGCTGGTGTTAACGCTGTAGCTGAGGCTGTAAAAGTTACTTTAGGGCCAAAAGGCCGTAACGTTGTTTTAGAAAAGAAATTTGGTTCCCCAACTATTACGAATGATGGTGTTTCCATTGCAAGAGAAATCGAATTAGAAGATCCTTTTGAAAATATGGGTGCTCAGCTTTTAAAAGAAGTTGCTACCAAAACAAATGATGTGGCTGGTGATGGTACAACTACAGCTACAGTTTTAGCCCAAGCAATGATTAGAGAAGGTCTGAAAAACGTAGCAGCTGGTGCTAATCCCATGATTATTAAACTAGGTATTAATAAAGCTGTTGAGGTTGCTGTAGCCGAGATTCATAAAATTTCCAAGACGGTTGAGAGTAAAGAAGCTATCGCACAAGTTGCTTCCATCTCTGCCGCTGATAAAGAAATTGGCAAATTAATATCAGAGGCTATGGAAATAGTAGGAAATGACGGAGTTATCACGGTTGAAGAATCTCAAACCTTTGGTACTTCCTTAGATGTTGTTGAGGGGATGCAATTTGACCGGGGTTATATCTCCCATTATATGGTTACAGATACCGAAAAAATGGAAGCTGTTTTAGATGATCCGCTAATTTTAATTACTGATAAGAAAATAACTGCAATTCAAGATATCTTACCAGTATTAGAAAAAGTAGTTCAATCAGGTAAAGCTCTATTAATTATTTCTGAAGATGTTGAAGGCGAAGCGTTACCTACTATAATAGTTAACAAGTTAAGAGGAACCTTTACTTGTGTAGCTGTTAAAGCTCCTGGCTTCGGTGACCGTCGGAAAGCTATGTTACAAGACATTGCTGTTTTAACCGGCGCTGAAGTAATAAGTGAAGAGTTAGGTTTAAAACTAGAAAATACTACTTTAGAAATGTTAGGTACTGCCCGTCAGATTAAAGTAAGTAAAGAAGAAACTACTATTGTTGAGGGTAAAGGCAATAAAGCTGACATCGATGGTAGAGTTAATCAAATCCGTGCTCAACTAGAGGATACTACTTCTGAATTCGATAGAGAGAAATTACAAGAGCGTTTAGCTAAATTATCCGGTGGTGTAGCGGTAATCCAAGTTGGTGCAGCTACTGAAACTGAATTAAAAGAGAAGAAACACCGTATTGAAGATGCCCTTGCTGCTACTAGAGCTGCTGTTGAAGAAGGTATTGTAGCTGGTGGTGGTACAGCTTTAATTGATGTTCTAGCTGCTTTAGAAGGCATAAAAATGGATGAGTTAGATGCGCAAACAGGTGTTAATATTATCAGAAGAGCCTTAGAAGAACCAGTGCGTCAAATTGCTAACAATGCCGGTTCAGAAGGTTCCGTTGTTGTAGAAAAAGTGAAAGAAGCCGGTGTTGGCATTGGGTTTAATGCTTTAACTAATGGTTATGAAGATATGATCGCTGCTGGTATTGTTGACCCTGTTAAAGTTACTCGGTCTGCTTTACAAAATGCAGCCAGTATCGCAGCTATGGTCTTAACAACTGAAACTCTAATTGCTGATATCCCAGATGAGAATAAAGGCGGCGGCGGAATGCCAGGTGGCATGGGCGGCATGGGCGGCATGGGTGGAATGATGTAATAAAAATAACCCCTGACAGTAAAACTGTCGGGGGTTTTTTTTATCTAAACCTAGCGGAGCCAAACCTTAATCTAACGAAGTGAAACCTAAAAAGGGACCAAAGTCCCTTTTTACTATTTAATTCGACGGATATGGGCAGTCTCCACTTGTAGAACATCCACTTTAGCTTCAATGCGATCTAAAGTTGAGAGAATTTTTTCGTTGGTTTCTTTTTGAACCTCTCTATCGTCAAACAAAGCCCTAATTTTCTCATTAGTTTCATTTTCCAACTTGGTTTCAATTTTTTTAACGTCACCTTTTAAATCTTGAACATCATCTTTTAATACATTAACATTACCTTTTAAATCATAAACGTCATCTTTTAAAATATTAACATTACCTGTTAATTCCTGAATATCGCTCTTTAGTTCCTTTTTTGTTTCTTGTAGCTCCAGGTACATCTTTTCCATTAATTCATACATCTTTTTTCCCATTTAATTCACCCTTCCACAAGGTAAAGTTGTCCAAATATATGAATTACCTACATTCTATACGAATATAAATATTTATGTAAGTAGGAATGGAAAATAAAGATTAAGGTTTCGCTTCGCTAGATTGAGGTTGAGAAAATGCTAAAAACATTTACTTAACCTTAAATTACACTGAGCACTGGTCTCTGGCCTCTGGACCCAGGGCACGAAACCCAATAATTGACCTCATTGCCAGTAACCAGTCACTAGCCACCAGTCGGTGGTAATAAGTATAGACACGAGTACAATTAGTTGTTATAGTATAGTTTAAAAATAACTATATTGGAAGGTGACTGAATTGGGTAATGCACAATTTGCAGATAGACTTAAAAATATGTCAGGTAATGTTATCAGAGAAATATTAAAATTAATTTCTCAGCCTGATATGATTTCTTTTGGCGGGGGTATGCCTTCCGCTGATGCTTTTCCGATTGAAGATGTGAAAAAGATAATGACGGATATAGTGAGTACTGCAGATACTAATATTTTGCAATACAGCGCCAGTGAAGGATATGCTCCACTAAGGGAATACGTTGCTGGCTGGCTCGAAGAAAAAGGAATTAAAGCTCTCCCCGAGGAAGTCCTGATTCTTTCCGGCTCCCAGCAAGGGATAGATTTAATGGCAAAGTCTTTTATTAATGTGGGAGATAGCGTTATTGTTGAAAACCCTACATATCTGGCAGCTTTACAAATATTTAAGACTTATGAAGCACAGTTTACCATTGCTGATGTTGATGCTGAAGGTATAAATATCGAATCTTTACGGAAGGCCTTAGAAACCAATCAGGAAAGGAATAAACTGTTATATCTTGTACCTACTTTCCAAAATCCTACAGGATTGACGATGTCTGCACAAAGGCGGCAGGAAGTGATGGAACTGGTGACTAACTATGAAATTACGGTCATCGAAGATGATCCATACGGAAGCTTAAATTATTCCGGTGAAAAAATACCTGCTTTGAAGTCCTTTGATAAAAATGGTCAGTCTGTTTACCTGGGGTCTTTTTCCAAGATTATTTCACCAGGCTTGAGGGTGGGTTTTGCTGTTGGCCCTAAAGAGATTATTAATAAAATGGTAATAGGAAAACAGGCAACCGATGTTCATACCTCTAATCTTTCCCAAATGATAGTCTATGAATTTTGCAAACGGGGTCTGTTGGCTCCCCATATAGACAGGATAAATTCCGGTTATAAAGAAAAAAGAGATTTGATGCTCAAATGTATGGAAGAATACTTTCCAGCTGAAGTCAAGTGGACCACACCGGCGGGTGGATTATTTATCTGGGCAGAAATGCCTCAGGGTGTTTCTACAGTTAAATTATTAGAGGAAGCTATCAAGGAAAAGGTTGCATTTATCCCAGGTAATAGCTTTTTTGCCTCTGGTGGAGGAGAAAATACTATGCGATTGAACTTTTCCAATGCCTCCCCTGAAAGTATAGAGAAGGGCATGAAAAAGCTAGGCGGAGTAATTACAAATTTTTTGGACTAGTAGGGGCGACCATTGGGCGTCAGGTTTGTGTGTAAGCGGGAAATAGTGCTCAGTGCCCTGTGATCAGGGACCAGGGACCAGTGCCCAGTGCCCGGGAAATGACATTTCTTATGGGCTAATCTATTGCGTCTGACAATGCTTATGGGTGAATATTGAGCGTCTGACACAAACATTGCATGTATATTCTATAGTATTGGAGCCCGTGATTAATCCATTATTTACTGTCACTAATATATTTTCGCCCACTGACATATTGAATTGTCCCCAAAGTAGACTGAAAAAAATTCTGTCCTAAAAGGACAGAATTTTTTTCAAATTAGGACAGGTAGATAGTAATAAATCTCTCCTTAGCTAAGTAAAAATTAGTAGAAATAAAGGGGGGGATTTTATGAAAAAAGGGGATAAGACTACCTTTTGGCTTTTTAAAAAACCTCGGTTTAAACTACCCAAATTTAGCTTTCCTGAATTTAGAATGCCAAGGTTAAACTTGAATTGGAAATGGGTTCTAACAATTTTACTAATTCTTGTACTGAGCGGTGGTGGATATGGTGTATACCGCGGACTAAACTCTGTTCCACCAGAAGAAGCAGTTAGCACTGCTATTAGCAATACTTTAAATGCTGAAAGTTACCGTTATGAAGCTGTATCAAAGAGAATAATTGATGAAAAGGAAGAACTGCTAAGTGAAATTGTAGGTGAAAAGAGTAATGGTAATGTCCACTTTACCGGTAAGCTACACGTAGTTAATTCTGATTTTGAGATTTTTCAAGTAACGGATAAACTCTATCGCAAAGATGTTTTTTCAAAAGACTGGTTAGTTGTAGAAGACACTAATGTCGAGGCTACGGAAAAACTGATTCAGGAGATTAATCCTTTGGGAGCTTTTACATTTTCTGAACCAGTACTTGCCGAATATGTAGGCAAGGAAGTAGTAAAAAATAAGAAATGTAGAAAATATGAAGTAATGGCGGAAACGGAAAATAAATATTTGCTGGTCTTATGGAAAGACTTCACCTATACCGTTTGGGTTGATAAATCTGGTTTATTAACCAAAGCTGAAATAAATGCTGTTAATAAACAGCATGAAAATCATCGTTTAAGTATGAGTGTTGAGTTTTCAGACTATAATAAGGAAATAGTTATCAATCCACCAATGTGATAACGTTTTTGCGTGGGCGCGTGAGCGAGTGGGCGCGATAAATCAAGGGCACACATACATCTGGTGAAGAAAATATTAAGTGACTGTTCAAAATTAGTGGATGGCAAGGCATATTTTAAACCCAAGGCCGGAGGCGTATGTTGGGGACATTCCTGTTTTAGCAGGTGTGTCCCGTTCCTTTTTCCGTTGAGGACTTCGGATTTTAAAATTAACGCAGCAGAGACGCTTATTTTCAACAGTTACCTGTGACAGTTACATACCTGTGACAGTTACATTGACATTATATACTACCATTGGTATAATTTTTGCATCGATTCGGGACGCTAAATTGAAAAGTAGCATCTTGTAGCTTGAATTTGAGGAGGAGCCTGATGGAAGCAAATATAAGCAAGATTCTAATTACCGAAGAAGAGATTAAGGTTAAGGTAAAAGAGTTAGGTGAGATGATTACCCGGGATTATCAAGAAAAAGATTTATTGGTTATTTGTATATTAAAAGGAGCCATGGTCTTTATGGCAGATTTAGTCCGAGAGATAAAGGTTCCCCTTGATATTGATACAATGGTGGTAACTAGCTATGGATCTTCAACTAAATCTTCCGGTGTAGTAAGAATATTGAAGGATTTAGATGAAAGTGTAGAAGATAGAGATCTTTTAATAGTTGAGGATATCGTAGATACAGGATTGACGTTAAAGTATTTAATGGATAATATATTTTCCCGAGGACCCAGAAGCGTTAAGATTTGCTCTTTTTTGGACAAGCCTGAACGTAGAAAGGTAGCTATTACTCCCGATTATAAGGGGTATTCGATACCTGATGAGTTTGTTGTAGGCTATGGTTTAGATTATGCTGAGAAATATAGAAATCTGCCCTATGTAGCAGTTTTGGATCCGAAGGCATACTCGTAATCTAAATAAATAAGGTTAAAGGCTAAGGCTGAGGTTAAGTGATTTAAAATATTTTTCTTAACCTTAACCTAGTGAATCGAAGTGAACGAAACCTTAACCTAAATAACAAAAGGAGGAAATATTTTGGATTGGAGAAAGCATGATACTGTGCTGGTATTAGATTTTGGCGGTCAGTACAATCAGTTGATAACAAGACGTATTAGAGAGCTGAAGGTATATTCGGAGATGCTCCCTTATAATACACCTCTAGAAAAGATAAAAGAAATGAAACCTAAAGGTATTATTTTTACCGGGGGCCCAGCTAGTGTTTATGGTGAGGGTGCACCCCATTGTGATCCGGAACTGCTTAATTTAGGAATACCTATTCTAGGAATTTGCTATGGCATGCAGCTTATTACATATTTCTTAGGTGGAAAAGTAGAAAAGACCAATCTTAGAGAATATGGTAAAGCCAATATGGAAGCAGATACAAGTGATAAATTATTTACAGGATTATCTTTAGAACAGTTATGCTGGATGAGCCATGGTGATTACATTTCTGAGGTGCCGGCGGGCTTTAAAAGCATAGGAAAAACTGAGCATACTCCATTTGCTGCTTTTTCCAATCTAGAAAAAGAGTTGTATGGCGTTCAATTTCATCCTGAAGTTAAGCATACCGCCAATGGGCAGAAGATGCTGGAGAATTTCCTTTTTGCTATTTGCGGCTGTAAAGCAGACTGGACTATGGGATCATTTATCGATGATGAGGTCGAGGCTATCCGTAGGAAGGTTGGTAACAAAAAGGTAATCTGTGGTTTAAGCGGAGGAATCGATTCTTCAGTAGCAGCTATTTTAGTCCATAAAGCTATCGGAGAAAATCTTACCTGTATTTTTGTCGACCATGGTTTTATGCGTAAAAATGAACCTCAACAGGTAAAAGAAATTTTTGGAGACCAATTTGGGATTCGTTTAGATTTTGTGGATGCAAAAGAAAGGTTTCTAAAAAAACTGGTTGGAATAACTGAACCCGAGGAAAAAAGGAAGATAATTGGTGAGGAATTCATTAGAGTTTTTGAAGAAGAGGCTAAAAAATTTGATGATAGTGAATACCTTGTCCAGGGTACTCTCTATTCTGATGTAATAGAAAGTGGAACCGCTACAGCGGCAACTATCAAGAGCCACCATAATGTAGGCGGTCTGCCCAAGGATATGAAATTCCAGCTAATTGAGCCTTTAAGGAGCTTATTTAAAGATGAGGTTCGAAATGTAGCCAGGGAATTAGAGCTTCCAGCAGTAATAGTTACCCGTCAACCCTTCCCCGGACCTGGCTTAGCAATCAGAATTATTGGAGATATAACTTTGGAGAAGCTGGATATCTTGCGGGAAGCCGATGCAATAATCATGGAAGAAATAAGGAAAGCCGGCTTATATGAAAAAATCTGGCAATCCTTTGCAGTCCTACCTAGTATCAAATCCGTAGGTGTCATGGGTGATGAGAGAACCTATGCCTATCCTATTGTACTGAGAGCAGTTAATAGTGAGGATGCTATGACAGCAGATTGGGCTCGCTTACCCTATGAACTGCTAGAGAAAATATCCAATAGAATTGTTAACGAAGTAGACCATGTCAACCGGGTTGTTTTTGATATTACCTCTAAGCCTCCTGGAACAATAGAGTGGGAATAGTGCTGAGACCTTGAAAATGTTCTAAAAAACCAGAAGATGAGACATATTGCCTCTGTCTTCTGGTTTTTTCTATTCTGGCATATATATTTAGTACATTACATATATTAAATTTTTCCTAGGGTATATTTATTAATCAATCTAAGGTATATTTTTATAAAAACATATAAAATAAATAATAAAAGCATGGGAACCAATAAAATGTGGGGAAGAGTATTTCCTAACCAAAAGGAGAGTTCAATTAGTAATGTAATTGAGTTTTCCTTTTTAGGGTATAATCTAAGGACAGGTCAAAAATATTCTTCGGGGAAAAAAGTATTTAATTCCACCCAATTATTTATAATGTGGGGATTATTGAAGGAGGTTTTAGAATGAGTGTTGATGTAGACGATCTGGATCAAAAGATTTTGGATTTGTTGAGTGAAGATGGGCGTTTGTCTTATGCGGAGATAGGCAGGAAATTAAATCTTTCGAGGGTCTCAGTAAGAGAGAGAGTGACCAGGCTAATTGATACAGGCGTTATTGAACGATTTAGTGTCATTATAAATCCAGCCAAAGTCGGTTTTAACCTCGCAGCCTTTTTTGAAATCGCTGTTCATCCTAATCAGTTACATGAAGTGGCGAAAACCCTTGCAGATAATAAATTTGTTTTAAGTATAAACCAGATGACCGGCCCTAGTACACTTCACGTCCATGCTTCTTTACGGGATAATAATCATTTGCAAAATTTTATGAAGGATGCGATATATAATCTGCCTGGGATCAATTCAGTAAGCAGTTATGTACTTCTTCGTGGCTTTAAGTCGAAGAGAGGTGGTATAAAAATAGGAACGTGATCCTGAAAAGCTTTAATTTATTGCCTAACAATTGTTAGAATAAACTCGTAAATGGCATGAAAGTCCGTACATTGTAAATAGGATTTGCTTATTAATTTGTCGAAATTTTTCATAAAAGCAATAAAACCAATACTAAATGAGAGGGGGACGGGAACGAAAAGAATATTCATAATATTCAAATGGTTTTATGCGCCATTACGAGGAGGTATAAACTGTGCCAAAAGATCTAAGATACTTTTTAAATAAAATGCAAGAGGAAATGCCTGAAGATTTGGTAACCATTAAAAAGGAAGTTGATCCGAAGTTTGAAATAACTGCCATTCAACAAAAACTAGAAGATGAAAACAAATATCCTTTGTTGCTATTTGAAAATGTAAAGAATCTCTATGGGGAGCCTAGTGGTTTTAAGGTAGCTACCAATATGTTTGCTACCAGGCAAAAATGTGCTCTGGCGTTGGATTTGGCAAAGGACAAATGGCAGATGGAAACCAGCTTGCAATACTCACACAGGGCAACAAATCTAATTAAACCGGTGATTATAGACAAGGCGGAGGCACCATGTAAAGAAGTGGTTATGACCGGGGATGAGGTAGATTTGTATAAGCTGCCTGTGTTAACCCACCATGAAATGGATGGTATGCCATATTTACCTGATGCGGTGGTAGCGGCAGATCCGGATAATGGGATTTATAATTCCTCTCATCATCGTATGGTTATTGCAGGTAAAGACGAATCTCGGATTTGGATGAGCCCAAGGCATCTCTGGAACTATTTCATAAGGGCTCAAGAAAAAGGTGAGTCATTACCTATTGCTCATGTGTTGGGGCATCACCCCGGTTTCTTCTTGGGCTCTGAGTCAATTCTGCCCATGAATACGGATGAATATGAAGTGATTGGTGGTATCTTACAAGAGCCTCTAAGGTTAGTCCCTTCAGAAATATATGGAGAACGGCTCATGGTTCCTGCCGATGCGGAGATTATCATAGAAGGTGAGATTTTACCAAACTGTCGTGAGCCAGAAGGGCCGTTTGGCGAATTTAGTGGTTATTATGGACCCCAGCGTTGGTCGCCTGTGGTTAAGATCACAGCCATTACCCATCGTAAAAATCCTATTTATATGAATATTCTATGTGGTCATCCCGATACATGGAATTTAGGTGGCATTGCTAAGGAGGCCTGTCTTTACGAAGAATTAAAGCGGACTGTTCCGGGGGTTAAAGCAGTTCATTTACCTACTACCGGTACCTGCCGTTTTCATGCTTATGTATCTTTGAAACAAAGGTTTGCTGGGGAAGCGAAAGTAGCAGGTTTAGCTACCATCCCTCATCATGATATAGTAAAGCATATTGTGGTGGTGGATGATGATATCGATCCTTTCAACGAAAAAGAGGTCCTTTGGTCAATAGCAACAAGGGTGCAGGCGGATAAAGATGTAACAATCATACCGGGTTTGAGGGGTGGACTGTTAGATCCGTCCGGTGTTATTGAAGGCGTTGGTGCCAAGATGATCATTGATGCCACTAAGCCTTTTAGCCGTTCCTTTGCTGAAAAAATTAATGTACCACAGGATGTATTGGACCGAATTAATTTGAAGGACTATATTGAGTAAAATTTAAAATTCAAGAAGTGAGAAGGAGGAATATATATGGCCAAGATTTTTTGGGTTGTTTGTCCTAAATGTGAGAAAAAGTTTTATGCGTCATTAGATGATTTCCGACATCAAGACCGCAAGATGATGTGTCCTTTTTGTCAGGAAAGATTTCTTGATAAAGAAGCAAAGGAAGTCATTGATGTAGACAATTAAATTAAAAAAATAATGAAGGGGGACATTAATTTGAAGAAATATATAAAAATACTTGCCTTATTAGTAATAGGACTTATGTTTATTGCCGGCTGCAGCCCAAAGAACGATGCTGCCGACAATAATAAAGCACCGGCTACTGATGGAGAGCTTAAGTTTAAAATTTATCTGGCTGGATCGACTCCTGGTGGTGGTGGTGTTTGGGACATGATCGGTGCCGGTTTAGCGGAAGCGATCACTAGAGGTAATAAGGGTTCATCTGTTACTGTAGTACCAGGGGGTGGGGTTTCCGATGTACCTGTAGTCAGTAATGGGGAAGCTGAATTAGGACTTACCCACAGTGTTATCGCTGTTGCTGGTGAAAAAGGCATTGACCCTTTTAAAGAAAAGTATACCAATGTAAAAGGTGTGGTTTCTCTATATACCAGTCAATTACAGTTTATGGTGAACCCAAAAACAGGGATTGAAAAGATTACAGACATCAAGGAAAAGAAAATTGCAATCAGGATAGCGGTTGGTGACCCCGGTTCTACGGGAGAACTTGCCACGAAACGACTTCTCAATGCCTATGGAATGACTTATGAGGATATCGAGTCCTGGGGTGGAAAAGTACTCTTTAAAGATATGGGTGAGGCAGCTAGTATGTTTGGAGATGGTATTATCGATGCCTTTACTTTGCTGACACTTGCTCCTAACGGACCTCTACAGCAAGTTGCAACTAATAAGGATGTTAGAATGCTGCCAATTGACGAAGACGTAATTCAAAAGATGGTTGCAGATTATGGTTATTCTGAAGCGATTGTTCCTCAGAGCGCTTATAATTTCCTGGAAAAAGATATACCCTCATTTAGCTCACAGGTTGTGTTAATCACAAGTGAGGATCGATCTGAACAGGAAATTTATCAAATCACAAAAAGTTTGGTGGAAAACCTTGATTATATTCGTTCAATCCATAATAATTTAAAGGGATTGACTGAGAAAAACATGCTTTCAACCGGCGTAGAACTTCATCCGGGTGCGGCAAAATATTTTAGGGAAAAGGGAGTTTTATAAAAAATTATTTTATTTTAAGGCGAGACTTTTGTCTCGCCTTAAAAAACACAAGATTTTTGGAGGTGGAGGATAGATGGCCTTTTTGGATAAAGGTAGTAAAAGAAATCTCAAGGATACCTGGCTTGGAAAAATAATTTTTTATTCTTCAGTCTTACTGGCACTTTATAGTATCTATGCTTCTGTATATGGATACCCTTATGCTATCATGTATAGAGGAGTCTTTGTTTTATCGTTGGTTGCTATGGTTATGCTTAAGTATACGACCCCTGGTGATACAAAAAGCAAAGTAGGAACGATTGATTATGTCCTGGCTGTATCCTCTTTGGTCACAGGCATGTATATTATTTTAAGTACCAGTCGTCTTGTTTTTAGAACACCGTTTTTTGATCAGGTCTACCCCCTGGACATTGTTTTTGGCGTAGTGGCTATTTTATTGGTTTTGGAAGCAACACGGCGTACAGTTGGTTATCCGCTGACGATCATTGCTATTTTTATGCTGACCTATCCTTTTATTGGGAAATACATCCCCGGCATGTTCGGACATCGTGGCTTTGCCTTTGAACGATTGATTGAACAAATGTTTTTAACTACAAATGGAATATTTGGTGAGGCTGTCGGAATTGCCTCTTCATATGTCTTGATGTTTGTGATTTTTGGTGAATTTCTTAATTCTACCGGCGGCGGTGACTTCTTCTTTAATTTTTCACGCTCCGTTGCCGGTTCAGCTCGAGGCGGTTTGGCTAAAACGGCGGTTTTAGCCAGTGCTTTATTTGGATCTATATCTGGCAGCCCCATTTCAAACGTTGCCACAACAGGCGCCATGACCATTCCTATGATGAAAAAATCAGGTTATCAGGCACATTTTGCTGGAGCTGTGGAAACGGCTGCTTCCTGTGGTGGTACCATTATGCCACCGGTTATGGGTGCCGTTGCATTTTTAATGGCAGAAATCATAGGAGTCACATACACCCAGGTTTTAATTGCTGCGATCATACCGGCGTTACTTTACTATGGTGCAGTTTATTTTGCGGTGGACTCCGAAGCGATTAAACAGCAATTAAAAGGTGAAAACAAAGCTGATTTACCGCCGGTTGCCAAAACATTGATTAATGGGATTCAATACCTATTTCCATTGATCTGGCTTGTGGTAAGGCTGTTTATGGGTTTAAGTCCTTCTAGGGTAGCGCTGGAAGCCGTTTTTTGGATGATTGCAATCGCGTTGGTCATGAGGAAACCAAAATATCCTATCACAATAAATGGTGTGTCAAAAGCACTTGTCGGAGCAATTAATTCTTTGATCCCGGTAGCGATCGCATGTGCTTCAGCTGGATTGGTCATTGGAGTCATTACGCTCACAGGGATTGGTGGTAAGTTTACGTCTTTAATTATGGCCTTAGGACAAGGTATGCTCTTTCCAGCTTTGGTATTGACGATGCTTGTGACAATTATTCTGGGTATGGGCATGTCCATTAGTCCCACTTATCTTTTGGCTGCTTCATTAGCTGCCCCGGGATTGATTAAAGTTGGGGTAGAACCCATGGCTGCTCATTTGTTTATCGTTTATTTCGCTGCCATGGCTACCATGACTCCGCCTGTTTCTTTAGCTGCCTATACAGCAGCAGGTATAGCTGACGCAGATCCAATGAAGGTTGGCTTTACAGCGGTAAGAATCGGAATTGTTGCTTTTGTGATTCCTTTCGTATTTGTTTACCAGCCTCAGTTGATATTACAATCGACCGACCGCTTGGATACCGTCTTTACAGTGATATTTACCATTTTTGGTGTTCTAGCACTGACCACCGGTATCAATAATTGGCTTTTTAGAGCCAACAAAAAATGGGAAAAGGTCGTATTATTGATCAGTTGTGTCATGATGTTTGTGCCATTTTATTTCGTTAATACCATGGGTCTAATTGTCTTTTTATTTGTTGTTATTATGCAGTATCAGTCTATTAAAAAATTCCTTTCCAAATGTGAGGTATTATAAACTTTAGCTTTTCAAGGAGTTGAGAATGTGAGAATTGTGGTAGCAATTTCCGGGGCCTCCGGAGCAATTTATGGCATTAAGCTTTTGGAAGCTTTGAATAAAGCTCGAGTAGAGACTAATCTAATTTTATCAGATTGGGGCAAGAAAACCATTGCCCTTGAAACCGATTATCGTGTTGAAGATGTAATTGAAATGGCAGATTGTTATTACGATTTAAATAATTTAGGGGCGGCAGTCTCAAGTGGCTCCTTTCGCCATCAGGGCATGGTCATCGCTCCTTGCAGTATGAAGACGTTAGCCGGAATAGCCACTGGTATGGAAAATAATTTAATTATCCGTGCGGCTGGTGTAACCCTAAAGGAACAACGAAAGTTAATTCTGCTGCCGCGGGAGACCCCTTTAACCGCTATTCACTTAGAAAACATGCTAAAGTTAGCTAGAATCGGTGTTACCATGATGCCTCCTGTGCCGGCTTTGTATAATAAGCCGGCAACGATTGAGCAAATCATTAATCACACCGTAGCACGTGTTCTGGATCACTTGCAAATTGAAAACGAACTAACCACACGTTGGGGTGAATGAGGTAAATAAGTAAAAGGAGGTGGGGCAAATTTGATTAAATCAAATGACAGCGGGTTAATCAGGAAATATCCTCTGCTTCATACAGTTATTAAAGGAGAAGGTCGGTACAGCATTACAGGTATAATCAGCTATACCACTGATGGCATTGTCGTGCAGCTTTGTGGTGGCGAAAAGCCTCACATAGGTACTGTAGTTTTGTCTCAACCCCGGCCTAGCCTTGCTAATGATGAAAATACAAGTGCAACTACATCTATACTAAATCTCCTTAATCATAAAGATGATATTGCGGCAAAGCCGGTTGCTGAGATGCTTGCTAAAACTCTTAACCAGGTTGTGGTGGTAACAGCAGGAATTCATGTAGATAATGCTGCTGAGCATGATATTGAAATATTACAGAGTAATATTCAACAGGTAGCAGATGAGCTATTAAAATGGGCCAGTAGTGTAAATAAAGCGTAGGAATAAGTCTATTGCACAAAGATACACCTTAACGAAGTATATGGGGACAAAAATTGAATGGAGATAGAAAAGAATCGCTCTTTGAGAGCGATTCTTTTCTATCCTATGTTGTAAGAGAAAAGGGTGCTTTTGGGCATTGTATAGTAAGTAAGTACTATTGAAACATAAGCATAAAGTGTATATTATTTAATTAAAATATAAAGATTATTTAATACAAACATAAAGGAGGCTAATACTGTGGATGGAAAATGGTCCTGGGTTAAGGCAGGGGTAGCACTTGGTATTTTGAATATTATTATTTTCCTATCTGGAAATCATTTAGGCACTACAACTTTTTATTCTCAAACTACTGGGTATATAACTACTTTCTTTTTCCCGGAATGGATACCTATCAGCGCTTGGACTAAAGGAACCTGTGGTGGAAGTGAGAGTCTTTCGGTGGGGTGGCAATGGTTATTTGTCATGGGATTATTTATTGGTGCACTTGGCGGTAATCGAACAAGTAAAGTGAAAATTCCCAAGGAAGAAGTACCAAAAATGTGGACTGAACGTTTTGGAGACAAACCTAGGTTAAGGTTTACCCATGCTTTTATAGGTGGATTTCTTTTATTATTTGGTTCTAGATTAGCGGGGGGTTGTACCTCGAGTCATGTTATCAGTGGTATGAGTCAGATGGCTGTAAGTGGAATTGTATTTGGTATGGCGGTATTTGCTGCCGGAATACCGACGGCATTACTGCTTTATCGTAAGGGAGGTAATATTTGATGAATAGTATACTAGCCATAGTATTTGGTATAGCTTTTGGCTTTATCCTGCAGAGGGCAGGGGCTTTGGAATATAAACATATTCTTAGAACCTTAAGGCTGATAGATTTAAGGATTGCTAAATTCATGTTTCTTTCAGTAGGTATTTCGACTGTGGGTGTGTTTAGTCTCCGAACTATGGGGCTAATTAGTTTGGATATGATAAAGTTCAATAGTGTCGGAACACTTCTAGGTGGATTAATTTTTGGTGTAGGTTTTGCTATAACAGGCTATTGCCCTGGTACTTCTATTGGAGCCTGGGCGGAAGGCAAAAAGGATGCGGTGTTTGTAGTACTAGGTGGACTGCTGGCGGTATTAACATTTACTTTAGTCCAGGACCAGCTCTTTTCATATCTAGCTCAATATGATGCAGGCGAATTAATGCTAGGAGATATCCTATCCTTCAATAGCCTTGCTTTAGGAGCACTTTATAGTGTGGCCGTCGGTTTTATAGTTTATTATGCAGATAAAATTGAGCTAAAACTAAGTACCAAGAAAGCACCACAAGCTCAGGAACCACTATCTCAATAAGAACAGTCGATAGACGATAGATCATAGACGATAGACGATAGACGATAGACGATAGTCAAAATACTAGCCACTTTATACGAGGAGGAGATCTTATGTTTAAAACAAATGGAGAAAAAGCCCTTTTGGCAGTTTGTCTGATAACTATATTTTTTGTGGGTATAGCCTTAGTTACCGGTGTGGGAAAAGAAGTTAAGGCCAGTGAGTCTCCAATAAAACCAGCGGTATTTTGGTATTTTGAACGGATGGGTGATGAACAATATCGGATTAATGCCGGCGAGCTGAAGCCTCTACTGGAATCAGACAAAAACATTTTTGTTCTTGATATTAGAAATACTGAGGACTTTGTCAAGGACCATATTCCGGGTGCTGTTAATATTCCTTTTCAGGCGGTTGGAAATAATCTAGATCAAATACCTAAGGATCGCCCGGTAGTTGTCTACTGTTATACTGGGCAAAATGGAGGTCAGGTTGTGGCTTTGCTCAATATTGCCGGCTATCATAGCAAGTCTCTTTCTAGTGGTTGGGGAGGCTGGGTTAAGGAGATAGGTAAACCTGCGGTTGCTGCTGATTCGCAAGTCTCTACAGCTCCTGTCGAAACAGTGGAAGAAGCTGTGGCATGTCCAACGGAGCAATAATTTAGTGGAATAGTAAAGTAAAAATGTGCTATAGTAAAAGAGGAGACTGGGAAAAACTTTTTAATATAGGCAACCATGAGCTATTCGCTAGCAGAGATTTATTCTAGTCTTTTGTTACATAACAAATCGACTTAAGCGGCTTTTTCATGGGAGGTGTTTATTTTAGGGAGGAAATCGTCGAAAACAATATTCCTGAAAATTGTGGGTATGGGTATATTAATGGGCTTGTTATTCCCTTTTTATGTAGGTATTTTTATAGATATACCACGTAATACATGGTTAATATTCGGGGTATCCTGTGTTTCAGCTGGGGCTATAGTAGGTATTATTAACTATTATGTAACTCTTTCCGTTATTAAAAGCTTGGAGAATGAGGAGGAAAGGGCAAAAACTTTAGAAAAAGCAGTGCACATTGACCACTTAACAGGATTATTAAATCGCCAGTCCTTTGATTTGGCGGTATCGCAAATAAATTTAGGTGGTTGTAATGAACCGTTAACGATTGGATTTATAGATATCGATAACTTCGGGCAGTTAAATAAGAAATATGGGCATCTTAGGGGAGACTCCATCCTAAAAAGAATTGCTGAAATCATCTTGGAAAATATCCGCAATTCAGATAAATCTTATCGTTATGGCGGTGAAGAAATAGTAATTTTTTTCCATAATACTATCCCAGAGACTGGTGAGCTGATCTGCAGGCGATTGAAGGAAACTATCGAGCATACTGAATTTGGGATACCGGGAAGGGTTACTGTTTCTATTGGATTATCTTATTTCGGTAAGGACTGTAGTATTGTTGAAGAAGCTGTCGGTAGAGCTGATGATGCTATGTATCAAGCTAAAGAAAAAGGAAAAAATAGTTTAGTCATAAACTGTTATAATTATAATGTTCTTTAAAAATCGCCATAATGGCGATTTTTTGTAATGAGGGAATAAATTATATAATGGAAAAATGTATTGAATTTTGTGTCGAAATAAGTTAATATAATGTCAAATAGTGAACGATAAATTACAAAAACTAAATAATGTTCGGAAATGAACAGCTTGTATATTTTTGGAGATATGGTCCAAATGTTTCTACCAGGCAGCCGTAAATTGCCTAACTACTGGTTGTTTGTATTGAGGATGCTATTTTTAGATTTCAATTAATCTTTGATATAAACTCCCGGGGTTTAAATATTCCGGGAGTTTTCTATGTTTAGCCACAATGTCCCTGACGGGACAGGTTAAGGTTAGCTTTTGGGAAATTTTGGAGGTCAGGTTAAGGCTGAGGTTAAGATTGAGATTAAAAATTTCTTAACCTTAACCTAGCGAAGCGAAACCTTAACCTTGAATTTAAAAGAAGGACTGATAAACAAATGCAGCTATTGAAAGACAGAATTTTAAAGGATGGCAGGGTTATTGAAAACCGAATTATCAAGGTGGATAATTTTCTTAATCACCAGTTGGATATAGAACTTTTTAATGAAATGGGTAAGGAATTTAAAAAAAGGTTTGTGTCCAAAGAAATAACTAAAATTCTTACTGTTGAGACCTCAGGAATAGCAATTGCTTGTATTACAGCCCAATATTTTAATGTTCCTGTTTTGTTTGCCAAGAAACATGAGGCAGCAAATTTAGGAACAGATGTGTTTGAGAGTGATGTTTATTCTTTTACAAAGGACAAGCACTCTAAAATTAGAGTAGATAAAAAATTCCTTGATTACCAGGATAAAGTACTTATAATAGACGATTTTCTAGCTTTAGGGAACGCTGTAATTGGTTTAGCTGACATTGTTAATCAGGCTGGGGCAGAATTAAGTGGTATCGGGATAGTGATTGAAAAAGGCTTCCAGAAGGGTAGAAAAGCTATACTTGATAAATTGGATGTACAAATAGAGTCCCTAGCTATTATTGATTCCTTCGAAGAAGGCAGTATTATATTTTCGGAATAAAACAACGTATCTGCTTGTACCTAGTCTTATAGAATAACTTCTAAAGCACTTGATATGAATAGGTGGATACGAAAAATAAAGTTTTTAAAAAAAACTATCAAAAAGAAAATAAGGGGGAAAAAAATGAAAAAAGCTCTAGGTTTGTTGTTAGTGTTAATGTTAGTAATGTCAATTCTTGTCACAGGTTGTTCTCAGCCTGCGAAAGAAGAGCCCAAAAAGGAAGAGCCAAAACAAGAAGAAAAGGCTCCGGAACAAAAGATAAAAGTTGGTTTTGTGTACGTCGGGCCCATAGGTGATGGTGGTTGGACTTATGCCCATAATGAAGGAAGAAAATATCTTGAAGAAAAATTAGGCGTTGAAACAATAATTAAGGAATCGGTTCCTGAGAGTCAAGAAGCTGAAAAAGTATTAAATGATATGATTGATCAAGGTGCCAATGTTATTTTTACAACCAGCTTTGGTTTTATGGATTACACTGAAAAGGTTGCTAAAGCAAATCCAGACGTAAAATTCTTACATTGTTCCGGATATAAACAGCTTGATAACATGTCCAATTATTTCGGTAGAATTTATGAGGCAAGATACTTATCAGGTATAGTTGCAGGAATGAAAACACAATCTGATGTTTTAGGATATGTTGCTGCTTTTGAAATTCCGGAAGTAGTAAGAGGTATTAATGCATTTACATTAGGTGTACGCTCTGTTAACCCTGATGCTGTAGTTAAAGTAAAATGGACCCATACTTGGTATGATCCGGCAAAAGAAAAAGAAGCAGCCAAAGCATTATTAGATGAAGGCGCTGATGTTATAGCTCAGCATCAAGATACACCAGGACCCCAACAAGCTGCTGAAGAAAAAGGTGTATGGTCAATCGGATATAATACAGACATGAAGGAAATGGCCCCTAAAGCATATATGACTGCTCCCATCTGGAACTGGGGACCATATTATGTACAAGAGGTCAAGGCTGTTATGGATGGCACTTGGAAATCTTCTAGCGTTTGGGAAGGTATGAAGGACGGAATTGTACAGCTTGCTCCACTAACAGATGTTGCGCCTCCTGAGGCCAAAGATGCTGTAGAAAAGGTAAAAGCAGATATTATTTCCGGCAAAGAAAAAATCTTTGTAGGTCCAATTAAAGATCAGACCGGTGCTGTAAAAGTACAAGACGGTGTTGTAATGACAGACCAAGAGCTTCTTTCTTTTGATTGGTTTGTCGAAGGAGTAGAAGGCAAAATTAAATAATAGGTGATATAATATGACTTATATTTCGATGGTGAATATCACAAAAACTTTTGGTAAAGTAACTGCAAATAAAGATATAAACTTGAGTGTAGATAAAGGCGAAATCCATGCTCTTTTAGGAGAAAATGGAGCCGGAAAAAGCACATTAATGAACATGCTGTCGGGGATTTATTTCCCTGACAGCGGTTCTATTTTTATTAACCAAACAGAAGTAAAATTTAATTCACCCAAGGATTCTATCCAAGCGGGTATAGGGATGATTCATCAGCATTTTAAACTAGTAGAGGTGCTTTCAGCTCAGGAGAATATTATCCTAGGGCAGCAAATGGGGTTTTTTCTTAACAAGAAGGCGATAAGAAATAAAATCCTGGAGATTGCTCAAAAGTTTCAACTGGATATTGATTTAGGGAAAAAAGTATATGAAATGTCCGTTGGAGAAAAACAAAACCTGGAGATACTAAAGGTTTTGTATAGAGGGGCCAAGATATTAATTTTAGATGAACCTACAGCGGTGCTTACACCACAGGAAACAGCCAAGTTATTTAAAATTATGCGCAGGATGAAAGAAGAAGGCTGTGCTGTAATATTTATCAGTCACAAGATGAATGAGGTAATGGAGATATCTGATAAAATAACTGTTCTTCATAAGGGTCAAACCGTTGCAACCCTTGAAAAGAACATGACAAATCCTCAAGAACTTACTGAACTAATGGTAGGCCATCCTGTAGATCTGTCAATTAAGAGATTGGACAGGCAGAGGGATACCATTACTTTAAAGGTTAGAGACCTTAAAGTAGAAAATAACGAAGGAATTGAAGTTCTTAAAGGCTTAAACTTTGATTTGTATGCCGGTGAAATATTAAGTATAGCTGGTATAGCTGGAAGTGGACAAAAAGAGTTATGTGAAGCAATTGCAGGTCTCTATCCCATAAAATCCGGCCAAATACTCTTTAAGGAAGAAAATTTAGTTGGCAAAAATCCAAAAGAGATAATTGCAAAAGGGGTAAGTATGAGCTTTATTCCTGAAGATAGATTAGGGATGGGCCTAGTTGCAGCCATGGGTATTGTAGATAATGTCTTATTAAAGCAGTATCAAAAGGAAAAGGGCTTTTTCGTTGATCGTAAACCAGCTGTCCTTAAGGCTAAAGAGATTATTAAAAAATTGGATGTTCAGACACCAGGAATTTACCATCCTATTAGAGATCTTTCGGGTGGTAATATTCAAAAGGTTCTATTAGGAAGGGAATTAGACACCAATCCGGAATTATTGATTACTGCTTATCCGGTTAGAGGTCTTGATATAAATACCTGTCATAAAATATATGATTTATTAAATGAAGAAAAGCAAAAAGGTGTTGCTATCCTTTATATTGCGGAAGATTTAGATTCCTTAATTGCTTTAAGTGATAGAATTCTAGTATTATCTAATGGTGAAATTACTGGGGTTGTTGATGCAAGGAAGGCAACTAAAGAACAAATTGGGCTGATGATGTTAGGAGAAAAAATCAAGGAAACTGAGGGTGCCTATGCTGTATAAAGTTGTCAAAAGAAGTGAAATTACACAAGGGAAAAGTTTTGGCATAAGAACCGCTGCTATAATTTTAGCCTTATTAACCTCTGCTGTTTTTATTATGATACTCAATTTAAATCCTCTAGAGGTCTATGCTTCTTTGATTAAAGGAGCATTTGGTTCTAACTATAGAATAAAGCAAACAATTATCACCGCTATCCCTTTAGTTATTACTTCCTTAGGAATTGCTATAGCTTTTAAGATGAAGTTTTGGAACATAGGGGGAGAAGGGCAGATAATGATGGGAGCCTTTGCCGCCAGTTTTTTTGCTTTAAGATATCCGGATTTGCCAAAACCAATACTATTATCATTAATGATGATTGCTGGTATGGTTGCTGGAGGACTATGGGCTCTAATTCCTGCATTTTTCAAAGCTCAGTGGGAAACTAATGAAACAATTATTACCTTAATGATGAACTATATCGCGATAAAATGGGTCACTTATTTGCAGTATGGTCCATGGCGGGATAAAGGAGCATTGGGTTTTCCGAAAATACCCAATTTCTCGGATAATGCAATTTTGCCTAATTTTCTAGGAATTCATATCGGATGGATATTCGCACTTATTTTAATTATTGTAGTTTATATTTTTATGAAGCATTCAAAGCTGGGCTACGAAATCGCTGTTTTAGGTGAAAGTGAGAACACTGCCCGTTATGCGGGAATCAATGTCAAACGAACAATAATAATTGCCTTGTTAATAAGTGGTGGATTATGTGGTTTGGCGGGAATGATTCAGGCTTCAGCAGTGAGTAACACCCTTAATGTGGAGGTTTCGGGCGGTGTAGGCTTTACCGCTATTATTACTACATGGCTAGCTTCTTTGAGTGCTCCTTTTATTTTATTAGCATCTATACTCTTTGCTGCCCTTATTCAAGGGGGATCCTTTATTCAGACTGCCTTTGGAATACCTGCGGCGGCTGCAATGATTTTAGAGGGCATGATTCTATTTTTTGTCTTAGGCAGCGAATTTTTTATAAAATATAAGTTAACAAAAAATGGTTCTGCTAAGTCGGCAGCTGGTAAGGGGGAAATATAATGGATTTTATGACATCCTTTTTGGCGGCAGCTGTAGTGGCGGGAACACCCCTTCTTTTTGCTACTTTAGGTGAAATAATAACTGAACGAGCCGGTAACCTTAACCTAGGTGTAGAAGGTATGATGCTGATGGGGGCTGTAATAGGCTTTAAAATAGGTCTAATAACAGGTAATCCAATCTTGGCTTTATTAGCGGCGATGTTTGCAGGAAGTATGGGTGCATTAATATTCGCTGTCTTGACGATATCCTTAAGGGCAAACCAGGTTGTATCCGGCTTGGCACTTACTATCTTTGGGACGGGTTTTTCCGCTTTTATTGGTAAGGATTTAGTAGGGCAGGTTACTCCCAATGCTATAAAGCTTTTCTTTAAACCCTTAGAAATACCAGGACTTGCAAATATTCCAATCCTGGGCAAGGCATTATTTTCTCAAGATTTGTTTATTTATTTAGGGTATTTAACAGCAATAATTCTTGGGATTTATTTATATAAAACCAGGAAAGGATTAAATCTGATTGCTGTTGGAGAGAATCCCGGAGCTGCTGATGCGGCTAGTATAAATATTACCCTATATAAATATGCACATGTCCTTTTGGGCGGGGCTTTATGCGGCTTAGGTGGTGTATACCTTTCTTTAGTATATGTACCCGCTTGGCAGGAAAATGTAACGGCGGGAAGGGGCTGGATTGCCGTTGCGCTAGTAATTTTTGCAGCATGGAATCCCTTTAAAGCTCTTGTAGGCGCCTATCTTTTTGGCGGGATGGATATTATTGGTTTTAGGCTCCAAGGAACAAGCATTCAAATATCCCAGTATTTTATTGATATGCTGCCTTATCTGGTTACAATAGCAGTTTTAGTTGTAGTGTCTATGCGGAAATCCAAAAAAAATGCCCCACCGAAGGGGTTAGGAGTACCGTATTTCCGCGAAGAACGATAATAAAAGGGATGGTGCCCAAAAGGGCACCATCCCTTTTGAACACCCGCCGATGAAAAAGCTAAACGAGCAAAGATTGTTTTACGAATATTAATTAATAAAACATAAATAACGTTCGCTTTTTGATTGACTATGGACTAAAAAGATGCTAAAATTTACATATAACTAACGAAAACAGCATACGTTCCGTATAATTAGTGGGGATATGGCCCACAAGTTTCTACCGGGTGACCGTAAATCATCCGGCTACGGGAGAAAGCATACCTAGGGTTCCAAAAAGAAGTCAGAAACTAGGAGTTGGATATCTGAATTCTTTTGGTCCGAGTGGTATGGATACTGGTGAGCCAGTATTACACCGAAAGGATAAAAGCCTAGGCGGGTAGGTTTCCTCGTTTATTGGATAACCTACCCGTCTGGGTTTTATTATTTTTCAAATTTTATCTAAAGTAACAACATTAATTAGGAGTATTTTTCCAGAAGGGAGGGACAATAAAGAATAGTGATATAGTGAAAAATGGAAAATTGAAAATTGAAAATGAAGAGAAGAATTTTTGTACATATTAATAGCATTTGGAGGTATGAGAGAAATGTTAGAAAATATTTTTAAGTTAAAAGAACATGGTACAAATGTACGTACTGAAATCATGGCAGGTATTACAACTTTTATGACTATGGCTTATATCATTGCTGTTAACCCTTTGATATTAAGTGATGCTGGTATGCCTGCAGGACCTGTTATGGTTGCTACTTGTTTAGCTGCAGCTTTAGGAACATTTTTGATGGGTTTCTTAGCTAATTATCCTTTTGCCTTAGCTCCTGGAATGGGTTTAAATGCTTTTTTTGCCTATACCGTTGTTTTAACTATGGGACTTTCCTGGCAGGCTGCTTTAGCTGCAGTATTTATATCGGGTATTATCTTTCTATTGCTAACTTTAACTAAGGTTAGGGAAGCAATTGTTAATTCAATTCCCTTAAGCTTAAAATATTCAGTGAGTGTTGGTATTGGTCTATTTATTGCATTAATTGGTTTAAAAAATGCAGGAATTATCGTGCATAATCCTGCTACAGGAACATTAGGTCTTGTCACTCCCCATTATTTTGCTGACGAAGCTTTATTATCTTTACTTCCCTTTGGTACAAGTCCCCAAAGTATTATGCTGGCACTCTTTGGTTTAGTTATAACAGGTGCTCTGGTTGTCAAAAAAGTTAGAGGTTCCTTATTGTGGGGTATCTTAGCAACAACCATCATTGGAATTCCTCTAGGGGTTGTGCAGTTGGGTCAGAAGTTTTCACCAGTAAGTATGCCGCCTAGTATTTCTGAAACGCTATTTGCTATGGACTTTGCGGCAGTGTTTAGTTATGGCCTTATTCCGATAATTTTTGCCTTTACATTTGTTGATTTATTTGACACTATTGGTACTTTAGTTGGAGTATCCAGTAAAGCAGGTATGTTGGATAAAAACGGGCACTTACCTAAGGCAAATAAGGCTTTATTGGCAGACTCTATTGCTACTATGGCCGGAGCTGCTTTAGGTACTAGTACTACCACCACTTATATTGAAAGTGCCGCTGGTGTTGCCGAAGGTGGTCGAACAGGTCTTACCGCTGTAACAACCGGTGTTTTATTCTTATTAGCTTTATTCTTCTCACCACTAGTTGGAATAATCCCATCAGCTGCAACAGCACCGATTTTAGTTATTGTTGGTATCTTTATGATGGAGCCTGTCACGAAGATTGACTTTAGTGATTATCTGGAAGCAATCCCCGCCTTCTTTGCAATGTTTATGATGCCCTTAGCTTTTAGTATTGCCGAAGGAATAGTTTTTGGTGTAATTTCTTATACTGTCTTACGGGCATTAACAGGACGTGCTAAAGAAATTAGCTTAACAATGTGGATTTTAACAGCTTTATTTATAGTTAGATTTTTTGTAGGGTAAAATATCCTAAGTGTGACGGCTTACAGGATATACTGCATGTCAGTGTGTAAGCTTATGGGTAATTCAGAGTGTCAGTGTGATAGTGGCATCTGATGAAAGCCAATTTATTGGGATGCATCAGCTCCAAAGCTATACTGCATGATGCATCGATGATTGGCAATTTATATTGATGCATCCTATTCAAGATGCAGGATACTGGAGGTATGAAGCAGGAAAAAAAGAATATTTATTATTAGTTTCTTGCCTCTGGCCTCTTGTTTCTTGCTTCCTGTTCAGCAGATGCCTCATGTTATATTCACATGCATAGGATGCATCCAGAAAAAATTAGCTTAATTGAAATCTTGTACACTTACGCACTATCACACTTAAACACTCACTAAAAAACAAGGAGGAAAATTGCTGTGTCAAAACCTTTAGTTGGTATTGTAATGGGTAGTGATTCTGATTTGCCAATTATGCAGGAGGCTGCAAAAGTATTAAAATCCTTTGGAATAGGTTATGACTTGGTGGTGGCTTCTGCTCATAGAACCCCATACCGTGCCTTAGGTTATGCTGAAAAGGCTGAGGAAAATGGACTTGAAGTGATAATTGCAGGGGCAGGTGCCGCAGCTCATTTGCCAGGTGTTTTAGCAGCAGTAACTCCTCTGCCTATAATTGGTGTGCCTATTAATGCAACACCCTTGCAAGGGCTAGATTCTCTTTATGCTATTGTCCAAATGCCATCGGGGATACCTGTGGCTACTGTGGCGATAAATGGAGCCAAGAATGCCGGATTGTTAGCTGTGCAGATTCTGGCTGTCAAGTATCCTGAGTTAAGAGAGAAATTCAAAGAATTTAAGCAAAACCTGGCTTTGGAAGTTGAAGCTAAAGCGGAAAAAGTGAAAAATGCAGTAATTGAATGACAATAAGCCCAGGCAGGAGTATGTTCTCTAATATTCCCCGCCGGGCTTGTTTTAAAAAGGCGGCTGTTGAAAAGGACTAAAAGATTTCACTTCGTTAGATTGAGATTTCACTACATTTCATTTCGTTAGATTTTTTTAGTATTAAAATCTAGTGAAGCGAAATCTCTAATCTTAGTCTTATATCCGTATTAATCCGTGTGCCCTGGAGGGGCCCGTGGTTAAAAAATGTTTTCCTGGTCCCTGGGCCCTGGTCCCAGAGCACTAGACACGAAACCCGAAAAATTACACCCAACTAATAACCAGTCACCAGTAACTAAATAACGGAGGTTTATTTCATGATTGAAAGATATACTTTACCGGAGATGAAAAGAATCTGGTCAGTTGAAAACAGGCTGAAAGTTATGCTGGAGGTTGAAGTATTAGCCTGTGAGGGGATGGCTGAAATTGGCCAAATTCCTAGTGAAGCAGCAAAGGTAATTAGGGAAAAGGCAGATTTTAATGTTGAAAGAATTAACGAGATTGAAGCTGTAACCCGTCATGATGTAATTGCCTTTTTGACAAATGTTGCTGAGTACGTAGGGGAAGAGGCTAAATATATCCACATGGGAATGACTTCCTCGGATATTTTGGATACTGCCCTTTCTGTTCAGATGAAGGAAGCTGGAGAAGTAATTTTGGCGAAACTAAAAAAGCTTGCAGAGGTTATTAAGATAAAGGCCTTAAGGTATAAGTATACTCTTATGATGGGTCGTACCCATGGAGTTCATGCTGAGCCGGTAACCTTTGGTTTAAAGATGGCTATGTGGTATACCGAAACACTTAGAAATATCACAAGAATTGAAAATGCCATTGAAAATATTAGTGTAGGTAAAATTTCCGGTGCGGTGGGAACGTTCGCTAACATTGATCCCCGTATTGAAGAGTTTGTTTGCACTAAGCTTTATTTAAAACCAGCCGAGGTTTCTACTCAAATTATTCAAAGAGACCGCCATGCTGAATATTTAAGCACTTTGGCAGTAGCAGCTAGCTCCTTGGATAAATTCGCCACTGAAATACGAAATCTGCAGCGCACAGAAGTATTTGAAGTGATGGAAGAGTTTGCAAAAGGACAAAAAGGCTCCTCAGCCATGCCTCATAAGAGAAATCCCATGACTAGTGAGCGGGTCGCAGGTCTTGCTAGGGTTATTAGAGGAAATGTTATACCTGCCTTGGAAAATGTTGCTCTCTGGCATGAAAGGGACTTAACCCAATCATCAGTAGAAAGAATTATCATACCGGATAGTACAACGCTCCTAGATTATATCTTAACGCTCTTTATTAAAGTTGTGGATGACCTCCAGGTTAATGAAGATGTAATGATGGCTAATATAGAAAAAACCTTAGGTCTGATTTTCTCCCAAAGGGTCATGTTAGCTGTTGTTAGTAAAGGTGCAGCGAGAGATACAGTATATCAGTGGGTACAAAAAAGTGCCCTTAGAGCTTGGGATGAAAAAATAAGCTTTAAAGAATTAGTAAAGCAGGATGAGAATTTAAGTCAATATCTAAGTAAAGAAGAGATTGATGAGTTGTTTGATTATTCTTATCACACTAAACATGTAGATTATATTTTTGCCAGAGCGGGACTCTAATTACGTTAACCTCGTTAATTCGTGGGCGTGTGGGCGCGGAAAACAAATAAAATTTGAAGGGGTAGATAATATTGGAAAAATTAGATTTTTTGTATGAGGGAAAGGCTAAAAGAATTTATAAAACTGATGATGAAAATTTATATTTGGTGGAGTATAAAGATGATGCTACAGCATTCAATGGTTTGAAAAAGGGAACAATTCAATCAAAAGGAATGATGAACAACAAAATAGCGGGGATCTTTTTTAAATTGTTAGAGAAAAAAGGAATTAATACCCACTATATTAAACAGATAGATGATCGTTCTATGCTGGTTAAGGCAGTTGAGATAATACTTGTAGAAGTAATTGTCAGAAATATCGCTGCAGGAAGCTTAGCGAAAAAGCTGGGGATAGAAGAAGGTACTGTTATGAAAAGTACTGTGTTAGAATTTTGCTTAAAAAGTGATGAATTAGGTGACCCCATGATTAATGACTATCACATTGCTGCTTTAGAACTAGCTACTAAAGAAGAAATGGCTATTATTACTGAAGAAGCATTTAAGGTTAACGAAATTCTCAAAGAACATATGGATAAATGCGAGATAGAATTGGTTGACTTTAAATTAGAGTTTGGCCGTACAAAAAGCGGGGAAATAATCCTTGCTGATGAAATATCCCCAGATACCTGCCGTTTTTGGGATAAAACTACCAGAGAAAAAATGGATAAAGACCGCTTCCGTAGAGATCTAGGTAAAGTTGAGGATGCTTACCAAGAAGTATTGAAAAGATTAGAGGAGGCAGGTCTTGATGTATAAAGCCTTGGTTTATGTGACTTTAAAACCCAGCATATTAGATCCTCAAGGCACCGCTGTAAAAAAAGGACTTGAATCATTAGGGTTCTCTGATGTAATGGATGTGAGGGTAGGTAAATATCTAGAGGTAAGCTTAGAGGCTGAAGACAAACAAGATGCCCGTGAACAGGTAGAAGAAATGTGTAAAAAGCTACTGTCTAATCCGGTTATCGAAGACTATCGCTTTGAATTAATGGAAGGGTAATTTATAGACATGATGTGTCACGATGAATGTCATTCTACCGGGATGCATTTCATGCATGTAAATTTTGTATGAGGCATCTGCACCAGGGTCTAGCTTAAAGGATGCATCAACTTCGAGTCACTTTCATCGGATGCATCAGGGAATCAATCCCAATAGTAGATGCATCATGCAGATTGACCGACAGATTTGAATTTGAAAATTGGGAATGTAGAATGTAGGATTGGGGATTAAAATATTTCTTATTTTGTGCATTGAGCGTAGGAAAGGAGTGATAGATAAGATGAAGTTCGCTGTTATCGTGTTTCCAGGATCTAACTGTGATGCCGACTGCTACCATGTAGTCAAAGAGGTAATTGGGCAGGATGCAGATTATGTGTGGCACCAGGATGAAACATTTAAAACACAGTACGACTGCATTGTCCTTCCCGGAGGCTTTTCTTATGGGGACTATTTGCGGACCGGTTCAATTGCCAAATTTTCTCCTATTATGAATGAAGTAATTAAATTTGCAAATCAAGGCGGGCTTGTCTTGGGTATTTGTAACGGTTTTCAGATTCTTACGGAAGCCGGGTTATTACCAGGGGCATTAGTCCGGAATAAGGGCTTAAAGTTTGTTTGTAAAGACACATTTTTAAAGGTTGAAAATAATGAAACGCCATTTACCCTTGACTATACCCAAGATCAAGTAATACAGGTGCCGGTGGCCCATGGGGAAGGAGCGTATGTTTGTGATGAGAATACCTTGGAGAAACTTAAAGCCAACAAGCAAATCGTTTTTCGCTATAGTACTTCTGCTGGCGAAACCTTTCCTGAGTGTAACTTTAATGGCTCCAGTGATAATATCGCAGGGATAATAAACAAAAAGGGAAATGTTCTGGGTATGATGCCTCACCCGGAAAGATGTGCTGAGACAATACTAGGTAATGACCTTGGTAAACATGTGTTTACCTCTATCGTTAGCTGGCTAAAAGGAGGCGGGAGAAATGGAGAATAATACAGGCAAGCCTTGGGTTGAACTGGGGCTTACTGACTATGAATATGAAATGATTAAAGAAATTTTAGCAAGAGAGCCCAACTATGTTGAATTAGGAATGTTCTCCGTAATGTGGTCAGAGCACTGCAGCTACAAAAATTCCCGTCCTGTTCTTAAGACTTTCCCTACCGAAGGAGCCCAGGTTCTAGAGGGACCTGGGGAAAATGCGGGAGTAGTTGATATAGGTGATGGGCTAGCCGTGGCCTTTAAGGTGGAGAGTCATAATCACCCTTCAGCTATTGAGCCTTACCAGGGGGCTGCTACTGGTGTGGGAGGGATTATCAGAGATGTTTTTACTATGGGTGCAAGACCCATTGCCCTTTTAAATTCTTTAAGGTTTGGGACCCTTTCCAGTGCCCGATCCAGGTATCTCTTCAATGGAGTAGTCTCAGGTATTGCCGGTTATGGAAACTGCATAGGTATACCTACCGTAGGAGGAGAAGTATACTTCCACCCGTCCTATGAAGGAAATCCAATTGTTAATGCAATGTGTGTAGGTATCTTAGAGCACAAAGACCTGGCCAAAGGGGTAGCTTCAGGTGTGGGGAATCCTGTAATGGTTGTAGGTGCTAAAACGGGTAGGGATGGTATTCGTGGTGCTTCTTTTGCCTCGGAGGAGTTAAATGAAGCTTCAGAGGAAAAACGTCCTGCTGTTCAGGTAGGAGATCCCTTTATGGAAAAACTTCTGATGGAAGCCTGTTTGGAATTAATAAAAACAGGTTATGTCGTGGGTATGCAGGATATGGGTGCAGCAGGATTGACCAGTTCCTCTTGTGAAATGGCTTCCAAGGGTGGTACCGGTATAGAAATGGATGTAGCCTTAATACCCCGCAGAGAAAAAGGCATGAATCCTTATGAAATAATGCTTTCTGAATCTCAGGAAAGAATGCTGGTTGTTCCTATGAAGGGAAAAGAAGATGAAGTACAGTCTATCTTTAGAAAATGGGGCTTGGATGCTGTAGTAGTGGGAACAGTGACTGATGATGGAATTTTGCGTATTAAAGAAGGAGAAAAGGTTGTGGCCGAGATTCCGGCCAAGGGCTTAACGGAAATGTGCCCTGTCTTTGAGCGGGAAGCAAAGATGCCCGAAAAGCTGGCTGAAATCCAAAAGTGCAATTTAATGGAATTACCAGAGCCCGCAAATTATCAAAAAACCTTTTTGGATTTGCTATCAAGACCTACCATAGCAAGTAAAGAGTGGGTATATGAGCAGTATGACTATATGGTGGGTATTAATACAGTAGTTCGCCCAGGGGCTGATGCAGCGGTAGTGAGGGTAAAGGGGACGAAAAAAGGTATTGCCTTGACTATAGATTGTAACTCCCGGTATGTTTATCTAAATCCATATGTGGGAGGGAAAATTGCGGTCAGTGAAGCGGCTAGAAACCTTGTCTGTACAGGAGCTAAACCTCTGGGAGTTACGGACTGCATTAATTTTGGCAATCCTGAGAAACCGGAAATATTCTGGCAGTTTAAAGAAGCTGCTCGAGGTATTGGAGAGGCTTGTCGTGCCTTAAATACTCCAGTTACCGGCGGTAATGTCAGTTTTTATAATGAAACAAAGGGTGAAGCAGTATTCCCTACGCCCACTGTGGGCATGGTTGGCTTAATTGAGGATATCGAAAAGGTTTGTACTTTGAACTTTAAAAATCAGGATGACATAATCTATTTACTAGGTGAAAATAGTGATGAGCTTGGAGGTAGTGAATTCTTGGTCATGTATCATGGCTTAGAAGCAGGTATGCCGCCAGATCTTGATTTAGAAAAGGAGATAGCTCTACAGGAGTGTACTTTAAAGTTAATAAAAGAGGGTTTAATTAATTCGGCTCATGACTGCAGCGAAGGCGGATTAAGTGTAGCCTTGGCTGAATGCTGTCTAGCTGGAGGTATGGGTGCTCAGATTAGGTTGGAGGAAAGCACCTTGCGGCCCAGTTCATTACTTTTTGGGGAAACTCAATCCAGGATAATTATTAGTGTTTCCCGGGAAAGTGCGGATAAAGTAAAAGCGATGGCTCAAAGCCATTCCCTGGCAATAAGTAAGCTTGGTGTTGTCCAAGGCAAGTCTTTGGTTATTAACGGCAATAGCTTTACCATAAACCTGACTCTTAATGAAATTGAGGCTAGATATAAGGGGGCTATACCGTGTTTGATGAAAGGTTAGACAAGCTCTCAGAAGAATGTGGTGTTTTCGGAATTTATGCTCCTGGCTTAGATGTTACTAGACTAACCTATTACGGATTATTTGCCCTACAGCATAGAGGGCAGGAAAGTGCAGGAATAGCAGTTACTAATGGCTGCGGCATTCAAGTCCATAAGGATATGGGTTTGGTTGCCGAAGTATTTACTGAAGAGAATATTAAAAGTATGGAAGGATATATGGCTATTGGTCATGTACGGTATTCTACTACCGGTTCTAGCCTGGCCCTTAATGCCCAACCCTTGGTGTGTCGGTATCTGCAGGGAAGTGTCGCTTTAGCCCATAACGGAAATCTTACTAATGCTAATGAGATGAGAGACAAGTTAGCCAATAATGGTTCCGTCTTCCAATCCAGCATTGATTCCGAATTAATTATAAATCTTATAGCCAGGTATGGGCAAAATTCTATTGAAGATTCATTGTTGAAGTGCATGATCGATATTAAAGGCTCTTATTCTTTAGTAGTTATGAACGAAGAAAAGCTGATTGGTGTAAGAGATCCTTATGGTAATCGGCCCCTTTGTATTGGTAAACTCGGTGAAGATGGCTATGTGCTTGCTTCTGAGTCCTGTGCCCTAGATACTTTAGGAGCAACATTCCTTAGAGATGTAGAGCCAGGGGAAATAGTGATAATTGATAAAAATGGCTTAAATTCCCGCCGTATTTTCACTCAAGATCAAGGTGCGGTCTGTGTTTTTGAATATATTTACTTTGCACGGCCTGATAGCATTATAGATGGTATCAGTGTAAACCATGCCCGCAGGAATATGGGTAAACAGCTGGCGAAAGAAGTTTTCTTGGATGTAGATGCGGTTATTCCTGTTCCCGACTCTGGTACTGCTTCAGCAATTGGTTATGCAGAAACAGCAGGCATTCCTTTTTCCCAGGGTTTATTAAAAAACAGGTATGCCGGTAGAACTTTTATACAGCCGGACCAAAATCTAAGAGAGTTGGGTGTCAGATTAAAGCTTAACCCAATTCGGCAGGAAATAGCCGGCAAGCGAGTAGCTATAGTTGATGACTCCATTGTCAGAGGGACAACCAGCAAGAAACTAGTGGAAATGTTAAGACACAATGGTGCTAAAGAAGTACACGTGCTGGTTAGTTCACCCCCTGTTATGCACCCCTGTTATTATGGCATTGACACCTCTGAACGGGCAGAGTTAATTGCAGCTCAAAAAAGTTTAGATGAGATTAGAAAATATATTGGTGCTGATAGTTTGCATTATCTAAGTCAAAAAGGATTATTTAAGGCTATGGGCAGGGATAAAGGGTTTTGTTCTGCCTGTCTTGATGGTGATTATCCTATTGTCATACCTCCACCGGAGGAGTTGGGTAAACACAGCTTAGAAACAGGCAATGGACAGGGGGGAAAATTATGTGCTCGCATCAGGGAATGAGTTACAGCCAAGCTGGTGTTGATATTGATAAAGGAAATCAAGCTGTAGAGCTCATCAAACCTTTAGTAAAAAGCACTTTTCGCCCCGAAGTGTTGACTGAGTTAGGTGGATTTGGCGGATTGTTTGCCCTGGATATAAAAAAATATCAGGAGCCCGTTTTAGTTTCCGGTACAGATGGTGTAGGGACAAAGCTTAAGATTGCCTTTCAAATGAAAAGACATGATACTATCGGTATTGATGCGGTAGCTATGTGTGTAAATGATGTTTTAGTTTCCGGAGCAGAACCTTTATTTTTCTTGGACTATTTAGCTGTAGGTAAGCTTGATCCAGGGCAGGTAAAGGAAATTGTTGCCGGTATCGCTGAGGGCTGCCGTCAGGCTGGCTGTGCTCTAATCGGCGGAGAAACAGCGGAAATGCCCGGTTTTTACTCCGAAGGTGAGTATGATATAGCCGGTTTTGTGGTTGGAGTAGTGGATAAAAGCCAAATTATTGATGGTAGTAAGATAAAACCCGGCGATGTTATTTTAGGGTTTCCTTCTAGCGGTCTTCATAGTAATGGCTTTTCCTTGGTCCGTAAGGTGCTTTTGGAAAGGGCGGGACTCTCGCTTGATGAATATATCAAAGAACTAGGACAAAAACTAGGGGATGCTTTATTAGAACCCACCAGGATATATGTATCACTTATGAGAAAGATATTTGATCTATATAAAGTTAAAGGTTTAGCCCATATAACCGGCGGGGGATTAACGGAAAATATACCCCGAATTTTACCAGATAATTGTCAGGCTGAAATCAATCAAAATTCTTGGCCGGTATTGCCTGTATTTAAGCTTTTGCAAAAGCTAGGTGATATTAGCACGGAGGAAATGTATAGGACCTTTAATATGGGTATTGGTATGGTGGTAATTATGGATCAGGAAGAAGCAAAAGAGGCCGTGGAGCTTTGTAAAAAGCTGGGAGAGCCTGCTTATCAAATTGGCTTCATTTCCTCTGGTGAAAAGGCAGTAATTTATGAAGGGGCTAAAGTTTTATGAGGTTGCGTCTAGCAATTTTGGCATCGGGCCGGGGCACAAATTTGCAGGCTTTAATTGATGCTCAAGAGAAAGGTGAAATACCGACGGAGATTGCTGTAGTTATAAGTGATAATCCAAAGGCTTTAGCCTTGGAGCGGGCCCATAAACATCAAATACCTGCAATTACTCTAGTCAGACATGACTTCTCGACCCGGGAGCTTTATGAACAAAAAATTTTAGACTTAATAAATGAATATAGCTGTGATCTTATCTGCTTAGCTGGGTTTATGAGGATTTTGAGCCCATATTTTATAAGTAATTCCCAAGTAAAGATCATTAATATCCATCCTTCACTACTGCCTGCTTTTCCAGGCTTAGATGCTCAACAGCAGGCTCTAGACTACGGAGTGAAATTTTCCGGCTGTACTGTTCATTTTGTAGATGAAGGGATGGACAGCGGCCCCATTATTTCGCAGGCCGTAGTACCGGTTTTAGCCGATGATACCGAGGAAACCCTAAGCCTGCGTATTTTAGCTGAGGAACACCGAATTTACCCAGAAGCGGTTAAACTGATCGCTGAAGATAGAATTGAGGTTAAGGGAAGAAAAACGATTGTAGGGGCGCGCATTGCGCGTCCGTAATGAATCTGTCCTTCCCGATAATATCCAATTATTGCGGACGCCCAATGGGCGCCCCTACATAAAGAGGTGAATTTAATGAAACGAGCTATAATTAGTGTTTCAAATAAAACCGGTGTTATAGATTTTGCACGAAAGCTTACTGGGCTGGGTTGGGAAATAGTTTCTACGGGAGGGACCGCTAAAAGTCTGCAGGAAGCAGGTATTAAAGTCACGGGAATTTCCCAGGTTACAAATTTCCCTGAAATCCTAGAAGGCAGAGTAAAAACCTTGCATCCTAATGTTCATGGTGGGATATTGGCTAAAGGTACTAAAGAACATCTGGAAATTCTCAAAGAATACGAAATTTCCCCTATTGATTTGGTAGTAGTTAATCTTTATCCTTTTGAAGCAACTATAAGTAAAGAAGAGGTTACTTTAGATGAGGCTGTAGAAAAAATTGATATCGGGGGACCAACTATGGTTAGGGCTGCCGCTAAAAATTTTTCTAGGGTAGCAGTTGTTGTTAATCCTCATAGGTATCAAGAGATTATTGCACAGTTGGAGGAAAACCAAGAGATAGCTTTAGAGCTGCGAATGAACTTGGCTTTAGAAGCTTTTCAGCATACTGCCCATTATGATTCAGTTATCAGCAACTACCTAGCGGGCTTAGTTGACAGCGAAGCCTTTCCCCGAGATTTTATTGCTAGCGGTCAGAAAATAGTGGATCTGCGTTATGGGGAAAATCCCCACCAGAAAGCGGCCTTTTATGCCCATTCTGGAAACATCAGAGGGACAATTGCTGGGGCTAATAAGCTGCAGGGCAAAGAGTTATCCTATAATAATATTGTTGATGTTGAGGCGGCTTGGTCCATTGTTCAGGAGTTTAAAAATATCCCTGCGGCGTGTATTATTAAGCATACTAATCCCTGCGGGACTGCCTTAGGTGATACATTAGAGGAGGCGTACACTAGGGCATTAGAAGCTGATCCCGTTTCTGCCTTTGGGGGAATAATCGGATTCAATCAAGGGGTGGATTCCAAGACAGCCCGGAAAATTATCGCAACATTTATGGAAGCAGTAGTTGCTCCCGAATTCTCCAATAAGGCATTAGAAATCCTTACTGCTAAAAAAAACCTGCGGTTAATAGAAGTAGGTCACAGTAGACCGGTAAAAGACTATTGGATGGAAAAGGTTAGCGGTGGTTTCTTAGTTCAGGAACGGGATGGGATTGAAATAACTAAAGAAAGTCTTCAGGTAGTAACGGAGCAAAAGCCCAGCTCTGAAGACATAGCTGAATTATTGTTTGCCTGGAAGGTTGTCAAGCATGTAAAATCTAATGCTATAGTTATTAGCAATGACAGGCAAACCTTAGGGGTGGGAGCGGGACAGATGAATCGAGTAGGTGCTGCAGAAATAGCTTTGAAACAGGCGGGGGACAAATCTCAAGGAGCTGTACTAGCCTCAGATGCCTTTTTCCCATTTCGGGATACAATAGATACTGCAGCTAAAAGAGGTATCAAAGCAATCATTCAGCCCGGCGGCTCTATTCGGGATGAAGAATGCATCAAAGCCTGTGATGAATATGGAATAGCTATGGTGATTACAGGGATTAGGCACTTTAAGCATTAATAATGCCACTGGCATTATTAATGCTTAGGCTAAGGTTAAGGTTAAGGTTGAGAATATGAAACGAAAACTGTAGGGGCGCGCATTGCGCGTCCGCGGTTATTAATTCTTAACCTCAACCTTAGCCTTAACCTGTCCCGTAGGGATATAATTTGGAGGTGAAGGAATTGCGTATCCTTGTAATTGGGGGTGGGGGCAGGGAGCATGCCCTAGTCTGGAAATTCAGGCAGAGCCCTATGGTTAAAGAAATTTACTGTGCTCCTGGTAATGCGGGTATAGCTGAATTAGCAAGCTGCATTGATATTGGAGTTGAAGATATTAACGTATTACTGGAATTTGCTCTGGAGAAAAAAATAGATTTGACAGTTGTGGGGCCGGAAGTACCACTGACTCTTGGTGTAGTGGATAAATTTCAGGCTAGAGGTTTAAGGATTTTTGGGCCCTCGCAAAAAGCTGCTGAAATTGAAGGCAGTAAAGCCTTCAGTAAAGAATTGATGGAAAAATACAAGATACCTACAGCTAAGTATCAGGTTTTTACTGATAGTAAACAGGCTTTTCAATTTATAGATGAAATAGGTATACCCTGTGTTGTGAAGGCAGATGGTTTGGCTGCTGGAAAAGGTGTCATAATTTGTTTTTCTAAGGGAGAAGCAATAGCCGCAGTAGAAGAAATACTGTTGAAAAGTAAATTCGGAAAAGCCGGAGAAAAAGTGGTTATTGAAGAGTATTTAGTTGGGCAGGAAGTAAGTATGCTGGCTTTTACTGATGGAAAAACAGTTATCCCTATGGTTTCAGCTCAGGATCATAAAAGGGTGTTTGATAATGACCAGGGACCTAATACTGGTGGAATGGGTGCGTACTCACCCGCTCCGGTTTATACCCAGGAAATTCATGAAATAGTACTTAAAGACATTTTAGAAGCAACGGTTCTGGCTATGGCTGAAGAGGGTCGGATTTTCCAAGGAATACTTTATGCTGGATTGATGTTAACCGAAGCGGGTCCTAAAGTCTTGGAATTTAATGCTAGGTTTGGTGATCCAGAAACTCAGGCTGTTCTGCCCCGTCTAAAAAGTGATCTTATCGATATCATGGAGGCTGTAGTTGATGGAGAACTGGATAAGGCAAGTGTAGAATGGTTTAATGAGCCAGCAGTTTGTGTCGTAATAGCAGCTGGTGGATACCCGGAGGAATACGAAAATGGAAAGATAATTTCAGGCTTGAAAAATGTACCTGAAAGTGTATTAGTTTTCCATGCTGGTACGAAAAAAGAAAAGGAAAATATCTTAACAAACGGCGGTAGGGTTCTGGGTGTTACAGCGCTAGGGATAGATATAAAAGAAGCTATAAACAAAGCCTATCAAGGAGCTGAGCAAATAAGCTTTGAGGGAGCACAGTATCGGAAAGATATTGGTGCTAGGGCATTAGTTTAGAAAAAACCTGCCTAGGCAGGTTTTTTTGTACCTAAAAAAGCTACAGTGCTGCCATTAGGCGTAGAAACATCTAGTTATCTAATACACTTGGCAATCACGGAATACCATAAATTTAGATACTGTTCCTAAATGGTGGCAGACAAAATAAAATTGAATTAAAGGCTGTTTATAATTGGAAGACATATGATTTAGAAATTAAATTCAGAAAATTGGAGTAAATATATTGACTTGTCTAAGTTGGAAAAATATAATGTAAATAAAGTATACAAACATTACAAACTTTGCAATCAATCAATAAAATATTTTCCTTATAAAAGAATATATTTTTGGTTTTAAAAGTACAGGATATAATGAAATTTTAATTTTCGCAAAGTTGCTAAAACTAAGAATAAGGGGAGGAATTAACAATAATGGCAGAAGTGGTATTGGAGGGAGTTTCAAAGTCTTTTGGTGAAACTACAGCGGTTGCAAATATTGATCTAAAAATTAACGATGGGGAGTTTTTAGTCCTTGTTGGTCCTTCAGGCTGTGGTAAAAGCACAACGCTAAGAATGGTTGCCGGTTTAGAGAAACCAACTACTGGAGAAATATATATAGATAATAAAAAAGTTACCTATTTAGAACCGAAAGATCGGGATATTGCAATGGTTTTCCAAAACTATGCCCTTTATCCCCATAAAAATGTGTTTGATAATATGGCTTTTGGTTTGCATTTAAGAAAGTTCTCTAAAGATGAAATTAAAACGCGGGTTGATGAAGCAGCTCGACTACTGGATATGTCTGAGTATCTTACCCGTTTTCCAAAACAATTGTCGGGTGGGCAAAGACAAAGGGTGGCTTTGGGAAGGGCAATTGTTCGACATCCCAAGGTGTTTTTGATGGATGAACCTTTAAGTAATCTGGATGCAAAATTGCGTGTCCAGACAAGAGCTGAATTAATTAAATTACATCAGCGATTAAAAACTACAACGATCTATGTTACCCATGACCAAACTGAAGCCATGACAATGGGTTCCAGAATTGTGGTTATGAAAGATGGAATTGTCCAACAATTTGGAACTTCTAAAGAAATTTATGAAAGTCCCAAAAATATTTTTGTGGCGGGATTTATTGGTTCCCCGCAAATGAATTTTATTAATGGCAGTATTGAAATTAATGATGGAAAGACTTTTTTTAAAAACAATCATGTAAGTGTAGAACTTGCGGATAATCCCTTAAGTATGTTGAAAGACAAAAAAGTAGTTTTGGGAATACGCCCCGAAAGCTTTGAACTTGTTAATGAAGAAGGGGATTCCGATAATTTTGCTTGTAAAGTGGAGGTGGTCGAACATATAGGTTCAGAGTCAATTATCCATACTCGAGTCGAAAGTGGGGAAGAAGTGGTCATTTGCGTAAATGGTAGCAAAAGGGTGCCGGCTGTAGATTCTACAATTAAGTTAAAACCCAGCGAGGGGAATAAACACCTTTTTGATGCGCAAAGTGGTGAATCTTTGACATCATTGTTAATTAACATAAAATAGTAAAATATAAATTTCGTGGGAGGTAGTTTATGACAAAGAAAAATTTATTAATGTTAATGGTTTTATTAGTAGTTTTCTCGATGGTTTTAGCAGCTTGCGCTGGTAGTAATTCAAAAAAAGAAGAAAACAATACCAATGAAAATCAAAATGCAGTTGAAAATAAAGCAGAAGTGGTTGAATTAAGTTTTGTTAACTGGGCAACTGCCGAAGAAGCTACAAAAGCAAGAATTAATAAGGTTATTGAGGCATTTGAAGCGGAAAACACAAATATAAAGATTAAAAATATAACAATACCATTTTCAGAAATCCAAAATCAGTTAACTATTATGGTAACGGCAGGAAATGCTCCTGATATGGCTCAACTAGCTTCTGACGCAGGTGTTAGTTTAGCTGCTATGGGTGCTTTGGCACCTACTGATGAGTTACTTTCCAAAGAATTCCTGTCTGATGTAAGTAAATCTTACTATGACATTGGTGCGTTTGAAGATAAACATTACCTTGTACCCTGGGGAGGAGGCACCAACGGATTTTGGTATAATAAGAAAATTATGGAACAAGCAGGTTTAGATCCAAATAGTCCTCCTAAAACAATGGAAGAATTAAATGCCGCTATGGCCAAAGTAAAAACAATAAAAGATATTGTTCCTCTCCAATACGATACCACGGCACGTGCTTTTACAACTGGTTTTCAATGGCCATTTATGAGATCTTTTGGCGTAGAGCCATTTAATAGAGAAAGTGTAAATGTAAATGGGATGAAGCTTTATGCAGAATGGCTGCGCGATCTTGTTGACAAAGGCTATACTTTGCCAGGGAAAAAACTTGGTGAATTTAGACCCCTTGGTGCCCAAGATAGATTAGCCTTTGCCTTTGATGCACCGTTCTTGAAAGGGACGATTCAGAGTTTTGATGAAAAAATTACCGATGAGGTCTTTTATGATACATGGGGTGTGACAGCATTACCTGCAGGAATCGACGGTAAGTCTTATACAGTGGGTGGCAGTGATCATTATACTGCGGTATTTCAAGCTTCTCAACATAAAGAAGAAGCTGCAAAATTCCTTGAATTCCTTGCCACTAGCGATGTTGGCTTAAAAGATTATGTTATTCCAATGGGATTTTTACCTGTAGTTTCTAGTGCATTAGATAGATTCCCCGTAGAGTTTGACAATCCCATTACAAAAGCATTTATAAAAGAAGTAGTACCAACTTCAGTAGCTCAACCTTTTGGTGCTAACTATACTAATGCAGCTACTATTTTAGCAAATAGTATGCAAGAAGTAATTACAACTTCCAAATCTATCGATGAAATCCTTGATAAAACGCAAATTAAATTAGAGGGTATTATTCAAGGTAAATAATTAGCTGATTGGTTTAAACTGGAGGTTTTATAGATGGCAAAAAAAATATTGGCTAAATTACTAAAAATTAAATTTAACAAGGAGAATCGTGAACCTAGTGTTCACGATTCTCCAAAAACCGCGGCAATTTTGCTTGCTCCGGCGTTGCTGCTAATGACATTTATCATATTCTATCCGTTAATTAGAGCATTTATTTTAGCTTTTTATAATCTTAATCTAACCCAGCCCAATAATACAGCATTTGTTTTCTTGGAAAACTTTAGAATTATGTTTCGTGATGAAACATTTTGGGTTGTCTTTAAAAATACATTTATTTTTACCTTCACTACGGTTTCTATAAGCCTGCTTTTAGGATTAATTATTGCTATTGTTTTCGATCAACTTCCTAAAAAATACGCAGGTTACAGGGGGATAATCCTGGTTCCATGGGTTATTCCAGGTATAGTTGTAGGTTATTTATTTATGTATATGTTTGATGTTGAAGTAGGAATTATAAATTTTTTCCTGCAAAAAATTCATATAATTGAAAATTATTTACCGTGGTTAATGCGAGATAAACTGGCGATGGCTTCAATAATTATTGCCCATATCTGGAACCAAACACCCTTCTTTATCTTAATGATTACAGCAGGCTTAAAAGCTATTCCACGTGATGTACAGGAAGCGGCGTATGTTGAAGGAGCCAGCAGATGGCAGGAATTTCGCCATGTAACTTTACCCTTTTTAAAAGGAATTTTAGTAATTAGTAGTCTTTTAATGGTTATTAGAAACATTAACAATTTCCCAATAATTTTTACCATGACCGGTGGTGGACCTGCAAATGCAACGACAACTGCAGCAGTTTATATTTACAAAATAGCTTTTGAACAATACCAGCTAGGTTACGCTTCAGCTGTTGGTGTTATATGGGTTTTTGCCCTTCTTGCACTCTCAATCGCATATATCAAATCGTTACAAAAAGATTTTTAAAACGGGGGTATTTACATGATAGAAAGGAAATTTTCAATATTATGGTATGGTGCTTTAGCAGCAATTTTACTTTTTACAGTAATTTGGACACTATTCCCCATGTTTTGGATGTTGGTAACAAGTTTGAAGACAAACTTGGATGTATTTCAAGTGCCACCCACTATATTGCCGCAAGATCCAAGTCTTAAAAGTTATGAAAACCTTATTTTTGGTTCGACACCTATTTATAAATATTTTATTAATAGCGTCATAACTTCACTGGGGACCGTCTTTATCTCTATTATCCTGGCAACTCTAGCGGGATACGCTTTGTCCCGCTTGAGATTTCGTTTTCGCAAAGCAATTTCAATTGGTGTACTCGTGACCCAGATGTTTCCCCTTGTTGTCTTACTAATTCCATTATATTTGCTCTATGTTAAAACACATTTATTGAATACTTATATAGGTCTAATCTTGGGATTTACTTCCTTTTCAATTCCTTTTGGTATTTGGATGATTAAAGGATTTGTGGACTCAGTTCCAATAGAAATAGAGGAGGCGGCAATGGTGGACGGCTGTAGCAGATTTCAAGCTATGCGGATGGTAGTCTTGCCTCTGATTTTGCCCGGCATAGTTGCAACTGGGGTATTTGCTTTCCTAGATGCATGGAATAATCTGTTATTTCCTTTAACATTGGTTAACGATATCAGTATGAAAACATTACCTCCAGGTATGATTCTAGCCTTTGGCGGGGAATTCAAACATGATTGGAGCGGAATGATGGCAGCTTCAACAATTATCAGTATCCCTGTTGTTGTAGTATTTATTCTACTACAACGTTATTTGGTTGAAGGATTGACCGGCGGTGCGGTTAAAGGTTAGTGAATAAATAGCATATAATCAATCACTGTAAAAGGAAACCTTAATTATAATGTGAAGGAGTTTTAGATATGAGCAGTCTACACAACAAAGTTGGAGTCATTATGTTAGCGCGACCTCAGTTTGATACACAATATGCACAGGAAAACTTTGAAATATTTAATAAGATTTTAAGGGAAAACAATATATGTACTGAAGTTATTGACCAGGGAATTACAGTCCCCGATGAAGCACTTGCTGTTGCTGAAAAATTAAATACTTTAGAATTAGATGCCGTAATAGTTATTCAAGGTACTTTTACTGATGCATCATTAATACTAAAGTTCGTGACTTATATTAATAAACCTGTACTGATTTGGGCTGTAAAAGAGGAAGCCAATGGAGAACGTTTAAGGTTAAATTCATTTTGTGGATTAAATCTTGGAGCTCATGCATTAGTTGCAGCTGGGAAAAAATTTAAAGGTGTTTACGGTCCGGTGGATTCAGCTAAAGTATGGAAAAAAATTGTAGCATTTGTCAGGGCCGCCGGTGCAGCAAAATGGTTGAAAGGGAAAAGGATAGGTTTATTTGGGCATCGCCCTGCAGGCTATTATGCTTCTAATTTTCAAGAAACTAGCCTATATGAGCTTTTGGGTGTTTCAGTGGATTATTTTTCGCTACAGGATATTTTTGATGTTGCTGATAACATTGAAAATCCAGATTTTCCTTTTATTTCCGATTTGCCGGGTTGTGAAGCACTAGATAAAAAGGCTTGCGAGAAATCTATCAGGGCGTATTATGCATTAAAAAAAATAATAGCAGAAAAAAAGTTAGATGCGGTTGCTGTAGAATGTTGGCCTGAATTTATGAACAAATATGGAGGAGCTGCCTGTTTTTCTCTTGGTAAATTAAACGATGAAGGTATTGTAGCGGCTTGTGAAGCCGATGTTAATGGTGCAATTACAATGCTGCTAGGTCAATATTTTTCTCAAAAAGCAACATTTATTGCTGACTTAATTTGTGGGGATGAGGAAATTAATGAATTGACTTTTTGGCATTGCGGAGCGGGTCCACAGTCGTTAAAGGCCCAAGATTCGGAGGTTGTACCAGGTATTCATCCCAATCGGAAGATTCCGTTAGCACTTTATTTCCCATTACAAGAAGGGTTTGTGACAATTGGAAGGTTAAGCCCCGATAAGAATAATAAATTAAGGTTGCTTATCGGAGGAGGAGTGGGAATTAAAAGAGAACTAATGTTTCATGGTAATACACTGCCAGTTAAAATTGAAACGCCGGTTGAGGAAGCAATAGACAGTATTATTTATAATGGCTTGGAGCATCATTATATTTTAACATATGGAGATTTTACCGAGGAATTAAAAGAGTTTGCTAATTTGGTGAATTTGGAGATTTTGAAGTTATAGTTTAAATATTGACTTAATGTTTGGAGGAAAGCAATTTGAATAAACTTGATTTGGATTCGATGCCTCTACATTCCCAAATAAAATTGGAATTGGAAACACAATTAAAAGATGGCCGTTGGAAAGCAGGCGACCTGTTTCCGACTGATAAGCAACTGATGGAGCAATACAATGTCAGTAGTACTACTGTTCGAAGGGCAATTTACGAATTGGTCAAGGACGGCTGGCTTGTCAGAAGATCCGGAAAAGGTACATTCGTAAGAAAAGATATGGTAGAAGATCTAAATAGGCTAACAGGATTCTTTGAAGAGATGGAAGCTAAAGGAATTAAAGCTAGTGCGCAAGTTTTAAAAACAGAAATCATTACTATTGATGATGATCTATTGCAGGAGATGCCTTTGTTAGCTGAATTTAAAACCTCAAAAGTTTATTTGATTAGAAAAATACAAAAAGCCAACGGTGAACATATTACATTTAATAATAATTTTTGGCCAGTAGAGATTGGATTAGAGATTGTAAAATATGATCTTACTCAAAAAGGAATATATGATATTGTTCAAAATGAGCTTGGAATAATAGTGGAGAATGCTTATCAGACAATTTCTGCAGCCGAAGCGACCGAGGAAGAAGCAAAGGCATTGGAAATTAAAGAGAATTCTCCGGTACTTGTTATGGAGAGAATTGCTTATAGCAGGGGAAAAATAATTGAGGTATCTTTTAACTCATACAGACCCGACTCATACAGGTATAGGGTTGCCCTGAATAGAGAATCTGATAAAAACAACGGGGGCATATTTATTAAATCTTATTAGAAAAGTTAACTGCAAGGAGTGATAAATTAGTGAATACAATTTCGGGAAATCTTTTGGTAGGTCAGTCGGGTGGTCCAACACCAGTAATAAATGCTAGCCTTGCTGGGGTAATTATTGCAGCTCAAAATAGTAACCAAATCAAGAAAATATATGGCATGGAACACGGTATAGAGGGATTATTAGTAGGAAATTTAAAGGAAATAATCATTTCTGAGCAAGAAATTGAACAGCTAACAGTTACTCCCGCATCGGCATTAGGAAGCTGCAGGTATAAAGTGAAGGATGAAGATTATACTAATATTTTGCAAATACTTAAAAGTAATAATATTCGGTACTTCTTTTATATTGGTGGAAATGACTCAATGGATACATGTAATAGAATAGCAAAACTGGCAGAGAGTGAAGGGTATGAGATGTATACCATGGGAATTCCGAAGACCATTGATAACGATTTGCCTATAACTGATCATTGTCCAGGTTTTGGTAGTGCTGCTCGCTTTACTGCAGTAAGTACAATAAGCGCAGGACGGGATTTGGAGGCAATGAAAACATTTGACGATGTTGCCATTGTGGAGGTTATGGGGAGACATGCAGGTTGGCTAACGGCTTCGTCGGCTCTTTTGAAAAATGATTTTAAAGATGCACCACATTTAGTATATCTTCCAGAACGGACGTTTAAAATTGAAAGTTTCTTAAAAGATATTAAAAATATACATCAGGAATTAGGATATGTATTTATCTCACTTTGTGAAGGAATAAGGGATGAAAATAATCAGTTTATTGGAACAGGTAATATTGAAAAAGACTCTTTTGGACATGTCCCCGTAGCCCTTAGCGATGGTCCCGCTGCCTATCTTGCTAAAATTGTTAAACAAGAAATAGGACTAAAGGTTAGATACAATAGATGCGGTACAGTTCAGCGATCATTTGCGGAATGCACCTCCAATATTGATAGAGAAGAGGCATTAATTGTTGGACAAAAGGCTGTAGAATTAGCAATAAAGGGATATTCGGGGAAAATGATTATCCTTAAAAGGGAAGAAGGAAAAGATTATAAGTGCCATTTTGATGTAACTCCTTTAGAAAATGTAGCAAATGTTGAAAAATTAATTCCTGATCAGTTCATAAATAGTGAAGGGAATTATATCACAGAGGCATTTAAAGATTATGCTTTACCATTAATAGGAGATTCTTTGCCGAGGTTTTTTAGATTTAAATAATTTAAGGAGTGAATTAAATGGAAGTTTCATATATAAAATTAGTGGAAATTGCAAAAAAAAATTCATTTGCTGTGGGAGCATTTAACTTTCATAATTTAGAAGTTTTGCAGGGGATTATTGCTGCTGCCGAGGAACTGTCTTCACCGGTTATTGTTCAAACTACACCACCTTTTATTAATGACGCTGGATTTAAACCGGTAATTTTCGCAGCAAGAGAAATAGTTTCAAGGTGCAGTGTTCCGGCAGCACTACATCTAGATCATGGTAATTCTTTTGAACTTGTGCAGAAATGCTTAGTTAACGGATTTACGTCTGTTATGATCGACGGTTCAAAAATGTCGTTTGAAAAAAACATAGAACTTACCAAAAAAGTTGTTGAAATTTCAAAGGCGGTAAGAGAGGATATTGCAGTTGAAGCAGAGTTAGGTTCTATTGGAGGAGTAGAGGACCAAATCATTGATGGAGGAAGTGGAAAAATTATTATTCCTGAAGAAGCCGTTAAGTTTGTGGAACAAACAGGAATTGACGCTCTTGCTCCTGCCATCGGAACTGCCCATGGGATTTATAAATCCGAACCTATAATTAGATTTGATGTGGCTGCAGAATTAAATAAATTGATAAAAATCCCTATGGTTGTACATGGTGGTTCGGGTCTTGATGTAGAAACCTTTCATAAATTAATTCAGCTCGGATTTAGTAAGATCAATGTTGGTACTGAGTTGAAGATTGCATGGTACAAGGCATTAGAGAATAGTTTCAAAAATGGCAAGACAGATCCCTTATTGGCAAGTGCTGAAGCCAGAAAAGCAGTTAAAGAGATAGTTATTGATAAGATAAAAATATTTGGTTCGGTAGGCAAAGCAAGGGATTTCATTAATATAAAAGATTAGATTTCCGTTTGATTTCATTAGAAATAATGACTTTTTTCAAGAGGATAATGACATATTATGAGGAGTGGAAAAATTTGAACAGTAGAGAACGAGTTAATGCAGTACTAAACCATAAAAAACCAGATCGAGCCCCTTTGGACTTATGCAATTCAGCATCCTTTATTAATGATACTGGCTATTTTGCTTTAAAAGAGCATTTAAAGATAGAAGGTGATATTGATCCTTTTCGTAAAGGTTTTACGGCAACCTATTATGATGAAAGGGTTTTAGAAGCACTAGAAATTGATTTTAGACATATTTGGCTAAATCCACCAGAAGGTTATCAACCCAAAAAATTTCCAGATGGAACTATTCAAGATGAATGGGGATATATTTATAAGTTTTCAGGAAATGAAAGAGCAATTATTAATACTCCATTAAAAGGTTTCGACGAATCCGATCTAGATAAATATCCTTGGCCTGATCCTTATGCTCCAGGTAGGATAAATGGTTTAACGGATAGAGCAAAGTTCTTATTTGATAACACTAGTTATGCTGTTGCCGCCCATGCGCCTCATTCGTTGGGACTTTTTGATAACGGGTGGATATTAAGAGGCTTTCAAGATTTTATGATGGATTTAGTTTTTAATAAAAAGTTTATCCATAAATTATTGGATAAGATACTGGAAAGAATTATTGGACTTCATGATGTATATCTAGATGCTGTGGGTCCGTATATTCAGACGATAGCCCATTGCGAAGATTATGGAATGCAAAATGCACCTTTTATTTCACCCAAAATGTATCAGGAGTTTTTCCTGCCGTTACACAAAGAATTATTTAGTTTTATTAAGAAAAAGGCACCTCATGTTAAAATTATGTTGCACAGTTGTGGCGCGGTATATCCTTTAATTCCCTATTTTGTTGAGGCTGGAATAGATATCCTTAACCCAATACAACATACAGCTAATGGGATGGATCCTGGAACTATCAAACGAGAATTTGGCAATCGATTAGTTTTTCATGGTGGAATTGATATTCAAAGGGCACTTTGCGGTAGTTTGACAGATATAGAAGAAGAAGCAATAAGCAGAATAAATGACCTGGGAAGAGATGGTGGCTATATAGTTGCTCCAGCCAATGTGGTACAGAATGAGACACCACCGGAAAATATTGTTGCTTGCTATAAAACCGCTAGAGAATATAGCTTTAAATGTTATTCAGGTAAATAGATTTATATAAAAATATCATATTTAATGGAGGTTTGCCGAATGGAAGTTCTAAATGAAATTTCCCAAGCTTTACAAAATGGAGATGCAGACTTAGTCGGAGAAAAAGCACAAGAGGCTTTAAACCTGGGGGTTAGTCCCTCAAATATTTTGAGTGATGGATTATTAAAGGGCATGGGTATTATTGGTGCTAAGTTTAAAAATAATGAAGTTTTTGTACCAGAAGTGTTGATTGCTGCCCGTGCTATGCATTTTGGGTTAAATGTTCTTAAGCCAATTTTAGCAAATACAGGAGTAAAACCATTTGCCAAGGTTGTTTTAGGTACAGTAAAGGGAGATCTTCATGATATAGGAAAAAATCTCGTGGGTATGGTAATGATGGGCTCTGGATTAGAGGTTGTTGATGTAGGTATAGATGTTCATGAGGACAAATTTATTGAAGCTATTAAGGAACATAAACCCGACATTCTTGCTTTGTCTTCACTTTTATCAACTACAATGGTAGAACAAAAGACAGTAATTGATACCTTAATTAAAGAAGGTTTAAGAGATCAAGTAAAGGTTATGATCGGTGGTGCACCAGTAACTGAACAATATTGTAAAGATATTGGGGCAGATGGCTATGCTACCGATGCTGTTTCGGCTGCAGAAATGGCTAGGAAACTGGTGTAATAGGAATGGGGGACACACCTCATTAAGAGGATAGGGGACACACCTCATTTGTAGTGTTACTATTGGGCTGAGGAATGTCCCCAACGAACAGCTATTGGGTTGACGAATGTCCCCAACTTATGGAGGTTGGATTATAGCAAAACTTCGGAGCATTTCGGGAAAAAATCTAACTTCCAACTTCCAACTTCCAATTCTAGATTAGAATCTCCCAAATTAATAGTTCAGGGATTAAGGTGACTTCATGAAAACAATTACTGAATTTGAATGGGTAATAGAAAAAGAGCGGATTTTTAAAATAATTGACTGTCGACCTAAAAGTCCTGCCTATAATAATTTATCCAGAATTTACGATAGTTTTTTAAAAAATATTAAGGATATTATAGATCCAATAGGAGTTTATGGTTTCATTGATATTCCCCCGAATTTTGAGTTCCCAGAAATGTCTAATTGTGGAAAAATAGTATTATGCTTTTTGACATTAGGCGAAGAAGTCAGCTTAAAAACTAAAGATTATTTTGCTAAGGGTGAATATTTGGAAGCAATGCTGTTAGAGGTAATAGCTGATGAAATTATCTTTAAAATGAGCGAACAATTATATTGCAAAGCACTTCTTGAAGCCCAGGAAAATGGCTGGAATTTAACTGAGAAAATCGAACCGGGCAGTGAAAATGTGCCTTTGCAAATACAGAAAGAAATTTTTGAAAAGTTGAATTTAATAAACATGGGTGTTTCAATAAGTTCAGGAAATATGTTAATGCCTTTAAAGTCAATCACTTATTTTTGTGGAGCAGGGGAAAAGATATCTACAATGAGAAAAGGACATAACTGTTCAAATTGTAGTATGGAAAAATGCAATTATAAGATGAAGATTTGATTACTTGACTTGTCGTACAAAAAGATAGGCAGGATAATTTAACTTTTAAAAGAGTTTTGAATTTACTATCTACATTGAAAGAAATAGAAATTGTTTATATTGTTGGGGGGCTTTGGAACCCACATGGATATACTTATTTAGTAAATAAAAAAACAAAAAATAGACAATATTCTAAAATAGGCAACATATATTGATATTTCTTCTGATAGAACATTTAATGATTTAATTGTGGAAGAATAACTATTTCTAGAAAGTTAGGGAATTAATATTTATTAAACTATTTCAGGAGGAAAAATAAAATGCTTATTGTTGGAGAACTCATTAATTCTAGCAGATCAATGATCAAAGATGCTTTAGAAAAAATGGATAGCACCTTAATTCAAGAAATTGCACAAAAACAAGTTGAAGCGGGTGCCCACTACATTGATGTTAATTGTGGAACTCAGGTATATAACGAACCAGAAATAATGGCTTGGCTAGTAAAGGTAATTCAAGATAAGGTTTCTGCTCCATTATGTATTGATAGTCCTAATCCTAAAGTATTGAAAGCGGGTTTATCATCAATTAATAATAACTATCAGCCGATGGTTAATTCAATAACCGCTGAAGCAAAAAAGTTTTCCGAAGTTATTCCTTTAGTTGTGGAGTATAAGGTAAAAGTTATTGCTTTGTGCATGGATGATTCGGGAATGCCTAAGACTACTGAAGATCGGTTACGGATAGCTGATAGATTGGTTAACGATTTGGTCTCAGCCGGTGTTAAAGAAGATGATATCCATCTTGATCCTTTAGTTCAACCTGTTAGTTTTGATTCCCAAGCAGGTGTAGCAGTTCTAGAGACTTTGTTAAAATTAAAAGAACAGTACCCCCGTGTCCACAAGATTTGCGGATTGAGTAATGTTTCTTTTGGGCTGCCAACTAGAAAAATAATTAATCAAACGTTTATGATTCAGACCATGACAGCTGGAATGGACTCTTATATCCTTGACCCTCTTGATAAGAAGATGATGGGATTTATCTATGCTTCTCAGGCGCTTCTTGGAAAAGATGACTTTTGCATGAATTACATTGCTGTCCACCGTAAAGGATTATATACAGAATAAGGATCATTGCTTTTTCATCTCCCCCTCTTTATAAATGGGTGCATAATTTGTATTTATGCACTCATTTATATTGTTTGTATTGTATGAATATTAGTTACTATGGGTTAACCTTTTGCGTCTGGCAATACTTTAGGACGAAAGAAATATTTAACGTCTGACACAAGCATTGCATGATAAAAAACTATCAGTAGGCGGGAGAAGTATGTGAGATCCAATAAGTTGCTTGCTTTTAAGTATTATTAATTTATTGACAATTTAGTCTAATAAGGTAGAATAAATGTGTAACTATGTAATATTGTAATATTAAATGCGCATTTTTTAAGATTTATTACCAAAATATCACATTTATATCTAGAATTTATTTTATAAATAGAGGTTGAAATAGTTTTAACATTTCTGGAGGTGTAGTAAAGATGAGCAAAGTATTAGTAGCTGATGCAAAGAAGTGTGTTGGTTGTCGTATTTGTGAGCAGTGGTGCAGCATGAGTCATTTCCGAACAGGAAATCCTAAGAAATCCAGGATAACAGTTACCAGAAGTCATGAAGATTACATGGATTATCCTGTTGTATGCAGACAATGTGTTGATACCCCATGTATTAAAGCATGTCCTACCAAAATAGATGCATTGAGTAAAGATGAGAATACAGGCGCAATCATAGTTGATGAAGAAAAATGTATTGCCTGTAAAATGTGTATTAAAGCATGTCCGTATAATGCTATTAAGGTTCATCCTTCTGAAAAATATGTTTTAATTTGTGACCTATGTGGTGGAGACCCCCAATGTGTCAAATACTGCCCGGAAAATGCCCTTTATTTTCTTGATAGGGAAGAAGCCGATAAGTTAGTTGCCGCTACAAAGGAGGATGAATAAGATGACTAAGAATGGTATAGCTGGACAACTGCTCAGAGTAAATTTAACTACTAAAAAAATAACTAATGAACAACTGCCATTGGAAATGTTTATCGATTATCTAGGCGGCAGAGGTTTAGGAGCCTTTTATTTAGACAAAGAGGTTGATCCTAAAATTCACGGACTTAGTCCTGAAAATAAACTAATATTTTTTAATGGTCCGTTTTCCGGAACAATGGTGCCAGGTAACAACAAGATTAATGTTGCCTTTAAATCTCCTTTAACAAATACCTACTCCTATTCATTATGTGGTGGTCATTTTGGACCGGAACTAAAGTTTGCTGGATATGATGGTTTAATTATAGAAGGTAAATCTGAAGAGCCTGTTTACCTTTGGATAGATAATGATAAGGTAGAAATAAAATCAGCTGATAAGCTATGGGGTCAAAAAATAGCTGATACAGACCACCTGATAAAAGAAGAATTAAATGATCAAAAAATTCATGTTGCTTGCATTGGACCTGCCGGAGAAAACCAAGTAAACATTGCTTGTGTTACTAGTGATGTTTTCCGTGAGTTTGGTCGTGGCGGCGGTGGAGCAGTAATGGGCTCTAAAAATTTAAAAGCAATCGCAGTAAGGGGTTCTAAAGACGTAGAGGTAGCTGATCCAGAGGGCTTGATGGAATTAGTAGCAGGGCTATATCCTAACTTTAAGAAAAACCCCAAGGCTCAAATTCGTAGAGTAGAAGGAACAAATGAGTTAGTTCGTGGTATAAATAATGCCGGTTTTATGTGTACCAAGAATTTTAGTGAGGGTACATCTGAAGCAAACAAAGAATTTGAAGGATCCTTATTTAGAGAAAAAGTAGTTTATAATGATGTTTCCTGTTATGCCTGTCCTATTGCCTGTGGTAAAAATAGTGCAATAGTCTCTACAAAATATGGTGCTGTAAAATTAGAAGGTCCGGAATTTGAAACATTAGGACTATTAGGAACTAACTGTGGGTTAACAAATTGGGAAGATGTTCTACATGTTTCCGCCATTTGTGATGCCTTAGGGTTAGACTCTATAACTGCCGGCGGTTGCGTTTCCTTAGCAATGGAATGCTTCGAAAAAGGGATATTAACATTAAAAGATACTAACGGCTTAGAGCTGAGCTTTGGTAATGGTAAAGCAGAAGCTGAATTGTTAGAAATGATAGCTTATAAAAAAGGTATTGGTGCAGATCTAGCAGAAGGACCAGCCTATGCTGCCGAAAAATGGGGTGCTCCTGAATTAGCTATGCATTCTAAAGGGATGACCTTTGCTGTATATGACCCCCGAGGAGCAAAAGGGATGGCTTTAACATATGCGACATCACCCAAGGGTGCCCACCATATGGTAGCTCCAGTCTTCGGTGGTGAAATGGCAGCAGGAAACCGTTTTGAAGAAAAGGGCAAAGAAACTTTAGTTAGAAATACCCAATTAAACTTTGCAGCAGTTGATTCGCTTGGCTTCTGTGCAACTTGCCAAAATGGTTTCTTAAGAGCTGACCAGTTAAAAGCCTTTAAATTAGTAACTGGTTATGAACTTACAGAAGAAAAGATGCTCTTTAATGCCGAAAGAATTTTTAACATGGAAAGAATGTACAATGTTAAAAATGGTTTCGCTAGAAAAGATGATACACTGCCCAAACGTTTCACCGAAGAGCCAATGGCGTTTGGTGAAAGCAAAGGTCAGGTAGTAGATTTAGAAACCTTGTTGGATAACTACTACGCTGCCATGGGTTGGAATAATGATGGTGTACCAACAGAAGAAAAGTTGCAGGCATTAGGATTATAGATAATTTCACACCCCCTTAATATATCTTCATCCTCCTCTTGATCGCAAGCCGAAAGGCTTGCGGTTTTTTTTATAAATAGAATTATTTAAAACCACAAATGAACACAGGTGAGGAGACTAATTGAAGGCAGACTCATTTATAAATTTACTTAGATATGATATAAGTATAATACAAACATTAATCGGGTGGTTTTTAAAATGATTCAGGGTACATATTTTACAGTGAGAGAACTGCTAAACCTTCAGGTCTTAAAAAATTCCGAAGTTCTGGCTGGTAATGGGGGCTTGGATAGACAAGTTTCTAATGTTACTTTTTTTGATGCACCTGATGCTATAAACTGGGTTAAGGGTAATGAACTTGTTGTAACGACAATGTATCCTTTTAGAGATACTGTTTCTCAAAAGCTTTTGGTTGAAGAATTAGCAAAAAAAGGGGCTTCCGCGCTAGGGATAAAGCTAAAAAGATATATTGATGCACTGCCCGCAGAAATTTTAGAAATAGCGGAAAGGCATTCTCTGCCGATTTTATCAATTCCTTATGAATGTGCTTGGGTAGATTTAATAAACCCAATAATGGCAGAAATCCTAAACCGCCAACTGGTGAAATTGGAAACCTCGGAAAGAATTCATAAATCTTTTGTAGAAGAGGTTCTACAAGATGGTCAGTTAAATTCCATTGCTAAAACTCTCCATAATCTTATTAAAAAACCAATAACGATTTTTGAGCTATTTTCCTTTACAAGTACCACTTATCCAGACTTGAAGGCGGATACCGATATAGTCTTGACAGAATTATTAAATCAACAGGAAAAATATTCGAAGTTTATAGCTTATAAGCTGGAAAAATTAATTAAAGACTGTGTCCTTTTTGTTGTACCTATACGCATTGCTCAGAAAACAGAAGGATATGTAGTTGTTTGGGAATCCAATAGTCTTTCGGAGATAGATATAATTGCAGTAGAACATGCGGCTACTGTTTCGGCTTTGCAAATACAAAAATTAAAATCTGTAAGTGAAACAAGAAGACGGTTTAAAGATGACTTAATTAACATACTTTTAAGAGGCGAAGAATCCATAGGATATAACTTAAAAAAAAGAGCCCAGGAATTAGGATGGAAACTGGGTGTAAACAATATAATACTAGTGGTGAATGTTTCGGGCATCAATCATGGAGGGCAGAATTGGGCACAATTACAGAATTTATATGAATTAGTTTCTCGGTTTATGATAAAAGGCCGTTTGGACAGCATTCCCTTGGGTGTGGATAGAAGTGACAGAATTGTAATTATTTTCTCCTGGGAAGAGCAGGAAAAGATTCCTGTTGTTATAACGGATTTTGCTGAAAAATTAAAGAAAGCTATTAGGGAAAAGAATTTTGATTTTAAAATTGGGATTGGTATTGGCAGTTGTAAACAGAAGTTAGATAATATACCAGAATCCTTTGAAGAAGCTTGTATCGCAGCTAAGGTTAGTTTATTAAGTGAAAAAGATATAGAAAGTAATGAATACGGAAAAATTGGAGTCTATAAAGTAATAAGTGAGTTGTTGAATTCACAAAAAGCAGAAAGAATAGTTTCTGAGATATTGCAGCCAATTATATCCCACGACCAAGCATACAATATAAACTTACTAGAGACACTTGAGGTGTTTTTAAAACAGGACTGCAATTTTAGGTCAACATCAAAGTGCTTGTATATCCATCATAATACTGTTCGTTATCGCATTAACCTTATTGAGGAGTTATGCAAAATAAATCTTCGCGATCCGAATGATAAGTTGAATGTACATCTTGCTATTAACTTTTACAAATATTCTAAAAGTTTTTAATTGTATCGCCAATACAAAATTTAATGGTTTTATTCGTATTTTTGGTCAAAGGTGATACCTTATGCTGTGTCAAATACATTGAATACAGCATAAGGTATTTCTTTGTTAGTCACTGGTCAAGAAAACAGGGAAGATATGTTCCGTGTTTAAAGGAGGGTAATTCTTTTGGAAATAAAAAAAATTGCAGAAAACTATAAAGATGAAATAATCGCCCTGAGGAGAAAGCTGCATCAATATCCTGAATTATCATATCAAGAATCCAGAACTGCTGGAGTAATAAAAGAGTATTTAATAAACTTAGGTTTATTTGTTGAAGACAATGTTGGTTCAGGTGGAATAGTTGCTGTTTTAGAAGGTGTGTCAGAAGGTCCCAACATCGGAATAAGAGCTGATATGGACGCTTTACCAATAGGTGAGCTAAACGAAGTTGATTATAGATCCAATATTTCAAATTCAATGCATGCCTGTGGTCATGATGGGCATATGGCAATTGTATTAGGGACGGCAGCAATAATAAAAGAACTCCAAAGCAGTATTAAAGGTAAGGTAACTTTTATTTTCCAACCGGCTGAAGAACACCTGCCTCAGGGCGGAGCTAAGGGAATGATTGAAGCTAGGCCTCGTTATTTTAAAGAACTCTCTGCAATTTTAGGGATACATATTTGGCCCTATTTTGAAAGCGGAAAAATCATGATCTCCGAGAAAACTATGATGGCTGCCGGTGATGTTTTCTGTATTAAATTGCTAGGAAGCGGAGGTCATGGTGCTGCTCCCCATGAAGCTACTGATTTGGTTGGATTAACAGGGGCTCTTATTAATTCATTGAATGGCCTGACTAGAAGGATGACAGATGTTTTTAACCCTACTGTAATATCAATAGGTCAAATTGAGGGCGGGAAGGGTACAAATATCATTCCTTCAGAAATAACCTTGAGGGGTACTACCCGCTATCTTAATCCCAAATTAAAGGAGGTTTTACCGAAGGAGATAGAAAGGGTGCTAAGGAGTCTTACAGAAGCCTATAATGCTGAATATTTGTTTGAATACTTTTATGGCTACCCAGCATTAAAAAATGATGAGAAAATAACCGCATATTTGAGAGAGTGTGCAAAAGAAATTATTGGGGAAGAAAATATTCTCGAATTTAATAAGCCATCTATGGCATCGGAAGACTTTGCGGTTTATTTGGAAAATATTCCGGGCTGTTATTTTTGGCTTGGTACCTATAATTCCTCTAAGGAAATAATTTATCCCCTTCACCATCCAAAATTTAATATAGATGAAGAAATTTTACCAATAGGGTCAGCAATTATTGCAAGAACTACTATAGAACTTTTAGATAAATTAGGAGGTGAATTTTTTTAAAGTAGCATAACAAATCTCAAAATTGGAGGTATTAATGTGGAAATTACGAAAAGTTTGATGTTGGAACTTTATGAAAAAATGCTGCTAAATAGGATTGTTGAAGAAGAAATGGCAAAATTAGTTATAGAGAAAAAAATCTTTGGGGCATTACATCTTGGAATTGGTCATGAAGCCCTTTCGGTAGGTGCTACTCTTCCCATGCGGAAGGATGATTATTTAGTGTTTTCTCATCGTGGAGTAGGCCATTCTCTTACTAAGGGGATTCCTCCCAGTCAAATAGTAGGGGAATTTATGGGTAGGAGCATCGGTTGCTCCAAAGGAAAAGGCGGGGTGCATCTATCTGATTATTCACGGGGAGTACTGGGCATAAGCGGAAGTCAAGGAGGAAATTTTGTCATTGCTGCAGGAGCTGGTCTAAGAGCAAAAATGAAAGGGACTGACCAGGTTGCAATGTGCTTTTTCGGAGAAGGAACCTCAAACAGGGGACCTTTCCATGAAGGAGTAAATATGGCTGCTGTTTGGAAATTGCCTGTAATATTTGTTTGCGAAAATGATACTTACAGTTTTTCTACCCACCAGAAGCAGGTTATGTTAATTGATAATGTTGCTGACCGAGCAGCAAGTTATGGTATTCCAGGTGTTGTAGTAGATGGCAATGATGTATTAGCAGTTTACCAAGCTGTTAATCAGGCTGTAGAAAGAGCGAGAGCTGGAGAAGGGCCAACTATAATTGAAGGAAAAACATATCGCTGGTGTGGTCATCATGAATTTGAAGATGGGACTAAATACCGTGATAAGGCGGAAATTGAAGCATGGAAGCAGAAATGTCCAATCATTAGGGTTGAAAAACAACTAATAAATTATGGAACCGCTACTAAAAAAGAGTTAAAACAGATCGAAGAGCAAGTAAAGGAAAATATACAAAAGGAATTGGAATTAGCCAATAATAGTCCTGTTCCAAAGCCTGAGGAACTTTTTACCGATGTTTATGCTAATCCTGAGGTGTTTCAAAGGGGGATCAGTTTATGAGGGAAATAACTTATGCAGAAGCTTTAAATGAAGCCTTAAGGGAAGAGATGGAGAGAGATGATACTGTATTCATTATGGGACAGGATGTAGGGAAATTTGGAGGTATCTTTGGAGTTACCAAAGGTTTATATGAAAAATTTGGACAGAAAAGGGTTAGGGATACTCCTCTATCAGAAAGTGCAATTATTGGCGGAGCAGTAGGCGCAGCAGCAGCGGGTGGAATGCGCCCAGTATGTGAATTAATGCTGGCTGATTTTGTCGGAGTTTGTGTAGATGAGATTTATAACAAAGCTGGAAAATGGAAATATATGCATGGGGGCACCCCGGATATTTCTATAGTGGTCAGGGCCCCTATGGGAGCAAAAGGAGGCGGTGGATCGGAACACTCACAATGCCCCGAAGCATTATTTATGCATGGAACCGGGTTAAAGATGCTTGTACCTTCTACTCCCTATGATGCTAAGGGTTTACTTAAGGGTGCTATTAGAGACAATGACCCCGTTGTATTTTTTGAACATAAGCTATTATATGTCTTAAAAGGCCAAGTGCCTGCCGATGATTATTTGGTACCCATTGGTAAAGCTGCAGTAAGGAAAGAAGGAACAGATGTAACAATTTTAGCCTATTCATTAATGGTTCATAAAGCCATAGAGGCAGCACTCACTTTAGAAGAACAAGGAATTAGTGCCGAGGTCATTGATTTAAGAAGCCTTATTCCATTGGATTTAGAGACAATCTTTACATCAGTTGCCAAAACCGGAAGAGTTGTTATTGCCCATGAAGCCAATAAGAGGGGTGGTATGGGGGCAGAAATATCAGCAGTAATTAGTGAACAATGCTTCAAGGAATTAAAAGGTCCAATAGCTCGTGTTGCCGCTCCTGATGTACCTATTCCCTTTTCACCTGATTTAGAGCAGCTATATTTGCCAAATGCAGAGAAGATTATTACTGGTGTTAAATTAGTACTGGAAAAATAGTCTATTAAGGGGGGACTATATTGCCTGGAGGATATTGGAATAAACTACTGCGTATCAACTTAAGTACTAAAAAAGTAACAGAAGAGGAATTTTCTCAGGAAGATGCCCAGTTATTTCTGGGTGGATCAGGTTTAGGCACTAAGATAATTTATGAAGAATTGTCAAAGGATTCTGAACCTTTAGGACCGGAGAATTTATTAATCTTTGCAACAGGCCCCTTTCAGGGGACTGGGGTACCTGGCAGTGGGAAATGGTCTGTAATTACAAAATCACCTCAGACTGGAACCTTTGCTGTCTCTACGGCAGGAGCGGAATGGGGAGTGAAATTTAAACAAACAGGATATGATGCTGTAATTATCTCAGGGCGGTCTCCGTATCCGGTATATATTATTATAGAAAATGACAAGGTTGAAATCAAAACTGCACATCGGATATGGGGTTTTGATGCAGTTGAAGCTGTTGGATTAATTAAAAAAGAACTCCAAAATGATAAGGTAAGTGTTGCAGCAATTGGTCCAGCAGGGGAAAAATTGGTTGCCATAGCTTGTATTGTAGCAGATATGCACAGCTTTGCCGGGCGGTGCGGCTTTGGAGCAGTTATGGGTTCTAAAAACCTAAAGGCCGTTGTTGTTAATGGTACTAAACAGGTACCTATTTATAATAAACAAGAATTAACAAATTTAAATAGGGAGATGTCAAATTTATTAGCACAAAATACCAAGGAAACATTTAGAGAGCACGGAACCTCTGTATTAGTTGGTCCTGCCGAAGCCGGTGGAGATTTGCCTATAAAATATTGGGCAGGGGATGTCTGGCCCCGGGGGGCAGTTAAATTAGATGCAGTCAGTTATACTAAGCAGCTGAATGCAAAACCTTGGCCTTGCCGAAATTGCCCAATAGGATGCCATCGTCATATCAATGTTACTTTACCTGACGGCAGATTACTAGATGGGGCAGGTGCAGAGTATGAAAGCCTAGGCATGTTGGGTTCCTGTTGCCTCATAGATGATTTAATAGCAATTTCCGAAGCAAATGATATCTGTAATAGACTGGGTATTGATACTATATCTGCAGGCGCTTTTGTCGCTTTCATTATGGAGTGTTATGAAAAGGGATTAATTAAAGAAGAACTTCTCCAAGGGCTTAAGCCGGAATGGGGAAGTGGAAAAGTATTGATTGAGCTTATTAAACAAATCGGTAACAAAGAAAAACTAGGGAGCTTATTTTCTGGCGGAATCATACCTGCTGCCAAGTATCTTGGTTCTGAAGCTGAAAGGCTGGCTGTTCATGTTAAGGGGTTAGATCTCCCTGCCCATGATCCTAGGTCATTCTTCAGTTTAGCAGTTAACTATGCCACAAGTACTCGGGGTGCCTGCCATCTAAGAGGATTTCCTCACTGTGGAGAAACCGGAATGATACTTCCGGAAATCGGTTTAGAAAAAGCATCTGAGCGTTTCTCTATGGAAGGGCAAGCCAAGCTGGCTACTATTTTTCAAGATTATGCATCAGCATTAGATTCCCTTGTATCCTGTATTTTCATGCAGATTTGCGGGATGAGTTTAACTGACACTGTTAAAGCACTCAATGCTGTGACCGGCTGGAATTATTCTCCCCAAAAGTTAATGGAAACTGGTGAAAGGATTTTTAACATGCAGCGCTTGATCAATATTCGTGATGGTTTTGACAGAGAAAGTGATGTTCTTCCTGAACGGTGCATGGAGCCTGGCAAAGAGGGATTCAGGGCTGGCAAAGTACTTGCGGAATTTACCCAATGCATAGAGGAGTATTATGAACTAAGGGATTGGGATAAACAAGGTATACCCCGAAAACAAAAAATACAATCCCTTAAGTTAAGGTAAATATTTAAAAAAAGAAAGGGGATGGATTTATGAAGTACGGGAAGTCAATGATTTTAATGGCACTGACCTTAATTATCGTTATGGTTTTTGCTGCAGGCTGCGGAGGCACAACTCCTCCTGCAGAGCAAAAGCAGAGTGAACAAAAGCCTGCAGAAGAAAAGAAGCCGGAAAAGAAAGTCTACACTATTAAATTGGGGCATAGTAATCAACCGACTATGGACTCAATTTTCCACCAGGTTTCTCTTAAGTTTAAAGAATTGGCAGAGAAAAACTCCGATGGACAGCTTGTAGTAGAAATATATCCTGCTTCCCAATTAGGAAGCGAAGAAGAACAGGTTCGCAGCACTCAATTAGGTACTCAACAAATGGTTGTTGTTGGCATGAATAACCTAAATCCTTCTGTTCCGCAATTAGGTTTCTTCACACTACCCTATATATTTGAAAGTACTGAAGAAGGCCGCAAAGTAATTGATACTATGTGGGACCAAATCAATAAATGGTCCGTGGAAGAGGGCGGTGTCAGAATACTCTCCTTAATGGACGCAGGCTTTAGAGAATTGACTAACTCCAAAAAGCCCGTTAAAACTTTAGAAGACTTACAAGATTTAAGAGTTAGAGTTCCCCAGAACCCAATTCAGATGGGCGTGTATAAAGCCTGGGGAGTTAACCCAATTCCTGTTGCATGGTCGGAAACCTTTAATGCTCTACAGCAAAAGGTTGTTGATGCCCAGGATAATCCTTATACAGTATTCGTTTCCGAAAAATTCTATGAAGTTCAAAAGTATGTAACAGAAATCGGCTATATCTTTCAGACCAGTACTATAGTTATGTCTGAGGACTTTTTTTCTAAACTTCCCGCCGATTTACAGCAGGTAGTAGTTAAAGCCGGAAAAGAAACTATGGAATTCGAAAGGCAATTATCTGATTCCTCTTTAGAAAAGGACAAAAAGACCTTGGAAGAAAAGGGGATGATTTTACTGGGACCGCCCGAGGATAAGCCAATTTGGGTGGAAAAAGGACGTTCTATCTGGCCAGAGTTTTATGAACTTATTGGAAAAGGTGATAAGGCCAAAGGTAAAGAAATTATCGACTTAGTTGAAAGCTATAAGAAAAAATAGGGTAATGGTAAAGCGAGGGACAGCATGTCCGCTGTCCCTTCCTAAAATTTATGTATTAGGACGGTGATGTTACCATGACCTTTTGGAAAGCTTTAGACGAGCACTTTGAAGAAGCTGCCTGTGCACTTCTTTTATCAGTTATTATAATACTGCTGGGTATTCAGGTATTCTTACGTTTTGTATTTAAGGATGCCATTGGCTGGCAGGAGGAAATAATCAGATACTGCTTTGTTTGGATGAATTATTTAGGTGTTGCTTTGGGTGCAAAAAGGCTAGGTCATATTAGAGTAACAACCTTTTTAAAATTATTCTCTAAAAAAATGCAAGAGAGGTTTTTGGTTTTTGCCGACTTGCTTTGGGTTTGTTTTAATATAGCTGTAATATTAATTAGCTGGGAGATGACCAAGGTAATGATGCGATTTAAAATAATTTCTCCCGCACTACAGTGGGATTTAAAATGGCTTTATTTAGTTATTCCCTTTGGTTTTGCTCTGACTACATTTAGAATTATCCAGGTAAATTGGCGCCGATATAGGACTTCTAAGTAATGTTTTTATATTTGGCAGTACTCTTAGAAGGGAGAGATTAATATTCTTCTAGCTATTACCTTTATTGTTACTTTACTCCTCGGAGTACCTATTATGGCTGCTATAGGCTTATCAACTCTAATCCCTATGCTGGTTAGAGATGATATTCCTTTGACTTTAATAACCCAATCTTTATATACCGGAGTTGATCAATTCCCATTGATTGCCGTAACAGGTTTTCTATTAGCGGGTGAATTGATGGAGCGTTCTGGTATCACAGATAAGGTTATGGAAATTGCAAATAAAAGCGTAGGCAATTTTACAGGAGGTTTAGCGGCTGTAACCATCTTAGCTTGTATGTTCTTTGCTGCTTTATCTGGCTCTGGTCCAGCAACTACAGCAGCAGTGGGCTCTCTAGCCATTCCTGCAATGATTAACAGGGGTTATACAAAGCGTTTTTCTGGCGGAGTGGTAGCAACAGGCGGAGTACTGGGTATCTTAATCCCCCCCAGTAACCCCATGATTATATACGCAGTAATTGCTAATGTATCTGTTACTCAAATGTTTATGGCAGGTTTTATTCCCGGGATATTTGTCGGCTTGGTCTTAATTTTTACCGCCTATATTATTTCTAAGCGAAAAGGTTTTATAGGCTCTGGAGAAAAATTCTCCCCCAGGGAATTTGGTAAAGCATTGTGGAAAGGCAAATGGGCAATTTTAGCACCCTTAATAATTTTAGGAGGAATTTATGGGGGGATTTTTACTCCAACTGAGGCTGCCGAAGTTGCGGTAATATACTCACTAGTTGTTGGATTATTTATTCATAGGACCCTTAAATGGAAAATGATATATGAGTCTCTGGTTCGGGCAGCTTTCATGTCCGGGACTATAATTGTAATCGTAGGTATTGCAGTTGCATTTGGGCGCTTATTGGCAATGTATCAAATTCCCCAAAACGTGGCCATGTTTTTAACCGGTGTTTCTTCAAATCCCTATATCGTAATGCTTATGATAATAGGTTTCCTTATCTTTGTAGGTACCTGGATGGAAACCTTAGCCCAGATAATTATCCTAACTCCGATTTTTTTACCTGTTGTTACACAGCTTGGGATAGATCCCATAACCTTTGGTATAATATTTGTTATTTGCTGTGAAATTGGTTTCTTAACTCCTCCCTTAGGTGCAAACCTTTATGTAGTAACGAAACTTGCTGATATCTCTTTGGAGGAAGTTTCAGTTGCTGTACTACCCTTTGTATTGGCTTTAATACTATGCGTAGTTACAATTTTGTTCTTCCCTGATATTGCTTTATTCTTACCAAAATTACTTAGCAAGTAGAGGTGACAGTTATTTTTATGTACATAAATATTAAATACAATTCGATAATTGCAACTGCTGCAGGGAAAGAAAGTGAAGTAGTGAAGTTAAAAAAAGAATCAACAATTGAAGATCTTGTAGTATTATTAAGTGAATGTTATGGCGGGCGGTTTAAAGATGTAGTATTCATGAATTCAGGTACCCGTAGATACCTTATTTCCTTTATTGTTAATAATACTTTAAGTTTGCCTGATAAAGTATTGCAGGATGGGGATGAGGTAGTATTTGTTTTGGCTTTAGGTGGTGGGTAATCGCTCTTCCGCTCTAGGTATAAAGGGCCTGACAAAATGTCAGGCTTACTTTATAAAACATGTGTACTTATTAGTACTAAGCCCAAATAGTTGTCGCAAATTAGGCTGAATATATGAAACTGTTATTAAGCTAAGTACTATGCACAAATGTATTAAAATTGCAAGAATATATTGACTTTTAAGAAAAGCATCAAGTATACTAATCTTAGCTAATTAACTAATATGTATATTAACTAATATGTATATTAGTTAATTACTTTAAACGAAGGAGATAATAAAAGATGCTTTATACAATGAATGATGTTTTAAAAGAAGCAAAGAGTAAAGGGTATGCTGTAGGAGCCTTTAATTTTCATAACCAGGATGTTTTAGAAGCGATTCTTAATGCTGCTGAGGAATTGAATTCACCAGTAATTGTGCAAACTACACCACCATATATCCAAAATCTTGGATTGGAAGTTTGTTCAGTAATGGCAAAGGAACTGATCAAAAGATGCAAAATACCTGTTGTCTTGCATTTAGATCATGGCAACAGCTTTGATCTAGCTCAGAAGTGTTTAGTAAATGGTTTCAGTTCAATAATGTTTGATGGGTCAAAATTGCCACTCAAAGATAATATTAAATACACAAAGCAGGTTTGTGATGCTTGTCATGCATTAGGCGTTAGTGTTGAAGGTGAGTTGGGGGCAATTGGTGGAGTTGAAGACAATATGGTTGAAGGGCAAAGTAATAATCTGATTATTCCGGAAGAAGCTCAGATTTTTGTGGAAGAAACAGATGTAGATGTTCTGGCTCCGGCAATTGGAACTGCTCATGGAATCTATAAAGAAGAGCCCATACTTGATTTCGCAAGATTGAAAAAAGTCCGTTCATTGACAACATGTTATTTGGCACTGCATGGTGGTTCTGGTCTTACTGAGGAACAGTATAGGGAAATGATTATTATCGGAATTAATAAGATAAATGTGGGAACAGAACTGAAACTTGGTTGGGCAAATACAGTAAAAAAGGCAATTGAGGCAGGAATTACGGAGCCCATGAAAATAAGATCCCAATGTTTAATTGATGTAAGAGAGATTGTAAAAAATAAGATAAGAATTTTTGGTTCAGAAAACAGGGCCCAATAATTTTATCAACGAAATAACTTCAATAGTAATTTGCATATTAGTTTTATTTTTAATAGAAAGAGAAAATATTTAATTAGTGAGGTTAAAAAATGCTAGAAGTTAAAAAACTTGGGGATGTGCCTCATTTAGCTCCAATAGTTGCATCTTGGACTTTTGACGAATGGGGGCAAACACTAGGAAGGACATATTCCGAACAGCTTTCTATGTTTGAAGAACGTAGTAATATAGGGAAATTACCTATATGTTTTTTAGCTTTATTAGATGGGTGTCCAGTTGGAACAGTAAGCTTGGTCAAAGATGATAATCTAGAGGAGTTTGGGGTCTACACCCCATGGATTTCAGCCTTATATGTTGCTCCGAAGTATAGAGGGAATGGTGTCGCAGCAAAATTATTAAAAGAAGCGGGTGATACTGCCAAATCTTTAGGGTTTAATAAGATATACTTACATACTCCAAATGCTAAAGAGTACTATCTTAAATATGGTTGGGTTGAAAAAGATTGTACAACTTGTAAATTAGGAAGAACAATTGTAATGTATCAAAAAATCTGATACTTCAAAAATATTTTAATAATAATTAAAGAATATTGAAAACTAGTAAAAGTTGCCTTATACTTAAAGTTGGCATATTAACAAATATACTAAATAGCTAATTAGTATATTAGCTAACAATAAACTGAAGAGAAGGTGACTATATTGGCATTAGACAAATTTAAACCAACCCCCCTACATTATCAACTAACTGAGGAGCTCAAAGCACAGTTCAAAAAAGGCGATTATAAGGTTGGTGACCATTTTACAACCGATAAAGAATTAATGGAAAAATTTAATGTAAGTATCACAACTGCTCGCAGGGCGGTGGCTGAATTAGTAAGGGAAGGATTTCTCGAAAGAATTCCTGGAAAAGGGACTTTTGTAAAAAAAGATTTTGTTGAGGATAGTTTAAGATTAATGGGTTTCTTTGAACAAATCAGAGAAAAAGGTGCAGTACCCAGTGCAAAGATAATTAGTTTAAAAGAAGTAGAACTAACTCCATTTATGCTTGAAGAAGTGCCGAGTTTAAATATATTTGATGCTGAAAAGGTCTTTTTAATTAAAAAAGTGCAAATGATGAATGGGGAACCGGTTGTGTATTTACAAAGTTATTGGCCACTTGAGTTAGGCCGGGAAATAAGTAAATATGATTTGACCAAGAGAGGCATTTATGAGATTGCCACCCAAGAGCTTGGTATAAGTATCGATGAAGCAGAGCAAACAATTTTTAGTGCTGCAGCCGATGAAGAAACCAGTAAATATCTAGGTATCAAAGCAAAAGAGCCAGTGCTTTCTGAGGAGAGGATTGGCTATAGTGAAGGTCAGCCAATGGAATTATCGCTAAGTTCTTATCCTGCTGATAGATATAAATATAAAGTGAAAATGTCAAGAAATGAAAGCAAAGATAGAGGTGGCATCTTATCATAATTTTATATAGGAGTGGTGACTTTTGCAAAAAAACTCTCAATTAATTACAAAAGAAGAAATTATTAATGACCATCGCTTTAAAGCTGTAAACATTGTTCCCAATGTGAAAGACCTTCATATGTTTATTGCGAGAGATCTTGCAGATAAAATTAAAGTAAATAATAGTCAAGGGCAAGGTACTACTGCAATACTACCTGTTAGTCCTTTAGATTATACAATTCTAGCTAATATCTGTAATGAGGAAAATATTAGTTGTAAAGACTTTGTAATTATTAATATGGATGAATTCATTACTGAGGATGGTAATCTAATCTCTAAAAATCATCCCTTAAGCTTTAGCGAATATATGGATAGAAGCTTATATAATTTACTAAAAGATGACCTAAAAATCCCAGTGGAAAATAGAATAATGCCCAATCCTCATGATTTAGGAGAAATACAAAGAATAATCGATTGGCGAGGCAAGGTAGATGTATGCTACGGAGGATTTGGTATAAGCGGGCATGTTGCCTATAACGAGCCTTGTTCCCAAGAGGAGTTAGGGGATGTAGAATACGATACTCTACCGACAAGAATTGTAAATTTAGTTTGTGCCAGTAGGACTCAAGTTGCAATGTCTACCGGTGGTAATCTGGAAGCAGTTCCTAAGAAAGCAATCACAATTGGTATGAAGGAATTAATGCAAGCTAAGGAAATGCATATTATTGCCATGCGTTCTTGGCAGCCTGCTGTTTTCCGAAAAGCAATGTATGGACCAATAACTCCTCTATATCCTGCATCATATCTCCAAAGACATACAAATTTAAAAGCAACAATAATTGAAGCAGTGGCAGAACTGCCTCAATTAATACCGGCCTAACAAAGAATATGGAGGAAAAATAATGGAATTAATAGATAAAGATATGCTGAGTCTAGGTGAACGGGAATTACTAACTAAAAGCAAAGTCAAGTTCCAATACCTCGAAACTAAAGAGGATATTTATGAAACTTTTGCTGAGGACATTATTAATGAAATTAAATGTAATAATCAATTAGGAATAAATACAAAATTGATTTTACCTGTTGGTCCTAAAGGACAATATCCTATTCTAATTTTAAGATGCAATCTAGAGAATATCAGTTGGAAAAATGTATTTGTATTTATTATGGATGAGTATCTAGATTGGCAAGGTAGGTTAATCCCAGAAGATCATCCATTAAGCTTCAGAGGTTATATAAAACAAATGTTTTTGAAATTAAATGAAGATTTGCAATTGCCAGACGAAAATTTTTGCTGTCCTGATCCAACAAATATAGATTATTATTCGGATACGATATCACGATTAGGCGGAATTGATATCTGTTACGGAGGAATAGGCTGCCATGGGCATATTGCTTTTAATGAACCACCAAATTCCCGGTTATTTAAGGTATCAATAAATGATTTTAAAAATTCATTGACCCGGATAGTGTCTTTAGCCCCTGAAACCGTTGTAATGAATAGTGTTAGAGCAAATGGAGGGAACTTTTATGATTTCCCCCCTATGGCAATAACTGTAGGCATGAAAGATATACTCAGTGCTAAAAAAATTAGATTGTACTGTGACGGTGGAGATTGGCAAAGGTTTGCATTACGTATGGCTTTGCTAGGTAACATTTCACTAGAATATCCTGTTACTATGGTACAAGAGCATCAGGATGTAATGATTATTGCCGACAAGATAACTGCAAAACCTATCGAATGCTAGGAGTGTATATACATGGATAATAAAAATGTAATAGACTTTCATCACCATTTATTGGGTGAAGAAAATTATGTTGATACATTAATAAGGAAAATGGATGAAACAGGAATTAGTATTACTTGTCTTAGTGGGTTAGGTATAGGAAAAGGACACTATGAATATAGTTTAGACAAGTTTAACTTAGGTTCATTAAGCCCTGATAATGATGATGTTTTAGTTGCTATTAACAAACATCCTAAGCGTCTAATAGGTTTCGGAGTAATAAACCTAGGTAAGGATAATCCCGAAAAGGTCCGACATTTATACGATTTGGGTTTTAAAGGCTTAAAAGTAACAAGACCATTGAAGAACTATAATGATGATGAATACTTATCCATTTACAATGAGGCGAATAAGTTGGGAATGCCAGTCCTTTTTCATACAGGCATGGTACTTTTTACACCTTACGATGCTGAAGATGATGTATGTACTGACCGAATGAGGCCAATGTTAGTAGATAGAATTGCCAGAAGGTTCCCAAAACTCAAAATAATTATTGCCCATTTAGGGGTCCCCTGGTTTGAAGAAGCAACAATATTGGCTAGATTCCATGAAAATATATTTGTGGATTTAACAGGAGCTTCATTAGGGTGGCGTAATAGATTAAGTCCAAATGATTATCAAAAATTATTCTTTTGGGAAAATGCCTTTAAAAAAATAGTTTTTGGTACTGATGTTCATGCGGATCAAATCAATGATGTGTATCATGATCAAGTTAGACTTTTTGATTTACTGAATTTAAATGAGGAAACTCAATCTGCAATATTTAGTGGTAATGCAGTTCAATTCTTGAATTTGCATAAAATTAAATAGGAAATAAAAAATGCAAGAAAGGAGTTGAATTATGCAGAAGGTTCGCTATGGTGTGATCGGAAATGGAGCAAGAGGGCAGGCATTAATTGATGCAGCTATAAAGACAGGCGAAATAGAGATAGTGGCTTTGGCAGATTTCCAGGAGAACATGCTTAAGGAAGCGGCAAAACTTGTACCTAATGCAAAAATGTTTCGAAATTATAATGATTTGCTTGAGTTTTCAAAGGTGGAGGCAGTTGTTGTCGCTACACCAAATCATACACATAAAGAAATTGTCCTTAAATGTATTGAAGCAGGTAAGCATATTTTTAGTGAGAAACCCGTAGCAACAAGCTTGAAAGACTTCGATGCCATTTTAGATATACTTAAAGGTACGGATTTAGTATATCAAGTTGGTATAGAACTGCGTTATTCACAAATGGGTAGTAAGCTAAAGGAAATTGTGGATAGTGGATCAATTGGGCAAGTTAAGATGATGTGGTGTAAGGAATTCAGGCCTCCTTTTAAAGATGGAGTTGATGGTTGGCGAATAAGTCCGAAATCCGGAGGTACCTTTTTAGAAAAGAATGTACACCACTTTGACTTATTTAATTGGCTTATTGGCTCAAAACCGATAAAAGTGGGTGCCTTTGGTGGTAGTGATGTTATCTATAAAAATGAAGGAATCTTAGATAATGGTGTAGTCATAATTGAATATGAAAACGGAGCCAGAGCATCTCTTGTATTAAGTTTGTTTCATGAACTAGGTTTTCTCATGGAAATGGGTGCTCTGGGAGAGACGGGTAGAATAGAAGCCTTTAGCCCTTCGGAAAAAATGGATGTTTATACCCGGGGATATAGCCTATCCTATGACTTTAAGAAAACTGGCATTAAAGGCGGCTTTGATCATGAGGGGGAAATTGAACAGCATTTAGCCTTTGTCAAGAGTATTAGGACTGGCGAATTACCTATGGCTAACATAGATGTGGTAAGAGATAGTCATGCAATTTGTTTTGCTGTAGAGGAAGCTGTAAAAACGGGCAGTATTATTGAGCTGAGGTAATTAAATATAATTTTTATATATGGAGGTGGTGGTTCCAAAAAAATGATTTTTAGTTACATACTAGTTAAATTAATTAAGGGGAGGTTATTGTGTGAAAAAGAAAAGTTTTATGGTGTTAGCTTTATTCTTAGTATTGGTATTGCTAGTGGTTGGTTGTTCAAGTGGTAAAGAACCAGCCAAGGAACCGGCTCAAGAACCAGCTAAAGAGCCTGTTAAGGAAGAGGTAAAAGAGGTATACAAAATTAAACTTGGTCATAGTAACCCAGCAACTGAAGAGAATATTATTCATCTTGCAACTCTTAAATTTGCAGAATTAGCTAGTCAATATACTGATGGAAGAGTAATAGTTGAAGAATATCCTTCTAATCAGTTAGGTGACGAATTAGATCAAATGCGGTCAATGCAAAATGGTACTCAAGAAATGGTATTTGGTTCAGTCCAAAATTATGGTACTTTTTCTCCATCTGTAAATTATCTTGCGTTACCATATATTTTTACAGGTATAGAACAGGCTAATAAGGCTTTAGAAGAATTATGGGATAAAAACACCGAATTTATGGTTACCCAAGGTAATCTAAGACCCCTTGCGTGGACAGTAGCGGGCTTTAGAAATTTATCAACTGATAAAAAGCATCCAGTTCGCAGTTTAGCTGATGCTAAGGGATTAAAGATTCGGATTCCTCCTAATCCTGTTTCCGAAGCTGCTTTTAAGGAATTTGGTTTTGAACCTATCGCTATGCCTTTTTCGGAGGTATTCCCTGCTTTACAACAGGGTGTAGCAGTTGGTCAGGAAAACTGTTACACAACCATCAGAGCTGAGCATTATGATGAAGTACAAAAATATGTCACGGATATCCAATGGATGTATACAATAGGTATATTCGCAATTTCTGAAGAATACTTCCAAAAGCTACCAAAAGATGTGCAAGAAGCACTAATAAAGGCTGGGAAAGAAGCCACTAAGTATGAAATGGAGCTATTTGCAACAATAGATGCCGGTGATGTTAAATATCTACAAGAAAAAGGTATGGAGTTTTTAGGTGTTCCTACTGATTATGAACAATGGGTTGAAAAAGGAAGAAGTATCTGGCCTTCGCAGTATAAGTTAATTGGTGGTGGCGACGAAGCGAAAGGCAAGGAAATTGTAGATTCAGTATTAGAGATTATTAAATAAGACTAAACAAATAGTGAGTGGTTTAGCGGGTTTTACCCGCTTACCATTTATTATGGGGGGGGAGAAAATGCGGCACATAAAATGGCTCTTAAATCACATTGAGGAAATAATAAGTTCATTTTTGATTTTTATGATTTTTATCTTGCTTGCAGTATCTATTATTTTTCGGCAAGTAGGAATATCTTCTTCGGAAATACATGAATTAATAAAATATGGATTCGTTGTATCGATTCTATTTGGAATTAGTTTTGGGGCTAAAGAAAGAGAACACATTAGAGCTGATGTAATTTTAGAACATGTCTCAGAAAAGGTAAAAAAAGGTATGCTTTTTGTTGCAGATTTGATTTGGTTATTTTTTTCTTTGGGATTATTTTGGTATAGTATTCCCTTTATAAAGAAGATGATTGACTTTCCTCAACATACGCCTATGTTGGAAATACCGTTTTGGGTGCTTTATGGCATGATCCCTGTTAGTGCTGTACTGACATGCATTAGGATTGTTCAAAATATGGTAGCGGACTTTAATGTGAATAAAATCTAGGGGTGATTACTATTTTATTAATGTTTTCAATATTCATGATCACTCTGTTAATTGGTGTACCTATATATGCCGCCATTGGGACAGCAACCTTGATCCCTTTACTGGTATATAATGATTTTTCTCCTACTATGATACCACAGACACTTTTTAGCGGAATAGATAATTTTGTATTAATTGCTGTTGCATTATTTATAATTTCTGGTGCAATAATGCAGGCATCTGGTATGACTGACGAAATATTAGAAGTAGCTGATGCGATAGTTGGTCATATACCGGGCGGAGTAGGTGCAACAACAATAATTGCTAGTGGATTTTTCGCAGCATTAACTGGTTCTGGTTTAGCTGCTACAGTGGCAATAGGATCAATTACTGTGGGTGGTATGGTTCAGAGAGGCTATGAGAAAGCCCTAGCAGGTGCTGTTGCTGCATCTGGTGGTGCTCTAGGCGTTTTAATACCGCCAAGTAATCCAATGATAATTTATGGAGTAATTTCGGGAACCTCTATAGGTGCATTATTTATGGCGGGTTTAATTCCCGGAATTTTAATTACTGCAAGTTTAACTTTAGTAATGTATTTAATCGGAAAAAGGAAAAAGTTGATTGCAACGGACAAAAAATTCTCATTGAAAAGAACAATAAACGCTTTATGGATTGGTAAATGGGGATTGTTGGCGCCTGTTGTTATTTTAGGAAGTATCTATTCCGGGATCGCTACGCCTACCGAAGCTGCAGAATTTGCTGTTCTGTATGCATTGATTTATGGATTTGGAATTAAAAGGAATGTCACTTTGAATAATTTTATAATGGCCTTTCGCACTGGTGCACTGACAGCATCTATTATGCTAGTCATGACAGGTGTGGCCAGTGGATTTGGAAGATTAGTAACCATGTATCAAGTTCCCCAGAAAGTCGGATATTTTATTGCTAATATAACTACTAACCCAGAACTAGTGTTGTTGATGCTTGTTGGTTTATTAATGATTACTGGCATGTTTATGGAAACTTTAAGTCAGATAATTATTCTTACACCTATTTTTCTTCCGATATTAACCGACTTAGGTATTAATCCTGTAGTTTTTGGAATTATTTTTGTGTTGTGTATTGAGATTGGGTTTTTAACCCCTCCGGTGGGTGGTAATTTATTTGTGGCAGTTAAAATTGCTGATGCAAGTTTAATGCAAATATCAAAAGCTGAAATACCTTTTATCTTGGTATTCTTATTTTGGGCAGTAATGTTTATATTCTTCCCTGAGATAGTATTATTCTTCCCTGATTTCATTACTAGTTTACGATAGCTCTATTTTAGTGATAAAGGATGTAGTGATATGTACACTCTCGAAATAATAGCAAGCACACCGAAAGATGTAATTGTTGCTCAGGAGAATGGAGCAGATAGACTAGAGTTAGTTTCAGGGTTCAGTGAAGGGGGCCTAACCCCTAGCTTAGGACTAATAGAACAGGTGAAAAAAGTTGCCAAGATACCTGTTATGGTCATGATTCGGCCTAAGGGCGGTAACTTTGTTTATAGCGACGAAGAAATTGATATTATGGAAAGAGACATTGAAGTTGTTAAAAAGATTGGTTTGGCAGGAATAGTATTGGGAGTTCTGGGGACGGATAAAAAAGTAAATGTTACTGCCCTTAACAGGCTGTTAGCAAAAAGTACTGGATTGGATATTACATTCCACCGTGTCTTTGATGAATGTAGTGATTTAGATCATACAATTCAGACTCTCACAAATTTAGGCATCAAAAGAATATTAACATCTGGACGGGGTGAGAATAGCTTTTTAGGACTAGAAATGTTGAATTGTTTACATAAAAAGTATCAGCATATGATTTTTATGCCTGGGGTAGGCTTGGATGCTGAAAATTTGATGGATTTTATTAGAAAGACTCCGTTAAGTAAAGAAATACATTTAGGACTAGGTGTTAGAGCTGCCAAAGACCCTTTGAAAGATGTCCAAGGAGAGAAAGTTTTAAGGGCTAGAGGAGTATTGGATTCTCTTGCAAAAGAGTGGTGTAATAATTGAAAGGTATTTGGTGGACTCTGGTATCGGCTTTATGCACAGCGACATTAATAACAGTCAGTAAAGTGGTTTTAGCTAATACAGATTCTTTTGCTTTTGGATTTGTACTTATGACTGGGGTTGCAAGTTATCTGGTTGTTTATTTACTATATAACTTTGGATATAAAAAAATATTTGAGTTAATTAAAGAAAATTATTTATATCTTTTAGTTGTCGGCATTTTTGGCTTTAGTATTAACTCACTGGTATATTTAGGTCTTCAATTAAGCACATCAATAAATGCTGCAGTACTTGCACGATCTGATGTATTATTTACTGCATTATTAGGCTATATGTTTTTCGGAGAAAAATTATCGAAAATTGACTGGTTTGCATTTGGGGTACTTTTTATTGGTATTTTTATGGTATTAGATATGAATTTCTCAGAATTTAGGTTTAATAAAGGAGATTTTTTATTATTATTAAGTGTGATTTTTTTGTCTCTTAATGCGGTCATTATTAGGTATAAATTAAATTCTATACCCCGCTCTTTAATTGCTTTAGCAAATTCAGGTGTATGTGCTATTTTGTTTTTCCTAACTATACTATTCACAAACAGATTTTACTTTGTAGTTGGGATATTTTCATATAAGGTCTTAATTATTTTTGCAATTATTCTTCAGGGGCTTATATTTGTAACATATTATAAAGGGCTAAATTTACTCCCGACCTGGCTAGTACGCTCCATTTACTTAATTATTCCAGGAGTGAACCTATTATTGGGAATGAGTTTATTGAATGAAAGTATAAGCTTGATGCAAATAAAAGGTCTTACATTAATTATCATTGGGGTGTTAATAATTTCTTACGGCCAGAGAAATCAAAAGTTGTGTCCGAAAGAAGACGAAAATAAGGCCAAAGATACGCTAATAATTTAGCTAAATATATTTCTCGAAAATTTCCTACCCCCACTCTAGACCATGGGCCATTACAAAAGCCTGTGGTCTTCCTTTTCTAAATCTCATAAGGGATTTGATGAACTCAAACGGAAGGAGACAAGATATAAGATATGATAGGTACTAGAAGAAGTGAGACGGAGCAGGCTTTGACGCCTGAAATAATTAATGAGTTAACTTTAGAGGGACTTGGGACATATGAAAATGTTAAAGAAGATTATTATCTTTACGATATTTGCGGTTATGAAAGGGTACCAAGACTAGATACTGATTTTGGAAAATACAAATCATATAACTTTAAGATGAAGGAGACTTCTATACCTGTGAAAATTGAAGCCTTTCAATCTGAACAGGAAAACTATGGGTTTAGGCTAGGGGGCGCAACTCGAGGCACTTTTTTTTCTCCTGATGAAATAGGAAAAATACTTTCTCATAGTGGTATTAAATATACAGATGCTCCAGGTACTGATAAACTGGAAAGCGCTTTAATCTGTAAAAAATATGGGCTTAAACATACTATATATGCGCCTGGGTACGGGATGCAATTATATTATTTAAAAAATGAGGAAGAAGAATTTTGCAAAGCATATATAAAGGAGCTTGAATATCAAAAAAAATATCTTACCAAATTAGGGCAATTTACTGGTGAAGACTACATTGATGATCCAGAGCAGTTATGGATAACACTGGGAGTAATGTTTGATGATAGTCCTCTAACATCATTTATAACAAAATGCTTAGAAGATTTTGCTGCAGTTAATAAAGAATTTAGAGAAGAGCATGGATTTAATTTGCCATTGGGCTCATCAGTTAGTTCTTATGATAAGGCAAAGAGAATCGTTTTTTGGAAGTGGATTAATCGCAAATGGACAAGACTAGTGACCTTAAAGGGTGAAATGATAAAAAAATATTATAAAGGTACATTTATTACAAATGTGGAGTTTGATACTCCTGCTGATTATGTAATGTTAGGCAAGACCTTTGACCATCCTGGAACTAATACCCGGCCGGGTCTATTGGACTCAAAATTTGGATGGAATCACTATTCGCGATATGCAACACGCTTAATTAAAGACTTGGTAGGAAAAGATCCTATGGTTAGCGTAAGGATTAATAATGCTGCTGCAGGCATGAGAATAGTACCTACACCTGATACTGTCCGCGCATGGTATAGTCAAGCAGCACAGGCGGGGTGCTGGGGGTATTACATCTGGTTACAAGATTTTAAATCAGTGCAAAATGATCCTTGCGGTTATAGTGGCTTATGCTATGGAAATCCTGATGAATCAACTCTTCCGAAGCTGCGCTGGGAAACATCATTAGAAATTGCTAATGAACTTTCTCGGACACCGCGCTTTTTGCCACCTAATCCTGAAGTGGGGATTTTGGTTAATATGGGCAGCTGCCTAATTGGAGGATGGTCTAAAGTATTTTCAGCATATATTGAATTAGTAGAGGCCGGTGTATGGTCAGGATTTGTTTCCGATGATCAAATTTTAAATGGAGATAAAACGTTTAATGATTACAAAATGCTAGTTATACCTGCTGCGGAATTTGTAGAGGAAAAATTATGTGAGATGCTTTTTAACTATATTTCCAATGGCGGTTTGATTGTCTGTACTGACCCTATGGGGTTTAGTTATCTTGCAAATGGAGAGGAATGTAGAAAATACCGTGCCCTTTTATTTGGAATCAATAATATGAATGAAGCTAATTGTCAAGAATCTGCCCTTTTATGTAGGAGTGATTTTGTAGTGGATATTTTACCATATGGAAAAAGATTTGTGTTAGAATTGAATAATGATGGTGAGTCTATAGGCTTTTATAAAGATGGCAGTGTAGGATTAACCCGAAATAAAGTGGGAAGCGGAGAAAGCTATTTCTTTGGTGCAGGTCTAAGTGATATATGGTCAATGCGTAAATTGGCCGAAAAGAGTGAAGATAGAGGCAGATATAAGTTTTTCAATTATTTAGTAAGCCGCTGTAATGGTATTGATTATTCCTGGATATACAATTTGCGTCTTGAAGATTTGACAAAAGGAATTAAAGGGTCTCCAATAATCAACAAGCAAGTAGATGAGTCCATTAGTTTTAAATATTGGATGTATGAGCATGCAAATCCTTCTGCTATGTGGGCACACGAACCAAATAAAGATAGTTAATTAATAGGCTATTTAAGAAAATAACATGTTTCTGAAAGGAGTGAACTGGGCTTTGAAAATTATAGATTTAAAGCACAGAACTGTTTCTATACCTGTTGAGTATCCTGTAGTTTCTTGTGTTAGACAATCGGAAGAAGTTGTTTTTGTATTGTTGGATGTTGTTACCGATGAAGGAATTATAGGAATTTCATATGCTCAAGCCTTTCATGTTCCTGGTGCTAATGCCATACGGGCTTGTTTGGAATTTCTGAAAACAGTAATAAGAGATGAGGAACCACGGTTTATTGAAAAGATATGGAAAAAAATGTGGGACACTACCAAGCTATTAGGGCATCAAGGCATTATAACTTTTGCTTTATCTATGGTAGATATAGCTTTATGGGATATTCTAGCCAAAAGCATGAGCCAACCGGTATATCGTTTATTAGGCGGTCATCGCACTTCCATAGAAGCCTATGCTAGCCAGGGGCTTTGGTTAGTATCATCGGCAGAGGCTGTACAACAAGCTGAAAACTTCGCTGGGCAGGGTTTTAAAGCTATGAAGATGAGGTTAGGTCGGATTAATCAAATAGAGGATATTAATGTGTTAACGGAGATACGAAAAGCCGTGGGAGAGAAAGTGGATATTCTAGGTGATGTTAATCAGGGATGGACAGTAAAAAAAACTCAGGATATAGCCTCTGAGCTTAATTCTTTGGATCTCTACTGGCTAGAGGAACCCATTGATGCTAATAATCTAGAGGGTTATATTGAACTTATTAAGTCACTACCAATTTCTATTACCACAGGCGAAAATTTGTATGGCGTACGCTCTTTTCAAACCTATCTACAAGCTAAGGCAGCTGATATCTATACTCCGGATTTACAAAGAACCGGTGGTATTTCAGGATGGAAAAGAATTGTATGTTTTACAGAAAGTTATAATGTTAAGATTTCTGTCCACTTATTCCCTGAATTTGCTGCCCACCTTTTGGCGGGATTAAATAGTTCTGAAAGGTTAGAATGGATGACCTGGGCTAGCCCATTGTTTAGAGAGCCACTTGAATGTACTGAGGGTATGGTAAAAGTACCAGATAGGCCGGGCTTCGGTATGGAGTGGGACGAGGAAAGAATTTCAAGGTATGAAATATGTTGATTCGCTAAAATATTATAAGCTGAATATATTTGAGGGAGATATCGTTATGCGAATTTTATGGGAATTATTTATAACATTTTTTAAGATAGGTGCTTTTACTTTTGGAGGGGGCTATGCTATGATTCCCTTAATCCAAACTGAGGTTTGTTATAACAAGAACTGGGTAAAAGAAGAGGATATTGTGGATTTGTTAGCATTAGCCCAGACAGTACCGGGGGCCATTGCTGTTAATGCATCAACTTTTATTGGGTATCGAATTTTTGGATTTAGGGGAGCATTAGCGGCAACCTTAGGTGTTGTGCTGCCGTCATTTTTAATTATTTTGAGTCTGGCTGGCTTGCTTATTAAATATGGGGATAATCAATTATTAGAAAAAATGTTTACGGGTATAAGAGCAGTAGTTGTTTCTTTAATTATGGCTGCGGTCATCAAGCTCTATAGGCCTTGTATTATTGACCATTGGACCCTTATTATAGCCGTAGCAGCATTATTTGCTCTTATCATCTTTAATATTCACCCCATTATAGCAATAATAGGTGGTGGGGCGGCTGGATATGTTATATATATGAAATATATTGTCAACTATGAGTGCGGGGGTAAAGGTTAACGTGGTATATTTACAATTATTTTTCTCCTTCGTTAAGATTGGTTTATTTAGCTTTGGCGGCGGATATGCAATGATCCCTCTTATCCAAAAAGAGATTGAAGTAAATAATTGGTTAACTGCCCAGCAGTTTATTGATATAATAGCTGTTGCGGAAACTACTCCGGGGCCAATTGCAGTAAATTCCGCAACTTTTGTAGGTTTTAAGGTCGCAGGTTTTTATGGTTCTCTTGTAAGTACAATTGGTGTAGTGTTTCCAACTTTTATTATAGTATTATTGCTCTCAAAAGCAGTCAATAAATTCAATAGCCATCCAGTAATGCGGGGTCTTCTCTACGGTATTAGGCCAGTTGTAGTAAGTTTAATATTATTAGCTGCCATCTTTGTGGGTAAGACAGTTCTTATATCTGCTACTGGTTTTATGGGTTTGGATTGGATAAGTATTCTTATTGCCGGTGCGGCCTTTATTGGAGTTTATAAATTTAAGCTTCATCCTATTCTTTTAATTGTTTTAGCAGCAATCAGCGGAGTTATTTTATATTAAAATAGGTATTAAGATTGAGATTAAGATTAAGATTGAGATTAAGATTTCGCTTCGCTAGATTAAGACTATAAATTAAAGATAGACCATAGACCATAGACCAAAGTCGATAGACAATAGACTAGCCACTAACAACTAACAACTAAAAAATAGAGGGATTATTATCAGTTATAAAGAATATCTTTCTTATTAATATCCAGAAAGGCGGAAAAGGATATGTATAATAGTAAATTAAAAGATGACTTTACTGATAAGCTCTTTGAGGCAATTTTACTTTTGGAAAGTGAGGAAGAGTGCTACCAGTTTTTTGAGGATATCTGTACTGTAAGTGAACTCAAGTCTATAGCCCAAAGGCTAGAGGTTGCAAAAATGTTGGCAGAGGAAAATACTTATACTGATATTGCCAGTGAAACCGGTGCCAGTACCGCAACTATAAGTAGGGTAAAAAGATGCTTGAATTATGGGGCGGATGGGTATAAGCTTATTTTGGAGAAACTGAAAAAAGAGAATAAAAAATAAGGGAGTTGGTTGATTTGTTGGTCATACCGGCCATGGATATACGGTGTGGCAAGTTTGTTCATTTATTATCCTTGCATGCTTGGGAGGAATTAATAGATAACTATGACCCTATTGATGTAGCCAGGTGGTGGAAGGAGCAAGGAGCAAGTATGCTCCACATTACAGACTTAGACGGTTCATTTAGAGGTCAACCGGAAAGTCTGGAAGTCATTAAAGAAATAGTAAACTTTGTAAAAATGCCTTTGCAAGTATCGGGTGGTATCCGTACTTTAAAACATATTGAAGATGTTTTAGAAGCAGGTGCTTCTAGGGTTGTCTTGTCGGCAATTGCAGCTCGGGAACCTAAGTTAATTGGACAAGCCTGTAAAGAATTTGGCGACCAAGTTGCTGTTGGTATCGAAGGTAGAAATAATATGGTAGCTGTAGAAGGTTGGAATCAGCCAACTGATTGGTCTATAAATCAGACCGCTCAAAGCTTGAGGGAACTAGGAGTTGAGCGAGTAGTTTTTAATGATACCCGCCGTGATGGCTCTCTAAAGGGCCCTAACCTTCAGGTTGCCAAGGAATTAGCGGAAAAAACAGGCCTTAAAGTTATTATTTCCGGCGGGGTATCTTCTCTAGAGGATTTAAAGCAAATTGCTGAATTGGCATCGGTTGGTATAGAAGGTGTGATAGTGGGTAAGGCGCTCTATACAGGTGCCATAAAGTTAAAAGACGCTATGAAAATAAAGTAAACAAATATAGAATAACCTCCTGATGAGTTCATAATACTATTAGTAACTAATAGGAGGTGTTTTTATGGTTAAAGAACCGGAAAAGCAGGAAAAGAAGGAAAAAAGCTTTTTCAGCATGGAAGGACCCGATAAATATGAATTCGGGAAGGATTTTGATCCTAAGAATCCCCATAAAATGTTTGAAAATGTACGGGAAATTGATGTTGATGGACAGGGCAAGAAAAAGAGCTAGGCAAATGCCTAGCCCTTTTTCTTGTAGGGGCGCGCAATGCGCGTCCGTCGGGGAAAATTTTGGATAAATGCTGACGCCCAATGGGCGCCCCTACAATAATCCCACCTTATGCATAAAAAAAAGTACAGCTAAAATTATGGGCTGATGAATTAAATATATAAGCAAAGAATGCTGCCCTAATAAACTGATAGGGTTATTAGATGGAAGGGAAAAATTAAATAAACTTTGTTTTTTTAGATAGAAGATATTTTTCAGAGCCATTCCTAGAAGAAATACCCCGAAATATGGAAGCAGAGGGTAATAATCTAGAGAAGCATAAGTAGCACTAGTAAGGCCAAAAGGTGTAAAAAGATTTGTGGAAGAGGTAATATTATCGATTACATTTCCTAAAATAATAATTAATAGACCTAAAAAGATTAATACCAGGGTCCTGAATCTTTTAAAAAGGCTGTAGAGCACTATGCTAAACCCAATTAAGTGAAGAATACCGAAATTGATATAGGTATTTGGAACAAAGAAATATGAAATTAGAGTAATAAGATAAGCGAAAAAGAGAATTTTCAGACCCCTTCTTAGATTATTGCTGCTTAAGGAGGAGCTTATACCGGTGAGAGTTATAAACATGAGAGCTGAAGTAGCACCAATAAAATCTACAATACCTGCTGTATAGTCAATATCAAAATTATAAAACTCACTTAAATCATATAATAAATGAAATAAGCTCATTAAGATAATTGCAATTCCCCGCAAAAAGTCTATTTCCCAAATTCTATTTTTTCCTTGTCCCATGTCTTATTTCCCCCTTTATGAAATAACAATCTAATTATAACCTTAAATATCTGAATTGAAATGTTGTTTTCTTAACCTTAGCCTAGCGAAGCGAAACCTTAACCTAGGTTTTTATGTCAAGCCCTTGTATCTTATGAATTTGCCCAAATTTCTAAATTAGCATGAAATCTCTTTAGAACTTTCCCCCTTTATCTGAATATTTAAAAATATCCTCATATTCTTCACAAAAGAAGAGAAGAAGTTTATAATTGTCTTTAGGATTATAATACATATATAAAGTCCAAGGAGTGAGGATAAATGAAAAAAGTTATGAAGACCATGGATGGCAACACTGCTGCGGCATATGTTTCATATGCCTTTACTGATGTGGCTGCTATCTTTCCCATTACCCCTTCTTCCACTATGGCTGAATTAGTGGATGAGTGGAGTGCTAATGGTAAGAAAAACATTTTTGGTCAGACTGTGACAGTTACAGAAATGCAATCAGAAGGTGGTGCCGCTGGTGCAGTACATGGTTCTTTGGCAGCAGGTGCTTTGACTACTACCTATACAGCTTCCCAGGGATTACTATTAATGGTCCCTAATATGTATAAAATTGCCGGTGAATTACTGCCAGGCGTTTTTCATGTTACTGCAAGGGCCCTTGCTGGACATGCGTTATCTATTTTTGGTGACCATTCCGATGTTATGGCTTGTCGACAAACGGGTTTTGCTATGTTGGCTTCAGGAAGCGTGCAAGAAACTATGGATTTAGGTGGAATTGCCCATTTAGCAGCAATTAAATCCAGAGTTCCCTTTGTTCACTTTTTTGATGGTTTCAGGACATCCCATGAAATCCAAAAGATAGAAGCTATTGATTATGAAGTTTTCAATAACTTGGTTGACCACGATGCAATCAAAGCCTTTAGAGACAGAGCTTTAAATCCGGAACACCCTGTATTAAGAGGGACAGCTCAAAACCCGGATATCTTCTTCCAGGCTAAAGAAGCTGCTAATCCCTATTATTCAACGGTAGCAGATACTGTAGCTGACTACATGGGGGAAATCAGCAAAGTAACCGGAAGAGAATATCTTCCATTTAACTACTATGGGGCACCTGATGCTGAGCATATAGTTGTAGCTATGGGTTCTGTCTGTGAAGCATTAGAAGAAACAGTTGACTATTTGAATGCTGCGGGCGAAAGGGTAGGGGTATTAAAAGTACATTTATACAGACCTTTCTCAGATAAATACTTCTTTAACGTTTTACCGAAGACTGTGAAAAAGATTGCAGTCTTAGACCGGTGCAAAGAACCGGGTGCTTTAGGTGAGCCATTATACCTAGATGTACGTTCACTGTTTTACGGTAGGGAAAATACACCCCTAATTGTTGGTGGCCGTTATGGCTTAGGTTCTAAGGATGTCACACCAACTCAACTTAAAACAGTTTTTGATAACCTAAAAGTAGAAGCACCAAAAGATGGATTTACTATTGGTATAGTTGATGATGTTACTTTTACAAGTTTGCCGATTAAGGAAAACATAAGCACTGCCGGCAAAGGAACTACCCGCTGCAAATTCTGGGGCTTTGGTTCTGATGGTACAGTAGGTGCTAATAAAGATGCAATTAAAATTATCGGAGATAATACTGATTTGTACGCCCAAGGGTATTTTGCTTATGACTCCAAAAAATCAGGCGGTGTCACGATTTCTCACCTGCGTTTTGGTGAAAAGCCCATTAGAGCTACATATCTAATTGATACAGCTGATTTTATTGCATGTCATAAACCCTCCTATATTTATCAATACGAAGTTTTAGAAGGCTTAAAACCAGGGGGCACATTTATATTAAACTGTATCTGGAAGCCCGAGGAGCTTGATGAGAAGCTGCCAGCCGCCATGAAAAAGTATATTGCCGAGAATAACATTAATTTTTACACAATCAATGCTGTGGAGATTGCTCAGGAGATAGGTTTAGGCGGTCGGATTAATATGGTAATGCAGTCTGCCTTTTTCAAGCTGGCTAAGGTAGTACCTTTTGCTGATGCGGTCAAATATATTAAAGATGCTATAGAGAAAAGCTATGGTAAAAAAGGCGAAAAGATTGTGCAGATGAACTATTCTGCTGTTGATAAAGGTGCAGAAGCATTAGTTAAAATAGAAATACCGGCACATTGGGCTCAGACAAAAATGGTAGAAGAAGTTGCTGCCACTAAAGAAGTACCTGACTTTATTAAAAATGTCGTTGAACCAATGAATGCTCAACAGGGTGATAAATTGCCGGTAAGTACCTTCGTAGGCAGAGAAGATGGTGCCTTCCCTCAAGGCACAGCAGCTTACGAAAAACGGATGATTGCCGTTGATGTTCCGGAGTGGCAAATTGATAATTGTATTCAATGTAACCAGTGTTCCTATGTTTGCCCCCATGCAGCAATCAGACCCTTCTTATTAGATGAAGCAGAAGCAAAAAATGCACCACAGGGCTTTTTTGGTAAAAAGGCTATCGGCAAACAATTAGATGGTCTGCAATTCCGTATTCAGGTGAGTCCGCTGGATTGTACCGGCTGTGGGAGCTGTGCACAGGTTTGTCCTGCTAAGGAAAAAGCCTTGGTAATGAAACCTGTGGAAGAACAAGTTGCAAAACAAGCTGCTAACTGGGAATATGCCGCTGATAAAGTATCAATTAAGGATAATCTCTGGAATTTAGAGACACTTAAAGGCAGCCAGTTTGCTCAACCCCTCCTAGAGTTCTCGGGAGCATGTGCCGGCTGTGGTGAAACACCCTATGCAAAACTTGTAACACAATTATTTGGTGACAGAATGCTTATTGCTAACGCTACCGGTTGTTCCTCTATCTGGGGTGGTTCTGCACCGAGTACTCCATATTGCACTAATAAAGAAGGTAAAGGTCCTGCTTGGGCCAACTCCTTGTTTGAAGATAATGCCGAATTTGGTTTAGGTATGACTCTGGCTACTAAAAAAATCAGGGAAAAGATTGCTCTCTTAATGGAAGAAGCTTTAACTCTAGATATTTCATCAGAATTAAAAGAAGCCTTCCAAGCCTGGTTAGAAGGGAGCGATGATGCTAAAGCCTCTAAAGCTGCTGCATTTAGAATGTTGCCTCTACTGGAAAAAGAGGACAACAAAGTAGTAAAAGAAATTGCTAATAGAAAAGACTTTTTAGTTAAAAGGTCGCAATGGATCTTTGGTGGAGATGGCTGGGCATATGATATCGGTTACGGCGGTTTAGATCATGTATTAGCCACCGGCGAAAACATTAACGTTCTGGTATTTGATACAGAAGTATACTCTAATACGGGTGGTCAGTCCTCTAAGGCCACTCCAGTTGCTGCAGTTGCTAAATTTGCTGCCTCAGGTAAAAAGATCAAGAAGAAAGACCTGGGAATGATTGCAACCACTTATGGATATGTCTATGTTGCTCAAATCGCTATGGGGTCTAATATGAATCAAGCCTTAAAGGCACTTGCTGAAGCAGAAGCATATCCCGGACCGTCCTTGGTTATTGCTTATGCTCCATGTATTAACCATGGTATTAAGGCAGGCATGGGTAGTACTATGGAAGAAATGAAGAAGGCTGTAGACTGCGGATACTGGCATTTATGGAGATATAATCCGCTCTTAAAGGAAGAAGGTAAAAATCCCTTTATTCTTGATTCAAAAGAGCCCACAGCCAGCTTTAAAGATTTTCTCTTAGGTGAAGTTCGTTATGCTTCTCTAATAAAATCTTTCCCAGAAGTTGCTGATGAATTATTTGAGCTAGCCGAGAAATCAGCAAATGAAAGATACGAGATATATAAGAAAATGGCCCAAGGCTGTTAAATTAAAGGGTGTGGACTTTTGTCCACACCCTTTAAAGTCTTAAAGATTCACATGCATAGAATGCATCCTGGGATATTAACCTAATAGCCGAATCCTACTTATGTATCTATCCACGAATAGACGAAACTATGTTATATTAATATTTGTGAGAGGGGGGAGAAAAAATGCCTGAAAGAAAGGTAGTAATTGTCACGGGCGCAGGGAGCGGCATTGGTGAAAGCACTGCGGTTTTCTTTGCCAGGGAAGGCTACAAAGTGATAGCAGCGGAAATTGATGAAAGCCGGGGAGAAAATGTGGTTAAAAAGATTAGAAAAGAGGGAGGGGAAGCCCTTTTTATACCTACTGATGTCAGGGATGAGGAAAATATAAATAATTTGATAAATAGTATTGTCCAAACCTGGGGGAAAATAAATGTACTGATAAATAATGCCGGGGTGTCTCGCTTTAAATCATTATATGAGCTTTCCCTGGCAGAATGGGATGATATAATAAATATTAACCTACGAGGATATTTTCTCTGTGCACGGGCAGCAGCAAAAGCAATGGCTGGCAATGGCGGGGGAACAATAATTAATATAGCTTCCACAAGGGCGTTTATGTCAGAACCTAATGCAGAGGCTTATGCTGCTTCTAAAGGAGGCATAATAGCTTTAACTCATGCTCTCGCTGCATCTTTATCACCAGATAATATTACAGTAAACTCTATTAGCCCCGGTTGGATTGAAACAAAGAATTATGAAGGGTTGAGCCCCATGGAACATAGCCAGCATTTCTCTAATCGAGTTGGTAAGCCCGAGGATATTGCCAGGGCTTGCTTATTCTTAGCCAATGGGGAGAATTCCTTTATTAATGGGACAAACCTAACTATTGATGGTGGTATGACCAAGAAGATGATATACATATGAAAATAGAGGAATCCGCTATTGGGTTGAGATATGAGGATGCATCTCTTGAGAGTGAAGATTATAGGATGCATCTGCTCAAGAGTCTAGCATGGACTATGGACTATAGATACGAATGTAGAATGTAGAATGTAAAATGGAGAAAACACAAACATTTAGGGATACATGGATAAAAAGGAATAAGATTATCTATGGACTTTGGTCTACTAGCGATGAACTGTATAGAACGGAGCTGTAATAATGTTCGACAAGAAAAATGTGCATAAATATTCGGAGAGATATGGTTTAAAGGAAGAAACAGCCTTTCTTGCCCAGGAGGAAAAAGTCACACTCTTTTTAAATAATGCTGAGATTATTTCCTTATTGTGCTCACCTGCTAATATTGATGAATTAGCTTTAGGGTTTCTAACTGCTGAGGGATTTATCTGTACTAACAATGATTACTTTGAAGTAGATATAAGGGAAAAGGGTAATACCGTTTTTGTTTATGCAGACCAAATAAAAGATGTAGAAAAGATCAAACTGCGTGCAACCTTAACCTCTGGCTGTGGTCAGGGAACCACTTTCTCTGAACAGGAAGGAGCGGACATATTAAGTGGAGCGAGTCCAAATTTTTCTATTCAAAAGGTATTATCCGATATAAAGCTTTTCCAGACTGAATCTTTGATTGAGGGTAGAACTGGTGGAGTCCATAGCGCCGGCTTAGCAATAGATGGCGAACTGGTAATTAGAAAAGATGTAGGCCGTCATAATGCAGTTGATAAAATATGGGGCTACTGCCTGCTTAATAACAAAAAACCCTACAGTGCAGCCCTTTATTTAACAGGCAGAATCTCGTCGGAGATCATATATAAAGCATTAAAAATGCAAATACCTTTTATCATTTCCATGTCGGGAGCCACATCGCGGGCGATGGAACTAGCTCAGGATTTTGGCATTACTCTTTTAGGGTATGTTAGGGGTAGAAATGCAGTTATATATTCCCATAGTGAGAGAATAAAATCCTAGCTTAATTACAGGCTGGGATTTTTTTATTATCTTCATTGTTATAAAAAAACTATTGGTTATTGCCTTGTCATCCTGAGGGAGGAACGACTGAAGGATCTAAATATTCTTCATTACACAAGATCCTTCGCTGTCGCTCAGGATGACGGATTGTTTTTTGTTTATCGTGATGCGTGCAACATGATGAGACCCCAAACGAGTAGATGCTAAACGAATAGACGATAGACAAATTCATTTTTAAATAGCCCAGAGGGCGTAATAAAAATGGAGAAAAGAGGAATACTACTGAGAAAAGATTTAGGAGAATGGATGTGAATCATGATTATACCGGAGTTTAAAAGAGTGCCAAAGCATATTGGTTTTATACCTGATGGAAATCGAAGATGGGCTCAAGGTAAGGGTTTACCCAAACAGGCTGGTTATTATTTCGGCATAGATCCCGGTTTTGATATATACAACATTTGCTTGGAATTAGGTATTAATGAAATCACCTTTTACGGCTTTACTCAGGATAATACAAAGCGTCCTACAGAACAAACACGAGCCTTCCAAAAGGCTTGTGTTGATGCTGTGATGAAGCTTGCCAATAAGGATGCTGAATTATTAGTAATAGGGAATAGTGAATCCCCTATGTTTCCCAAAGAACTGCTGCCTTTTACTCAAAGGGTTAAATTTGGTAGAGGGCTGATTAAAGTTAACTTTTTGGTAAACTACGGCTGGAATTGGGATCTTAATTATACTTTGAAAAATAAAAACTTTGAGGGTGAATGGAATTACGATAATTTAATCAAAAGTATTGCTTCATCTGATATTTCCCGGATTGATTTGATTGTCCGCTGGGGTGGGAGGCGTAGGTTGAGCGGATTTTTACCTGTACAGTCGATTTATGCTGACTTTTTCATACTTGATGAGCTGTGGCCAGATTTTGAGCCGGAGCAATTTTACCGAGCGTTGGAGTGGTATCAGGAACAAGATGTGACCCTCGGAGGGTAATAATAAAAGTGGGTGAGTGGGCGAGTTTGAAAGTGGGCGAGAAAAATCGTTTTCCAAGATGTCGTGTAGGGAACGGTGTCTCACCGTTCTGCTTAGGCATTAGCAAATGGAACAACGAGGGCGTCGTTCCCTACGACAATACATATGAAACAGGCATAGACGTAATATGGTAAATTAGGGTAGTATTAATAGGCAGAAAGATGACATAAGACATAGTATATCGTCGATAGTCTATAGTCCATAGTCTATAGTCCATCGTCCAATCTTTTTCTGGTACTGGACACTGATCACTGGGCACGAGCCCAACAAAATGCCACTAAAACCCCTACCAGTCACCAGTAACTAACTATACAGGAGTTGTTAACATGCTGAGAATTTCAGGTATAAAAATTTCTATTACGAAAAATCAGAAGGAAGCAATCGAAAAGGAAATTATGAGATATTTGAATATTCCTTTTAATGACATAGTCAACTATAAAATTTTTAAGCAATCGATTGATGCTAGAAAGGCAGGGAGGGTGTACTTTGTCTATTCAATAGATGTTGAAGTAAAAAATGAAGCTCAGGTCCTCGAAAAAAATAAAAACAAGGTCATTACTACCCCGGACCTATCGTATACATATGTTCAAAGTGGTAAGGGGAAATTGGTACATAGACCAGTTGTTGTTGGTACTGGTCCTGCAGGATTATTTTGCGGCTTAATCTTAGCCCAGATGGGTTATCGACCTATTTTGCTGGAACGGGGTCAGGATGTTGATGCCAGAACCAAAGCTGTAGATGAATTCTGGGCAAAAGGAATCTTAGATGAAGAATCAAATGTGCAGTTTGGAGAAGGTGGAGCAGGTACTTTTTCCGATGGCAAGCTGACTACTTTAATTAAAAATCTTAGGTGTCGCAAAATACTTGAGGAATTAGTCAATCACGGCGCTCCGGAAGAAATTTTGTATTCCTATAAACCCCATATCGGAACTGACAGTTTAAAAACAGTAGTGAAAAATCTCCGCCAAAAAATTATTGAACTAGGGGGAGAAGTCAGATTTAATTCTAAGGTCACAGAGTTAATTATTGGAGATCAGCAGGTTAGAGGAGTTATTATCAATGGTCATGAAGCTCTTAGTGCAGATGTTGTTATTTTGGCAGTTGGCCATAGTGCTCGGGACACATTTGAGATGCTGAATAACAAAGGAGTAAAGCTAAGTCCTAAGGCTTTTGCTATTGGGGTTAGAGTTGAACATCCTCAAGCAGTAATAGATGGGGTCCAATACGGCGAATTAGCTGGTCATGAAAATCTAGGCGCAGCAGATTATAAGCTGGTTTATCATGCTTCAACCGGCAGGGGGTGTTATACCTTTTGTATGTGCCCGGGTGGGTATGTTGTCAATGCTTCATCAGAAAAAAATAGAGTTGTTACAAATGGTATGAGTTATTTTGCCAGGGATGGTGCAAATGCTAACAGTGCCTTACTAGTAGGTGTTGAGCCTAGTGATTTTGAGGAAAAACACCCCTTAGCAGGTATCGCATTTCAAAGAAAATGGGAAGAGTTGGCTTTTCAATTAGCAGGAAGTAATTATTCAGCTCCCGTTCAACTTGTAGGCGATTTTCTTCAGGATGTTCCCTCAACAGGGATAAACAATGTTAGACCTTCCTTTAAACCGGGTACAACATTTGTAGAACTTAAAAAATGTCTGCCTTCTTTTGTAGTGGAAACTCTAAAAGAGGCTGTATCCTATTTTGATAAGAAAATACTAGGGTTTGCTGATAAAGATGCTGTCTTGACAGGAGTAGAAACCAGAAGTTCATCTCCAGTGAGGATTGAAAGAGACGAGAATTATCAGGCGGTAGATGTTAAAGGACTATATCCGACAGGAGAGGGCGCAGGTTATGCAGGCGGTATAGTATCAGCAGCGATAGATGGGATCATGGCAGCGGAAGCGATTGCTTCTAAATATGCCCCAAATGGGGCAGGTTAAGGTTGAGGTTGAGGTTAAGGTTAAGATTAAGATTAAGTAAATATTTTTAGTTTTTATCTCAACCTCAACCTAGCGAAGCGAAACCTTAACCTATGCATTATACTGTAGCACAAATGGCGTTAGCCATTTAAGAAACGAAGGGAGTGGATTAAATGACTGGTGAACAAATGATGGAGTTTAAGAATTGGGCAGTTGTGGGTGATGTTTTAAATGAAGAAAAGTATGCTTATAAGATTGTGAGGCGACTTGAAAAAGGAAATTATAATGTAACTAAGGTAAATCCGCGATCAAACAGTGATCAGGTGTATAAGTCGTTAAAGGATGTTAAGGAAAAGATCGATGTTATTGATCTAGTTATCCATCCTAAAGTAGGGATTAATGTGATGAAAGAAGCCCATGAAGTTGGGATTGATAAGGTCCTGATTCAGCCGGGGGCAGAAAGTGAAGAAATCTTAGAATATTGTAAAGATAATAATATTCAAGCATTTCAAGGCTGTGCTTTAGTAGAATTAAGTAAGCGGGGAATCAGGGAGTAAGTTAAACTCAATAGCGAGGGACCAGTCACTAGCAATTATCACGCGTTGCACGCACCACGGTAAACGAAAGCATTCCCGTCGTCCTGAGCGATAGCGAAGGATCTTGCGTAGTGAGGAATCTTAAGATCCTTCGGTCGTTCCTCCCTCAGGATGACACAGCTACTATCAATAGCTTTCATAGCAATATATTTGGAGGTGAGTAGATTGGCTAAATACAACTATAAATGTGTAGACTGTTCAGAGAAATTTGTTTTAGAGGTTACAAAAGATAAGAAACCGAAACTGCTTTGTCCTAAGTGCCAATCGGGAAGTATTAAAGCTGATTATGAACAGCCGGAAATACCAGAGAAGTTTGAAAAAGATAATATTCGCATCTTTTGCGCACTTAAATAAGTCTTTCCCACTCTTTCACAATTATAAAGGATTTTCCCTTCCCTTTGTAGAAATAAGAGTTGTTGATGATTAAATTCTATGGGGTGAGATAATTGAAGGAAAAAGACTTTGTAATTGCCGGAGTAATAGGTTGGCTGGCAGGACCCTTTGCCTTTGTATATTTAGGTCAAAAAACTCCTATTAGGGCATTAGTAGAGCTTTTAGCTATTATAGCTGTTGCATATGCAACCTCATGGTATGTTTTAGTCCCTTTTGTCCTAGGGTATTCTATGCTGGGATTAATTGCAGCGAGAAGGTATAATAATGAGCTAAAGAAAGACAAAATTTTAGAGAAAGCAAATTAACGCACCTTTTAGGTGCTTTTTCCTTTAGTGGATATCAGTGTTAGGAGGTGTTGATGTGCAGGCATTTAGGAATACTGAGGAATATTCTTTTCAATTAGACAATGAAGATATTTTAAAGGATTTTGCCCAAAGGTTTTATAAAAATCCCAAAGAAATATATATGGATGGTAACTCCTTGGGCTTATTATCAAAGGATGCGGAAAAGTCTTTACTAAGAGTCGTAAATGAGTGGAAGACATTAGGTATAAATGGTTGGTTAAAAGGTGAGATACCTTGGTTTTTATTATGGAGAAGAATTGGGGAAAATTCAGGCTCCTTTAGTGGGTGCTGAACCTTATGAAGTAATAGTTACCGGCAGTACAACTGTAAATTTGCATAATTTGGTAGCTACCTTTTTTCAGCCAACATCAGAAAGAAATAAGATTTTGGCCGATGAGCTTAACTTTCCGTCTGATATTTATGCCTTAAAAAGCCAGTTACGCATACATGGCTTAGATCCTGACGAAAATCTGGTATTTGTAAAGAGTAGAGATGGCAGATTATTAGAGGAAGAAGATATTATTAGCAAAATGACCGAGGATGTTGCCCTTATTATCTTGCCGGGAGTTCTTTATCGCAGTGGCCAGCTTTTGGATATGGCCCTTCTAACCAAGGAAGCCCATAATCGAGGAATTGCAATCGGTTTTGATTGTTCTCATTCCGTAGGTGCTGTTCCCCACTACTTTTCTCAATGGGATGTGGATTTTGCCTTTTGGTGTAATTATAAATATCTTAATAATGGGCCAGGTGGGACGGCAGGTCTTTATGTTAATAAAAAGCATTTTGCTAAGGAGATTGGCTTAGCTGGTTGGTGGGGTTACCGCAAAGATAAACAATTTGACATGGTGCCGGAATTTGAAAGAGCAGAAAGTGCCGGTGCCTGGCAGATTGGAACGATAAATATGTTGAGCAGTGCACCTTTGGAAGGGTCTCTGCGTATGTACGAAGAGGCGGGTATTGAACATCTACGAGTAAAGTCATTAAAGGCTACATCGTACCTTATCTATCTTATTGATGAACTGCTGCCAGAAGAAAAATATGGGTACAAAATCGGTACTCCACGGCAACCGGAGCGCAGAGGTGGTCATGTCGCACTTGAACATGATGAGGCTTTGAGAATTAATGCGGCATTGAAAAAGAGGGGAGTCATGCCCGACTTTAGATATCCCAATGTTATAAGATTAGCACCGGTACCCCTGTATGTATCCTTCCATGAAATTTGGAAGCTAGTACAGCATTTAAAGGAAATCGTAGACACAAAGGAATATGAGAAATTTGCTAAAAAAAGTGCACCAGTAGCGTAAACAAGTGGGCGAGTGTAGGGGCGCGCAATGCGCGTCCGCGGTGCTACAGAAAATTAGATAATACAATTTTAAATAAAACTCATATTTGTGATGTTTTTTCGTTGAATAATATGTGATTATGTCTAAACATATCCAAGAACAATGATGAGAAAAAAAAGGAACGGACGCGCAATGCGCGCCCCTACGATTTCTATAATTATCAATAAAATGAAATCACTAATCACATTAATCCGAAACTAAAGGGGTGATTTTATGTATTATGTTAATAAAAAATTTGTTAATCTTGTCAGACTTTTTATCCCACTGGGGATAGCCTTGGCATCGGGGTTTTTTATTGAGAACTTGGCTTCTATCAGGTATTTTTCAGTATTATTCCTATTAGTTGGGTTAGTAAGTAATTTATATTATCCTGAAATAGTAATAATTGAGGGCAAAAAGCTTAAGCTAAAGCTTGCCTTATCCAAAAAACTTAAAGAATACTCCATGGAAGGTCTTGATGTTGGAGTTGATAACAGAGCCCTGTATTTAATTCTTAATTTGAATCGCAAGTACCGTTTAGAGGTAAAAACAATGTCAAAAGACCTCTATTACCAGCTAAAACCATATATCAAAATTCGTTATCAATAATCAACTTAAAAAGACAAAGTTATACATAATACAGAAATTTTCTGCAGGAAATAACTAATTTTTGTCAAACTAAGGATGAAGATAATAAATTTTGAGGGTGATGAAATGGATAAATTTATAGGCAGTGATCTACTGCAGGCTTTTGTTAAGATTACACCACATCTTAATGACTTGGTCTTATTGGATGTGGGTTTTGCCGTCTATGATACAGAGAAGGTACTGGCCTATCAGGCTGGAAGAACCTTAGATACTAAGGAAAAACCCGGTGATTTTATTACTGGAGGTGGCTCTGTTGCGAGGTCAATAAATGATAAAAAACCAGTCCTTTTAGAGGTGCCTAAAGAAGTCTATGGGGTTCCATTTAAGGCAGTTTCTATTCCTGTTTTTGACGAAAGAGACCAAGTTATAGGTGCAGTAGCTATGGCAACTAGTCTGGATAATCAAAAGAAGTTAGAAGACACAATTCATGATATATTGGATGCACTGAATAAGGTAAATAATAATATTCAGGAAATTGCAGCGGGAGCAGAAGAGGTATCTAATATCAATTTAACCCTTAATAGTAGCTTAGATAATTCCATTCAGGAATTGAAACAGTCTGATGAGATACTCGCACTGATAAAATCCATTGCAAATAAGACCAAGCTTTTAGGATTAAATGCGGCTATTGAAGCGGCGCGGGCGGGTGAGCATGGTAAAGGCTTTTCCATTGTTGCCGATGAAATTAGGAAGCTTTCAGAAAATAGTGCCAGTTCCGTCAATCAGGTAGGTGCCACATTAATTAATATTGGTGCTGCCATAACGGAGGTTGGTCAAATCATAAGTAACTCCACCTCAGTCAGTGATAAACAGACAGCAGCTACCCAGGAAATTGCTGCATATATAGAAGAGCTGACATCAACCATTGAAGATCTTAAGGAAATGGCCAGGATTATTTAATAAATAATTAAAATTGTACTGAGCTTTAATTATTTTAGGAATAAAAAAATTAAGAAACCTGAAAAGGTTTTTCTTTTTTTGCAGGAATTTGCCTTTAAAGGGTTGAATACAGTATTGTACCTAAACACGATACGACTATGCAGGACGGGGGCTTTTGATGGTAACTAAAGCTAAATCCAATTTTATTCAGTCTGTTGATAGAGCTCTGCAAATCTTAGAGGCCTTTTCTCGAAAAAATAAGGAACTAGGAGTTACAGAAATTGCTAATAATGTAGATTTGCATAAAAGTACAGTTTTTGGTTTATTAGCAACCCTGGAACAGAGAGGCTATTTAGAACAGAACCGAGAAAACGGCAAATATAGGCTGGGTTTAAAACTCTTTGAGCTTGGCAATCTGGTTGAAGAAGGAATGGATTTAAGGGGAATTGCTGCACCTATTATTTCTCAGCTAGTAGATAGCTATGGTGAAACTGTACATCTAGTGGTATGTGATCATGATGAGGTTATCTATATCGATAAAAAGGAAAGCACTAGTGCTATCCGGATTTTATCCCAGGTAGGCACGCGATTGCCTATGTATTGTACTGGTGTTGGCAAATGCTTATTAGCATTTTTACCCGAAGATACATTAAAGTCTGTAATTAATAAAGGCCTTATACCATTTACACCCAATACTATTACTGAAGAAGATAAATTGCGTAGTGAGGTACAAAAGATTAGGGAACAAGGGTTTGCTTTTGACTTAGAGGAAATTGAGACAGGCTTAAAGTGTGTAGCCGCACCTATTAAAAATCATAAAGGCCAAGTGGTGGCAGCTATTAGCTTGTCTGGACCATCAATGAGAATGGAAATTAAACGAATGAAAGAATTGATTCTACCGGTCAAATACTCCGCTCTGGAAATTTCCCGTAAATTGGGATATATGGAATAGGGCCAGAAAAATTTAGGAGGTTTTTTATGACAAACAAAATTAAGGCAGCCATCATTGGACCCGGTAATATCGGAATAGACCTGATGTATAAACTGATGAATCGAAAGTACATTGAGCTGGATATGGTTGTAGGAATTATTCCAGAATCTGAAGGATTGAAGCTGGCTCGAGAAAATGGCTTCAAGACTTCCCATGAGGGTATTGATGCAATTCTTGCTAATGAAGAAATCAAAATTGTTTTTGATGCAACTGGGGCAAGACCTCATTTATTGCATGCTCCATTATTAAAAGAGAATAACAAGATTGCTATTGACCTAACACCGGCAGCAGTTGGACCCTATGTGGTTCCTGTAGTAAATTTAGAAGAACATCTAAAAAGTCCAAATGTTAACTTAGTAACCTGTGGTGGTCAGGCTACCATACCTATCGTAGCTGCAATTAACAAAGTAGCTGATGTTAAGTATGCCGAAATAGTAGCAACAATCTCTAGTAAAAGTGCAGGACCTGGTACTAGACAGAATATTGATGAATTTACCCAAACAACGGCCCGTGGGTTAGTTGAGGTTGGGGGAGCTGATAAAGGGAAAGCAATTATCATCTTAAATCCAGCTGAGCCTCCTATTATGATGCGGGATACTATCTATACCCGAGTAGCTAATCCCGATGAAAAGGAAATAACGAGAGCTGTTTTAGAAATGGTTGAGAAAGTTAAACAGTATGTGCCAGGTTATCAGTTGAAGGTACCGCCAATAATTGAGGGTGATAAGGTAACTGTTATGCTGGAAATTGAAGGAGCAGGCCATTATCTTCCCAAATACGCAGGAAACCTGGATATCATGACAGCGGCAGCGGCCGCGGCCGGTGAAAAAATTGCACAAAGCTTACTTGAAGCCAAGGAGGGGAATTAAATGGGGAGAAAGATTAGAATAATTGATACTACATTAAGAGATGGTATGCACGCAGTCAGCCATCAATTTTCACCTGAGGATATGGCTGAAATTGCTAAAAGCCTTGATGAGGCTGGTGTTGATACCATTGAGATAGGTCATGGTGATGGATTAGGAGGTTCTTCTTTTCAATATGGCTTTTCAGCTTATTCTGATGAAGACTATGTAACTGCCGTTTCCAAAGTACTAAAAAACGCTAAACTGGATGTATTGTTATTACCCGGTATTGGTACTAAAAAGGAATTGGAAGCAGCTTCAAAATATGGTGCAAAGGTAGCCCGTGTTGCCACCCATGTAACTGAAGCTGATGTGGGTGAACAACATATTAAATTAGCAAAGGATTTAGGAATGGAAGCAGTAGGTTTCTTGATGATGTCCCATATGGCTGATGTGAAAACAATAGTAGAACAGGCTATGCTTTTTGCAAGCTATGGTGCAGACACCATTTATGTTACTGATTCTGCCGGTGCATTAACACCCCAGGGTGTTTTTGAAAGGATTAAGGCTGTCAAGGAAGCTACCGGCTTACCTATAGGTCATCATGCCCATAATAATCTAGGCTTAGCTGTAGCTAATACTCTAGCTGCTATTGAGGCTGGTGCCGAGGTAGTAGATGCCACCTGTAAAGGATTAGGTGCTGGTGCTGGTAATACGCAAATAGAGGTTTTAGTTGCGGTTTTGCACAAACTAGGCTATGAAACAGGAATAGATCTGTATAAAATAATGGATGTAGCTGATGATGTAGTTGTTCCTAAAATGAAACGGCCGATAGTCATTGATAAAAACTCCCTGACTATCGGTTATGCTGGTGTTTATGGCAGCTTCTTGTTACATGCTCTCCGAGCAGCTGAAAAATTTGGTGTTGATGCTAGAGATATTTTGTTTGAAATGGGACAAAGACGAACAGTTGGCGGTCAGGAAGATATGATTGTTGATGTTGCCTATGAATTAAGTAAAAATAGGTAGAAGCCTAGCTATTAATTGTAGTAATACCCTATCAAATGAGAGACCACAATAAACTAAAGCATTTCGGCCATCCTGAGCGATAACGAAGGATCTTACTTGGTGAAGAATTTTTAAGATCCTTCGGTCGTTCCTCCCTCAGGATGACAAACAATCAACGATAGCTTTCATAGCAATGATAAAAATCAAGACTTTTTCAGTGCCTTCATCAAATGATGGGGTATTTTTTTTAAAAAAAAGGCCCAGGATTTTCCTGGACCCATAGAGTGGAGGAGATAAGAGGAGTTGTTCAGTTAGTAGTATGTTCACTTTAAGATAGGCTTATACAATGTTTTTAAAAAAACTTATTAAATTTAACAAGTGGAAATGCTTTAAAAGGGTTTAAGATAATAGATGTAGAATTATTACAAAAAATGGCATTATTCTAGATTTAATTTGAATTGTGGTGATTCTAATTTATGGAAAACATAAAACGAAAAATACTTAATGTTATATTGGCAGTATTCTTATTAGTCAGTTTATACATAATCAATTTATATAACTACCAGCTGTTTCACAGCATAGCTGAAATTTTTAGTATTGTTGTGGCCTTTTCCATCTATATGATTTCCTGGAATGCCCGAGCTTATGCTGACAATGACTTTCTACTTTTCTTAGGGATTGCATATTTATTTATTGGCGGTATTGATTTATTGCATATTGTAACCTTTGAAGGAATGAATATTATTGCTGGTGCAAATAATGACACTTCAGTCCAGCTTTGGGTTGCAGCCAGATATATTCAAAGCTTTTCCCTATTAATAGCATTTGTTCTTCTCGTCTATAAGAAAAAAAGAATAAAAGTCGGATATATATTTACGATATATACATTAATAGTAATCTTAGTTCTCCTATCAATTTTTTATTTCAAAAGCTTTCCTTCCTGCTATAATGTAGAACAAGGTTTAAGTAATTTTAAAACTATTAGTGAATATATTATTTGTTTGATATTGATAATAACCATTTTTTTATTAATAAAAAATAGACGGTCCTTTGATGCAAAGGTATATAGATACATATTTTGGTCCATTATCTTTAACATTATATCTGAATTAGCCTTCACAATGTATTTTAGCTTTACAGATTGGCAAAATTTACTAGGACATTATTTTAAAATTCTATCTATTTTCCTCATTTATAAAGCTATTATCGAAAGGGGTATCAAAAAACCCTATGACTTAATTTTCCGGGAGCTAAAAATAAGAGAGAAAGAGCTTGAGAACCAGGCAATTACCGATGATTTAACAGGAGTCTTTAATAGGAGGGCAGCCTTTGAGATCTTAGAGAAAATGCTAAAGCTATCTCAAAGAAATGAACAGTTTCTTACCATCTGTTTTCTAGATATTGATGACCTCAAGCTAGTTAATGATAGGTTCGGACATGGCGAAGGTGATAAATTATTAGTAACTATTGCTACTGTGCTAGAATTCTCAGTCAGAGATTCGGATTTTATCAGTCGGCTCGGAGGCGACGAATTTTTATTGATTTTCCCTGATTGTAACTTAGATAATGCTCAAATTATGTTACAGAGAATAAAAGATAATCTTTCTAAGGTAAATAAAGAGGATGATAAGGATTATGCAATTCAGTTTAGTAATGGTTTGGCACAGTATGATTATCACGAAGAAATAAATGTAGATAAACTCATTGAGATGGCTGATAGCAACATGTATCAAAATAAGGCTAATCGCAAAAAAAATGTTGAGCAACTTACTATCGAGGATTTTAATAGATAAGAGTTAAAAAAAATATTTTTAGATTGTTTAAAAAAGTATTCAATAGAAATTAAAAACAGAGTGGTCTTTTTTACATAAATTCAGAAAACTAATAAAAATTAGTCATTTCATAAAAGAAGGAGTTATCCTCCTTATGTAGAATTTCTTGACATATCATATATTATATATCTGAAAATGTATGATTTGGCAAGTGCAAATTAGAAAGTATCTCTTATATCACTAATCCATACACTCAAACAGGAAAGTATATAGATAGGTAGGTCGTTTCAAGTTATTGCACAACAAAGTCTAACTGGAGGCAGTTTATATGAATACTTTTATAAACTTTTTTGATCTAGGTCAAGGAGCAGTTGACATCAGTTTATTGATTCTAAGAATAGTTCTAGCGTGGGTATTCTGGGTTCATGCCTGGCATAAAAGTTACGGAAGACAAGGTTATAGAGGTTCGGGTGACAGATTTAAAGTTCATAATATCCCTTATCCTTATGCTATGGCTTATTTCGTATCAATAAGTCAATTAATTGGCGCACCTTTATTATTAGTTGGATTTTTAACCAGATGGTTGGCCCTGTTATTCGTTGGTGAAATGCTAGTTGGGGCTTATTGTAAATACAAAGAAGAACGCTGGTTTAATAGTGCTGATCTCCCCCTTAGCCTAGCGGGTATTTTTCTATTGCTTATTTTTTTAGGTGCTGGGCCTTACTCTATTGATGCTTTGTTTTAATTAAAATTATGTTCAAGAAAAATAAAGCCACTACTAAAACTCCCCTTTATTTTGAAAATTAGGGTACAAAAAGTTCTTTTGATGACCTCTTTGATCGGATGTATTTTAATGCCGGGGGGCTCCCGCAATTGGCGCTGTTATTATCCCTTTGAAATTAAATGATTATCTAAAGTGAAGCCGGGGAACTTAGTTATCCGGCTTCTTAGTTTTTATTAAAAAATTTGTTAAATTTTTTAATATTAAAGAAGGAAAAACTATTATAATACCGAATATATGATATATGATATATCAAAATAAAAGCTTTTTAATTTTAAAGGGGGTGAAATAAATGAAAAAGAGCAATAGAATGCTGGAATTAACCCAGCCAGAAGTAGAAAAAGAGTTAAAAGAGCATGGAGTGGTAATTATTCCCACAGGTAGTGTTGAGCAACATGGTCCCCATTTACCATTAGGAACTGATTACTATGCCATTGAAGCAATTGCCGAAAGAGTAGCTGACAAGATGGGAGGTTTGCTTGTACCATTTCCCCATGTGGGAGTAACACCTTTTCATATGAGTTTTGCGGGCTCAATTACTTTTTCACAGGAAACGTTTATGCAGGTTTTTAAGGATATCTGTGACAGCCTAATTAAACATAATGCCAATAAAATTATTGTTGTTAACTGGCATGAAGGCAATACTGGGGCAATTAATACTATCTGTGCCAGATTACAGGTGGAGTATCCTAATGTAATATTTATAATATCTCAAGCCTGTTATATTGCAGAAAAGCTCTATAGTGATGTAGGACTAAACCATGGTGGTGCATTAGAGGTTCTTCCTGTACAAGGTTATCGTCCTGAATTAGTTCATTTAGACAGAGCTACCAATCCTTCTCCTAAGGACAGAGCTAAAAAGATGGATGCATTACGGAGACGTCGAGAAGCTTATCCGATAATTCCTGATATCAGAATAATGTACCCAACAGGCTGGTATGGAGATTTAGAAATCTGTACACCAGAAAATGCTGAGATATTTTTGGAAAAAGTTTCAGACCATGTTGTGGCATCAGTTCAGGAAACACTTAAGGAAATGGAAATGATCTAGATGAAAAAAATTAACTTAAACGAAATTCAATATAAAGTGGCTCAGAATCGCAAAATTGCAGAACTGGCTTCTGCTCAAGTTTTAGATTCTCAGGGTGTAACCTGTAGATTGGTGGAGGTAAATCCTATTAGCTCCACTGAACCTCGTAATCCTCACATACATTTGGATATAGAAGAAACCATTTATGTGCTAGAGGGGGAAGGGGAAGTATGGTTTAATGGAAACTTAGAAAAAATTTATCCCAATGATTTAGTTTTAATACCTAAACAGGAGAAACATATGATCCTTAATACTACAAATACACCTTTGAAAATACTTTGTTTTTTCCCTAGTAACGATATGGAAGCAACACAAGTTCTATGTACTGATATTACATACCCAAATAAGGAGGAGAAATAATGAGTAATAAATTGAGAATTGCTGCTGTAGGTTTGGGAAGATGGGCTTACATTCAGGCTGATAGTTATACAAAAAGTGACAAAATTGAGTTAGTTACCTGTTTTACGAGGAATAAAGAGAAAAGAGAAAAGTTTGCAGCTAAATATGGTTGTAGTGCTGAGGAGAGTTATGAAGCATTATTAGCCAGAGAAGATGTTGATGCGGTAATAGTTACAGTGCCAAATGATGCTCATGCCGATATAATCGTTCAGGCTGCCCTAGCCGGCAAGCATGTTTGTGTAGAAAAACCAATTTCCATTACTATGGAAGACGCAAAAAAAATTGACGAAGCAATTACTAAAACTGGTGTAAAATTTACTGTTCTTCATAGTGCCAGACGCTTAGGCGGCTTGAGGAAAATGAAAGAGTTAATTGATAGTGGAGCTGTAGGTCAAGTGTCAACAATAGAAGTTAACTTCTCTAATGAAAGGGGTTTGGAAATTAAACCTGGCAACTGGAGAGGAAATCCTGCACAGGCTCCTGGTGGTCCTTTGACTCAGCTTGGGGTACACCAAGTTGATAATATTCAATATCTTCTAGGAAGGGTTAAAAAAGTATTCTGTTTTGGTAAGCCAATGTATACCGAAGTAGAAAATGCAACTGTAACTCAAACTATCTGTGAGTTGGAAAGCGGCCAACAGGCATACATTGCTGCTAACTGGGCTTGTCCTGGTGTTTTCTCGGTAAATGTATTTGGAACAAAAGCCAATTTATTCTATAACCTGGATTTCACATGGTGGAGTAATTCCGATGTTACTGATAAACATACCACTTTGCAGATTCAAGAGTTTGCATCAATGGGCGATGATCCAGATGACAGAGAATTAAGAACATCTAATGTAGAAGTTCCAACTTGTAATCACCTCATGGATGAAATGGAAGAGTTCGCTGTCGCAGTTCTTGAAGGTGGAGATATAGAAATAGGCGTTAAGGAAGCTGCCCATAACGTAGCTATTGTTTTGGCCGCCGTTAAGTCTATGAACGAAGGAAGAATTGTTCAAGTAAGTGAGATTGAGGGGTAGTTATATACAGGCGGACAGGTTATTTGGCCTGTCTGCTCATTTCCTATAAAATATATGCTTGTGAATAGAGGTAATGAGTATGAGACCGAAAATTATTTGCACTTCACCTACTTTTGGTAAGTACTCTCTAAAAGCAGTTGAAATGCTAGAAAATGAAGGCTATGAGCTGGTCAGAATTCCTATGGAAAATGCTAAAAATCCTGCTAAGCTTATTCATTATGTTCAGGATGCTCAAGGCTGGATTGTTGGTTTTTCCAAAGTGACCCGTGAAGTTTTAGAAAATGCACCAATGCTAAAAATAGCTACTAAGCATGGTACTGGCACTGATAATTTTGACTTAGACGCCGCCAAGGAAAAAAATGTGATTATCGCTAATGCGCCAGGTTTAAATGCTAATGCTGTTTCTGACCTAGCCTTTTCTTTTATATTGGCTTTGGCTAGAAAAATTCCCTATAGTGATAAATTTGTTAGAAGTGGAAAGTGGCAGCCCGTTATGGGTGTTGAGTTAAAAGGGAAAACTCTGGGCGTAATAGGTATGGGAGCAATAGGTAAAGGTTTAATTAAAAAAGCCAGTAGCTTTGATATGAAATTTGTTGCCTTTGATATTCAAAAAGATGAGGAATTTGTAGAAAAATATAATGTACGAATGGTGTCTGACTATCAAGAGGTTTTAAAAGAAGCAGATTTTACTTCGCTGCATGTTCCCTTGAATGAGAAAACTCGGGGTATGGTTAGCACACAAGAATTTGCAATGATGAAAAATACAGCATATATCATTAATTGTGCCCGGGGTGGGGTGATAGATGAGGCGGCTTTATTAAATTCTTTAAATAATGGTGAGATTGCCGGAGCAGCTTTAGATGTTTTTGCTTCTGAGCCGCCATCAGTAGATAGTCCGTTATTAGCCTTAGATAATGTTATAGTTGCACCACATATGGGTGCTTATACTGAGGAAGCCATGGCTGAAATCAGTGAGGTCTGTGCAGAAAACGTAATAAGAGTCTTTAATGGTCAGGAGCCTTTATACCGGGTAATTTAAGAGGAGGAATAATAATGGTTGAAAAATGGATAGGTGATAAATGGTGGGTTAGTGAATATAACTTTCATGATGAAGTAACAAGCACCTTTAGGCTACCTAAAAAAATACAGTTTCATGATGCAACCTTAAGAGATGGGGAACAAACCCCAGGCGTAGTATTCAGAAAAGAAGAAAAAATGAGAATTGCGCAAATGCTCTCAGATTTAGGTGTTCATAGAATAGAAGCTGGTATGCCAGCAGTTTCTCAGGAAGATTCTGAGGCAATTAAAGCTATTGTGAAAATGAACTTAAACTCAAAAATTTTGGTATTTTCCAGAGCAATGCAGGCTGACATCGACAGAGCAATTGATTGTGGTGTTGACGGAATTGTTCTGGAAGTACCCAGTAGTTATCCTAAGTTGAAACATCAATTTACTTGGACTGAAGAAGAGCTTACCGAAAGGTGTATAAATTCTATAAATTATGCAAAGAAGAATGGGCTCTTTGTAAATTTCTTTCCCTTTGATACAACAAGAGCTCAGTTACCTTTCTTGAAAAGATTCTTAAAAAATGTTACTGAGAATTCATCTCCAGATAGCGTTGCTATCATTGATACAACCGGCTCCTGCACACCTTCTGCTATGCGTTACTTAGTAAGGGAAGTTAAGAAAATTGTTTCCCTGCCTTTGGAAGTACATACCCATAATGACTTTGGTATGGGAACCGCAGCAACAATGGCTGCAGTTGAAGAAGGTGTTGAAGTTGTCCATGGCTGTATTAATGGTTTAGGTGAAAGAACTGGTAATGCAGCTTTGGAAGAATTAGCCTTAAACTTAAAAACCTTATATGGTTTTGATATTGATATTAAGCTAGAAAAACTATTTGAGGTGTCTCAGGAAGTTCAAAGAATGAGCGGTAAGCGTTTAGCTGAGAATAAGTCAGTTGTTGGTAATCTGCCTTTTACTCGGGAAATAGGTTTAGGGATGAAGGTTCTCGAAAACAGTCCTTTGGCTATCTTCCCTTTCTTGCCCGAATTGGTCGGTCAAAAACTTGAAATAGTAATGGGTAAGAAAAGTGGTAAGGAATCAGTTGCTATGAAGCTCGAATCCGCTGGCTTAACTGCCACAGATGAACAAATTCAAGAAATAGTAGGTGCAACTAAACTGAAGGGTATTGAAAAGAAAAACATTCTAACCCAGGAAGAATTTGTTGAATTGGCTAAGGAAATTCTTAATAAGTGAGCTAGGCGCAGAGGGGTGTAGTTAGATGTATTTGTATGAATATCAGGCAAAAAAGGTAGTAGGGGATGCGGGAATTCCCGTTCCCCAAAACAGATTGGCTTTTAACCCTGAGGAGGCAAGGCAAGCTGCAGAAGAGATAAATAAACCTTCCGTTGTAAAAGCCCAAGTTCGCGCGGGGGGACGGGGAAAAGCTGGTTTAATTAAACTGGTCAAAGGATCCCAAGAGGCTTACTCCTCGGCGCAAGATATATTTGGTAAATATCATCATGGAGAAATGGTAGAAAAGGTACTAGTTGAAGAAAAACTTGATATAGCAAAAGAGCTGTATGTCAGTGTTGTTCTGGATTTAAATAAGGCGAAGCCGGTTGTCTTAATATCCGCAGAAGGTGGAGTAGATATAGAGCAGATTGCCGAAAGTAGTCCAGAGGCAATAATCAGAGTGGAAGTTGACCCTTTAGAAAAGGATACACCTGAACATAAGTGGGTGGAAGCTTGGGGCAAAGTTGGTCTTAGAGGTAAACAATTATTAAAAGCCGCTTCGGTAGCAAGTAAACTGTTGAATTTATTTTATAAAGTTGACGCTTTTACAGTGGAAATTAATCCCCTTGTTATTACTCAAGCAGGTGATGTAATAGCTGCAGATGCTAAAGTAATTGTTGATGATTCTAGTCTTTATCGGCATCCAGAGTTGCAAAGCTATCAGGAGTTAAGCAGTCACCCACTAGAAATTGAAGCTTCTAAAGCAGGAGTTTCCTATGTTTCCATTAGTTCTGAGGGTTTTGTAGGAATAGTAGCCGGAGGTGCAGGTTTATCTATGGCTACTATGGATGCTGTTTTTGAATATGGCGGAATTCCTGCGGCCTTTTTAGACTTAGGAGGCGGGATTTCTGAAGTAGGTATGGCTGAGTCCTTAAAGATAATGCTTAAAACTGAAGGGATGAGGGGAATAATCATTAATGTCTTTGGTGGCATAAATAACTGCGAAATTATGGCTAAAGGTATTAACAGAGCATTTCAGGAAGCTGATATCCAGGTTCCAATTGTCGTTAAAATGCGTGGGCATTCTCAAGAAGAAGGCTGGGCAGTATTAGAAAACCTTCAGATACCAATTATTAAGCATGGTACTACTGATGAAGCTATAAAACTGCTTTTAAGTAAGATCAAAATGTAAGGGAGGGTAGCAGAAATGAGCATTATTATTGATCAAAACACTAATGTTATTGTACAGGGTATGACTGGAACCCAAGGGTCATATCATACTCAAAAGATGCTGGAATATGGTGTAAAAGTTGTAGCAGGTGTTACACCGGGACGTGGGGGTACAGTTATTCATGGTGTTCCTGTCTATGATACTGTTAAAGAGGCAGTTCAAAAGTTCAAAGTCGATTTAGCGATGATAATGGTTCCTGCTCCCTTTGTTTATGCGGCAGCTATTGAATCAATTGATAATAAGGTACCAACTATACTTATTTTAACTGAACATGTACCAGTTCATGATACTATGCGTATTATGGCCTTGGCTAAGAGAAATGGGGTACGGGTTATTGGACCTAACACCATGGGTATTATAGCACCGGGAAAAGCTAAGGCTGGAGTAATGCCTGTATTTCTTTATGGAAATGGCGGTAAGGTTACGGTTGTTTCCAGAAGCGGGACCTTGTGTCATGAATCTGCTTCTAATTTAATGTATCGAGGTATTGGTGTCAATTTAGTGATGGGCATTGGTGGTGACCCCATTATCGGGACAAGCTTTACTGATGCATTAAAGTTATTAAAAGACGATGAAGAAACTAAAGCTGTCATATTAATTGGAGAAATTGGTGGATCTCGGGAAGAAGAAGCAGCTGAATACTTAAAATCAGTAGATTATCCTAAAAAGGTTTTTGCTTTTATCGCCGGCAGGTATTCTCCTCCCGGAAAAAAAATGGGCCATGCTGGAGCCATCATTGAAAAAGGAGTAGGTTCAGCTTCTGCAAAACTTGAAAAATTAGCAGAGGCGGGAGTAGTTATCACCGGTAGCATAGAGGATTTAATTAAAAAAGTAGAGGATTGGCATAATGGTAGATATCCAGAAGAGTTAGCTAAAGAAGCTTAGATCTTTATAGATCATACATCCTTTATATGGAGCAGATGGAGTATTTATTGCCTACCTCTGTTCCTTTTCCGTTTAAATTAATGGGAATAAAGGAAATACCTTGATATAAAGAAATTCAGATATAATATCATTTTTCCTATTTTTATAAAGGAGTTATGAAATTTTTAGCGAAATATATAATATATGATATACGATATTTAATATACCGGGAAAAAACTGAAAAACTGAAAAACTGAAAACTTGTTAAATTATATATTATGACAAATGTTTAAATAAATTTAATTGAAAGAATTTATTGAATTGCGGGGGGAACTTAAAAATGAAAACAATAAAGACAGCAATAATCTCTGATTCCGCAAGCAATTGGCCAATTTATATAGGTTTGGAAAAAAACATTTTTACGAAAAATGGCATAGATGTTGAAGTGAACATAACAAATTCTTCAAAGCAACAGTTGGATGATATGGAAAAGGGAGTTTATGATTTGGGGTTTGCTGCTGCAGATCATATTGTTAAAAGGGTAGTAAATAACAAATCTGAACTATTTATTTGTATGGGGGTAGCACTTCCTTTTTATAACTTAATCACAAGCCCCAATATCAAGGTTTTTTGTGACCTTAGAGGCAAAAAACTGGGTGTCGATGGGAAAAATTCCGGGTATGCTTTATTACTAGAAGCATTATTAGAATCTAACAATGTTTTGTCTTCGGAGTACACTTTTGTGGAATTGGGTGGTAGTGGAAAGCGGTTTAAAGCATTAATTGCCGGAGAAATTGATGGGACCTTTCTCGATGCACCTTCTGACATTGAGGCGGAATTAAAAGGATTTAATAACTTAGGAAGTAATCTTGATTGTATACCCAATTACCAGGGGCGCATTGCAGCTGTTAAAAGCTCTTGGGCCATGGAAAATGAAGAAATTATGGTTAACTTCATTGCGGGCTATATTGAATCTGTAGATTGGTTTTATAATCCTCAAAATCGTTCAGAAGCAATAAAAGTATTAATAAGAAATCTGGGACTGGCTGAGGAAATTGCTGAAAAAGCTTATGATAGGTACATAAAATATAAAATTTTTAACGAAAAGGGAATTATTAATGAATCGGGTTTAAATGAGGTTGTAAAGGTAATGGGTAAATTAGGACAAATAAATGGCGAAGTTGATTTGAAAAAGGTTTATAATCTGAGTTATTCTAACAAGGCTCGGGGGTGATGGCATTGAGTATAAAAAATGGTATTAGAAATAAATATTTGTTAATTGATTTAACTAAATCAGATATAAGTACATTTGTATTTCCGGAGAACTATTATGAAAAGTTTTTAGGTGGCAAAGCTTTTAATGCTCAATTTTTGCTCGATGAAGAACTTTACAATTATGATCCATTAAGTGCAGAAAACCAAGTTGTTTTATCCGTAGGACCTGTTACCGGAACAGCTACTCCTGGTGTAGGCAAAGCTATCTTTTCGACAAGGTCACCTCTGACTGGTGGATATTTAGACAGCACAATTGGCGGAAGCTTAGGACATTATCTAAAAATGAGTGGTGTTGACGGAATTATCATAAAAGGAAGAAGCGAGAAGCCAGTTTTTTTAGAAATTACCAATGATCAGGTTTGTTTACATGATGCTAGTGAATTTTGGGGAAAAGGCTGCTTTGAGTCGGAAAAACTATTGCGTAAAAAATATGGGACAAAGTATTCTATAGCAGTAATTGGACCGGGAGGAGAAAACTTAGTACCTTATGCCGTTGTGCATGCTGACTTTTACCATCAGGCTGGAAGAGGTGGGGTCGGTGCAGTTTTAGGTTCTAAAAATCTCAAGGGGCTAGTTGTCTTTGGTAACCAGGAAATTTCTCTTCAAGACAGTAAAAAGCATTATGATAAAACATTAGAAATAATAACTACATTCCATCAAGACCCGGGAGTTAAATTTAGAATAAAGTATGGAACAATGAGTACTTTAGACCTTACTCAACACTTTGGGATTGTTCCGGTAAAAAACTTTACCGAGGGTATTACCGAAGCATATGAGACGAATATGAATAGGGATTATTTGAGGGAAAATTATGTTGTTCGAGATTTAGGTTGTTTTGGGTGCTCAATGCCCTGTGGTAAAGCAGCTACGGTTGATTTCAATAACCAAAAACATAGGGTAGGTGGCCCTGAGTATGAAACTATATCTGTAATTGGTACAAATCTTGAAGTAGGCCCTACTGAAACCCTTTATTTTAACTGGCTCTGTGATGACTTAGGCTTAGACACTGTCTCAGCAGGGAATGTCGTAGCCTATGTAGTTGAAGCTTTGGAAGATGGGAAACTTTCTAAAAATGATTTAGGTTATGAGCTGAAATGGGGCTCCAGTGAAAATGTGGAAAGGGCTATGCAAGATATAGCTTATAATAGGGATTTTGGTAAATATATGGCTTTGGGTGTTAAAAAATTAGCGGAAGAATTAGGCTTAGATAGTGGTAAAGCTATTCATGTTAAAGGGATGGAGCTTCCCGGTTATGACCCTAGGGGTTCTACAGGTTATGCATTGGGTTATGCTGTTGCAGATCGGGGAGGCTGTCATCGAAGAGCGAGACCTACAAGAAAAGAACAGGAGAATGAAGAATTCCGCTTTGCTTACCAAGGTAAAGGTGAATTTATGAAGGAACAAGAAGATATTCGAGCTTTTTATCATTCCCTGATTATTTGTGACTTTGTACCTCCTCGCTATAAATTGAAAATAAAGGACTATGCTGAGTATATAACTCTTATAACCGGCATGGAATTTGATAAAGATGAGGCTATACGAGTTTCTGAAAGGGCTTTTACTTTAGCTAGAGTGTTTAATTTGAAATGTGGACTAACAGCCAGAGATGATGTATTACCGAAACGGTTTTATAAGGAACCAATAAAAAAAGGAAATGCTGATGGAAGATTAATCTCTTGGGATGGTTTTCTTGTAATGCGCGAGGAATATTATCGAGCAAGAGGATGGGATGCTGAGGGTATTCCGACACAGAAAACCCTTGAGAGATTGGGTATCGGAGGGATTGTCTTATGAAATCTGTTCTGAAGGCGGATACCAAAAAATGCGCTAGCTGTCATCTTTGCGGTTTAATGTGCTCTATGGAGAATTATGGGCAATATAACTTAGAAAAATCAGCGATAAGGATTAATTCCAACTTCATTGAAAACTATATTATAAAAATTAATTACTGCTTGCAGTGCAAACAGCAGTATTGCCTTAAGGCTTGTCCTCAAAATGCAATTGATGTTAATGATAGACAGGTTATAGTTATTGATCAAAGCAAATGTGATACTTGCTCCGGGGAGTATTTGTGTGTAAGTGCATGTAAATTTAATGGAATTTATAAAAATGTGGGATATCCCCCCATTAAATGTGACTTATGTAAAGGGAAAGAACCGATTTGTGCTCAAGTTTGTCCTTTGGACGCACTGGATTTTGTGCGGGGGTGACAAATTGCAGGTTGCTGTTAAGTATGTGGGACCATCCATCTTTGAAAAGGGTATCAATACTATTTCTATTGGGATAGATGAAGGGCTCGCAATACGAGAGCTGCTTTTTCTCCTGATAGATAGATATGGAGAAGATTTTAAACACTTAATCTTTAATGAGAAAACAAGACTGCCATATATATGTATAGTTGTAAACGGTAAAGAAGTAGAGATGGATTATAAACTTGAGAAGAATGATTATGTAATATTATTACCACCATTTGGATGTGGGTAAAAATCTCGCATTGGTATTAAAGGGGTAGTCTGAAAAATTGAATGAATATATTATCGAATCATGTATTAATTAATAAAGCCATTTCGTTTAAGATTAAAATATTTTAATATTCTAAATAATAACACAAGTAAATATTGCATTATTTGGGATTTGTCTTTGCTGGCTGCGGGTCGGTGGTGGGACGACATTTGAAGGAGGTGAGTGACTAGTCGGGATAAAAGGTTAGAATACATAAATTGATTGTTAAAAAAAGGAGGAAGAAAATTGAGTAGAAAATCAAAATTAGTTATGGCGCTTGTTTTAGTATTAATAGCGACACTCGTTTTAGTCGCTGGATGCAGTAGTACACCAAATGAGGCTGACAAATCTGCTGGAAAAATCGAAAAACCTTATTTTGAAGGTAAAAATCTTACACTTCTAGTTCCTTATTCCCCAGGTGGTGCACATGACACCATGACTCGTACTCTTGCCCCTTATATTAAAGAAGCTTCTGGTGCTAAGAATGTCTTAGTAGTAGATAAAAAAGGCGGCGGTGGTGTTGTAGGCATGAATGAAATATGGAACATGGAGCCTACCGGTGAAACAATTACGTTGGCTAGTGCTCCAACACATATCCTTTCCTATATTGCAGGTAATGATGGTGTGGAGTGGGACCCAACAAAATCAACTTGGTTGGCACGTGTTGCTAATAGACCTATACTTTTTACCGTAGGTGTTAAATCCGGCATGAAAAATGCAGAAGATATGAAGAACCTAGATCGTCCATTTATATTCCCATCCCAGGGTCTTGATGATGATTTTTATACAGCGACTACTATTTTAGATTCACTTGATGTCGATTTTAAAGTTGTTTCAGGATTTGACTCAGAAGGAGAAATCCAACTGTCTCAGGTTCAAGGCACTGTAGATGGATTGTTTGCTGCTTATGAGAGATCACATCCTTTGGTTAAGGAAGGAAATACAGTTCCTATCATGATCCTTAATGATGGGCGGGTTGACTGGGAAGGATATCAAGATATTCCAACAGTTCTTGAGGTAGTAGGTGATGGCCCTGGAAAGCAGGCTATTAATGATATCGTAACTATACATAATCTTTATGAGTCTTTTTGGGGACCTCCTGGCATGAGTAAGGAAGCTACAGATGCATGGCGTGAGATTTTAGATAAAGTATTAACTAACCCTGAAGTTATCGAGAAGATGAAAGCAATTGGCGGAAATCCCGCATATATGCCTGGTGAGGATCTGGAAAAGCTAATTCCTGAAATTGTGGAAAGAGCTAAAGTTTTAAAACCTACTTTTGATAAAGCTACCGCAAGCATTAAATAATTAAAATGTGGGCGGGTTTTTATACCTGCCCACCATGTTAACAACTATTCAACTGTTAACTAAAACCCGAAAGGAGAGTATAGATTGTTACAAGCATCCTTAGAAGGACTATTACTCATATTTAGTGTATCTAGTTTAACATTTATGTTTTTGGGCATAGCTTTTGGTTTACTTATTGGATTTCTTCCAGGTTTAGGCGGGATTGTTGCTATGGCCTTATTACTGCCTTTTACCTTCGGTATGAGTCCACCTGAAGCATTTGCCCTATTAATCGGAGCCCATACAGGAACGATCTTTGGTAGTTCGATTACTAGTATTCTCTTTAATGTCCCCGGAGCTTCCAAAAGTGTTGTTGTTTGCTTTGATGGTTTTCCTATGACCCAGAGGGGTGAAGGTGTAAGAGCATTGGCTGCCGGAGCAACGGCTTCTTTGCTTGGAGGAATTATTGGAGCACTTGTTTTAACTGTAAGTTTACCTCTCATGAAAATGGTCATGTTAGCTCTAGCCCCCCCGGAATACTTTATGATGGCCATATGGGGGCTAACTATTATAGCCATTTTCAGTGAGGGATCAGTTCTTAAAGGTTTGGTTGCAGCTGGTTTCGGTTTAGCTATCGCTTTCATTGGTATGGACCCTGTTACTGGAACGGCTAGATATACTTTTGGTATCAGTGAGTTGGTGGATGGTTTTGATATTCCAGTAGCGATCATGGGTCTATTTGCTATTTCCCAGATGATTAAGTTATATGTTAAAGGTGGCTCAATTGTCGAAAGAGATCAAAGTCTGGCTAATTCGAAAAGTGGGCTTATTGAGGGAATTAAAGATGCCTTCAGGCATTGGCGTACAGTATTACAGGCAAGTTTTCTAGGAGTATTTATTGGTGCTTTACCTGGTGTTGGTGCCAGTGTTGCCTCGATTGCTGCCTATGGTGCTGCAGTACAGACTTCCAAGACACCTGAGAGATTTGGTAAAGGAGCTGTAGAAGGTGTTATTGCTCCTGAAGCAACCAATGCTTCCAGCGAAGGTGGACACCTGATTCCTACCTTAGCCTTTGGTATACCTGGATCAGAAGTGGCGGTTATTTTATTAGCTGCATTTGTTATGTTGGGGATTCAACCGGGCCGTGAAATGTTGGAGTATAACCTACCTTTAGTATTCAACTTGGTTTGGTTGATTGTACTAACTAATGTTTTCTCTACAGGGTTTGGCTTAATGATGTCGCCATATTTAGTTAGAATGACAGCATTGCCCGGTAATTTTCTAATTCCCATTATACTGGCAGTTTGTGTTTCCGGGGCTTATGCTATGAATAAAAGCATGCTTGATGTTGTGGTTGCTATGGTCTTTGGTATTATTGGATATTACATGGATAAATATAATTATTCGCGGGCTGATATGGTTATTGGTATGGTGCTAGCATTGATGATCGAGAGATATATGCAGATTTCACTCACACTATATGGAAGCAAATTCCTTCTTGAAAGACCTTTAACCCTTGTATTTGCAGTGCTAATTATTTTATCTGTAATTTATCCGTTTGCGCGCAGAATAATGGCCAAACGAAAAGCAGTTTTGGGGGGTTAGTTGATGAGTAGACGCGCACAAGAAAATTTAGTAGCTTTTCTATTCCTGTTTTTCTTTCTTGCCATGATTTATTTATCGTATGATTACACCTATAAAGCACGAATGGTGCCAGTACCGATTTATGTTATCTCGGCACTTATTATGCTCCTGCAAATATATTTTATGAATTTTAAAAAGAATATTAATTTAAATGTAGATGCAGCTGAACTCCTAACTGGTGGAAAAAGCAAAGATTCTGTCAAGGGGCCAGAAAAGACTGAGCAGGTTAAGATTCAAAAAGTTGAGGGTGGCTCTGAATTAGCTGCGATTTCGATGATAGTACTTTATTTAGTAATGACCTTACTAATTGGTATCTTGCCGGCTATGTTCTTGTTTGTCTTCGGTTTTTTTATCCTTATTACTAAGATGAAATGGTATATTTCATTACTTGTAACATTAGCGACCGAAGTAAGTATTTATATTCTTTTTAGTTATGTTCTTCAAATTAAGTTCTTTCAAGGGTGGTTGGTAAAGTTATTCCTCGGTTAGAGTATTATCCTATCGATTCAATTACGGATAACTAGTTGGCCTTGGGGCTTGTTGCCTCCTTTTTTAAAAGCTTACTCTAGAAATCTTTAAGGTAAAGTGACGGAGGTGAAAATGATGTCTACAAGGTATGGCTTTCTAAATGCAGTTAGAAAGGTTAATAAGACTGCGGCGGAACTTTATGATGTACAAGAAAATTACGAGAGATTTCCGCAAGAGAAGAACATGGCTTTACAGGTGAAATGGAATCCGGAATATCAGCCATTAAATAAGAAGTATCCTGCCAACCGCCGTAAATATATAGCTGAAGGCAAAGAAGGATTTTCTATTCGCGATTGGGCTTACTACGTTGGTGCTGCCAGTATTTTCAGTGTTACTGATTTCCCCATGCATGATCCAGATCGGGGAGGTAACTCATGGTCACCACTCACTTTTGGACCTTTCGAAAAGGGAGTTAAATGGGAAGCAAGTCCGGAAGAAATGACCAAAACCATAAAAGGTGCTACTCGTTTCTACGGATCTGATCAAGTAGGGATTGCAAAATTGGATCGTAAATGGGTATATTCTAGTTGGTATGATAGTGAAACCAAAGCTTCTTATCCAATTAAATTTTCCGATGAGCCGGGATTTGAAAACATTGATATTCCGACTAAAATGTCTGATGGTACCCGTATCATTCCCAAGGAGATGAAATATGCCATTGTCCTGATTCATGAGATGGATTATGATGGTATGAAAACCGGACCAACTTTGACAGAAATGGCCTCCACTAGATTGGCCTATTCCAAGATTGCTTTTAGTGCAATTAGTTTAGCTGAATGTATCCGTTCACTAGGCTACAATGCTATTGCCAGTTCTAATGATACAGCTTTGAATATTCCTTTGGCAGTAGATGCTGGTTTGGGTGAACTTGGTCGTAATGCAAAACTAATTACTCCGTGGTACGGACCTCGTGCCCGGATCTCCAAGGTTATTACAGATTTGCCAGTGCTTCCTGATAAGCCGATTACTTTTGGAGTAAGGGAGTTTTGCCTCGCTTGTGAAAAATGTGCAGAGACATGTCCGCCTAAAGCAATACCCATGAACGGGCCTTCCTTTACACCACAAGGTGATTACGGCAGTCCAGGTGTTTATCAATGGAATTTGAAGCATGATAAATGCCGTGCCTACTGGGCAAGTTCAGGAACAAATTGTGGTTTGTGTATTACCGTTTGCCCCTTTAATAAACCTTCGGGATTGATTCATGAAATCCCATATTGGAGTTCCTTAAATCTACCTTTTCTAAATAAAATGTGGGTTAAATTAGATGATTTATTGGGATACGGTAAAATTTCAAACAATAAAAGCTTTTGGCAAAAGAAAGCGAAATAAAAGTTAGGGTAAGCCTTTCCAATATGTGTCTAACTCAACTTTCGTAGAGTGGAAGTTGAGTTAGAACTTGTCATATAATATGAAGTTTGAAGTGGAGACTGAATATATGATTACTAATATTGTGAAAGATAATTCACGGTCAGCAGATAATTCGATTAAGAAAGATAATTCTGGTAGAAATGATGACAAAATAAAAAGCCCGATTGGGCTTGGTATTGCTGTAGTATTTATATTGCTTGGCATTGTCTTGCCTTGGTTAACTGGCGGTGATCCCGCTCAATATCGAGTAATGGCAATATTACTGGCAGCAACTACTCTATGGGCTACAGGTGCCCTTGACCCTACTATAGTTTCAATTGCTATTATTGTACTAATGCCCCTGTTAAAAGTTCTTCCCTATGATGAAGCAGTCGCTCAATTGGGAGATACTATTTTATGGAGATTAATGGGGTTATTTATATTTATTGCTGCGATCAAAAAATCAGGCCTTGCACGTCGTATAGCTTTTAATATTTTAAAACTAGCTAAAGGAAATGTTCGTGCTTTTTTATTCCTAGTTATCATTAACATGTATATACTTACATTTATAGTCCCAGCCATTATGGGCAGGACCATGTTAATGCTAAGTATGGTTGTGGGCCTGTTTTCGGCATTTAAACTTTCAGCCCCTAGTAATATTGGAAAATCAATCATGATTGCTTTAGCCTATCTTTCCCTGATAACTGGAACTAGTTCTATGTTTGGTTCTTCTACATCAATTTTAGCTGTTAGTTTATTCCAACAAATAGGAGACTATTCATTTACCTATATGAATTGGTTAATAGCGAATGCTCCCGTTAGCTTTACCATTACAGTGTCAATATATTTCATATTAACACGTCTCTACCCTCCAGAGATGGAAAGTTTCCCTGGTGGAACAATGTATATAGAAAATGAACTGAAGGAAATGGGTTCCCTTTCGTTAACTGAAAAAAAAGTATTGATTATATTTATTTTCCTTCTTTCTTTTTGGATTTTAAATATTGCCTCAATCCCTACTGAATTAATTGCAGCGTTGCTTTTAATGCTCCCTAAGATAGGGTTTATGAGTTGGAAAGATGCTTCCAAAGAAGTGAATTGGGGAGTGATGCTTTTATTTGGGTCAGGTTTGACTATCGCAGATGCGCTCCAAAAAACGAATGTTATTACTGAAGCCACTCAATTCGTTTTGAGTTATAGTGGGAACTTCTCCCCTCTAGTTTTAGCAATTGTAATTTTTGCCTTAACGGTTTTAATTAGATTAGGTATGATGAATTTGATGGCGGTTGTTGCAACATTCATGCCTCTGGTGCTACATCTAGGACAAGGGGTTGGTATCAATCCGATTTGGGTTGGCATGATATCGTTGTTTGCTGGTAACGCGGTTTTTTTACCAACTCAATCACCATCTGGAATTATTACCTATGAATATGGGTTTTATTCAGTAAAAGAAATGATTTGGGTAGGAGTTTGGCTTACAGTCATTTCTTTTGTTGTAACATTGTTAGCTGCCTTCTTATATTGGCCATTAATTGGAATACCCATTCATTTAAATTAGCTCCATAATTCGAATGAATTGGTATACCTTCTAATGCTTTTTTCGATAAGATTATGAAGTTGAGTTCCAGCACTGGCAGCCTCTTTCCAACTCAAGCAAGAGCAGACGGTGAACTGGTCTTATCACAGGTGACCCGCCGCCGCCTCTTGCAGTGCCTCGGAGGAATACTAGGAAGTGATGCGTCTGTACCGTTTTGATTATCCGAACAACCACCGCCGCCATCTGCGGCCAACCAGTATATTGGCCGGAGATACCGAACCCGTACCGCACCAGACAAAAGATCCACCACCTCCAACTAATACCGCGAGAACCTCTCCTGGGACAACCGAAAAATCCCCTTGAATTGAAGCAACGCATCCACCCTGATAAAGTAGGGCAGGGCAATATCTTCGCCACCTGCGGCTCCTATCGCTGTGATAGTTAACGACTTTACACCGGTAGGAACAACGAACTGATGAACACCTGGATTGCTAAAGAATTGAGTCTGCATATAATTATCTCTTCTCAAAAGAACAGTAAATTCTGAAAATAAATTTAGAAGCAAGGGTAATATTTTGGTAGTATATTCCTTATAAATTTTTATTATAAAGTTATTAATAAAAGCAGGAAGTGCAAGAATTTTGACGAAAATATAATATCATATACGATATATCATATATCAGATTTATGGACGCAAGGGGGAATTCTAAGTTCTTTGGTAGCACAAGATGTATATTCCAACAAGTGAGATGTATTGCCCCGGCTTTAATATTTTATCAGCTGCTTTCAAAAAAATGTTTATTTTTGACGTGTTTATGCCAAAAAAGAGGGAAATTTGCTTTAGGGTAGAAAATGTTTAGATAAGAAATATTTATATGTTAAATTAAATATTTATTTTTGCAGGAGGATTTTGCTATACCTTGTTGAATATACAATATATGATATATCATATTTTATAGTTGAGACATAAAGGTTAAATTTTCTCAAAATTTTTTTCTAAGTGAGGTGATTTAGATGTTAACTGCATCGTGGCACGGATTGCAAGCTTTACTTGACCCTACATCTATGTTATTTATGTCCATTGGTGTCTTATTTGGTGTTTTAATTGGAATATTGCCAGGGCTAGGCGGTATTGCAGCTATGGCATTAATTCTTCCTTTTAGTTTAAGCTTAGACCCTGTTGCTGCTCTGGCTATGTTATTAGGTGCACACGTAGCGACAATCTTTGGCAGCTCGATAACCAGTATCTTATTTAATATCCCAGGGGCATCCAAAAGTATTGCGTTATGTTTTGACGGCTATCCCATGACCCAAAAGGGTGAAGGTGCCAGAGCTTTAGGTGCTGCGGCAATGGCTTCTTTAATTGGTGGTCTTATTGGTGCTATATTTCTTACGTTAACCTTACCACTTATGAAGGCGATCATGATGGCATTAGGGCCTCCAGAATACTTTGTTATGGCATTATGGGGCCTTTCGGTAATTGCATTATTTAGTAGTGGCTCTCTTTTAAAAGGATTAACTGCAGCAGGTTTTGGATTACTACTTTCTTTTGTAGGTATGGATCCAGTAAGCGCAACCTCAAGGTATACATTTGGTACGTTATTTTTAATGGATGGTCTTGATTTTGCTGTTGTAGTTATTGGGCTCTTTGCTATATCAGAAATGATCAAATTATATATAACCGGAGGCTCAATTGTAAAAGAACAAAAAACTAGTGAAATGGGTAATGTTTGGACAGGTGTACGGGATGTATTCATACACTGGAAACTGGTCTTAAGATCAAGTTTACTAGGTCTTTTTATTGGGGCGCTTCCAGGAGTTGGGGCTAGTATTGGTGGGATTGCTGCTTATGGTATGGCTGCTCAGACTTCCAAAACAAAAGAATCCTTTGGTACAGGGAATATTGAAGGAGTCATTGCTCCTGAAGCTACTAATGCAGCCAATGAAGGTGGGGGACTTGTGCCTACTTTGGGCTTTGGTATTCCAGGTGGTGAAAGTATGGCCATCCTTTTATCAGCTTTTATTGTTATGGGGATTACACCGGGTAGGGATATGCTTGAAAATCATATGGATTTGGTTTTCTCTATAGTTTGGATTATAGTTGTTGCAAACATCCTGACTACAATAGGTGGATTGCTTTTGGCAAAGCATTTAGTAAAAATAACCACCTTGCCAAGTAGTATACTGATTCCTGTATTACTTCCGGTTTGTTTAGTGGGTTCATATGCAATTAAAGGTCGTATTGGTGATGTATTGGTTGCTGTTATCTTTGGTTTTATCGGATATATTATGGATAAATACAAGTATTCCAGGGCTGATATGGCAATTGGTATGGTTTTAGGGTTAATGCTTGAAAGATATATGCATATTTCCATTAAACTTTATGGAAACCTTTTCTTTGTAACCAGGCCGGTAACACTTATTTTGCTACTTGTTGTTTTATCTACCTTATTCTTCCCATTTATACGTTCTTTCTTTTCCAAAAAACAGACTGTGGACGAAAGTGGGGTGCAGTAATAATGACAAAGAGAACTGCAAATAATTTGGTAGCAATAGCTTTTCTTGTCTTTTTTGTTAGTGTAGCAATAGTGTCAATGGGTTATGGTCCTAGGGCTCGACTAGTTCCAATGCCAATAGCTATTGGTTCAGCAATTTTAATCTCGCTACAACTTTATTTACAAAATGCCAAAAATACTAAATTAAACTTGGCAATTGATGCCGGTGAGCTATTGTTTGGTACAAAGGATACTAAAAAGTCTAAATCGGGTGAAAAGAAGGAAGGTTTAGACAAAAAAGAATTAGTAGCTTTCACAATTGTAGCAGTATTTTTGGCTCTAATAGTGATTATTGGAATTGAAGCAGCTATTTTTGTTTTCGTGACTGGTTATTTCCGCCTAATTAATAAAGATAGGTGGTTTAAGTCTTTAATTTTTGGCATAGGGACACTGCTGTTTATACATCTGCTCTTCGTTACATTTTTAAATGTTCATTTTTACAAAGGAATTTTAGAAGGAATTTTATAGGTGATTATTTTTTTGATATCTGTAGGGGGGAGGTAATTAGTCTTAGTTTTAAAACTTTTGATAATAAATAATTAAAAAAGGGGAGATTTGTTCAATGTTTAAAAAGAAAAGCTTAATTTTGATTTTTGCGATTCTATTAATCATGTCTTTAGTAACAGCTTGTGGACAAAAAGCTCAAGAGCCTGCCCAAAAAGAAGAAGTAAAAGAACAAGTAAAAGAAAAAGTAAAAGAAAAAGATATAACCCTGATTGTTCCGAATACTCCTGGTAAAGGTATGGATACTTACGCTAGAATGATTGTTCCTTATATTGAAAAGCATTATCCCGGAGCTAAAATTACTGTGAAAAACATTGTTGGTGCCGGTGGAGTTATTGGTATTAACCAGTTATGGCAGTCTAAGCCAGATGGTTTAACATTTGCTTTTACTAGTTTCCCGTCAGTTCTTTTGGCTGAATTATCCGGCTCTGAAGGTGTACAATTTGAAGCTACTAAGTTTACTTACTTAGGTCGTGCTGCAACAGAACCTAGGGTTTTTGCAGTAGGCGGAAAATCAGAATTTAATAGTATTGAAGATCTAGCTAAGGCTGGCAGACCCATAAAATTCCCATCTCAAGGGATGGATGAGGACTTCTTTACAGCTGCTGTGATGGCTGAGTCAATGGGATTTGAACTTAACCAGATTACTGGTTATGAAGGTAACGCTGATACTGCTTTAGCTGTAATAAAAGGTGAAGGTGATGGACATATCACTGCTTTAGGCGATGCTGATCCTATGATCAAAGCTGGTGATAAAAAACCTTTATTAATGTTTGCACCTGAGAGAGTTGCTGAATACCCCGATGTACCGACAGCATTAGAAGTAACAACTGGTGAAGGGCAAAATTTTATGAAAGTAATAACAAATATGCTTGAAGTTCACCGCAGTTTCTTTGGGCCTCCAGGAATGGATCCTGAAGTAACTAGGGAATTTAGAGCAGCTGTTGCCAAAGCTTTGGCCGATCCTGAATTAATAGACAAAGCAGCAAAAGCAAATAACCCGATTACATTTATGGAGGGTGAAAGACTTCAACAAAAGGTTGATGAAATTGCCGCTACCGCTGAGAAAATTAAAGGAACCTTGGCAAAAGCACTTGCTGATATTAAGTAATTAGGCCTTGGGGGCTGGTGTAACCAGCCCTCTAAATACTAAAAAAGGGGAATTATTTCATGCTAGGCAGACTCGATATACGATATGATAAATGCACAGGATGTAAAGCCTGCCAAATGGCATGTGCCATTAATAAAGAAAAACAAATATGGCCGGAAGCAGCAAGGATTAAAGTGGTACAGATTGGACTGGGTCCTTTAGATATTCCGGTAGCCTGTCATCAGTGCTCTGATCATCCCTGTGTTGCCGCTTGTCCAGAAAAGGTAAAGGCTTTAAGCTATGATCCAGAAAGTGGAGTTGTTTTGATCAATGAGGAGAAATGCTTAAGGGAACAAGGTCTTCAATGTCAGAGATGTTTTCGGGCTTGTCCGGGGGAGGCCGTTAGTTACCATCCTAAAAGAGGAACACCTCTGTTCTGCGACTTATGTGGCGGAAATCCTGTATGTGTTACCGCCTGCGGACCACAGGCCTTAAGCTATAATCTTGATCCCTGTTTTGAAAGCAGACATTTAAATCGTAATGCATATGAAATTGCCCGAGAATTAGCAGTAAAAGTGTTTGGACGGGAAGAAATAAAGTGATGGGTGATTATATGAAACAGTTAAGTTTGAGAATCCTAGAAATTGATTTATCAGAAAATATAATCGAAGTAATCGAATTACCACATAAGTGGGTTCGTGAATATATCGGCGGACGTGGATTGGGTACCCGCTTGCTTTGGGAGAGAACAAAGCAGGGAGCCAATCCCCTTACACCTGAGGCAGAAATGTATATCCTGACCGGGCCACTGACTGGTGTAATCCCCGGCGGAGCCCATATTTGTTTAACTTTTAAATCTCCATTAACGGGCAACACCATTGGCTTTTCTGTGACTGGTGCCCAGTGGGGTCCGGAATTAAAATATGCTGGATATGATGGAATTATATTAAAGGGTAAATCTCCCAAACCTGTCTATTTAATGATTAAGGATGATGTAGTTGAGTTAAGAGATGCCGGACATCTTTGGGGTACTACTACTTGGCAGACCCAGCAATTAATTAAGGAAGAGTTAAAAGACAGTCAGTTTAAAGTACTTGCAATCGGCCCAGCAGGTGAAAACCTGGTAAGCTTTGCCTCCATTGGCCAGGAACAGTTTAGGGCGGCGGCTCGCTGCGGCTCTGGAACAGTTTGGGGCTCTAAGGGTTTAAAAGCTGTTGCAGTTAGAGGGACTAACCCCGTAAGTACTTTTGACTTACCGGGTGTAATAAAGGCTCGAGGGGAACTAGAAAAATTAATGTTAAGTAATCGTACTAACCATCCACGGGGATACGAGTTGGTGCGTTACGGCAATTCCATAAGCTTGACAGCCCATAATGATGAAGGTCGTCTGGTCAACAAAAATTATCGAGAAGGTTATTTCGAAGGTATTAGTGAGGTTGGCGGATTAAAATATGATTTACGGTATTTTGCCAAATCTAGATCTTGTTCCGGTTGCCCTTTAGGCTGTATGAAGCTAGGAATCGTTAGGGATGGAATTTTTGCCGGTAATGTAGTATGTCCGGACTTTGATTCAACAGCAAATATAGGTCCAGGCTGCAACATTTCTGATTTGGGTTCTATGGTATATCTGAGTCGTTGGGCAGATGAGCAGGGACTTGATGCAACCTCATTAGGTAATATAACAGGCTTTGCCATGGAGTGTTATGAAAAAGGCATACTGTCTTTAGAGGATTTAGACGGTATTAAGCTCGAATGGGGTAATACCACAGCTATTTTAGAATTATGGCGAAAAATTGTGAAACGTGAAGGGATAGGCGATATTTTAGCTAAGGGAGTAAAATGTGCTTCCCAAGCTATTGGTAAAGGTTCAGAAAAACTAGCTATGCATTGTAAAGGAGTAGAATTTCCAGGCTTTGTTCCCCAAGGGGGACATAAGAAGGGCTTACAATATGCAATCTCTGATCGAGGGCCATGTCATCATTATGGAAGTACCATTGATGAGCAAAATCAACGGGTTTGGGCGGACTCTCTTACCGTTTGTTCCTGGCAGAGAAGATTAGTTGATCCCCAGATATATATGGATTTACTACAAACAACAATGGGTTGGGATATAGAGCTTTCAGAATGGGACATAACTGCAGAAAGAATGCTGTTATTAGCCCGTGCTTATAACATTCGGGAAGGCATAATTCCGGAAAAGGATGATGTCTTACCGGAGAGAGTGCATACTGAGCCATTGACAACAGGTAAAAAGGCGGGATCAGTATATCCTCTGGAGAAATTTAAAGCAGATCGGCTTAGATGGTACAAGGAACGGGGCTGTGATGAGACGGGAGTACCTAAAATTGAGCACTTAGAGGAGTTCGGATTAGATTTTACAATTCCCGTTATTAAAAAATTTACCCAATGACTGCCTCCATTAGACTCAAGCTGTTTTAGAAAATAAAACGGGAGATAAAAGTCCCTGGATAACTCAACTAGACTTCAGATGGAGTCTAGTGTACAACAAGGGTAAAAACACCACCTGAAGTAAGTTTTATTTATGTCCGTAAATATCTCGGGAAGGGATGAGAGTAATGACAATTAAATTATTAGGACATACCGATTTAAATGGCTTTGGAAAAACAATGCAATCTATGCCATTTCGCAATCATTTATATGTTGGTCATTTAACACCTGGAAAAGGAACAAGTATTTTAGATATAAGTAATCCTCGAGAGCCTAAAATGGTGGGTGAATTACCGGGGTTTAAAAATACTATGTCTCCTAAGGTCCAGATTGTTGATGAACTGTTATTTGTTAACTATGAACAAAGGGGAACCGAAAAAGCAGAAAAAGTAGGCTTTTCGGTTTTTGATATAAGTAATCCCAAAAAGCCTAAAGAAATTAGTTTTTATAATACAGGCGGTCATGGAGTCCATCGCATAACCTATACAGGAGGACGTTATGCATATGTAACTGCAGTTCCGGAAGGTTATTTAGACAGGATGTTATTAATTATTGACATGAAGAACCCGGAAAAACCGGTAGAGACCGGTCGTTGGTGGCTGCCAGGTCAATGGACTCAAGGCGGGGAAACCCCTAACTGGCCCCAAGGCTTAAAATATAAATTACACCACGCAATACCTAATGGTAACCGGGCTTATCTTGGGATGTGGGATGGTGGAATGTATATACTTGATACTACTGACCTGTCCAATATCAAAGTAATAAATAGTATATGCTGGTCTCCGGAAGATGGAGGATGCACTCATACAGCTCTGCCTCTTCCAGGCCGGAATTTATTAATCGTCACTGATGAGTCTACTCGAGACAAATGTCAAGAACCACCAAAGTACGTGCGAGTAATTGATATTCAGGATGAAAAGGCACCGAAAGTTCTATCTAAATTTCCTGTTCCCCAGGGAGATTACTGTAATAAGGGATTAAGGTTTGGGCCCCATAACTTGCATGAAAACTGGCCAGGTACTTTCCAAAGTGAAGAATTAATTTTTGTAACCTATAATAATGCCGGTATTAGGGTTGTTGATATCTCAGATCCTTGTAATCCAGTTGAAGTTGATTCTTACGTTCCTGCGGATCCACCGGGTGTAGAAGCCATCCAGACCACTGATGTGTATGTGGAGGCAAATGGCATCATATATACCACAGATCGAGCTGGCGGAGGTATTCACATCTTGGAAAAGGTTGATTAGCCAAGTTAGGCACATATATGTGGAGGTGTAGATTATGAATCTAAAAAATAATAATTTCAATGAAAATGTAGTAAATGTTGACGTATTAGTTATTGGTGGAGGATCTGCCGGTACTATGGCAGCTTTAGCTGCTAGAAGGCAGGGTCTGGACGTAGCTCTAGTAGATAAAGCTGGTATTGACCGTAGTGGGTGTGGAGCAGCAGGTAATGATCACTTTCTCGCTGTACTAGATACTGGTCCAGATTGGGATACTAATGAAGCTTTTATGACTTGGTATCATCGCTTAACCCAGGGACTAGTTGATATGAATATCCCCCCAAAAGTATATCTCTCTAGGATAAAAAACTTATTGAAGTATTTAGAAGAGCTGGGTGTACCCATGCGGGAAGATACAGAGAATGATGCCTATATCAGAACTGGCTCATTTGGTCAGCCCGGGGAATACTTTATAAACTTTGATGGTAGAAACTTGAAACCTACTATTAGTAAAGAGGCTAAGAAAATTGGTGTAAAGTTTTTTCGCAGAATAAATATCGTTGATTTACTTGTAAATGAAACCGGTGTAATTGGTGCAGTTGGTTTTGATATCCGCAAAGGTGATTTCTATGTATTCTTAGCAAAAGCAACTATTGTTGCTACCGGTAATGTTACTCGATTCTATAATAATCAGGCCAGCATGCCTTATAATAGCTGGCACAGCCCATATAATAACGGTGGTGCTCAAGCTATGGCTTTCCGGGCCGGAGCTGAAATCAAGAATATGGAGTTTGTCAACTATACCCTAACTCCTGTCAACTTTAGCGCCTCTGCCTTAAATGCTATTGTCGGTATGGGAGGCTATATTGTAAATGGTTTAGGTGAACGCTTCTTATTTAAATACCATGAAAAAGGCGAAAAGGGTCCCCGCTGGATAATGCCCTGGGGTGTATACTGGGAGTTAAAAGAGGGAAGAGGACCTTGTTATTTTGATTTGCGTCATCTTTCTGAAGAAGATCTAAATCATCTTATTAATAATCTTTTGCCAGTTGATAAAAACACTTTCCTCGATTATTGCGAACAAAAAGGTGTAGATGTCCGGAATGACTTAATGGAAGTACAAATCTCTGAAGGTCAGCTTCCCGCATTTTTAGGTTCTGTCAGTGGTATCAATATTACACCTGAATGTGAAACTACAATACCTGGACTTTTCGCTGGCGGTGCATGTACTGTAGCGGTAGGAAGTCTTTCAGGCTCTATGTGTGTAGGTGATACTGCCGGCGAAGAAGCGGCAAAGTATGTTTTAAGTGGCGGTGGAGGTAGATTAGAGATTTCACCAGAAACTGTTCAAGGCATGAAGCAATCCATATTTAAACATCTTGCAAATATGGATGGACTTAAGCCTTGCGAGCTTGAGGAGAAATTACGTCAGGTTATGACTCTTTACGTAGGTATTGGAAGGAGTAAAATGGGTTTGGAAGCAGCCCAAGCTGAACTTAATAAATTAGGTAACTTACTTATTACTGCTAAGACGGAAAACCTGCATGAATTAATGCGTTTATTTGAGTTTAGAGATTTGTTGGAGGTATCTAAAGCTGTAGTCAGAGGTGCTTTAGAAAGGGAGGAAAGCCGATTCGGCATATCCCATTATCGGGGTGATTTTCCGGAAAGCAGAAAAGAGTGGCATTGTTCCCTCCACCAAAAGCTTGAAAAGGGTCAAATAATATTAAAACGTGTAGAGCCTTATAATCTATAATTGATTGAAAGGAGAATTGACTATGGCTATTCTAATAGATGAGAAACTTTGTAATGGGTGTGGGTTATGTGATGTTAATTGTCCGGGCGATTTAATTTTTATGGATGAGGGCACCCAAAAGCCCAAAGTCTTGTATCCTGAAGAGTGTTGGTATTGTGGTGCCTGTCGTATGGATTGTCCTAAGGATTGTATAAAAATAGTATTTCCTCTAACCAGTCTATAATTTTTCGTTGCAAAAGTTGCAAAATGTCGAAATATATAATATATTATTAAGGTCACATACGTGGATAAAGCTATATAGGCTAAAGGCTGTAAGGAGGTTGAATAATGGGGGACTTGCATACACCATTACAATGTAAAACAAAAGCGGAAATGATTTATTCTACTTTAAGGGAAGCGATAGTATCTGGTGATTTAAAGCCCGGAGAGAGAATTATACTAAGAAAAGTAGCAAGTGAGCTTGGTGTTAGCGCTATCCCTGTTCGGGAAGCTGTTAAAATCTTAGAAGCGGAAGGCCTAATTGAGGTTTCCGCTCATAGTGAAGTTGTTGTCAGCAAGTTATCTGAAAAGGATTTTCGGCAATTAAGTGATATTAGAGTTATCTTAGAGGGTCATGCCACATTTTTGGCAACTAAAAATACAAATATTAAATTTCTGAAAGATTTAGAAAACCAAATTAGTAGAATGCAGACCTCGATAGATAAACAGGATTTCCGTCAGTACAGTAAGCTCAATATATTATTTCATCAGACAATATATGAGAACTGTGATAATGACCATCTGAAGAAAATGATAAGTGATCTAACAGCTAGAACAGATCGGGCACGGGCACTATTTGCATACAGTCCACAGCGTAATACTAAATCCATTGAAGACCATAAAGCAATAATTCAAGCTATTGCTAATGGTGAAGCAGCAACCGCTGAAAAACTTATGTGCCAGCATCAAAGTGAGGGTTTAGCAATATTCTTGGAAAATGTTAAATTTGATAATCAATAAATAAAGTGGTTAGGAGCTCACTCCTAACCACCTTTTTCTAGTTGGGGACGTTCCTATTTTGACATTTCTCAATCCTAAAGTATAGCTTCATTTCACAATAATCTAGAGCTTCATTTCACAATAATCAGGAGCATTTTAAAGTTTTTTCTCGCTTCTAGCCCGTGAGGTATATTAGAAGGCATGATAACGGTTTGGCCGGTAGTTGGAGTAACAGTTTCGTTACCTATAGTAATTTCTGCTTCTCCATCAAGTATGTAGACCATAGCATCACCAGGTGTAGTATGGGTGCTGATGCCTTCACCGGCGCTTAAAGCAAATAAGGTTATACTAACATGGGGGTTTTGTACAAGGGTTTGACTGATGACCTGCCCTGGTTTATATTCTACTAGACCTGCTAAATTTAAAGCTTTACTAAACTCAATGTTTTTAATTAAATTCTTTTCCATAATTAACACCTCCATTTTTCTCTTGTCCTAATTATACACCACTATTATTTAACAACTCAGTGATAAAAATCACTGGTTTACAAAAGAATAAGCATTTTTAGTATTGAAAAGATATTTTTTTTCCATACAATAGTACTATAACAAGTATTTCCACATTCGTGCTCAGTATTCAGAGCCCAGAGCCCAGAAACATTTCTATTACCATAGTTTATCTAGTTGACTCTTTCACTGTTTCACTGATGCACTAAAGTAATTTGGAGGTAAAAAATGATTATTCCCACGGAACGCTGGTATGATGCTATTTTTAAGCGTCGCTCTCGAAGAGCATATTTAACTAAAGCTCTAACAGAAAAGGAAATTGAGCATTTTATAAGCTTTTGCCAAAACCTTAACCATTGTGTTACAGGAGTAAGAATAATTTTTGTGCCCCATGACCCGGAGACGGTACTGAAGGGAGCTATTGGCTCCTATGGGAAAATTAAAGGGGCTCCCATGTACGCAGCATTTATTGGTGATATTAATGATACCCATGTCCAAGAAAAGGTAGGTTATTTAGGTGAGTCCTTTATTTTAGAGGCTACAGCCTTAGGTTTAGGAACCTGTTGGGTGGGGGGGTTTTTTAAGCCTGAAGAAGTAGCAAAACATATATCCTTCGGTGCCCATGAGAAAGTGATATCCATTACTCCTGTTGGTTATGCTTTGGAAGAACATAGCTTAACAGAGAAGTTTTTTTACCGCATGAAGCCCCATCATAAAAGGCAAGAACTAGATAAGATGTGTAGTGGGCTGCCGGAAAATGAATGGCCTACATGGGTAAGAACTTCTTTAGAGGCCGCCCGTCTTTCTCCATCAGCAGTAAACAGGCAGCCCTGGCGTTTTATAGTTGATAAAGATTGGATTAAGATTTCGGTGGACAAACCGGACATGGTTTCAAACCTTTCTAATATTTCCAAACGCTTGGATTGTGGGATAGCTATGCTCCATTTGGAAATAGGGGCCTTAACTAGTGGTGCAAAAGGGGTCTGGGAGTACTTAGGCGGAGAGGATATAGCAGTATTTAGAATAAGCAATTAAAAATGAAAGAGGGAATAGCTATGACTCCAATTAAAAATATTTACTGTGTTGGCAGAAATTACGTTTTGCATGCAAAGGAATTAAATAATAAAGTACCCACATCCCCCTTTTTGTTTCTCAAACCTACCCATGCTTTAGTGGAAGCAAATGGGCAAGACATTATCTTGCCAGCTAATCAAGGTTCTGTTCATTATGAAGCCGAATTAGTTCTTCGTATAGGTAAGCCATATGAAAAGGGTATCAAAGTGGACGAACTTGTTAACAGTATGGCCATAGGCATTGATTTAACCTTAAGGGATGTTCAGGATGAGCTTAAGGAAAAAGGCTACCCCTGGCTTTTGGCTAAAGGTTTTCAAAATTCTGCAGTATTAAGTAAATTTATTGATTTTCCTGGAATAGAGAAGTGTGAACAGGAAGATTTTGCATTAATAAAAAATGGGGAGCAAGTTCAACTAGGTAATATTAAAAATATGATTTTTGATCCCCAAACAATTGTGGATTTTACCGCAGATCACTTTGGCCTCGGAGTAGGAGATATCATTTTTACCGGGACTCCTGAAGGTGTTGGAAAAGTGCATGATGGTGATCAGATTTCCTTATTATTTGGAGGAGAAATACTGGGGACTTGTACATTTAAAAAGTAACCTTATGCCAATCCATAATGTAGTCAAAGCTGGCATTTTTTGAGATAAGGCGAAGATCATGAAAGGATTGATACGATGAAAAATACAAAAGTCCAAACCGGCTCAGCTCTTTTGGTTATAGCAGCAGCTATGTTATGGGGAACAACAGGAACTTCCCAGGCCCTTGCTCCAACGGGGGCAAGCCCACTAACTATTGGTGCAGTACGCTTAGCTATAGGTGGAACAGTACTGTTTATTTTTGCTCTAATGAAAGGTTCTTGGCGAGGTTTTAAAGGCTGGCCCTTCTTACCAACTGTTGTAGCCGCAGTAAGTATGGCCGCTTATCAACCTTTTTTCTTTGCTGGAGTCTCCAAAACTGGAGTTGCGGTAGGAACTATTGTAACCATAGGAAGTGCACCGGTATTTGCCGGGATATTAGGTTATCTTGTAAGGAGTGAAAAACCTAGCGGCAAATGGAAAGTAGCCACCTGTTTGGCTATTTTGGGGAACATATTTCTTTTAATGTCAGAGAAAGATATTAGCTTAAATATAGTAGGTATATTGATGGCTTTAGGTGCAGGACTTGCCTATGCCGTATATGCACTTACCAGTAAAGAACTTTTAGACAAGCATCCTTCGGAGCTGGTTGTTGCTGTTGTTTTTTCCTTAGGAGCAATTATTTTATCCCCCTTATTATTTATTAGTGATTTGACATGGTTAATGGATTGGAGAGGTTCAGTAGCGGCACTACACCTGGGGGTCTTTGCCACGGCAGTTGCCTATTTGTTATTTTCTCGGGGACTAGCCAAAATATCTGTGGCAGATGCCGTTACCCTGACTTTAGCCGAACCTCTGACAGCGGCGGTGTTGGGAATTTTTATTCTTGGAGAAAAGCTTAACCCTCAAGCTTTAGTGGGTCTCCTTTTATTACTTGCTGGGATATTGATATTATCTATTAACTTTAATAGATGGGAAAAGCAGGCTGATAAAAATGAACTATTGTAAAATTAGTAAAACCGAAATATTTTATGAAATGTGCCCCAGCACTAAGGCCAAACAAATTAGGATTACTATTATCAATGATAAAGTGAGAGTTTCTTTTCCCCGAGGGTCAAATGAACAAAAAGTAAAAGGGTTTGTGGAGGATAAGAAGGCTTGGATTTTAAAAACATTAGAGGCTAATAAGCGATCAGAGGTAAAGAATCCCCAAAAGAATTATCAAGCGGGTGAGATTTATCTTTTGCAGGGAAGAAGCTATATGCTTCAAACTAAGCTATACCAAGGCTCTAAACCTTATCACAAACTTATTGATAAGGTGATTTGGGTTTATCTGCCGGAAAATATACCCGAAAATTATTGGCTGCATCTAGTTAAAGAAGAGCTCAGTAAATGGTATAAAAATCAAGCCCACCAGGTTTATCAAGAAAAACTAGAGCATTACTCTAAAATTATGGGCTTAAAGTACAACCAATTACGGATAAAAAATCAAGCAACAAGGTGGGGAAGCTGCTCAAGTAAAAGCAATCTTAATTTAAACTGGCGAGTTATCATGGCTCCTGAGGATGTTATCGATTATTTAATAATCCATGAATTAGCCCATCTGAAGTTCATGAACCATTCTCAGCAGTTTTGGCAATTAGTAGCCAGCTTCAAGCCTGATTATGAAGTATGGAGGAAGTGGCTTAAGGATAACGGCAGAACATTGGTGCTTTAAGGGTTAGCTTTCTATCAGGCAATTCGGGGACGGTTCTTGACTTGCTGTAAAATAAGGTTTAATCCAATAAAATTGGGGTAGTTAACTCACTTTATTAGATTTCGTGTCAGAAATTTGTGGTAAAATGTTGGTGTATGATATGCATTAATAACATAACTTTTTATGGAGGATTATATGGATGCAAAAGTAGGAAATAAGTCGGTAGGTGCACTATATGAAAACTTAACTGCTAAGGAAAGAAGAATGATTTTACTAGCGGTAGCAGTAGGCACTTTTATGGGACCTTTAGACGGAAGCGTAGTAAATATTGCTTTACCTAGTATAAGTGCTTTTTATAATGTTTCACTGGCTACCGTTGAATGGGTTGTTATGTCCTATCTATTAATAATCAGCAGTTTACTCCTTACATATGGTCGCATGGGAGATTTATATGGACACAAGCGTATCTATATTTCAGGGTTTGCAGTATTTTCAATTGGATCTTTGCTTTGTGCACTTTCACCGTCGATAATGCTCCTAATTATATTTAGAGCTGTCCAGGCCATTGGCGCGGGAATGATGATGTCCATGGGGCCAGCCATTATTACTAACATAACTCCTCCTCAACAAAGAGGAAAATCCCTAGGTTTAATTGCAATAGCGGTTTCAGTTGCCCTAACTACTGGACCAATCCTCGGTGGTTTTTTAACAAGCCACTTTGGCTGGCAGAGTGTATTTTATATTAATATTCCTATTGGAATTATTAGTATCATATTTGCCTATAAAGTAATTCCAGATGTAAGAAATCATAATTCCCAGCCTTTTGATGTCATTGGTTCTCTGCTACTGTTTTTTGCTTTAATTTGTATTTTGTTTCCCTTAAGTTATGGAGAAAAAATAGGTTGGCTCAATCCCACTATTATCGGATTACTTTCTTTAGGCTTAGTTTTATTACTTGTATTTGTTTTATTTGAGAAACGCATACCTTACCCCATGTTAGATCTATCATTATTTAGGAATAGACTGTATTCTATGGGAAATTTGTCTGCAATGATTAATTACATGGCCATGTATTCAGTTATATTAATAATGCCTTTTTATTTTCAGCAGTTATTGCAGTTGTCGCCGGCTCAAGCGGGGATGATGTTGATTCCAATGCCCCTTGTTACCATGATAGTTGCCCCGATCAGTGGAACTATATCTGATAAGCTTGATAGTAGATATATCAGTTCTTTAGGCATGGGAATAACTGCATTTGGATTATGGCTTCTAAGCAATTTAGATATAAATTCAAGTAAGTTTTACATAGAAATGTCCTTGGCAGTTATTGGCTTGGGGACAGGGATGTTTCAAACTCCAAATAATAGTGCTGTCCTGGGTTCGGTACCTCCTAATCGAAGGGGAATTGCCTCAAGTATGCTGGCAATTATGAGAAATATTGGAATGGTTTTGGGAGTAGCCATTGCCGGTGCCGTATATAGTTCTAGAATAATCCATCTGACGGAAGGATATTCAGGACAAGGTTTAGAAGGTATAGCTTTAAAGGCTCAGTCTTTCACTGGGGCTGTACAGATGACTTTCCTTGTTGCAGCGTGTATAGCCTTAATTGCAGTGTTTACATCATTAGTTCGAGGTTCATTAAAATCACAAACAAGCTAGATATTAAGACAGGATTACAGTCCTGTCTTTTCTCATCACTAACTAGCCATTGATTGGGGGTATTTCTTATCATTTTATTAAGGCTTTAAAGGAAGCGTGTCCCCATTCCTTACTTTGAATAAATCTGGTATAATATTTAAGACCTTTTAATGGAAATAGAGGAGGAACAATTTTGTCAATTTTGGATAATCTAAACCCTGAACAACAGAAGGCTGTTCAATGTACAGAAGGGCCTTTACTGATTTTGGCAGGGGCTGGGAGTGGTAAAACTCGGGTCTTGACCCATAGAATTGCTTACCTTATTTTTGAAAAAAAGGTTTACCCGGGAAATATCCTGGCTATAACCTTTACTAATAAAGCTGCTCAGGAAATGCGAGAAAGATTAGAAAAACTGGTTGGTATAGCTACTCAACAACTCTGGGTTGCAACCTTTCATTCTACCTGCTTAAGGATATTACGGCGGGAAATCAGTGAATTGGGATATACGTCTAATTTTGTTATTTATGATGATTCTGATCAGCAGACCCTTATAAAGATGATTTTGAAGGAAAAGAATCTGGATGAAAAAAAATACACACCGCGCACTATTAGCAACAAGATTTCCAATTACAAGAATGAACTAAAGACATCGGATGCTGCTCGGAAGGATCCCGAAAACACTTATTTCGATGACCAGATTATTAATATCTATGGTGAATACCAGAAACGCTTACAAAATAATAATGCTCTGGACTTTGATGATCTGATTATGCTCACGGTTCTCCTGTTTAAGGAAAAACCATTTATTTTAGAGAAATATCAGGAAAGATTTAAATACATATTAGTTGATGAATACCAAGATACCAATACTGCCCAATATATGCTGATTACTCTTTTAGCTGCTAAGCATAAAAACCTCTGTGTGGTGGGCGATGATGATCAGTCCATTTATCAATGGAGAGGGGCAGATATCAAAAATATCTTAAGTTTTGAAGAAGATTATCTAAAGACCAAAGTAATTAAATTAGAACAAAATTATCGCTCTACTCAAAACATTCTTGATGCAGCAAATGAGGTGGTAAAAAATAATTCCCGCCGAAAAACTAAAAGCCTCTGGACAGAAAAAGAGGGCGGGGATAAAATTTATTACTATACTGCCCAAGACGAAGTTGATGAAGCTTTCTTTATTGTACGGACAATCAGGCAAATATTAGATCGAGATCAGAAAGAATATAAGGATTTTGCTGTCTTGTGCCGGACTACTGGGCAGTTTAGGGCCATAGAGGAGTCCTTAATTCGTGGCAATATTCCCTATCGGGTATTTGGGGGAACCAAATTCTATGATCGAAAAGAAATTAAGGATATTTTGGCTTACTTGAAGGTTATTGCTAATCCATTGGATGAGGTAAGTCTAAAGCGAGTAATAAATACACCAAAGAGAGGTATTGGCGATACTTCTTGGGACAAGTTGGTTAATTATGGCGCCTTAAATGGCAAGACTATATATGATGTTATGGCGGAGCCGGAAGCAGCGGGAATATCGACTAAGACGGCTAATTCCATCAAGGGCTTTAAAAAGCTGGTAGATGGTTTTAGAGAGTTAAGTAATAGTGATATTACTTTCTTGACAAATAAAATATTAGAGGACACAGGGTATCTCCAAGAACTGCTGCTGGAAAAAACCGTTGAAGCAGAAACTCGCTTAGAAAATCTGCAGGAGTTTTTAACAGTAACTAAAAAGTATGATACTGAAAGTCAAGGTGATGATCTTTCCACCTTTTTAGCCGAAATTTCTTTGGTCACTGATATTGATAATTATGATGCCGATGAAGACGCAATGGTTATCATGACCATGCATGGAGCCAAAGGTCTAGAATTTCCCATAGTTTTTGTAACCGGAATGGAAGAAAATCTTTTTCCCCACAGTCGCAGTATAAATTCCACTGACCCTGAAGAGATTGAAGAAGAACGAAGGCTCTGTTATGTAGCTTTAACAAGGGCAGAGGAAAAGGTCTATCTTACTAGGGCATGGAAAAGAACTATTTATGGAAGAGATGCATATAATTCGCCTTCCCGTTTTATCGAAGAAATACCTGAAAGATATCTGGAAAGCTCCCAGGCTGGAAAAAGAGAAGAAAAGTCATCCTTTTTCGGCAAGACTTCTGGTAATTTATTTAACTCTCCTAAACCCAGCGGCGGTGAAACCTTTAACTTAGGTGATAAAGTTGAGCATAATAAATGGGGAGAGGGTCTTGTGATTTCTGTCAAGGGGTCTGGGGATGAAGCCGAGGTTAGTGTGGCGTTTCCTGACCAGGGGATAAAGAAACTCATTAGTAGGTATGCTCCGATAAAAAAAGTGTGAAAGCTCAATAGCTAGTTATTAGGTCCGTGTGACGGCTTTTTGGTATAAGTGCATGTCCGTGCTACAGTGCTACCGAAAATTAATAAACGTCGTCACGATGACACATCAGGCAAGATTGTTATTCATCGTGGCACGTCAACAAATCTTAGCATACTTGGTCACACGAACCATTAATAATTAACTAGCCACTAGCCACTAGCCACTAGCCACTAGCCACTGACCAGCAAAATTAGCCCATAAGTACAGGGGGTGTATAATGAAAATAACAGTGGAAGAAGCCAAGAAAAAAATAGATACATTAAAGGGAGAAATCGAAAGGCATAATTACCAGTATTATGTTCTCGATAATCCAGCTATTTCTGATGCTGAATTTGATGCGTTGCTAAGGGAGTTAATTGCTCTCGAAGCAGACTTTCCTGAGCTTATCACCCTTGATTCACCTTCTCAGAGGGTGGGAGGAAAGCCTTTGGAGGGTTTTACAACATATACCCATAGGACACCCCTTTTGAGTCTGGGTAATGCCTTTGGACGGGAGGAGCTTTTGGATTTTCACCGTCGAGTAGTAAACGGCTTAGGCAGGGAAAATGTAGAGTATGTTGTGGAACCTAAAATAGACGGATTGTCCGTTGCTCTCTATTATCAGAACGGTATTTTGCAGGTAGGGGCTACCCGGGGTGATGGCACTACTGGGGAGGAAGTTACGCAAAACCTGAAAACAATCGGTAATGTTCCCCTCAGGCTTAAAGAGCTTATACCTGCACTGGATGTCAGAGGAGAAGCCTATATGCCTAAAGGGTCTTTTCAAAGGCTTAATGCAGAAAGGGAAGCTAGGGAGGAGATGCTTTTTGCAAACCCCCGCAATGCTGCTGCCGGCTCTATCCGCCAGCTAGACCCCAAAATTGCTGCTAGTCGGGATTTAAGGGTAATTGTGTATGCTGTTATGTATAAAGAAGGCTTCACGCTTAATAAGCATAGTGAGGCGTTGGAGCTTTTAAAAAGACAAGGTTTTAGTGTTACAGAGCCTTTCATAACTAATGACATCAATAAAGCAGCTGATTATTGCGAAAAATGGGGTCAGAAAAGGTATGATCTGCCTTATGAAATAGATGGCATGGTAATCAAGGTAAATTCAATTGAAGAGCAGGAGCAGTTGGGTTTTACCTCTAAGAGTCCTCGCTGGGCGGTGGCCTATAAATTCCCTGCTGAACAGGGAGTGACCAAGCTTTTAGATATCTTTGTCCGAGTAGGCAGGACCGGGGCCGTTACACCTACTGCTGTTCTCGAACCTATACGCCTAGCGGGAACAACTGTAAGCAGAGCAACCTTACATAATGAGGATTACATCAAAGAAAAAGACATAAAAATCGGTGACTACGTTGTAGTTCAGAAGGCAGGGGAGATTATTCCCGAAGTAGTAAAAGTTGTCCCGGAAAAAAGAACTGGTCAGGAAGAGCCTTTTAATATGCCTGAATACTGTCCCGAATGTAAATCTAAAATAGTGCGACTAGAAGGTGAAGCGGCTTCTCGCTGTATAGATATAAGCTGTCCGGCTATTGTTCGGGAAGGAATAATTCATTTTGTATCCCGTAATGCCATGAATATTGATGGATTAGGGGAAGCAATTATTACTCAGTTTTTCGAACAACAGTTGATTAGGGATGCTGCGGACCTCTATTACTTAAAATATGAGGATATTATAAACTTAGAAAGAATGGGTCCCAAATCGGCTCAAAATCTCCTAACTGCTATAGCAGAGAGTAAAAAGCGAGGGCTGGATCAGTTAATATTTGCTTTAGGTATTAGATTGGTAGGTCAAAGGGCTGGGAAGATTCTAGCCCTACAATTTAAAACAATGGATAAGTTAAGCAAGGCTTCCTCTGAGGAGCTTACAGCAATCCCGGAAATAGGACCCAAGATGGCTGAAAGCATTATAGCTTTCTTTAATGAGGAGAAGAATCTTGAATTTATCCAAAGGCTTAAAAATGCCGGTATTAATATGGAAATTGCAGAAGTCCAGGCTGTCTCAGATAAATTGGCTGGCAAAACCTTTGTTTTAACAGGAACAATGGAAGGGCTTGGCCGTAGGGATGCCCAGGTAAAGATTGAGGCATTAGGTGGTAAAGTTTCTTCTAGTGTCAGTAAAAAGACTGACTATGTAGTGGTTGGAGCCGAACCCGGCTCAAAATATGAAAAAGCCAAGGAACTGGGAGTGGTTATTCTTAGTGAAAGTGAGTTTTTGGAGTTGCTTAATGGATAAACTGCAAGTCTCGTGTCCAGTGCTCAGTGACCAGAAAATACATTAGTGTAACAGCATATAGCTTACTGCAATTTTCATCGCGAGCGATAGCGCGGCGATCCCCTGCCCCAAATTAAAAGCGTAGATTGCCACGGGCTAAAGCTCTCCCAATTATCACGCGTCGCCCGCACCACGATAAATGAAAGCTTTCCCGTCATCCTGAACGACAGCGAAGGATCTTTCGTAGTGAAGAATCTTAAGATCCTTCGGTCGTCCCTCCCTCAGGATGACACAGCTACCACCAGGCTTTCATAGCAAACTAGCCACTAGCCACCAGTAACTAACTAATTGTCTTTACCCCAAATCTCAAAAGGAGTTGATAATAGATGAAAATATCCATAAAGGATGTCGAGTATGTTGCTCTTTTATCTCGGTTGGAGCTGACTGAAGCTGAAAAGGTGGAACAGCTTCGAGAATTAAACAAGATTCTGGACTCAATGGAAGTTTTAAATAAGGTTGATACAAGTGGAGTAGAACCTTTAGCCCATGTTTTGCCAATTTACAACGTTCTTCGGGAGGATGAGCTAAGAGCTACTTTACCTAAGGAAAAGGTTCTGCAGAATGCTCCTGAGGAAGATGAAGGAATGTTTAAAGTACCGAAGATAGTTTAAAGGAGGGAAAACGGTGGAGTTATCAACGATTCATGGTCTTCGGGATTTATTAGCAAATAGGGAAATAAGTGCCGAAGAATTAACAAACCAGGCGTTAGAGAAAATTGAAAAGATTGATGATAAAATTAAAGCCTTTGTCACAGTTACAAAGGATGAAGCTATACAAGTTGCCCGGGAAATAGATCAAAAAAGAAGCAAGGGGGAAAGCTTAGGTCCCCTAGCTGGTATTCCTATGGCCTTGAAGGATAATATGTGTACCGAGGATATTAAGACTACCTGCTCATCTAAAATCCTCTACAACTTTATTCCGCCATATAGTGCAAAAGTTTATGAGAAGCTTTTAGGTGCCGGCAGTATCCTACTGGGTAAAACTAATATGGACGAATTTGCCATGGGGTCATCTACGGAAAATTCCGGTTTCTTCCCTACCTGTAACCCCTGGGATTTAAACTGTGTACCAGGCGGTTCAAGCGGTGGATCTGCTGCTGCAGTTGCTTCAGGGGAAGCCGTATTTGCCTTGGGCTCAGACACTGGTGGTTCAATCCGTCAGCCTGCCTCTTTTTGTGGAGTAGTAGGGCTCAAACCTACCTATGGAGCAGTGTCAAGATATGGTCTTATTGCTTATGCTTCCTCCCTGGACCAAATTGGCCCCTTTACCAGAGATGTTACTGACTGTGCCTTAGTAATGAATGCTATTACAGGTCATGATTCCTTTGATTCCACGTCCGCTCTAGTTGATTATCCGGATTATACCAGATTTTTAGTCAATGACATCAAGGATATGCGTATTGGTATTCCTCGGGAGTATTTTGGTGAAGGTATAGAACCGGAAGTAGAAGCTAAAATTAGGGAAGCAATAAATAAACTAGAGGAACTTGGAGCAGTAGTGGAGGAGTGTTCCTTACCCCATACCCAATATGCACTACCGGCTTATTATATAATAGCACCCGCCGAGTGCAGCTCTAACCTGGCTCGTTATGATGGTGTACGATACGGACTGCGGGTTGAGGATGCTGATGATATAGTCAGTATGTTCAGCCGCACCAGAGATCAAGGTTTTGGCATAGAGGTAAAGCGGCGGATTATGCTTGGGACATATGCTTTGAGCTCCGGTTATTATGATGCATATTATCTTAAAGCCTTAAAGGTTAGGAATTTAGTAAAGCAGGATTTTGATAAAGCTTTTGAAAAGTTCGATTGTTTAATAACTCCGACGGCACCTAGTGTGGCTTTTGAGTTCGGTTCCAAAGCTGATACTATAGCCATGTATAAGCAGGATGTTTGTACAATTCCTATTAACTTAGCAGGTATTCCTGCCCTATCCCTACCTTACGGACTGGTCAATAACATGCCGGTAGGGTTGCAGTTTGTTGGCAAAGCCTTTGGGGAAGGAAACTTATTAAGAGTAGCATATACTCTAGAGCAAAACTCCGACCAGACAAGATTGGAACCAAGCTTAGAGGGGGTGAAATAGAATGGGTCAGTATGAAGCAGTCATTGGCTTAGAGGTACATGTCGAATTAAAGACGAAAACCAAGATTTTCTGCGGCTGCCCCACAGAATTTGGTGGTGAGCCTAATACCCATGTTTGCCCCATCTGTTTAGGTTTGCCAGGTGTTTTACCGGTACTTAATAAAAAGGTCCTGGAATATGCAATTAAGGCTGGATTAGCTATAAATTGCAGTATTGCTGAATTTAGTAAATTTGATAGGAAAAATTATTTTTATCCTGATTTAACTAAAGCTTTTCAAACTTCTCAGTATGACTTGCCTATTGCGGAGCACGGTCACTTAGACATAAATGTTAATGGAGAAATAAAAAGAATTGGTATAACCCGCTTGCATATGGAAGAGGATGCAGGAAAGCTTGTTCACCAAGGAGATACTATTTCATCCTCTTTTTCATCTTTAGCAGACTATAATCGGGCAGGTGTACCGTTGGTTGAAATAGTATCTGAGCCTGATCTTCGCTCTGCCGAAGAAGCAAAAGCTTATTTAGAAATGTTAAAGGCAATTATCGAATATATTGATGTTTCCGATGTGAAGATGGAGCAAGGTTCTTTGCGCTGTGATGCCAATATTTCTATTCGTCCGGTGGGCAGTAAAGAATTAGGTACTAGGACAGAAGTGAAAAACCTCAATTCCTTCCGCTCAGTACAGCGGGCAATTGAATATGAGATCCAAAGGCAGATAGACCAGGTAGAAGAAGGAGAGAGGATTATCCAGGAAACTAGAACCTGGGATGAAAACAAAGGGGTAACTCTATCTTTAAGAAGTAAGGAAGAGGCCCATGATTATCGATATTTTCCTGAACCCGATTTAACTCCACTGGTTATTAGCCGAGACTGGGTAGCGGAATTAAAGAATGGATTACCTGAGCTGCCCGAGGCAAAAAAAGCTCGTTTAATTGCGGAACATGGCTTGCCGGAATATGATGCAGGTGTGATTACCAGCTCCCGGGCTTTAGCTGAATTCTATGATAAAACGGTATGCATCCATCCCGATTATAAAGGGGTTAGCAACTGGATTATGGTTGAACTCTTAAAGCTTTTAAATGCTGAGAATATGGAAATATCAGAGGCCAAGATTAGTCCCGAAGGTCTGGCTAAGATGCTAACAATGATCGAGAAAAATATTATCAGTGGCAAAATAGCCAAACAGGTTTTTGAGGAAATGTTTAACACTGGAAAAGATCCTGAGGCTATTGTTAAGGAAAAAGGACTGGTACAGATTTCTGATGAAGGACAGATAAATTCAATAGTTGAACAGGTTATAGCTAATAATCCAAAATCTGTTGAAGACTTTAAGGCTGGCAAGGAAAAATCCATAGGTTTTTTAGTTGGTCAGATAATGAAGGAAACTAAGGGTCAGGCCAACCCCGGAGTGGTTAATAAATTGTTGAAGGATAAACTGAATGAGCTTTAATAAATAAGAAAAATAGACTTCGAACCAAAAGGTTGGGAGTCTACTTTTTTTCTAGAAATACGTTATTGAATTACTAAAATGGCTTATTTGAATTAGTGTTACTCCAATAATAAGAATCACTATTCCTAGTTGTTTTTTAGGCATAACGTGATATTGTTCTATGCTTAATAATCTAAAGTGGTTGAGGATAGATCCTGATAGTAGTACTGAAAATTGCAATAGATGCTATTGAACTGAACAGAGCCTCTGCGTTTACTTCTCTTTTTTAAAAGACTATAATAAATTTAATGTTTGAAAATATGACGTAGGAGATAGGGTGAGCATTGTACTGATATTTAAAAAAAGTTTTATGTCTTCAGTATTTTCACTCTATTATTGAGTTGACTTTGTGAATTTATCTATGGGTATTCCTTGGAAAGATTTATAAATATTATAATCAAGTTGCTTATCAATAAAAATTGAATGAGGCGGTAAATTGTTGAAAACATTTTTAAATAAATTATATGTTGTTAGTATCTTAGGTCTTATAGGAGTTGTGTTCAGTATAGAATGTTTTGATGTGGTCTATTTAAAGAATATTGAAGTAATTTTACTTGTTATAGTACTAATATTTAAATATAAAATGAGTAATGTTTTTTTGGGATTATACATTATGATGATTAATACTTTGTTTCCATAATAAAAAGGAATAATTTAAAAAAAATAAAAAAATGTGGCATTCTGCAACACTGTGTTGCGAATAGCCGCATTTTTTTTATGTGATTCTAGAAATCATGAGGCTATTTTCCTGGTTTTTTTTTTGGCATATTTTTTGCAACTATATGTTTTTGTAGAAAATACACATAAATTATCAATAGAAGGGGAGGTGTTCTGCAAACTGTAAATACAGTTATATCCCATTTTATAATAATTATTTTTGGAAAACAAAAGGAGGAGAAAAATGAAAAGAATTAAGTATACATCATTATTATTATTTGTGGTTTTTATTGCTTTAATACTTGCAGGATGTGGTACACAGTCTGAAAAGAAAGAAAACCCAGTTACAGAGAAAAAACCTGAATTTTTATTTCGTTTTGGAGCTACTCAACCAGAGGGACATCCCACAGCCCTGACCTTGTATAAGTTTAAAGAAATAGTTGAAGAAAAAGGTGAGGGACGAATAAAGGTAGAGGTTTATCCAGCTAAACAATTAGGTGGTAATGTGGAAATGAATGAGGCTGTACAACAGGGTTCTCTTACGATGACATATGGTGCAATTTCCTATATGGGAGCCAATTTTGAGCCAAGATATAATGTGTTCTCGCTTCCCTTTATTATTAATGATAAAAATGTTGAAAAAGCATATGCCATGATGGATGGAGATACCGGAAAACAATTATCTGCTACTTTGGAAAAAAATGGTTTCAAAGTGTTGGGTTATGGTCGGCAAGGTTATAGGAATATAACCAATAGTAAAAAACCTATTCAGACTCCAAGTGATCTTGAGGGCATAAAAATAAGATTACAGCCTAATAAAACACAAATGGATACATTTAGTAAATTAGGAGCTAACCCTGCGGCAATAGATTTTGCGGAATTGTATTCTGCTCTTCAACAGGGTGTTGTTGATGCACAGGAGAATCCTATAGATATTATCTATACAAACAAGTTTTATGAAGTTCAAAAGTATCTAAGTATTACTAATCACTTTTTTGAATTTACCGGTATTTATATGAACAAAGGAATATTTGATAAACTTCCTGCGGATTTACAACAGATAGTAGAAGAGGCAGGAATGGAATCAATAAAGTATCAGCGTCAGATTTCAGAGGAATCCGAAGACGAATATTTAGCAAAAATTGAAGCAGAGATGGAAGTGAATAAAATAACTACTGAAAATGCAGAGTTGTTTCAGCAAAAGGTACAATCAATGTATTCTGAATATGTTGAACAAGCCGAAGATAAAGAATTTGCTAAAAATGTTCTAAATAATTTGGGTGTAAGTCTAAATTAGTATTGATATGCCCTATTAAAAAGTAGTTTAATGGGGCATTTAAGGAGGTTGGCAAAAAGGTGAGTCAGCTTTTATTTAAGCTTGACCAGTTCACTTCACAAATATCTAAAGGTATTCTTATTATCACTGTTCCGAGTTTAGTTATTTTGGTATTCACCAGTGTTCTCGGACGTTTCGTGTTTTCAGCTACGCCACATTTTATTGAGGAGACATCAAGATATTTTTTAATATGGACTGGTGCTTTAGGTGCCAGCGTGGCTGTAAGAACAGGTGATTTTATACATGTGGAGGCCTTTCAGAAACTTTTTAGTCCTAAAGTTAATAGCATTTTAGAAAGAACTTCTAGTTTAATTGTAATATTATTTCTCCTCTTTCTATTTATAGGGGGATTAGGTGTTTCTTGGCAACAAAAAAGTCAAATGGCAGCAACATTACCTATCTCAATGATGTGGCCCACTTTAGCTATACCTGTAAGTGCAGTACTTATGTTGCCTCATTACCTATTAGTCTTGTTATCTAAGAAGGAGGTGAAATCTTGATTTGGGCATTAGTGGCAGTTTTTATATCAACTATAATTATAGGAGTGCCAATTGCCTTTACCCTAGGAATTAGCGGTTTGGTATCTTTATTAGCTGGCGATTTAGGGGTTACTCCATTAATATTTATTCCGCAGCGAGTATTTCGTGCTATGGACTCCTTTCCTATGTTAGCAGTACCCTTTTTTGTGCTTGCTGGGGAGCTGATGGGCATATCGATAACCAATAAGCTCGTTGATTTTGCTAAAAGCCTAGTGGGACGTATTCGTGGTGGACTTTCTTACGTAACTGTTATAGCTTGTATGTTTTTTGGTGGTGTAACCGGTGTTGGGATCGGAGACGCAACAGCCATTGGCTCCATACTTATCCCCGCTATGAAAAAGGAAGGTTATGATGGTGGGTTTGCAGCTAGTGTTGTAGCGGCCTCGTCTGTTATGGGACCAATTATTCCACCTAGTGTGCCTATGATCATTTTTGCAATGGCCGTAAGTGGGGACATCTCCATATCTAGCTTATTTTTGGGGGGAATAATTCCGGGAATTATGCTTGGATTAGGCTTTATGGTAACTTGTTATATTATTGCGAAAAAAAGGAAGTATGCTATCTCTGAAGAGCCTTTTAGTTTCGTTAAAGCAATAAAAACGTTCAAAAGTGCTGTTTGGGCTTTAATGATGCCTATTATTATAGTGGGTGGTATGCTTAGCGGAATGTTCACTGCTACTGAAGCTTCAGTAATTGCTGTTATTTATGCTTTGGTAGTAGGGTTCTTTATTACGAAGGATTTAAAACTAGCTTATTTACCACGTTTCTTCATTCGTTCAGGCGTTGTTACCTCTGTAGTGCTTTTCCTTTTGGGTATGGCAAGTGTGGTTTCATGGATAATTACTGTTAATCAGGTACCTACTATGATAGTGCAGTTTGTATCCGGGCTAACCACCAGTCCTACCATATTTATGATGATAGTTGCTGTTTTGTTACTAATCATAGGCTGCGTTATTGACCCCGGACCGGCCATTATTATGCTGGCACCTATACTAATGCCAGTCGCAGTTGCACTAGGAGTAAATCCAATTCATTTTGCTATAGTATTTATAGTTGCTATTGAAATTGGGATGATTACTCCCCCAGTAGGTGTACTTCTTTTTGTATCGGCTGGTATATCAGAGGAAAAGTTTGAGACTGTTATTGTCAATGTTATACCTTTTTTAATCTCTGCAGTTGCTGTATTAATATTGTTGATAATGTTCCCTCAATTAGTTACGTATTTTCCATCATTGACGGGGCGATAGTGAATTTTACTTAAATTTATTTTATGAATGATTATATGCTACTCAATTATTTTTGTATTTTTAAGATCAGAGCAATAAAAAGTGATGTTTTTATTTGAGAGGAGTTTATTAAATGAAGCCAAATATGTTAAAAAAATGTTTTCTTGAAAATCGCATTGCTCATGGTACATTTTGTTCTTTAAAAGACCCTGCTGTTATCGAAATGATTGGAATCACTGGTTATGATTTTGTTATCTTAGAAATGGAACATACTTCAATGAATTTATCCGAAGTTCAGGATTTAATAAGAGCTGCTGAAGTTGTTGGTATAACTCCAATAGTTCGCGTTCCTCAAGATGCTTCAGGCAGCTATTTAAGAGTCGCTGAACTAGGTGCTCCTGCTGTATTAGTTCCACACGTTCGTACTGCTAAGATGGCTCAAGAATTGGTTAATGCCATAAAATATCCTCCAATTGGAGACCGGGGAATGAGCGCGGCTACAAGAGCAAATGACTATGGTGTCTTATCTATGAAAGAACATATGGAAAAATCTAATCAGGAAATAATGGCTATGATTATGATTGAAGATTTGGAGGCAGTAGATAATCTAGAGGAAATTTTAAGTGTACCCGGTTTAGACCTTGTGTTTGTAGGTCCTGCTGATTTGTCTAGATCCTGTGGAGTACCTAGTGAAATGAAACATCCAAAGGTAAGAAAAGTTATTGAACATATCTTTGAAACAGCTAAGAAGTATCCCCATATAAAGATTGGTATTCCTTCATTCCAGATTGAAGATATACCCGATACAATAAATTTAGGTGCCAATTTGATTACTTGTCCGCCATCTGATGTAAGAGTTTTGTTTAGCTCTTTAAAACAATCACTTGAAGATATCAAGGCTACATACCAGAAATAAATAAAAATAATGATATTATACATGCATTAGAATGTGAGGCGCTAAAATGGTAAAAAATATTGTTCATGCTACTGAATTTGTGTGGGTGCTCGATCCGCAGGAAGCTTTTCTAGGACCTGTGAAAAATGGAGGAACTATAGTTGCCAGGGTTGGGCCTGGATGTTGGGGACCGATGATTACACCAGGATTTCCAGGGGGTCATGAGATTACAAAGCCTATTGCAGTTGATGAGGCTAATATTGGAGATGCAATTGCCATAAAAATCAGAAAAATAAATGTATTATCTTTAGCAACAACCTCAGGAAATGATCAGCCCCAGGTAAATCATTTTGTCGGCGATCCTTCCATACAACCTTGTTGTCCCTCCTGTAAAAATATACGACCAGGTACATATGTTGATGGTATAGGGGAAGACTCTATTAAATGTAGTGTGTGTCATGTTTCGGTAAAACCTTTCAAAGTGGACAATAGCTATACAATATTAATGGATGCTGAGCGGCGGGTTGCGGTAACTGTACCAGCTTCTATAGCTCAGGAAATTGCAAATGACGCCAATGGTTATAGTGCTTTACCTAACAATTCCAAACAGTACTCTGCTAATCTATTGGCACGGGGTGAAATTCCAGGTTTAATTGCACCATTGAGACCAATGATAGGTAATATAGGTTCTTGTCCAATGATTAAGGTTCCAGCATCAAAAAATGCAGGAGATGTCGGTAGCTCTTTAGTAGGTGCGTCTCATGATTATGCTCTCGATGATGAAACAGATATTGAAAAATTAACCGATGGCCACATGGATGTCAATGAGGTAGTTGAAGGTTCAATAGTTATTGTGCCTGTTAAAGTTCCCGGTGGTGGGATTTATTTAGGTGATGTCCATGCTATGCAGGGAGATGGCGAGTTAGCAGGACATACTACTGATGTTTCCGCAGAAGTCATAATGGAAATATCCGTAATTAAAGGTTTGGAGTTGCAGGGCCCAATCATACTTCCGCTAAAAGAAGATCTTCCTAAAATAGTACGCTTTCGGTCCAACGAAGACTTACTAAAGGCAAAATTAATATCTGAGCTATATGGTTTTGATTTGGAGGAAGATTCATTACCCATTCAGGTAATTGGTAGTGGTAAGAATTTGAATAGTGCAGTGAATTGTGGTTTGCTACGAATTTCCCAATTGTTTAATATTCCTTTGGCTGAAGTTAAGAATAGGTGTACTATTACCGGGCAGGTTGATATCGGTCGATTACCCGGCACAGTTCAAATTAGTATACTAATTCCGGCAGAAATGCTAAAAGGTTTGGGGCTATGGGCTATTGTCGCCCAACATTATGGAGTTTAAAAAACAGTATAGAAGGAGGCAGAAATTAATGCAACATTCTACAGAGGATTTTCTATCGCGATTTCGGGGAGTAGACAGTGCTTCCCTTAGTGATGCGATGAGTGGAGAGAATACCATGGACCCCATGATTAAACCTATTGACCCAGGTATGATGCTATGTGGACCTGCTTTTACAGTAAAGTGTGCTCCTGGAAGTATCTTAACTGTACATAAGGCTATGCTTGAAGCCCCAGCAGGTAGCGTTTTGGTTATAGAAGGGGAAAATTATCAGCAAGGTGTATTTTTTGGGGAATTGATGGCGAAAGATGCAAAACTTTCAGGTTTAGCTGGAATAGTTATTGATGGAGGAATAAGGGATTTGCATGGTATATGTAAAATGGGTTTCCCTTCCTTTGCTAAATATGTCTCGCCACGGGTAGCGATGAATCCTCGTATAGGACAGACCCAAATTCCAGTCATATGTGGTGGAATTATTGTTGAACCTGGGGATATCATTTTTGGGGATTATTTAGGAGTTGTTCGTTTAGAAGCTAACGAATGGGAAAATATTTTAATAAGAGCCGAAGAAATCGAAGAGAAAGAAAGAATTAAAAACAGAAGAATGGATAATGGTGAAAGATTAGCAGATATTAACGAGAAAAGAAGTTTATTAATGAATAGTTAAAATGTTAAAATTAAATTAAAGATTGCATAAAAGGAGATAGAATAAATGAATAGTTTAGGTGGAAAACTCGCTAGCCTTGTAGAACGGTACAAGAAAATTGAAACAGGTACTCTAGGACATCTTATTGATAAAGGCTTTATGGACCCTAGAATTCGTCCAGTCTGGAAGGGAGGGAAAATTGTTGCACCTGCTTTTACAGTTCGCCTTTTATCTTATGATACCGGAATTATGCCTAAAGTGTACCAAACTGCTCCTCCCGGGAGTGTGGTAGTTATTGATCAGCGAAGTGATATTACACGAGCGTGTTTTGGGGAAATTGCTGCCTATCGGGCAATGCAAGGAGGTTTGGTGGGAACTATTATTGACGGTAGTACTACTGATATTAGAGCCTTAGAAAAATTAGCATTTCCTGTGTTTTCTAGAGGTATTAGTGCACTCACGGGGCGCCCAAGAAATGAAGATGGGGATATGGGGGGCTCAATAATTTGTGGAGGCGTACCTGTGAATACGGGAGATTTAGTCATTGCTGATGACGATGGGATTGTAGTACTGACGATACAACAAGCTGAAGAACTAGTTGAAGAGGCTGAAGCTTATCAAGTAAAAGAGGGAGAACTTATAAAACAACTTAAGGAACAACTAAGTTAATGGAAAATAAATCAAATAAGGTAAAATATTTCAATGATTTATTTTAATTATCAACTGAAAGAATGGTCATGCTTGCATGAAACTGCGAAAATTAAAAAAATTGGGAGGTTCTGATATGTTTGCAAAAAAAAGAATAAGTATTGTTTTATTGCTGTTTACTTTAGTAGCATTAGCATTAGCAGGTTGTAATTCTGAACAGAGTTCATTCCCAGAAAAAAATATAAATATTATAGTACCATTTGGTACTGGTGGTGGTTCTGATCAATTAGCCCGTGTGCTAGGGGACTTAGTTGATAAAGAAATAACACCTTCGGTAGTAGTTGCTAATAAAGTTGGTGCCTCTGGCGCTGTAGGTATGGCTGAAATTGCTAAAGCTAAGCCTGACGGATATACTGTATTGATTATGACTGCAAATATTTCTACGTTAAAATGGACGGGTAATACAGAATTAACCTACGAAGATTTTCAACCTGTTTGTGCTGTGAACTATGATGCTCCAGCATTAGTCGTACGAAGTGACTCCCCATGGAAGACATACAACGAATTTGCTGATGAAGCTAAAAGCCGAAGACTTAAATTAGGAACAGGTGCACCTGGAGGTCTTTGGGCAGCTGGTGCATTAGCCTTAGACAAACGTGAGGGTCTAAACCTTAATATTATAACTCAAGAAAAGGGTGGCGCCCCTGCCGCAGTAATGCTACTTGGTGAACATGTTGATGCCATAGTACTTTCACCTAATGAAGCAGCCTCCCAATTAGAAAATAAAGACTTTCGTATTTTAGGTATTATGGGTCCTGATAGAAATATTCTGGATATGGAAGGTCCCACATTTAGTGAATTAGGAGTAGACTTGGACATTCGATCGCCTAAAGGCTTCTTAGTCCCTAAAAATACACCTGCTGATGTAGTTGAGTCTCTTGAAAAGTTATTTAAAAAGGCTTATGAAAGTGAAACATACCAAGACTATAACAAAAAGACCGGAACTAATGCTATCTGGATGGGTACAAAAGAATATACGGATTATCTAGCTGACGAATTAAATAAATATCGTGATTTACTAAAGGAAACAGGAATGACTAAATAAATTGGATTTCAATATTTAAAGGCAAGAGGATGGTAATAAAAAGCTTATTCTCTTGCCTTTAAATAAAATCTAGATAAATATTTTATAGTTTGATCGCTATTATTTTTTGATTTAAGGAGGTTTTCCCGGTGCAAATTGGTCAGACAAATAGGAAGTTTCCTTGGGTAGATTTAGTGGTTATATTATGTTGTTGGGTACTAGCTAGTTATATATTGTTTTCGGTGAAAAGTTTTGTTCGTTTAACAGCAGTAGTAGAGGTTGTAGGTGCAGATACTGTCCCCAGGCTTATAGCTTATGTTTTGATTATTCTAGGATTATGGCTCCTTATTAGTTCGATATTCTTGGGTAAAAACTCTACTACCGAATTTGAAGTAGGCAAAGATAACTTTAAAAAAGCAATGCTTTTATTGTTTTTATTAGGTTACTCAGCTGTTGTCCCTATAATTAAGTTTATACCGGGAACTCTACTCCTTGGTGTGTTTTCACTGAAGTTGTTGGGGGAGCAGTCCTGGAAGACTACTTTCCTGGTGAGTATTAGTGCCACTCTAGCAATGTATTTTGTATTCCATTCTTTACTTAAAGTATCTTTACCTTAGGAGGTGTTACAAACAATGGAGGGGAATTTATTCTCGCTGATAGTAAGTATCTTAAGTAGGCCTGAGGTTTGGATGTATACCCTATTTGGAACTGTTGGGGGAATTTTGGTTGGTTGTATACCTGGTCTAACTGCTGCCATGGGGGTAGCTGTACTTTTACCGTTTACATTTCACTTGGAGCCATTAGTGGGACTGGCCATGTTGTCAGGGATTTATGTGGGAGGGACATATGGAGGATCAATAAGTGCTATTTTGCTACGTATACCAGGTACTCCTGCTGCAGCTTTTACCACCTTGGATGGATACCCCATGGCTACACGTGGTGAAGCAGGTCGTGCTATTGGTATAGCTACTACTTCTTCTTTTATAGGTGGTTTAATATCGATTATTTTCTTAATTATTACCTCAGATATTATTGTCAAATTTACTCTTAAATTTGGTCCTGCTGAATACTTTGCTATTGCAATTTGGGGTTTGTGTTCCGTAGCTACTGTTACCGGTCGTAAACTGGTTTTTGGTCTGATCTCTGTCGTTATGGGCATTTTTTTAGGAACCATTGGTATGGATCCCATGACCGGTGCTTTGCGTTTCACTTTTGGATTGGTTAATTTGCAGTCCGGTATTGAATTTGTTCCAATAATGATTGGGCTTTTTGGTATATCCGAAGTTTTAAAGGAAGTTGGGAACACTGAAATATTTCATAAAATTGAGCAAAAAATAGGCAAAATTCTTCCATCTAAAGAGGATATCAAAAGTATTTGGCGCACATGGATTAGAGGTGCAGCTATAGGAATTGGAGTTGGTGTATTACCTGGTAATACTGGGGCAGGTATGTCGGGACTTATAGCATATAATACTGAAAAGAGCGTATCCAAACACCCGGAGAAGTTTGGGACAGGGACCCCAGAGGGGATCGCCGCAGCTGAGACTGCAAATAACGCTAGTGTAGGTGGTGCTCTTGTTCCATTATTGACATTGGGTATTCCTGGTGACGCTATTACTGCCTTATTGATTGGTGCTTTTATGATGCATAATATACGACCAGGAGCATTATTATTTCAACAGAATCCAGGACTGATCTACGGTATTTTTGTTGCATTAATTTTAGCACATTTTTTCTTTCTATTTTTAGGATTATGGGCCTCCGGGTTGTTTGCTAAAGTGCTAAATATTCCTCGGCATATCTTAATGGCTCTAGTCGTTATGTTTTGTACTTTGGGTGCGTACGCCATAAGTAATAGTCTTTTTAATATAGTAATTATGGTTGTATTTGGAGTGGTTGGTTATTTAATGGAACGAATCGATATGCCTATTACACCTATGCTTATAGGGTTTATTTTGGGACCGATGGCAGAGGGTAATTTAAGAGTTGCTTTAAAAATGTATGAGGGAAATATTTTTGAAATAATAACCAGGCCATATAGCTTAGTTTTCTATTTATTAGCTGCCGCTATAATTATTTTCCCGAAAATAAGGGGTATGAGGAGAAATAAATAGTAAAGTCATTAACCAATTTACGTTTATAATTTTAATAGCTAGGCAATAAAAAACCGTAAGTTTACTTTAAACTTACGGTTTTTGTAATAATTAGATTTCCGGTAACCTTAAAAAGAAGCAACATTAACAAAATTTTTATGATAAAATGATAAAAAAATCTAAAAAATATATTGTTTTAAAAAGTATTTATGGGAGGTGCCAAAGTGCTGAATGCAACAGAATTTAGCTTAAAAGATAAAAACAGGTTACTTTTGGTAGCACCATATCCGGAGATATCTCAACTGGCGGCAGAAATTAATGAAAAATACAACTTGAAAGTTATAATTCGGGAGAGCAGTAACTATTCAGTGGAAGCATTAATAGAGGAGGCTAAAAAATTTAAAATAGATGCATTAATTTGTAGGGGAGGATTTGCTCTAAAGTTAAAGGAATATCAAATGGAAATACCGGTAGTAGACATTCCGGTTACCGGTTTTGATATTATTGAGGCAATATATGAAGCGAGGAAAGTTTCAAAGAAAATTGCTATAATTGGGTTTTCTAATGTGATTCAAGGAGTTCCCAGGATAGAAAAAATTTTGGGTATTGATCGTTCAAGAGTTTATATTAGGGAAAATTTAGATGATTGCGAACAACTGATTTTAAATGCAATGGAAAATGGGGTAAAGGTTATAGTCGGGGATGGTCGAGTAGTTAAGATAGTGGAGAAGCATAAACTTCCTAGTGTGTTAATTAAATCAAAAATAGAGGCTATTTTAGCTGCTTATGAAGAAGCTGAAAGGTTAATTGATGCTTTAAAGCAAGAGAGAGTTAGAACTAAAAAAATGGAAGTAATTTTAAACAATGTATACTCCGGCATTATTGCTTTGGATGAAAAAGGGTTTATTTCTTCCATTAATCCTCAAGCGGAAAATTGTCTGGGAGTCCAAGCTAAACAAATAATTGGAAAAAGTATTTTTGACATAATTCCGAAATCCCATCTCCCAGAATTATTAGAAAAAAAGGAGCCCGAATTAGGTGTGATTGTTAGTCTCGGGGTAATGCGTTTAGTGTTTAACAGGGTACCTATTATAAGTGGAGAAAAAATTAATGGGATTGTAATCACCTTTCAAGAGGTAGGTCAAGTACAAGAGGTTGAGAAAAAGATTCGAAATGAACTGCGTTTAAAAGGGCATGTAGCTAAAATGAACTTTAATGACATAATTGGTCATAGCAAAAATGTGCTACAAACTATTAAACATGCCAACAGTTATAGCAAGGTGGAATCAGTTATTCTAATAAATGGAGAAACTGGTGTTGGGAAAGAAGTTTTTGCCCAAAGTATCCATAATGCCAGTGCCCGTGCAAGCGGACCTTTTGTTGCTGTAAACTGTGCTGCTTTACCAAGTACTTTACTGGAAAGTGAACTTTTTGGATACGTTAAAGGAGCTTTTACTGATGCCCGTAAAGAAGGGAAAATAGGTTTATTTGAACAAGCACATCAGGGAACTCTTCTCCTTGATGAAATAACGGAAATGCCCATAGAACTGCAGGCTCGATTGCTAAGAGTATTACAGGAAAAGGAGATTATTAGATTAGGTGATGATAAGGTAGTTTCCATAGACTGTCGTATTATGGCTACTACTAATCGAGACCTAGAAAGGTTTGTTGAAGACGGCAATTTTAGAGCAGATCTTTTTTACCGTCTTAATATATTGAATTTATACGTACCTTCTCTCCGGGAAAGGGTTTGTGATATTGAAATTCTTACTAAACATTTTATGATAAAGTTTAGTAAACTTTACCATAAACCTGTCTGGGATATTGATAAAGATGCCTTAGAAGTTCTCCAAGAGTACAATTGGCCCGGAAATGTTCGGGAACTTTCGTCAGTTATAGAAAGGATTATTGTTCTAAGCAACCATAATAGCATAACTAAGTCAGATTTAGAATTTATAAATAAAAATAACAGCAAATTAATTGATAACTATAAATCACTCGATAGTAATAAACTGCTTGAATCATTAACATATGAAGCAATACAACAGGCTCTAAACGAGAGTGGTGGAAATCAAAGTTTAGCAGCCAATATTTTAGGTATAAATCGTTCTACGTTATGGAGAAAACTCAAATATTATACATCACATAAGTGATGCAATTAGCTCCATTTATGTTGCTAATTGCATCACTTTGTTTCTAAGGGGAATTTTAAATTTTTATAGGATAAAATAAGGGTGTTAAATTAATATGCTTTAACAGAGAAAAGTTTAAATATGCCACCGAAAAACCGGATTCATTCAATCCTATTTTTCGGTGGCATATTTTTTGCAATAGTAAATAAGAAGAGGTGATTTGATGGTTTGTGCTAAACCAATGATTGGTATAACAATGGGCGATGCTTTTGGAGTAGGGCCGGAGGTATTGTTAAGTGCAATGGCAGAAAATAAAATTGCTGAAGTATGTAATCCGATTATAATAGGTGATTATAATATACTTAAATATGTAAACGGGGTCATAAAATCTTCATATGAGTTAAAAAAAATATTTGATATTGGGGAAGCAAAATTTGAATCTCGTATTATTAATGTTATTGATTTGGCCAATATGAATATAGAACAATTCAAGAAAGGCATAAAATCTAGTATATTCTGTGAAGCCTTTTTAGAAAGCACAGAAAAAGCAATCAGTCTAGTTATGGCTAATAAAATTGATGCTATAATAGGTTGTCCCTATTTAAATGAAACAGTGAATTTGGCTAGGAGTGAAGTTGAAGTTTATGATTATCCCTCTTATGTTGCAAAAATACTTGATCAGCAAGTATTTCTAATGTTGCTAAACGGTGACTTACGGGTTTGTAATATAACTTTACATGTACCTATGCGAGTTGCATGTGATTTAATTACAAGAGAAGTAGTTTTGAAAACAATAAAGATTGTAAATGATACTGTTCAAGAGTTAGGAGTCCCAAAACCCAATTTGGCGGTTTCAAGTTTAAATGCCCATGCTGGAAATACAGGTTCGTATGGGTGGGAGGAAATTGAAGAAATTGAACCAGCAATAAAAGAGGCGAGAAATTTAGGAATTAATGTTACTGGACCGCTTTCAGGAGATGATTTTCTAAAAGATATTTTGGCAGAGAAACATAATGCATATATAGGAATGTATCATGACCAAACCTATTCAGTTCTCAAGTTATTTAAAAATAAGAATTTATATTCTGGACTTATTCTTGGTGCGCCTATCATATTTGCCATAGCTGGACAAGGTAGTGGTTTAGATAGTCCATTTAGAAATATAGTTTTCTCGCGAACTTTGACTCAAACTATAGAATCGGTTTTGAAACTACTTAAGACTAGGTAGTTTGAGGAAATAAACCATTTGATGCAGGCCAAATTGGTTCCCTAGTTGAAGAGGTAATTGCGCTGACCCCAGAACTTTGTTTATAATTTTAAAGAAGAGGTTAGGAAAAATCCATAGGTTTTTTAGTAGGTCAGATAATGAAGGAAACTAAGGGTCAGGCAAACCCCGGAGTGGTTAATAAATTGTTGAAGGATAAACTGAATGAGCTTTAATAAATAAGAAAAGTAGACTTCGAACCAAAAGGTTGGGAGTCTACTTTTTTATAAACGTAATTAAATATTGAATAATAAGTATGTTTATTTAAGAATAAGCTTCACTCCAATTATTAATACTAATATACCCAATAATTGTTTAGGAATAATGGGGGAGCGTTCTATGCCTAATAATCCAAAATGGTCTAGGATAGAGCCGACAATTAGTTGTACTGTGACAAAAATAGCAATAGATGCACTAGAGCCTAAAATGGGTATTGTGAGAATTGCCATAAAAACAATACCAAAGCCTAAGACTCCGCCCATCCAATAAACTGGGTGAAGACTTACGATGTTTTTATATATTGGTAGTTCATTAGAAAATAGTACTACGAGAAATATAATAATGAATGTTACCAGAATGCTGTGGAATGCAGCAACCTTGGGAGTCAGGGCTTTGCCAAGGGTTGAATTTATTGCGGGCTGTAGACCAAAGCATAGTCCTATTGTAATCGCCATTAATACCCCATGAATTTTCTCCATCTTTTGGCCTCTTTTCGTAATATTTAGTCTTTATAAAAACACTTAATTCCTGTAAAGACCCGGCATTTGTTGCAGGAAATACAGGTTACCTTATCTTGACTTTCCTTAAGTTTTCTGACCAGATCAGGCTCTCGAACAAAGGGTCGGGACATAGATATCATGTTAGCAATACCTTCATCTAAAATCTTTTCTATAATTAGGCGTGACCTTAAGCCTCCCACAAGGATAACTGGTATGCTAACGGCCTTTTTTATCTCTTGGGCATTTTCTGCGAAATAAGCCTCCTGTTCGGGAGATAGAACTCCGGTCCTAGACAGGGAATTTTTCTTTTCTCCTCCGACACCGCCGCTTACTTCAATGGCACAAACGCCTAAATCCTCTAAAGCTTGGGCAGTATAGACTACATCCTCCAGGGAGATTGCCCCTGTTCCCTCAAAGCCACCTGTGGAATTGAGTTTGACTAGAATAGGGAAATCAACCCCTACCAGGGCTTGAATTCTTTTAATTATTTCCCCCACTATTCTAACCCGGTTTTCCCGTGAGCCTCCCCACTGATCTTGCCGTTTATTGGTATCCGGGGATATGAAACGGGAAAGGAAATATCCGTGGGCCAGATGAAGCTGTACTCCATCACAGCCAGCTAGTTTAGCTCTGTTTGCAGCCTGAACATAAGCTTCAATAATTTTCTCTATTTCCTGATTAGTCATATTGTTTAAATTAAGAGGGGTTTCCCCTTCTGTAAATTCCAGAGTGGTCAGGCTCCCGGCATGGGAAATCTGGACAACCAGCTTTGAACCATATTTATGAACAGTTTTGGCTAACTTCTGGTAGCCAGAGATAAAATTGTCATCGTAAATCCCATTTTGGTTTAGGCTGGCTTTTCCCCGAGGGTGCTCTATGTAAGCATGAGCGGTAATTATTAATCCAACATCATTGGCTGCCAGCTTTTCATACAGTTCCACTTGTTGTGGGGAAATGCTGCCGTCAGGGTTGCCTAACCAATCGTGGGTAGCTGAACGGACAAAGCGGTTTTTTACCTCCATGTTACCAATCTGGATAGGTTGAAAGAGTTTACTCATTATATCTCCTCCCGGTACATATAATATTTTTTTCTGGTATTCGACGTTAATCTCATATAAACCTGTCTATGGTGAATTCTAATATGGAAAAAAATTAAGTAGCGGTTTTTATATCAGGGTAATACTACCGATTAAAACTGCTGTTCTTTAATTACCTGTGGAATTTAGCTTGGGTTAGATAGGGAATAATGCATTTGAACAAAAAATCTAGAATTAAAGACAAAAAAATCAGGAGGCTTTGTTAGAAATTTTAAGAATATTCTAGTATAGAAATTTTATTTTGATTTTTCAGATTTATTTTATAATTCAACATAAATAATCTAAATTCAATTAATCTTTATGATACTACTGCAAAAAGTAAATAATTTAAACAAGGAGGAGGTGAATTCGTAAAAAGATATGAATATTAAGAAATAAAGAAATTATAAAAAGGAGCTGGATTTATGGAAATAAGACCAGAAATTAACCAGGAACAATTGCCAGAAGCTTTACGTGAAGATTATGAAATTAGGGAGCGTACTGTAGAGGACTCAAAAGAACCGCCTAAATCGTGGAAGGACACAGTAAAACACTTTGGTCCCTCCTTTGTTATTATGGGTGCTACTGTAGGTTCTGGTGAGCTCATTGCTACCACTATCATGGGGGCTAAAATTGGCTATGTTATGCTTTGGATGTTAATCTTAGGGATAATTGTAAAGGCGGCTATCCAGGAAGTGTTTGCCCGTTACACCATTTCTACCGGTAAAACATTAATGGATGCTTTAGATGACATTCCGGGACGTATTTTTGGGGTCTCTTGGGCTGTATGGTGGGCTGGCTTATTGATGATTTCCCTGTTAATTGTTATGGCGGGAATTGTAGCGTCAATGGGGATTGCAGTTCAAGCTTTTTTTGGGTTTGGTAATGCTGATGTTTGGGGTCTCATTTTAATTGTCATTGGGATTTTATTGTTATTAAGAGGGCTTTATGCTGATATTGAAAATATTACAGTAATACTTGTTGGTATATTTTCTCTTATTACAGTCGTTATCGCATTCTTTTTAATTCAAGCAACACCTTATGCTTATACAGCTAGCGACATTGCCTCGGGTCTTACTTTTTCATTTCCGCCGGAGGGCTGGTTTGTTGCTTTAGCTGTCTTCGGGGTAACGGGTATCTCGGCGAATGAGGTATTAACTTACACTTATTGGGTTAGAGGTAAAGGCTATGCTGCTTGGAGTGGTCCGAATGATAGTTCCGGCTTTGCAGACCGAGCAAAAGGTTGGACTAATGTAATGCGTTCTGACCTGGTTGCCGGCGCGGTTTTAGTATCTATCGTAACTGTTGCATTTTATATCCTTGGGGCAGGTGTTTTACATGTCATAGGAAAGGTGCCTGCCGGATTTGAAGCCATAGAAACCATCAGTAGTATCTATACGCAAACGGTAGGTGCTTGGACTCGGCCATTATTTATGGTAGCCGCTATTTGTATTCTGTTCACTACCTACATGGTTAACACTGCGGGTATCGCTAGGGTGGTGGGTGATTGTCTTATTAAGGCAAAAATAATTAAGGCTGAAAGCCAAAAGCAACATCTTACTATCCGCCGTGTGTTTACTATAATTGGACCTATGGCCATGCTGCTACTGTACTATGTAGTAGGCAATCCTACACAATTAATTATGATTGGTAGCTTTGTATTGAGTTTGTCTGTACCTATTGCAGCCGTTTGTGCATTAGTACTGGAAAATAAGATGAAAAAAGAAGGCGACATGCTGCGTTTCGGCGGCTTGGGGACCATTTATCTTTGGTTGAGTGCAATTTGCATTATTGCTTTGGTATTGGGTAGTATATTATTAAGTTAGGTGATTGATAGGGGGCTTTTGCCCCCTTATTTAATTTAATTTTGGGAGAAGGGTGAGAGACCAATGGACTTTCCAAAAATGATAAAAGTTAATCAAAAACTATCAGAACTAAGTGTTGGAGATATACCGAGTGAGATAAGAAAGCAGCTATTAAGTATTCGAATAGATCAAAAAGTAAAATCGGGAGAGAGTGTAGCCATTACTGTAGGTAGCAGAGGTATTAGAAATATAGATGTCATTACTAAAGCGGTTGTCGCCTATTTACATGAACTAGGTGTTCGCCCTTTTGTAGTTCCAGCCATGGGTAGTCATGGAGGTGCTACTGCAAATGGGCAAAAAGATGTTTTAGCCCATTACGGTGTGACAGAGGAAACAGTAGGAGCCCCGGTTAAGGCAACTATGGAAGTTTTGGAAATTGGTAAAACAGAAGATAATATTACTGTCTACATGGACATGTATGCAGCAAAAGCTGACCATGTTTTAGTAATGAATAGAGTGAAACCACATACCGATTTTAACGGAGATATTGAAAGCGGGCTGCATAAAATTATGGCTATTGGTCTGGGAAAGCATAAAGGGGCCCAATACTATCACCAGGCAGCGGTTACACATGGCTTGGATAGAATTATCTACACCGTGGGGCAAACGATGCTAATGGAAGGCAACATTTTATGTGGGCTGGGTATTGTGGAAAATGGCCATGATGAAACTGCAATCCTAAAAGGAATGCTACCGGAACAGTTTGAGGAAAGTGAAAAAACACTGTTAAAACAATCTAAGAAAATGTTTGCGGCCCTGCCATTTGATGATATTGATGTTCTTATTATAGATCAAATAGGGAAAAACATTAGCGGGACCGGTATGGATACAAATGTGGTGGGACGATTGATGAGTATTTATTCTCCTGACCCGGAACTGCCTAGAATTAAACGTATTGTGGTTAGTGACCTGACACCAGAAACATATGGTAATGCACTGGGGATTGGTGCGGCTGATTTTTGTAACAGTAGAATTATAGATAAGTTAGATAAAAAAGCAATGTACACTAATGCCATTACCGGTTTATGTCCCGAAAAGGCCAGACTGCCTATGGCGTTTTCTTCGGATAAAGAGATGCTGGAAGCTGCTCTAAAGACAATAGGTTTTATTGCTCCTGAACAGGCGAAAGTAGTGCATATTAAAACTACTCTATATTTAGAATATTTAGAGCTATCAACAGCCTTTGAAGAAGAAATAAGAAAGAGGGACGATCTAATAATTATTAGAGGACCGGAAGATATACAGTTTGATACTAACGATAACTTTGTATTTATTACAGGAAATCAAATATTAATATAGAAAATGGAAAAGCAACCTAAAAAAAACCACTTTCCATTTTCTTGTAATTAATTGGAACATATATTCCATGATTAAATTATTGATAAGAAAAGGTCCGTTATTATTTTTAAGATAATATCGTTATTCTTCTGTAAAAAATTTTTATTCATATTCAGAAGCTAGGAGGAAACATGGTAGTCCTAAAAGAACTATTCAAATACATATTGTTAAAAGTATGTAGAGGTGGTTTATGAATAGAAACGTTCGCAAAAAAGTTGAAAAAGCATTTAATCTGAAAATTAAGGAAGAGCAATGTTTCCCTTGGGGAAAATCATCATTTTTTCAGTTTGAATCAAATGATACAAAAAATAAAAAAAATATTGATAGATTAAGTAGGTCTTCTTCTATAGTAACTGTATATCCTAATGTTGAACATAAATCTCATATACATCCTGGTTATGAAGAGATTCTATATGGCCTAGAAGGGGAAACTATTCATTCGTCTAATAATAATCATTTTATTCTTAGAAAAGGGAATTTAGGAATTATCTATTCAGGCGAGCAGCATATCATGGTCAATAATACGGATATGCCAGCACAGTTTCTAAGCATTGTTTATCCTACGATTCCTGATATGGGTGAAACAATTACTATAGAAGATGTTGAACTATTGGAATTAGTTAAAATCACTAATTTAGATACGATTTTGGGGAAACTTGCAGATAATGCTAGTTTATCAGTCTCATTGATTGATGTTTCAGGTAATTTACTCAATGAATCAGATAAGTTCCCGACTTTTTGTAAACTCTGTATTAGGGAAAAGTTAGGTAATTGTATTATTAATCAAAATAATTGTGTTAATTCGCCAGAATATAAATTGAGTGTTTTCTGTTGTAAATTTAATGTTTATTCTGTGCAGTCACCTATAACGATTAATGGTAGACTGTTAGGATATTTGGGTTGTGGTTATGGAAGGAAAACATTACCTTCTCAAGAAAAGAATTTAATTAAGAAATTTTTTTCTGAAGAAGTTCATAAAATCGCGCTAAAAGAATATTTTAAGCTTGGTTTTGCCAACCATCATCATCTTAATTCTGTAGCAGAAGTACTTGCTTTAGTCAGCTCTTCTTTAGTACGGGTAATAATACAAGCTGCACGAGAAAAGCAGATTGATATGTATAAGTTGAATCTTTCTATAGATAAGCAGAGAAAAGCGGAATTAGAAAACACATTAAACGAAGCGAAATTTAGATTATTAGAAGCACAGGTGAATCCTCATTTTTTATTTAACACCTTAAATACAATTGCCCAGGCCTCCTTTATGGAAGGTGCTCATACTGCTGCTTCCCTAACTCACGCTTTAGCTAATCTACTACGGTGTAGTTTAGGTAAGGTAGAAAATCTAATATCAATTAAAGAAGAAATGAATTATGTGAATGACTACTTATTTATTCAGAAAAACAGATTTTCCACAAGGTTTACTGTAGAAGTCAGAGTGAGTTATAAGGTGGAGAAAGTTAAAATTCCTTTCATGACAATAATGGTGTTAGTTGAGAATTCGATAATCCATGGTTTTTCTAATATCTCTTATCAAGGCCAGCTCATTATTAATGCTTTTTTAGAGGACGGTTTTGGTGTTATCCAAGTTATTGATAATGGTTGTGGACTATCGGATGAAATTATAGAGCAGGTAAATGCATTTAAAGAAGAATCTACTCTACAAAAGTCCACTTTTAAAGGGATTGGATTAAAGAATATATATAAACGTTTACAGTATTATTATGGCGATAATTTTGAGTTTAATATAAGTGTCATGAAGGGGAAAAAAACAAGAGTTATTATTAAGTTGCCTCTAGTCGAGTAATAATCTCCTACTAGAGATAAGGAGGACTAGGTGTTGTATAAACTGTTAATTGTTGATGATGAACCTATGACACTAAAATTTATTAAACTTATTATAGAGGAAAGTGACTTGCCTATTTATATATGTGATGAAGGGGAAAATGGGCTTGAAGCTATTGAATTAGCAAAAAAGCATCAACCTGAATTCCTTATTATTGATATTGAGATGCCATTAATGGATGGATTAACAGCTGCCCAAATAATCAAAGACACGTTACCAAATACAAAAATTTATATCTTAACAGCATATGGATATTTTTCATATGCCCAGAAGGCAATAAAGGTTAAAGTCGAGGATTACTTACTTAAGCCCTTAAAGGTAGAGACGCTGATAAATATATTAAACCATGGGATAAATACAAGTTTGGTAGAGGAATTAGAACAAAAAGAAATTAATAATATTAGAAATCAAATTGAACAGCTTAAACCAATAGTCAAAAAAAATTTAATTAAGGAGTTATTAACAAAGGAAAAGCCGGATATTACAGAGATTCAAAAATTTATCCCTGCTTTTAATTGGGCCAAATTTCAACCTTTAGGATTGTTGAGTGCATCAATATTCAAAAATGCAGATAATCAAAATTGTAACAACTATGATAGTTTTTTAACAGAGCTAGATAATGAGATAGGGGTTGAGCTATTTACTGGTCTTAATAATGGGCAAGTAGTATTTTTGAGAGAATACAGTAAAGATATTATGGGGAAAATTGAAGAAATAATTAATAGGTGGTCAAAGGAATATAAGCTTCACTGTACAGTAGCCATCTCCTCAATTACTAAAGATGAAAGCATTTGTAACTCTTATAAAGAAGCAGAAGAAATTAGGAAAACAGCTGTTTTCTGGGGACTAAGGGGCTTATATTGTAAAGGAGATTTTTACAGACTGTCATTTAATCTATCAAAAATATTGGAAGTACAGCGGGATTTATATAACCTGCTAACCAAAGAAAATCTTCCCCTTTCAGCAACTTACTTAAAAAAATTAAATTCTTTGATGTTGACAAAACATTATTGGTATGCAGATGTATTGCTTTATAGTAAACAAGTAATCACCATACTATTAAGCAGTTTATCGGCGGTTGTCTCAGCAAATGAGCAAACGAACATATTGTTACAGTACGAAAGAAGGCTACAAAAAATAGCTAATTTCTTGGAATTAGAACAGCTGTTTTTAGAATTTACTGAAGATTTAGCCAGTCAAATCCATTCTAATATTCCAAATCAAACAAAACAAATGGTAAATTGGGCTATAGGATATATTAACCAGAATTATAATAAAGACCTAACCTTAAAAGTAATGGCAGATAAACTATTTGTAAGTACAACTTACTTTAGTAGAATTTTTAAGAAATATGCTGGAAAAGGGTTTGTGAATTATTTGCAAAAAGTGAGAATTGAGCAAGCACAAAAACTACTATTAACTGGCAAATATACCGTTACCGAGGTTTCTAAAAGAGTTGGTTTTAAAGATCCAAGTTACTTTAGCTATGTTTTTAAAAAAGAAAAAAATCAAATTCCTATTAACATATTAAAAAGATAAGAATTTCAAAGTATAAATATAAAACTTGATGATAAAAATAATTTTGTTTTTATTATAGACAATTAATGTTATGATTTAAGTTAAATGAATCGATGAGGTAGCTTTTAATTTAAAGCTGCCTTTAGTTATTTTATCGGTTCTGTTGGGATATTTTACTCGAGCAATAAAGAGGAAACAATTAATTTATTCGAGAATATTTAGTTGAATTTATGTCCACATTTGTTGTTAGGAAATGAGGTTAGTATGAATAAAAAAATTCGCGATGAAATAGAAAGAAGCCTTAATCTTAAAATTATAGATGAGCAGAGTTTTTCTTGGGGTGAATCCTATTCTCTACAATTAGAATCAAAAATGGATTTTGATAAATATTCCAAAAAGAATAGTAGAAATGTCGCGGTAGTAACTGTAAAACCAAATATAAAGCATGAATCACATACTCACTACGGATATGATGAAATACTATATGGATTAGAGGGAGAAACAATTCATTGGGCTAATAGTAAGAAGACTTATTTGCAAAAAGGTCAATTAGTGCTAATCCCTGCTGAGGGGCAACATATTATGGTCAATAATTCCCCAGTACCAGCAAAATTTTTAAGTATTGTTTATCCAACTATTCCAGAGAGATGGAGGAGATAATAAATATTGATGATGTTGAACTTTCAGAGCTAGTTAAGATGACCGACGTATATGCAATTACCGAGAAATATACTCAAAATATTAGTTTGTCGGTGTCTCTGTTTGATGCATCAGTAAATTTATTAACTGAATTGGCCAGATTCCCTGCTTTTTGCAAGCTGTGCATTAAAGAAAAGGTAGGCAACTGTATAATCAGTTCTCCAGATCAAATGCAGGTTGATAATAACTTAAATGTTAATTGTTGTAAATTTGGCTTGTATTCTGTACAGTCGTCCATTAAAATTAATGGTCGCTTACTAGGTTATTTAGGTTGCGGTTATGGAAGAACATCATTAACTTCTTCCTTTGAAAAGAATTTAATTAAACGTTTATTTTCTGATAAAAATCGTCAGGCTGCATTAGAGGAGTATTCTAAGCTTGGTTTTGTTAATCCTATTCATCTAAAATCAACAGCAGAAATACTATCTTTTGTTAGTGCTTACTTAGTACGATTAATTATCGAATCAGCTAGAGAAAAGCAAGTTAATATGTATAAATTAAGCCTTACCAGAGAAAGACAAAGACAGGCCGAGCTGGAAAGCTCGTTAAACGAAGCTAGATTAATGTTTTTAGAAGCGCAGGTAAATCCCCATTTCCTATTTAACACTCTAAATACTATTGTCCAAGCCTCGATCATTGAAGGGGCAAACACCGCTGCTTCCCTTACTTATGCTTTAGCAAATTTACTGCGGTGTAGTTTAGGGAAAGTAGATAACTTAATATCGATTAAAGAAGAATTAAACCATATAGAAGACTATCTATTAATACAAAAAAGCAGGTTTCCTAATAGATTTACGGTTGAAGCTGAAATAAGTGAAGAAATAATGAATATAAAAATTCCCTTTATGGCTATCATGGTTCTGGTGGAAAATTCCATAATACATGGCTTTGCTAATATTAGTTGGCCGGGTAAACTCAAGATAAAGGCTTTTATTGAGAATAGTTATGCTGTTATTCAAGTTGTAGATAATGGTTGTGGTATATCAAAGCAAGTAATTGAAGAAGTGAATTCTTTTAGGGGAGATTTAAGTATAACACCTTCTTTGTCAAAAGGAATTGGGCTAAAAAATATTTTTAAGCGCTTACAATATTATTATGGTGAAAAATTTAACTTCAATATTGGGATTATGTCGGAAAAAGGAACAGAGATTACGATAAAAATACCTTTGGATTAGTACCGGAATATCTAGTACATTTAGGGAGAGGTGATAATTGTATAAATTATTAATTGCTGATGATGAACCGATGGCTTTAAAATTTATTCATTTTGTACTAAATCAAAAAATAATGAAGAGTATCTTGAGGAGATGTGGAAAATTGAAGAGATAAATAATATATTTAGAAACTTAATTGATGAGTTGAGTTTAAAAATAGATGCCAGTAGGCAAAGTCAAGCTGAAAAAATGGTAAATTGGTCTCAGGGTTATATTAACCAAAATTTTACTAAAGCATTAACTTTAAAAGTAGTTGCAGATCAATTATTCTTAAGCTGTAACTATTTCAGTAGAATTTTCAACTGATAATGGTTTTGCAAGATATTTGGTTGGTAGCGGAGTTGATCATGCTTATTATTAATTCAAGTATTAATAGACAAAAAATCTAAATTAAATGATAAATTATTATGGAGGTAATATTTTTTTAGTAAAGAATTGTAATATTAGTTCATTTAGAGAGAAAATAAAGAAAGAAGCTATATCTCTTTAATATTTCTGAAATATATTAAAGAATTATTAAATCTTTTGATAAGGGGATGTTAACATGAGAAGTCATATAACAACTAAGGGGTTAGAAAGAGCAACACATCGAGCCTTATATTACTCCATGGGTTTTTTACCCCAGGACTTAGAAAAACCTTTAGTCGCTATAGTAAATACCCAAAATGAGACTATGCCGGGTCATTTTCATTTGGACAGTATTGCCAAAGCTGTTAGAGAAGGAGTAATTGCTGCTGGGGGAACCCCTATTGAGTTCCCGACAATTGGTATCTGTGATGGTATTGCCCAGGGCAATTACGGCATGCATTATCCTTTAGCCAGCCGAGAGCTAATCTGTGATTCTATTGAGTGTATGGTTAATGGTCATCAGTATGATGCTATAGTATTTGTTACTAATTGTGATAAGATTACCCCTGGATTATTGATGGCTGCAGTAAGATTAAATATTCCGTCCATTATGGTCAGCGGCGGCCCTATGGCAACCGGCTGTTTTGACGGAAAGGAAATTGGCTACACTGATTTAATGGCTGTACAGGGTGAAGTAGCTAAAGGTAATCTAACTTTGGACCAGCTAGGAGAAATGGAAAGGGAAGCCTTACCTGGTTGTGGTGCCTGTAATTTACTAGGTACTGCTAATTCCATGAATTTTATTGCCGAAGCCTTGGGAATGGTTTTGCCAGGAAGTACAACGCCTGCTGCAACGGGAAGAAGATTAGCCCTATCCAAGGAAACTGGCTTAAAAATTATGGAATTATATCAGAAAAACATATTGCCTTTGGATATAATAACTAAGGAAGCTTTAGAAAACGCCATTACTGTTGATTTGGCTATCGGTGGTTCTACAAATACCATTTTACATTTGACTGCCCTAGCCCATGAAGCAGGCATTGATTTTGATATTAACATTTTTGATGAAATGGCTAAAAAAGTCCCTCACCTGGTTAAGATGAAACCGGCGGCCAATGGTCATTATCCTGTAGATGTCCATTATGCCGGAGGCATTACTGCTTTAATGAAGCATCTGGCAGAAAATGGTCTGCTTCATACAGATGCTCTGACGGTAAGTGCTAAAACTGTAGAGGAAAATGTAAAAAGTGCTCAGATAATTAATCCTGAAGTCATCAGATCTATGGACAATCCCTATTCCGCTACCGGCGGATTAAAACTAATCTATGGCAATTTATCCCCGGAAGGGGCGGTTTGTAAGAGTGCTGCCGTATTGCCGGAGATGCTAAAGCACCGGGGTCCGGCTAGAGTGTTTGATCAGGAAGAGCCAGCTGTAGCTGCTATTTATGGAGGTAAAATTAACTCAGGCGATGTGGTTGTTGTCAGATATGAAGGTCCGAAAGGTGGTCCGGGAATGCGGGAAATGCTTACTGCTACCGCGGCTATTGTGGGTATGGGCTTGGGTAAAGAGGTTGCTTTAATTACCGACGGTAGATTTTCTGGTGCAACATCTGGTGCAGCAATCGGTCATATCTCTCCTGAGGCAGCTGAGGGAGGCCCCTTAGCTTTGGTAGAAGAAGGGGATATGATTAGTATTGATATTCCAGCCGGCAATGTTACTTTAGAAGTAAGTGAAGAAGAATTGGCTAAAAGAAAGGCTAATTGGATACCGCCCGTTTCTAAGGTTAAACCGGGGAGCTATTTAGATCGGTATTCCAAGCAGGTACTCTCAGCTATGTCCGGTGCAGTATTCAAAAGATAAGCTAAACAAACTTAGGAGGTTTAAATATTATGAGTAAGAAAAAAATTACTATACCGGAGCTCTTAGAAAGAAAGAGCTCAGATCAGAAGTTTACAATGCTTACAGTTTATGATTATCCTATGGCTTCCATGGTTGACCGCTCAGAGATAGAATTAATTTTAGTTGGTGATTCACTGGGTATGGTTATTCAAGGTCATGATGGTACAATTCCGGTAAATATTGAAGATATGCTTTATCATGTGAAGCTGGTAAGGAGAGGAGCACCAAATACTTTCGTGGTAGGGGACATGCCCTTCCTTTCTTATCAGGTCAGTAAGGAGGAAGCCATCAGAAATGCTGGGATGTTATTAAAGGCCGGTGCTGACTGTGTTAAAATGGAAGGCGGCTTAAAAATAGTTGATAAGGTTCAGGCAGTAGTTGATGCCGGCATACCTGTAATGGCTCATATTGGATTAACACCACAAACAGCTGGCATGGTAGGAGGCTTTAAGGTGCAGGGTAAGAGTACTGCAGCGGCTGAAAAACTAGTACAGGAGGCTCTAGCCTTAGAAGAAGCAGGTGCTTTTTCCATGGTGCTTGAGTGTATCCCTGCTCAGTTAGGAAAATTAATTCATGAAAAATTAACCATTCCTACTATCGGCTGTGGAGGTGGACCAGATACCACTGGACAAAACCTCAACGCATACGATATATTAGGTATTTTTGATAAATTTGTGCCTAAGTTTGTTGAACAATACGCTCAAATGGGAAAACAAATGGTAGAAGTTTTTAACACCTGGTCTAAGCAAACTAACAGCGGGGAATTTCCAGCACCTAAGCACTGTTTTACCATGAATGAGGAAGACTTAAAAAGATTATATTAGAGTAAAAAGTCGCCTTTACGGGCGGCTTTTTCTGTCTATTCATTTACTTCTCCTTGCAAGAGGATTATAATTAAATAATGTTGTACTTAAAATATTGAGATGGGGTAAGGGAATTGGCTAGGTATCTTGAAAGGTTTTATGTCATAAGTGTTATTTTACTCTTGGCTGTTGTGTTTTTTAGAGAGTTTGTAAATTTAGGGATATTAGAAAATCTAGAAACAGTGACCCTTATAATGGTATTGATACCAGGTGTAATTTTGGCTAAAGGTATCCCATTTTATATGAGCTTGGGATCCCTCATTCTAGGGCATTTTCTAATATTGAAATATAATATGGCGTATACAATCTGGCTGGAGGGTATTACGAAAAATTTACCCCTGGCTATTGTTTTTTTAATGGTACCTGTTTTATCTATTCCTTTAAAAGAAGGAGGATATCTACAGGCAGTTAATTATTTTATTAGTAAGTATGTTGCCAAAACCTGCAGTTTGTTTTTTGCCTTGAGTAGTTCAGTTTTCGGATTAGCTTCCATTGCAAACTTAGGTGCCGTCAGGGTTTTTCATGATTTGGTAGAGGAGGTAAATTTACCGCCACGGTTTTTAGCTAAGGTATACTCAACAGGCTTTGCCAGTTGTATGACTTGGTCTCCTTATTTTGCGTCAGTAAACTTAGTCCTATATTATACTGGAGTTTCTTTTAACAGCTATTTTCTGCCAGGCTTCCTTTATGGTCTTTTTTTGCTGGTACTGGGCAATTTGCTTTTTTATAAAGACCGGCAATGTCAAAATGAAGTTAGGTTAAGTGCACATAAAATAGACGAGCCTGCTGACAGCAGAAAAAAGCTCTACTTTCTTGTTTTAAATCTAATAGGACTTTTTCTGGCAGTTATTATTGGTGAAAAGTTTTTTGCATTTAGTAGTATGATGCTTTTAGTAAGTATTTTGGCCTTGGTTTATGCGGTTTTTTGGTCATTAGGTATCAAAAGGTTTAAGGAATTTTTGCAGCAAATGAAAGGCTATGACCAAAATATCCTGCAGGTTAAAAATGAAATGGTTTTCTTTTTAAGTGTAGGCTTTTTAGGTGTAGTACTGGCGAATACTCCATTAAAGGGGTATATCGAAGTATTTTTCAAGCAATTATCTGGGTATTATGTTTTTATCGTAATTGAGGTAATAATCATCCTGATTGCATTACTATCAGTGGTAGGTATCCATCATGTTATTACTATTACTGCTTTAGGGCTTTCTCTAAAGGCACAGGTTTTGGGATTATCGGACTTGAGCTATTCTTTAACTCTTATAGCATCGTATACTATATCTATGATTTTATCCCCTTTTGCACCCTTCAATATCATAGCTGGGGGGCTCTTAAAGGAAAACTCCTTTGTAGTTTCACTAAAGTGGAATAGGAACTTTGCTATCATGGCAATCCTTTTTTCCGGAGTTTTTATTACTTTAGTTAATTATCTTTTTTAGTGGTTTGTAGTCAAATGAATTTTCCGAAACCTAGGAAAGAGGGACCGGCATTGAATATAAAAGGATTTTTAGAAAAAATATGTGTCATGAGCGTATTAGGACTTATTGCTGTAGTTTTCTTAGGAGAAATAATTCAAACGGAGCTTTTAACAATAATTCAAATTATCCTGCTTATATTGCTTCTAACTTCTGGAATAATACTTGCTAGGGGTATCGCCCTTTATTTTAGCCTGGCTGCTTTAATGATTGGGCACATTTTGTTTTTTAGCTATAAAATGGACCAATCAATCTGGCTTGAAGGCATAACAAAAAACTTACCATTAGGTATCCTTTTGGTCACAGTACCTTTGTTATCCATTCCCCTTAAGCAAGGTGGGTATTTAGAGACCATTAATTATTATGTTTTTAAATATTTAGATCGAACATGTAGCCTTTTTGGTGTGCTATCGGGCTTTATTTTTATCTTTAGCTCTATAACAAACTTAGGAGGTATTAGAGTTACAAAGGATCTATTAGAAGAAGCCCAATTTCCCCCTAAATTTTTAGCCAAAGTATTTACCACAGGCTTTGGTGCTTGTGTTGCATGGTCACCTTACTATGGTTCCGTAAATTTGGTGTTATATTATACAGGTGTATCATTTGGTAGTTATTTTATTTACGGGATTATCTTGGGTTTATTATTCCTAGGTCTGGGGAATTTACTATTTTACAAGGATTTAGAGTGTCAACGGGAGGTAAGGCTCAGCGGCCAAAATCTAAATATTAATGCAGAAGATAACGGGAAGATAAAGGAATTGGCGATAGCATTAGCTGGGCTTTTATCTTTAGTAATAGTTGGCGAGAAATTACTAGATTTAAGCAACATGATGCTTTTAGTCAGTTTAATTGCGTTATTTTATGCAGCAGTATGGTCCTTATTAATAAATAGATTTAAAGGCTTTTTACTTGAGTTAAAGGGGTATCATAAGGTAATACTTCAATTTAAAAATGAAGTTGTCTTTTTTTTAAGTGTAGGTTTTTTTGGAATTGTCATGGCAAAAACACCTTTCCAATATTTGCTTCAAGATATTTTAGGAAGAGTATCTAATCTATCTACCTTTTTTTTAGTAGAGTTTATTATAATTATTACAGTATTGCTCTCTAGTATTGGCTTTCATCAGGTTATTACCATTACTACTTTAGCTTTTACTATAAATCCCGCTCTTATTGGTCTTAATGATCTAACCTTTTCTCTAACATTAATGGCTGCTTGGACTGTTTGTATAATTATGTCACCCTTTGTACCCTATAATATTCTTTTAGGAGGATTAATTAAAGAAAACAGCTTCACCGTTGGTCTCAAATGGAATAGAACCTTTGGAATCATTGGTATCTTGCTTTCGGGAGCGTATATCGTTTTAATTAACTCTCTTTAGGAATTGCAACATCGTTAGATTTAGCAAAGGGAATAAAAGAGCCTGTTTCAGTGATAACACCCACCTCAGTATTTAGAGTTTCGCCCGGTGCACTAACATGGATTTCCTGGATACCTTTAGCTAATTCAATCTTTATTTCCCGATGATACGCCTGAGGGACTGCATTTGTATGATTAATACGCAAAACCGGCTGGCAGTTATGCCAGAATTCTTGTCCATATTCATCGGTGAGGAGTTTTTTAAAATTATCTCCTATTGACCACTCAGCTACCAGCTTTTGAGGGGTTTTTTCATAAAGATCTATGGTTGTTTCAAAATAGGGGAGGGGCTTCCCCGTTAATCCTTCAACTAGCATTTGACTCCTGTTTTTATAATAAGGGGTTAATTCTGCCCCTGCTTCCGCACCATAATCAGGAAGTAAAGCCTTAATCCCGGGAAAAGGCTTCTTTCTTTTGGAACTAACAAATTTTACAATCATCATTAGTAAAACTACGAATAAGATAAAATACCAAGCCCACATGTTTTATTGCCTCCCTTTAATGTTGTTATTAAAGTTTTTAAAAAAGTTGGAATTGCTTTTAATAAGATTTTGTTCAAGTGCTTGTTTTGTTATACTGTTAATGAATAAGAAAAAATTGGAGGTAAGTATGCAAAAAAATTTACCACCGGCCAATCCTCCGTGGGGAATAATAGATGCCTTATCGGTATTATTAATAATAAATATTTTAGCATTTCTATTAAAAATTTTTGGTCATAATTGGCTCACATTCTTAGTAGACTTTTTCCCCGGCGGAAAAACCCAAATAAATCAACTATTAATTAGCAGTTTCATTCAGACATTTATGTTTCTTTTCTTTATGGCCCTTTTTATTCTGGGTAAATACAAGGTTAGTCTTAAATACCTAGGACTTGTGAAAACTAAAATTGGCCACTGGCTAAAGGTTGGAATTATCAATGGAATTATCCTCTTCTTTGCAGTAATGTTATTGGGGATTATTATTAATTGGTTTTCTCCTATGGAGATAAAGCCTCAGCCTATAGCTGAAATAATTATGTCAGCTAGAACAAAGTGGGAAATGATTATACCCTTTATTGTAGCATCTGTATTTGCACCAATAAGCGAGGAGCTATATTTTCGAGGATTTTTGTATCCAGCACTACGGCGGAAAATTGGTGTGAAATGGGGAATCCTTGTGACATCTCTTATTTTCGGAAGCCTACACTTTGATATTATCAGGATGATTCCTCTAGCTTTTGGAGGAATGTGGTTAAACTGGCTCTATGAAAGATCCGGTTCTCTTTATGCTCCTATAGTTGCCCATTCTGTTTGGAATGGGATAATGACACTGCTGATTTTTTGGATACCCCAAGCGATTTAAAAATAACAGGTTAAGGCTAAGGTTGAGGTTGAGAAAAACATAAATTGTAATTAACCACGGGCCCCTTTGGGGCACTCGGATAAACACAGATAAAATCAAAGATATTTTTAAATATTTTCTAACATATTAAGGCTGGGATTAAAGCTGTCATTGCTATGAAAGTGATTGATTATTGCTGCGTCATCCTGAGGAAGGTACGACCGAAGGATCGGAGATTCTTAAGTACGTAAGCTATCGCTCAGGATCACGGGAATGCTCGGGAATGTTTTCGTTTATAGTGGTGCGGGCAACGCGTGATAATTGCGAAGGCTTTAGCCTGTGGTAATCTCTTGGTTAGGGTAGAAAAAACTAAAGGTGAGAAGAATATGAAAATTCTTAAATTAATAGGAATAGGATTTCTGTCCCTTTTGGTAAGCTTTTTTGTTTTTTTTGCTGGATTAGAGGCTTATAAGCACACCAGTGGTGCTCAATTGTTTCGTGCCCAAAATCCCTATGACTTGGTTATTAAAAATGCCCGGATCATTGACGGAACAGGGGGAGAAATATATCGGGCAGATATAGGAATTAGAGATAATATAATAATAAAAATTGGTAAAAGGCTTAATACTGAAAAAGCGAAGATTTTTGATGCTGCCGGATATACTGTTGCTCCTCATAAGGTGGAGTGGGTGGAAAGTTTGGGCTGTATAAAAAGGGATTTAGCCTCAGCTTTAGTACGCTATCCCGAGAATAGGATAATTATATCTAAGGCTAAGAACAGCCAGTGGGAGGGCAAAAGTGTCAAGGCTTTATTAAGTAATCCGGCGATTTCCAAAAATATTTTAGAAGCTGATAGGAGTGCTGTGGCCTTTATCTCACCTGTGTTGAAAGAAACAGAAGCCAATGATATTAATACAGCATATTATCAGATTTCTGGCTGGCGGGGAGAATTATTAGCTCAGGATATAGGTAAGATTAAGCCCGGGTTTCCGGCTAGCTTGGTAATCTTCAATCATCGTGAACTAAATAATGAAAAATTATTGGATTATTTATTACAAGAAAAGCTGCCTCCTTTAGAATTCGCTATCGAAGGCAGCGATGTTCAATCTACAAAAACTGATTCGTGAGAGGTTTTTAAATTTTCTTCGGATATCTTACCTTCCGTAATTTTTGGCAGATAAAGTCTGGTACCGTTTAGCTTAAATAAACTGGAAAATTCTTTAATAAAAGGCAGGCTGCTTTCATTTTTGACAATAGTAATTTTGTTCTTTTCTAAACAATAGGTAATTTGATGGTCTATAGATACTTCAGGATTTTCCGAGGGGGCATAATACGCACCCCCTTTTTTTAAGGTGTACTGATAATTAATGGGGTATTTTTCCCCTTTGGTAAAAATTAGCATATTTGCTGTCAATTCCTCTGACTCGTTTTTAACTTGCATTTCTCCTAGAGGAATGTTTAAGTTCTTTTTAATAGGTGAAGGCTTACCTGTAATTCCATCACAGGGAAAATCAAAAACAATTTCTCCAAAGGATAAGAAAAGCGGTGTCCTCTCATAAAAACACACAAGGAAATAAAAAAAATCATCAAATGACAGCTCTTCCTTTAAGATTATCATCCAGGGACTTTCTATTTTTTTTATATCACATTTTTTAAAATGTAAGCTTAAACGGGCTTGTTTTAATACAGACTTGACCGAGACATTAATAAAACTTGATAAGTAGGATATACTCCGCAGCCTTTTGGGTGCAGGTATAATTGAACCTAGTAATGGTGTATCATCGATATCTATTAAATACTGTAAAAGCCTACGAAACCAGAGCATAATGAGACCTAGAGCAATGAGGGGAAGTAAATAGATAATAGAAAGCCAATGAAAGGGTGATTGATAACCAAGAACATACAAGCCTAGCCATAGGGTAATAACCATGCCTATGGTTATGTTCATGTACCCCATGATAATTTGCCGAGGATTATCAGGCAGTATATAATGCATTTGATACTTTTCTATTAGGTTGAACATTTTTCCGCTAAGGTTTAAATCACTTTGGTAGGACAGGTCGATAAATTCCTCCAGAATAGCTTGCAGTCTTTCTACTTTCCGCTGTATTATTATGGAAATAAAGATACCAACAGAGCCTAAAAGTGTTAAAAGGCCGCCGACCATGCTGGTGACAATAAAGGGGTAGAGGTTATTGTTAAACATTGGACCTCCTTAGAATATTTCCAGGTTGAAGCGGTGGTTTTTAGCTGCTGCCGCCAGGTCACTATAGCCTAATTCCCCAGCCCTTAATTCTAAAGTATGCAAAAAGTGCTGGATACTGCTGGTATGCAAACCCTTTTGAGCAGCAGTCTTACCCATAGCAGCAATTTGTTGCAGGAATATTTCACAGCCTCGAACATAACCCGACTCTAATAAATATTGGGAAACAACATGAAAGCAGTTGCTCAGATAATTCCACAATAAATCAGTATAAGGATAGTTTTTTTGAAGACTATAGAGATATATTTCAAAAAGATAATCGGAAAAGACCTCAGAGCATTCTTTCTCATGGTCTTTATTGATAACGTTTAGATATGCCTTTAAGAGCTCGTTCACTCCTATTTTTGTTTGAGTAAGATGACACTCCTTCATGGATTGAATAATTAAAAAAGTTGCTTCAGCAATAGGATTAGGTTCGGGAAGAATATGGATCTTTTTTTCTAAATCTATCTTATTTAAATCAGTGACCTGAGCTAAATCTAAATAATTGCCCTCTAAAGGCGAACAGAAGGGCTGGGAAAATAATTCCCTGATTGTACTGGCGAAATCAATTAAACTAATCAAGGCTACCACCTATTTAGGATAAGATAGTGATATTATTATCTTTAGCAACAAGGCGTTAGGGTATGCATTACTTAAGTGAGTAAGTGTGTGAGTGTGGAAGACGTGTGATCATGCATGGCAATTTTAATTGACGTGTCAACATGCATGTTAAGCTCTCATGACGTGTCACGATGAAAGTCAGTCTACTTGGATGTGTCATCGTTTTATTGATTCAGCGGATGCGTCAAAATATGCACTCATCAAATGTCTTTTCGGCGGCACGATCGCACGGTGGCACGTCAGGAAAGCTAGACTTTAGTCGCACGACTTTCCAAGTCACCAGTCACTAGCCACCAGTAACTTTACTTTTTCGTAGGGGTGATATAAGTGCAAGAAAAACCTGTAATCCTAGGTGAAAATTATGATTTAAATATAACGGGATTATCTCATCAAGGTGAGGGTATCGGCCGAGTCAATAATTTTGCTGTATTTGTGCCGGGAGCAATACCGGGAGAAAAAGTCAGTGTGAAGATTTGTGGGATTAGAAAAAACTTTGCTCAAGGAAGGCTAAAAAACATACTAGAGGCAGCCCCGTGTAGAGTTGATGCCCCCTGTCTTTATGCCGAAAAGTGCGGTGGGTGCCAGCTTCAGCATATCAGCTATGAAAAACAGCTTGAATTAAAGGCACAGCAGGTAAAAGACGCCTTGTTTAAATTAGGAGGTATTGATGTAGCTGTAGAGCCTACATTAGGAATGGGATATCCTTGGCGCTACAGGAATAAGGGGCATTTCCATCTAGAAAAGGTAGACGGAGAGATTATGCTGGGCTTTTATGAACCTGGTTCCCATGATTTTATTCCCGCCAAAGCAAGTCTCCTTTTTAGCTCAGTGGTAAATCGGCTTCTAAGCTACCTGGAAGAACAGCTTACCCTCGCAGGAGTATCAGTATATAAACGTAATAAGGGTCAGGGATATCTACGTAATATTATGATTAGGGAAAGTAGGGCTACCGGTGAAATAATGGTTATTTTTGTTACTAATGATGATGCGTGGTTGGTAGATGCAGTATTACATAGCTTACTAGCAGTTTTTCCTCAGGTTCAATCGGTTTATCAAAATATTAATAAAGGTAATAAGCCGGTCATTTTAGGAAATAAATTTAAACCTATTTGGGGAAAAGCCTTTATACAGGATACTATTGGCCCTTTCATTTTTAAGATTTCTCCCCAATCTTTTTTTCAGGTTAACAATGAACAGGCTCAAGTTCTGTATGAAAAAGCCTTAGAATATGCAGATCTTTCTGGAGAAGAGACAGTAGTTGATGCTTACTGCGGTATTGGAAGTATTGCAATTTATGCAGCAAAAAAGGCTAAAGAGGTAATTGGGATAGAAGTAGTTGAAGAGGCTATTAAAGATGCCCGGGAAAATACTAAGCTAAATAATATTTTTAACACAGAATTTATTGTTGGCAAAGCAGAAGAATGGCTGCCCCAATGGGTCAAAGGAGGGGGAAGGGCTGACGTAATTATAGTTGATCCCCCTCGTAAAGGCTGTGCTCCGGAGACATTGGAGGCTATTGTGGGGGTTAGTCCAAAGAGGGTTGTCTATGTATCCTGTAACCCCGCTACTTTGGCTAGAGATTTAAAATACTTGGTGACAAACGGATATGAGGTAGGGAATGTCCAGCCTGTAGATCTTTTTCCTCAGACCAGCCATACGGAAGCCGTAGTCCTGTTGCAAAGGCTGAAAACCTGATGTAAAGCGGGTTTGCGGGGTTATAGATGAAAATGTGTTTTGGCGTGAGAGGATGCTTTCACGTCTTTTATTTTTGGTATAATATGGATAGGTCTCTCATTTTAATAGATGATGAAGGATAATGAAAAATGTAAGGATTATACCCGCTAAACCCAAAGAGCATAAAAAGCTCAGGGTCGCCGCCTATTGCCGAGTCAGCACATCAGGACCGGAGCAGATGCGCAGTCTTGAGATTCAGATAAAGACTTATACGAAGATGATAAAAAGCCATCCTAACTGGCTTTTTGCCGGTGTTTTCTATGATATCGAAAGTGGGCTTCGACGAAGCGGCAGAAAAAGTTTGGATAAGCTACTCAAAAAAGCGGCGAAAGGGAAAATAGACTATATCATCACCAAGTCAATCAGCAGGGTGTCAAGGGATACAGTGGAAGTTTTGAAAATAATAAGATTTTTAAGAGAGCGAGGGATCAATATGCATTTTGAAAATGAAAAGCTGGATTCAATCGAAATAGATAAAGAGTTTGAGATTACGCTGAGGGGTATGCTGGCACAGGATGAAAGCCGGAATATCAGCGAGAATATTCAATGGGGAATTCAACGCAAGTTTGAAAAAGGTGAATCTACACTAAGTACAAGAATTTCATGGGCTATACCTGCATAGGCGGCGAGATTGTCATTGTGCAGGAACAGGCAGAGGCAGTCAGCAAAATATTTGATTTATATTTACAAGGCCAGACGTTGCAACACATAAAGGCATATCTAGAAGCCCAGGGAATTAAGACTGTAACGGGTAAGGAGATTTGGGATACAAAAACGATCCATAGGATGTTGGCCAATGAGAAATACAAAGGCGATACAATGCTTCAAAAAACCTTTACCGAGAATTTTATGACCGGTAAGAAAAGAAGAAATGAAGGGCAGCGAAACAAGTATTATGTGAAAGATAGCCATCCAGCTATTGTCTCTGCTGAAGTATTTGATAAGGTGCAGGAAGAGATGGCGAAACGTGCGCGGCTTGTTACTAGCGAGGATGGCACAGTAGAAATCAGCGGAAGTAAATATAATGGCAAATACCTTCTGGGAAATTTGCTCGTGTGCGGAGATTGCGGAGCATCTTATCGGAGGAGAACTGAGCGGGGTAAGGTAGTCTGGCGCTGTGCGACAAGGATTGAAAAGGGCAAAGATGCTTGCCCTCATTCCCCTACTCTGGTTGAAGGATGGGTGCATGATACCCTGGGTGCAGTTGTTTGCCAGAACGAAGCTTATAATGAAGGCATAATCAGGAATGAAGTTGATAAAATTCAGGTTCTTGACGCTTATATTCTGATTTTTCGTAAGGATGGGTCGCAGGAGAAAATTCTTCCAAAATGATGGATGCTGTGTTAATCTAAAGATAAAAAAACACATTGAGAGGGGGGCATGTTCATGAATAGGAGCAAATATTTTAACTATATTGAGGAAAAGATTAACCTGTTGTCTTTGCGTATTGAAAGACGTGCAAAGATTAATCTACTGGAATTAAACATATCATCTGAAACATTTTTTGCTGATTTACTGAATATGCTTCTTAATTACCAATTAATAAATTTAAATACCATAAAGCAAAATGTCGAAGGAATTGATTTGGTTGATCACGAGAGTAAAGTCATCGCCCAGGTCTCCTCAACATGCACAAAACAAAAGGTAGAAAATTCTTTAGCGAAAAAAATTTTTGAGGACTATAAAGGATATAGATATAAATTCATACCGATTTCGAAAAGCGCTGAAAATTTAAGAAAACAATCTTTCCATAACCCACACGGCGCATTATTTTCGCCAGAGGATGATATTGTAGATACTATTTCCATTTTAAATATAGTATTGAACATGTCTATTGATAAGCAGAAACAAGTATTTGATTTTATAAAGAAAGAGCTTGGAAGCGAAGTAGATATTGTAAAAATTGATAGTAATTTAGCAATTATATTAAATATTCTCGCGGCTGAAAACCTGTCAAGCGAAATTGAGTCGCCTGAAATCAACACTTTTGAGATAGACAAAAAGATTGACTTAAACGAATTAAACAGCGCCAAAGATATTATTGATGAATATAAAATATATTATCATAAGCTGGATGAAAAATATTCGGAGTTTGATAAGCAAGGGGCAAATAAAAGCTTATCTGTATTTCGGATATTTAAGAGCCAGTATACAAAACTTCAGTCCAGTTGTAAAACCTCGCATGACCTATTTTTCTCAATAATCGACGCAATAATAGGGATAATAATGAATAGCAAAAATTACAAAGAAATTCCTTATGAAGAATTGGAGATGTGTGTACACATATTAGCTGTAGATGCGTTCATAAGGTGTAAGATTTTTAAGAATCCGGAGGGCTATAACCATGTTGTTACCAGATAATATACATCCGGAACTTAGTATTTATTATAATGGCTCCTTGGTATTGCAGGAATTAAAGACAGCAGAGAGACAACCTTTTTTTGATTTATACCAAAAACTAAAAAACAACAGCGATATGTCTCTCCCTACTTTCATTTTGACTTTAGATTGGCTATACCTTATTGAATTGGCCAAAATTGATAATGAAGGGTGGGTGCAGTTATGTTCATAAAAAAACTGACAATTGAGAGTATCAGAGGCGTCATTAGAGATATAGAGTTTACCTCTGGGCTCAATTTAATAATAGATAATACCCCCACTACTGATGATAAATTAACTGGAAATAATGTTGGAAAAACCACAGTCTTAAAACTGGTGGATTTTTGCTTGGGCGCAGCTCGAGCTATTATTTATACTGATACTGAAAATAAAAAAGAAGTATATGATTTAGTGAAGAGCTATTTAATTGATGAAAAAGTGATGATTACATTAGTTTTAACAGAAGACTTGGACAATACAGATTCTAAAGATATTGTGATACGACGTAATTTTTTATCAAGAAAAAATGCTATAAGAAGCATTAATGGAAAAGAAACCCTTGATAAAGAATTTGAAGATGAATTATTAAAATTACTTATACCTCATCAAGAATCGGAGAAACCAACCCTTAGACAGATAATTTCACATAATATCAGATATAGCGATGAGAGTATAAATAACACACTGAAAACACTAAATAAGTTTACTTCTGATGTTGAATACGAAACCTTATATCTATTTTTATTGGGCTGTTCATTTGATGATGGGGCGAAGAAACAGGCTCTAGTTACAAAAATAAAACAAGAAGAAAATTTTAAAGAACGTTTAGAGAAAAATCAAACAAGATCAGCTTATGAAATTGCACTTTCATTAATTGAAAATGATATCTTAGCGTTAAACGAAAAAAAATCTACATTTAATTTAAACGAAAATTTTGAAGATGACTTAGAAAAACTTAATAATATTAAATATAAGATTAATAAAACTAGTTCGTCCATAAGTAAAATGAATATCCGCAAGAATCTTATTGAAGAAGCCAAATTAGACTTGGAGCAAAATATTTCTTCAATTGATTTGAAACAGCTGGAGACCTTGTATTCTGAAGCTACTATTAATATAACTGGGATACAGAAGACCTTTGCTGATCTGGTCGCCTATCATAATAATATGTTAATTGAAAAGGCAAAATTCATTTCTGCAGATCTTCCAGCTTTGATGAACAAAATAAAAGAAGAAGAAAAGATAATGGCCTCTTTACTAAGAGCAGAAAAGGAGCTTTCCTCAAAAATAGCAAAGAGCGATTCTTTCGAAGAATTAGAGAATATTATTGTTGAATTGAATGAAAAATACAGAACAAAAGGTGAATATGAAAGCATAATTTCGCAATTAGATGAAGTTGAGAATAATATCAAGGAAATCAATGATGAAATCAAAATAATTGACAATATGTTGTTTTCCAATGACTTTGAAGAAGTATTAAAACTTCAAAGAAATAAGTTTAATAAACATTTTTCTGCCATTTCACAGGAGCTGTATGGAGAAAAATATGCCTTGAAATATGACAAAATTATAAATAAAAATAATCAGCAAGTTTATAAGTTCAGTGCCTTTAATGCAAATATGAGTTCCGGTAAAAAACAAGGAGAAATTTTATGCTTTGATTTAGCTTATATATTGTTTGCGGATGAAGAAGATATTCCGTGTTTACACTTTTTGTTAAATGACAAAAAGGAATTAATGCATGATAATCAGTTGATTAAAGTGGCCGAATTTGTTCAAGATAAAAATATTCAATTAGTAATATCAATACTAAAAGATAAGCTTCCGGAAGGGGTCTTGGAAAAAGCCCATGTGGCAGTTGAACTATCTCAAGAAAGTAAGCTTTTTAAAATCGAAGAAAAATATAACTTAAAATAAGATGGCACTTTGCCATCTTGTTTTTTAAGAATACACATTCTCGCTAAGACCCCACCAGGTCCAAGCGACATCTTTATGTAAACTTAAGACATGAAAAGTCATAATCATGTTGCAGACCTAAAACTTTAATATATAAAGGAATTGAAGAGTCCAAAAGGTTATTATAGAGAATTTAAGTGAATTGCTTATAGGGGTGAATTGAGATGAGCAGTATCTTTTTAAGTCATAATTCAAGTGACAAACCTTTCGCGAGAAAATTAGCCAATGATTTGAGACGAAATGGCTTTTATGTTTGGATAGACGAGGCAGAAATTAAATTAGGTGATTCCCTTACTCAAAAAATCAGAGAAGGTATTGATAAGGTTGAATATGTAGGCGTGGTACTTTCAAAAAGTTCGATTGAATCTGAATGGGTAAGGCGTGAAATAGATATCGCGATGAATCAAGAAATTGAGGGCAAGAAAATTAAGGTCTGCCTATTATGCTTGAGAAAGTCGACCCGCCATCTTTTTTAAAAGGCAAATTGTATGCCGATTTTACTACTGAGGAAAATTATTCCAATGCGTTGAATTTAATAATTGAAAAGCTTAGTGAAAGTCCGTATAAAACTGAAGACAGCAAAATTTCCAAAGAGGAAATAGACTTTTATCTTATGACAATAGAAAAACTTAAAGAAGAGATTAACGTAAGTCGGGGAGAAAAAAGATTATTGCTTGAAAGGTTAGAAAAAGAACGTCGTGATATTCCGGAAGCATTGAAAGAGGCTATTGATCATGAAAAATCTTTTCTGCCAGATTTTGAAGATATTAATAAGTATTATGCATTTATTTGCTCTGGAATGAATGTTACAGCAGGATATGTATTACATGGTTTAAGAAAAGAAGCAATCAAAGGTGGTCCTCATCAAATAGCTATGTGGTGTCAATTAAACAATCAGACAGATGAACTTGCAATATTAGTTGAAGCGGTGATGCGTAGACTGAAGTCTTTAAAAGATTTTAAGATAACTTTTTAGTTAATTTCCCGCCAAGGCCCCACCAGCTCCCGGCGGCATCTTTTTTGTATCCTCAAGGCATACAGAATCGGTTTGCTTGCTAGAGCGTACATAAAGCCTTGCAAATAAAGGATTTGAGGCACATTTGTTTATATTGTAAGTTAAGCTACCCTTGAGGAGATAAAAAAGATGACATATTAGCAAGCCTAAGTGATGAACCATTTATTGTTATCAACAACTGGAAGCGGGGAAGTCTATTAATGGGGCACTATTGCAGAATATGCGGGAGAACACGGGCTAATGAGAATTTTTCAGGAAAAGGACATAAAATCACGTATGCAAAGATTGCTCCGGCAAATCCGGTAGAAATGCTAAGAAGGACAGCATAGATGAAAACGTTTTTGCCTCTGAAACCACGGTACTGTTGAATGATATGTTGATTCAACCGGAAAGTATGTATTTCGATGATAGCTGCTTTCTGAAATTGATTTTGAAAAACAAAATATAGATGATCAAAATGATGAAGAACTGCCATTTTGAAAGAGGGAAGCTTGATGGATAAAAAAATTGACAAGAAAACAGAAGCGGCTCTACTAAGGGCACTGGAAAATGCAAAGGCCTTTAGCCAACAACTGGAGGAAAACAGGGAGAAACGACTTTGGAAGGAGGTTGATGTGCCATGCAGCCTTTATGACGCCATCAACGGGTTAACAAAGGCAGAAATGGATATAATCCGCAAAAATTATGATTTTAAAAATTTAAGCGCTCTCAAAAAAACAGATCTGGCAGCGGAACTAGCGAGGTTGATTCCCTCTAAGTTTAAGAAGATTATATATACATTGGATCAAAGCAGGTATGACTTTATCAAAACAATCATTAAGAATTCGGGAGTTATATCTGACGTAGGTATTTCTGTTTCGAATGCGCAAGCATTCATGGGATTGAGTATTATATTTACCGGGTTATATGAAGATCAAAAGATAATATTCATGCCTTATGAACTGATAAATATTTTTTCTCAAATAGATGGCAGTGAACTGGAAAACATTGTTCAACGTAATACCGAATGGATACGATTAACCCATGGAATGCTTTATTATTATGGGGTCATGGATGTATGGCTCGCTAAAGAGAAGATTAAAGAGCTTACAGGGCAAGAAGCTGACATTATGGAATTTATGAATGTAATGTCCTTTGCCTGTGATTTCTATGGGCAGGTCCGTAACACGCCATATGGATATCAGGATGACAGAGTTTTCGATGCAAAGAAAATTGTTGAAGAACACAGAAAGAGACCGGGCGTTGATTACTATCCTTTTACAAAAAAGCAACTGTTAAAAGCTGGTGATCCGGATTATGTTGATAAAACACCGGAGATGAACAGCCTTATCAATTTCCTTTTAAAGCACTATAGGTTAACAGATCAAGAAACAAACAAAATAGCATTGCAGATAACCAATATGATCAATGCAGATTCAAAACCGACGCTGATTATTCAATACCTGCAGAGCTGGATGGAGTTTCCGTCGTTTGAATTTGTGCAGCAGTTAACTGCAAAAATAATGGAACTATATAATAATACCCGTCAGTGGGAGTTAAAGGGGCACACTCCCAATGAGTTGTTTCAGGAGGAAAGGAAGTTCTTAAAACCTTTGCCGCCTGAGTCGTTTAAAATGGTTAGGCCAAATTCGAATGTGATTGACATATCGACCCACACTAAGGTTGGACGAAATGATCCATGCACATGTGGCAGTGGTAAGAAATATAAAAAGTGCTGTGGAAAATGAAGACAGTGTCGCCAAGGGTCTACCAGCTCCAAACGGCATTTTTTTTGTCTCCTCAGGCATGTGGAGACGGCTTGCCTGTTGGTACGGACACGCTAGAATATCATGCATGTAATTGCTGTTGAATTTTGCGAATAATATACATATAATAATATCAGCAGAAAGGAGCTGATAACGATGCCGAAAATAAAGCCCATTTCAGATTTAAGGAATTATAACGAGGTTTTGCGCGATGTTTCCGTTGGAGAGCCTGTCTTTTTAACGAAGAATGGTCGTGGCCGATATGCTCTCGTCGATATTGCTGATTACGAAAAAACACAGGCGACAATCAAGCTCATGAGCGAGCTTACTAAGGGACGAAAATCGGGCGAGGAAAAAGGATGGCTTCTGCATGAAGATGTGAAAGCGCATTTCGCAGGAAAGACTTATGAATAAACTACTTTATTCACCCGAAGCTCTAAATGACCTTGACGAGATATGGGCCTATATCAATAACGAATTGCAAAATCCTGCAGCCGCTCAAAAAATTGTGTCAGACACATTGGACACCATTGAGAAGCTGCGGGATTTTCCGGAATTAGGGCCACCTTTGTCCTCAATTACTGAATTTGAAAGTGATTATCGGTTCCTTGTTTGCGGAAAATATATCGCCTTTTACCGTGTCATGGGCTTCGAGGTACATATAGACCGCGTTTTGTACGGAAGGCGTAATTATATGAGAATTTTGTTCGGTGCATTACAGAATGACGATGGTGCAGAATAGCGTGCAGCTTAGACATTAGACAAGTGTTATTAAGCATTAGGAGATGACCGTTCCCTGCCGCCAAGGGGCTACCAGCTTCAATCGGCATCTTTTTTGTATCCTCAAGGCATGTGGAAGCCATAATCCTGTTGCAACGGTTGAAAGGCTGATGCATCAAGGGTTTGAGAGGGCGAATATGAAAATTCGTTTTGACGTGGAGGCTATCCTTCGCGTCTTTTGTTTTTTAAAATTTAATATGGTTGACTATTTTATACATAGATAATGAAGGAATGTAAATGAAAAATGTCAGGATTATTCCTGCTTTACCCAAAAAGAATAAAAAGCTCAAGGTTGCTGCCTATTGCCGGGTCAGTACATCCGGACCGGAACAACTGCGCAGCCTTGAGATTCAGATAAAAACTTATACTAAGATGATAAAAAACCATCCTTACTGGATTTTTGCCGGTGTTTTCTATGATATTGAAAGCGGGTTGCGCCGAAGCGGCAGAACTGGGCTGGATAAAATGCTCAAGAAAGCGGCGAAAGGGAAAATCGATTACATCTTAACCAAGTCAATCAGCAGGGTCTCAAGGGATACTCTGAGGTTTTGAAAATAGTAAGATTTTTAAGAGAGCGAGGTATTAATATGCATTTTGAAAATGAGAAGCTGGATTCAATCGAAGCGGATAAAGAATTCGAAATTACGCTCAGGGGCATGCTGGCACAGGGCGAAAGCCAGAATATCAGCGAAAATATTCAGAGGGGATTTCAACGTAAATTCGAGAAAGGCGATATCTTCACTAAGTATAAGAATTTCATGGGATATGACTGCGTTGACGGTGAGATTGTTGTTATACCAGAGCAGGCAGAAATAGTCAGAAAAATATTTGATTTATATTTGCAAGGCCTGTCTTGGGACAAATCAAGGCGTATTTGGAATCTCAGGGAATTAGAACAGTAACTGGTAAGGAGCTTTGGGATGCGAAAACGATTCAGAGAATGTTGACGAACGAGAAATACAAAGGTGATACAATACTGCAAAAGACCTTCACGGAGGATTTCATGATCGGTAAGAAAAGTAAGAATATCGGGCAACGCAACCAATACTATGTGAAGGACAGCCATCCGGCCATCGTTTCTGCCGAAATATTCGACAAGGTACAGGAGGAAATGGACAAGCGTGCAAGGTTTGTCAGTAAAGAGTATGGCACGGTAGAAACCAGCGGAATAAAATATAACGGAAAATACCTTTTGGGGAATTTACTCGTGTGTGGCGATTGTGGAGCATCGTATCGGCGAAGAACGGAAAGAGGCAAGGTGGTTTGGAGATGTGCGACTCGGATTGAAAAGGGCAAAGAGACATGTCCTCACTCCCCTACTGTGGATGAAGGATGGGTACAAGGTGTTCTGAGTGAAGCTATTTGCCATAAAGGAATTTATGATGAAGGCATAATTAGGAATGAGGTTGATAAAGTCCAGATTTTTGATACGATTATCCTGATTTTCCGCAATAATGGGTCACAGAAGAAAGTGCTATTCCAGGATGACTAAACCTGTGATATACTAATAATTGCCAATAAAAATGCAGTTAAGAGCCCTGACCAAGACTGAAACCCAACTAAGAAGAAGCAAGCTGAGAGGCTTGTTTTTCACTATACATTTACTTATTATGTTACCATAAGTTAAAACGAGATAGATATATTTGACAGGTGGTGAAGAGCTATGAAACAAGTGAAATACTTACAACAGATTAAACAAACAAAGTCCGTACCCAGTTTAGTTAAAAAGATCATATCTATTTTTAGAGATTTTGATGAAGATGATTATATTCCAGCGATTATAGAAGAAGGAAATTTTACGTCAGGACAAGGAGAAGACTTATATCTAAAGCTAGTATTGAAGCATCAGTCTATAGAATTACAGACGACTTGGCTAAAAAGAAATATGGAATTCGGCCTAGAGGAACCAACTGACTTTGGAAATGAGAACAATCATGGTGCTTTTATTCATAATGTTATTACTTATAGAAGATATAAATCAAGAAGCCTTTACCAATTAAATCCTTTATTGGTATCGGAATCAATTAACGAATATGAGAATACTAATTCAATCCATGTGAATGCATTTTATAATGATGAATATTCGAATATTCAAGGGCGACCTGTTTTAAAATCATCAAATGAGATTAAGATGATGGTCTTGAAACAGGTTTTTAAAGACTTTATAAATGATCCTAATAGCAATATTTACCCTAAATTTGAGTTAGTTGCTGAATTTGAATATAGAACGCACAATAATCATTTTACAGATACTAAAAGCATTTATAAAACGAGAGATTCATATGTTAAGTTTGATAAGAGTGATAATTTTATTTTTGTTTTAGGAAGTATTAAGATACCATTTACAAGAGGTAATGAAAAAAGAAAGAGCCGAAATATAGAAGTGATTGGTTTAACTGACCTTAAAACTCGAAAACATAACTTTAATCATTATAATGGCGATACAATTGAAGGATTTGTATGTTTCAAGCCTGATGTGATCAATGTACTAAAGGAATTCTATTATTTCTATGATTTGCAAATGGTAGATAAAATGGATATTGACAATACCTATTTAGTAGATGTTCTTGATGACAAAATAGTATTTTGGGAAGCTGAGTACAATAAATTACCTAACCAGATTAAAGATAAAATTGATTCATACAACTTTGTACCTAAGGATAAAAAAGGCTTTACTAGTGAAGCAATGTTTGCAATGCAACTTGAGGCCAATTGGGACTGGGATAAAAAGTTATCGCCGGAATATAAGTTGGCTAACCTTATTCGAGAAAAAGCCTTTAGTAGAGCAATTGACTTAGGCTTGTCATTTATTAAACCACAGGATGAAGAAGATCTAAAGGGTTTTATTTTGAAAACTGAAGCTTTGACCAATATAAAATTAGAACAATTTAATCAAAATTCAGAAGAAGTCAAAACATTAATCAATATTAGACAAGGTAAAAATTTGGAGATTAATCCCAAAGATTTAAATTTACTCTATCAAAAATATTGTTATGCGATACAAATGGAGTATAACAAATGAGCTTAATAAACGATTTTCCAAAGCCATTAAATTTTCTTGTTGGGGTGAATGGGTCCGGGAAAACTTATGCCCTAAATAAGGCGTTAAAAGAGCAAGAGCAAAGGGCAATTTTGATTGCTGAGGATGGGATGCCCATTATCCCAAGACATTTGAATAAAGTGACAATCGATTTCGATAATATGTCGTATAGTTATTTAGACGAAGGCTCACGTGGACAATCAAGAAAAGTAGTGGAAGAAGAGAATGTTTCCGAAAAGGTAAGCAACATAATCTTATTCTGTAAGGACATTATGAAAAAGCTGAGTCTATTTAAGAAGAAATCTAAGGGGCAGGAAAAACTCTATAATATGATGGAGATTTTCACTAGTTACAATTTGAATAATATTAAGATTATTTACTTTGATGAACCCGAGAATTTCTTAGATGAAGAGTTTCTTAAAGTTATAGCCGAATTTTTTAAAGTATTAATTGAGAATGATTTTGTAGTGAGAGTTGCCACTCATAATTCGAGATTGCTCAATATTTTGAAAGTTAGATTAGAAGATATTATATTCTTTAATGCACATTCTCAATTTCATGTATTAACGGATGAGGTTAAGGGGCTTTATTGCGAGGCATCTGCTGAAATAGAGAAAATTAGAGAGGAAGAGAATCTCCAGACCGATGCATCAATTCAGTACAAATTAAACTTAACAAATAATCAGTTTGCTTTTGATAATTTTATAGAACAGAACTTACAAAGTGAGGAGTTTTATAGATGTTTATTTTATAATAAAATTATCATTTCTGAAGGAGCCTCAGATATAGTGGCGTTATCATCAATGAAAAATGAATTTGAAAACTCTTTAGAAATTTTTAACCCAAATGGTAAAACTTTTATCCCTTTTTTTGTAAAAATATTTTTAAAATTCAAGAAAGAAATTATTGTAATCATTGATGAAGACAATTTGTTACCTGGAGAAGGGTCACCATTAAAACATCCATTTGCGATAACACATTTACTCAAATTATATAAAGAAAAGAATGAAATAAAGCTTGTTATACATACACCTGATTTAGAGGGATTCTATAATATCAATATTAGTCAAATTGGCACAGATTTGGGGATGTCAAATGCAGTGAAAGATAGAAATAAAGGGTGGCTTAAATCCTTAGCTGCATTCGTTTTTTTCAGGGATGAAATCAATAAAGAACAACTGAAAAGACATATTTTGGGCAGACAAACGGGAAATTTTGAATTTATATAATATAATTCGCCGCGAAGATCCCACTAGTAGACTGTGAAACTCTAAACTGCGGATAAAGTCGTCTTAATTTGATTCTTGTGTTCGGAGGTGTTATTTTGTCAACAAATCAAACTGCTCACAATAATCATTATATTCCGCAGTTTTACCTTAAAAATTGGAGTCAAGACGGTATTAGCATTTTTGCTTACAGTTTGCTTGTCCCTGATTCTAGAATCCCTTATTGGAATCGTAGAAAAATAAAATCAACCGCCGTTTGGGATGATTTTTACACACGAAATGAGGGGAAAAAGGAAATCGATGATTTTGAAAAATGGTTTGACAGAGAATTTGAATCACCCGTAAAAATGGTTTTTGATAATATATTAAAGGGTCATAATTTGGATGAAGATGGATCAATAAAGCTTTCCCGTTTTGTTGGGGCTCAATATTTAAGAACACCCGCACGTCTTAATGATTTGATGGCACGGTGGCGCACAGAAATGCCCCAAATAGTTGAAGACGTTTTGCAAAAAGCATCGAAACAATTAGAAGCAAATCCTCAGATAATTAGCAACCAACCGCAAATATCTGAAGAAGCAAAACTGTTACCAATCAAAGTATCGGTTAATAAAGATATGTGCCAGGTGAAAGTTGATTCACTGGTAGGTAAAGGAATGTATCTATTTGCATTGAAGCACCTGCTTACAAAGACGGTAAGTGCTCTGGAAAAACACCAATGGCACGTTATTCACGCCATAGATGGTATATCATTTCCGACCTCCGATGACCCCGTAATATGCTTAAACTACAATAATGAGCGTGAATATGATTTCAAGGGGGGATGGGGCAAGAAAAACGGAAATATTATTATGCCAATTTCGCCCAAGCTCTTACTGATAACTCAAATTGGCAGTAACATGTCTAGCAAACAATTGGATTATTCAGAGCATTGGAGTAATTTTTTTCGTAAAATTATTATTGAGCATGCTCATCGCTATGTATATGCAATCGAACCACAAAAAGGAATGCTTGCTATTAATCCCAGAAGGGTTGATGCAGCTCTTTTTGAAAGGGAAAAGGGCATAATAGCTGGTTGGCATGAAGAACAAATGGAAGCGGAAGCTAAACTAAGATAGATTGCTAAACGGGAAAAAAATGAAATTGAAAACTTTAAGTGACAAATTCGACCATTGGAAATATAACCTGTCATTAAGGGGATACCAGATTGGCATGACACCTTTTTGTTATCCTGAAGGCCATGTGAAATCCATAATCCTGTTGCAGAACGAAACAATCGGTGATTTCAAGAGTTAATAGGTATTGAACAAAATGTAGTATATGGACTATTTCGAACAAGTCTGCAAGTTATGCATGGGAGTGTGTGTATTATATGATCTGCGATAGAATTATATATGGTGGACAGGCATTATTGACAGTTTATCACCTGGGTTTTGACGACGAAATCAAAGAACGGCGCTTGAAAATAGTTGAAAAGGTCGGGTCATATAATCTGGTTTTTACCGAAACACTGGTTTCAGACGATGAGATAGACAATATCGCCGATTGGTCGATAAAGGAAGAGGGATTATTAACTCCTGACTCAACGAAAAACCCATATAGTGATGACGCTTGCGCATATATGGTTCATTACGAGTACTCTAATAAACCATCGAGGCTTTTCAGGTTTTCAGGAGACAGATATTTTCTCGGCATTCCTGTTGATAAGCTGATTTATATTAACGAGTTTATAAAAAAATACACAGGTCTTGACATTGAAAAGAACCCAATGCTTTACGGTGATGTTCTTATTTATAGGAGTTACGCTCGCAATTACCGTGCGAATAAAGCAGAAGGTATTATTGTTGAAAGTCTTCCAGTTGGATCAACTGTTATCGTTCGGTTTAAGAAAAATGACGTCATAGTATCGACGAAAATTGTTCGGATTGATCATGAAACCGAGGAAACGGAAATCAAGTCCGACAAGCCATGGACTTATCATGATATAGAAATCTTTTTTGATGATGAGTTGGTCTATTATAGAAAGGATCTTTCATATATAAGGCGAATGCAAATCAATATGCAGCTTAAAAATCCGAAAAAAAGAATTAGACTTAGCAAAATAGCTGATAGTTATGCATTTGAACACAATGGTAGCGGTCATGTATCAACTATCGGCGATCCCCCAGACGAATATGAAGAGATGATGAATGCCTCCGCCTCCGAAATAAAGAAGCGGTTGAATGCCGAAAAACCAGATGATCAGGTAACATTTATGAAGCCTGGCGAGCTTCAAAAGGCTATAGATTTGATAGGAAGTGTAATGCAGACCGCTTCCGACACAATATGGATTTTCGATTCGTATTTTACCGATGTCAATGGCATTAAAGGAATGTTAGACTGGATTCGTATTCTCGCGAATTGTCGGGCGCAATCGAAAAATGTCATCTTTTATAGCAAAGGCCCAAATAACGCACTTGATTTAGAGGCATTGAAAAAAGAAATTGAGAGAGATGCCGAACTAAGTATGATATTGAGAACGCGCAAAGCGCTTGGAATACATTTTTATCAAACGAAGTCTCCAATACATGACAGGTTCGTACTGACGGAAACAGGCAAAATCCATTCTGGACTGGCCATAGGGACGTCATTTAACTCCCTCGGAGATCATTATTATTGCATTTTTAAGCTCAGCCATAATGCTTCGCAGACAATATGCGGCGAGCTTGAATCATGGACGCTTGATAGTAACAATCTGCTAAAGGATGTGGAGGTATAGCTGTTGGATAAAAATACTGTCAGAGCCTTGAGTCAGGTTCTTGACGATCACTTAAATGAACGGTTGAAGCGGCTGGATGCCAAACAGAAAATCAATAGTATTTTACATAATAAGAGTTCTGCTACGGTAATCCGTGAACTGCGCAATTATATATCTCCTCTTCCTGGCAAGGACAAGAATATTGCCACAGTAATCGTTATTATGGCCGTATTGAGACGTAATCTTGACAGCGTTTCGGAAGTGAAAGAAGCTGTTGTGCTACACGGGCTTGTTGGTCACTTGTATGGAGGTTTATATACTCTTTTAGCCAGTGATTCTGAGCTCCTGTCTATAAAAGTAAACCTAACTGATTCTCTATTCGAAAATAAATACGATTATATATTACGCTTTGTTGATTTTAATTATTGGGACTACATCGAACTCTTCCAAGCGGCCAAAGTTCTTAGCCTGGCTGATTCGCAGAAATTCGAAAAGTTGGCTTTAATGGATAAAACAAAGCTTATACTATTGAATATAACGAGTTATCACCTTAGTATCGAGCCGTCTAAGGAATTAATCGACAAACTACTTCTGGATGAAGATGAACTAAAGCAAAATATAGGTTTACTCTTTATAACCCGCTCAATATCAAGATGCATTAACGACATTGATTATATTAAGAGGTCTGAAACGCTCGGAGGCTATCACGGTAAGAATATTAGAAGCGTTAATAGAACATTGAAAATATCGATTAACGAGTGCTATACATTTCTGGAGAACTGCGATAAGCGGACGCAGGTAGCCTTACTTACCAATTTCTTGTTAGTACACCAAACTATTTATCCCATTACTTTTGCACGTAATCTTGTAAGCAGCGAGTTTCAGGATGAGTTTATTTATCAAATTAGTAATACTGGTAAGGTTAAAACGTTAAAAGACGTTGCATTTCTCATTGGTCTGATTTCAAATACATCGGCTATAGGTGAAGACAAAAAGCGTATTTCAAAACGCATGTTATATATGGCTATCGTTAATAAAATAAAAAGTTTCATCGACGATAAGAAAGGTATATATGGATGGGATGAGCAACAGAGCAAATACATAGAGTTTATATGCCAACGTCTCCCGGCAAGATGTATCAGAATATTGAGAGTCCACCTAACTGATAAGGACAGGAGCTTGATGTCTAATAAACTGGATGAGATGATTCGTTTTCATATTTATCTTGAAGACAAGCGACAGCATGAGATTATCTCCGGGATAATAAACGCTATTGATTCACTAACCTTATAAACCAACTGGAGAATTGTCACTAAATAATGTCTAAGTTACTTTTCATTAAGGCAAGAAGGATATAGTTATTGCACCCAGATGATATATTATTATTTACTTTAATGTTTTCAGAAATGTCCGCCAAGGGGATACCAGAGTGTTACGACATACTTATTATCTCCTCAAGGCATGTGGAAGCCGTAATCCTGTTGCAACGGCTGTAACGCTGACGTTACAAGGCTTAACGGGATGATGGTAACAAATATGCTTTGGCGTGAGTGAATTCCCTCACGTCTTTTCTTTTTGGTAGAATGTTAATGGGTGTCTCATTTTATATAGATGTGAAGGATAATGAAAAATGTAAGGATTATACCTGCTAAACTGAAAGAGAATAAAAAGCTTAGGGTTGCCGCTTACTGCCGGGTCAGCACCTCTGGTCCGGAACAACTACGCAGCCTTGAGATTCAGATAAGTGCATACACGAAGATGATAAAAAGCCATCCCAACTGGATTTTTGCCGGTGTTTATTATGATATTGAAAGCGGGCTTCGCCGAAGCGGTAGAAAAAGTTTGGACAAGCTGCTCAAAAAAGCGGCGAAAGGCAAAATTGATTACATCATCACCAAGTCAATCAGCAGAGTATCAAGGGATACTCTGGAGGTTTTAAAAATGAGTAGATTTTTAAGAGAGCGAGGAATCAATATGCATTTTGAAAATGAGAAGCTGGATTCAATCGAAGCTGATAAAGAATTTGAGATTACGCTGAGGGGTATGCTAGCGCAGGACGAGAGTCGTAATATCAGTGAGAACATTAAATGGGGAATTGAGCGCAAGTTTGAAAAGGGCGATATCTTTGCGAAGAATAAGAATTTCATGGGATACACTTGCGTCGACGGTGATATTGTCATTGTGCCGGAACAAGCAGAGGTGGTAAGAAAGATATTTGACTTATATTTACAAGGCCTGACGTTGGGACAAATTAAGGATTATCTGGGAGCCCAAGGAATTAGGACTGTAACGGGCAAGGAGATTTGGGATACAAAAACGATCCAGAGGATGTTGACCAACGAAAAATACAAGGTCGATACAATGCTTCAAAAGACCTTTACTGAGGATTTTATGACCGGAAAGAAAAGCAAAAATATCGGACAGCGAAATCAGTATTATGTGAAAGACAGCCATCCAGCTATTGTCTCTGCTGAATTATTTGATAAGGTACAAGAGGAAATGGCCAAGCGTTCAAGGCTTGTCAGTAACGAGGATGGCACAGCAGAAATCAGCGGAAGCAAATATAGCGGTAAATATCTTCTGGGGAATTTGCTTGTGTGCGGAGATTGCGGAGCGTCTTATCGTAGAAGGACTGAACGGGGCAAGGTTGTCTGGCGTTGTGCGACCCGGATTGAGAGAGGAAAAGAGGCATGCCCCCATTCCCCAACATTAGATGAAGGTTGGGTACGGGATACTCTGGGCGCGGCTATTTGCCACGGAGCTTATAATGAAGTTATAGTCAGAAATGAAGTTGATAGAATCCGGATTTTTGATACTTTTATTCTGATTTTCCGCACGAATGGGTTTCAGGAGAAAAGGTCATTCCAGAAGGAATGAACCTATGATATACTAATAATTGTCAATAAGAATGGAGTTTGAAGCCTCCGGCAAAGATTGACGGGGGTAAATCCCAACGCAGAAGAAACAAGCTGAGAGGCTTGTTTTATGCTATGCAGTGTCTTTTAGTTGGTATATTTTGAAATGAATTCGAACCAGAAAAGACAGCAAAGGGTTTATTTATTGACTAATCCAAATTGGTCGTTGCGACGGATATGGTAGAATAAAGTATGGAATATGAAGAACTTCATAGAAAATACCAAAAATTATTAGAAGAAAATAAGAAGCTGAAGATTGAAAATGAAGATTTCAGAATTCAGCTTGGATTACCATTGCCATTATTCGAAAGTGAAATTCATTTACAAGAAGGAATAGACCTATCTGACCGGCTTAATGAACCAAAGCAAGTAACGAATAACAGTTCTCCTCAGGAAAAAATCAACCAATTCATGTCGTTGTTCAGAGGTAGGAATGATGTATATGCAAAAAGATGGCAGAACAAGACAGGTAAGTCAGGATATTCCCCTGTTTGTCTGAATGAGTGGGTTAAGGGGATCTGCAGCAAGCCTAAAATTAAATGTTCCGACTGTGACAAAAAATATTATGCGATTGTTGATTTTTTTGCAGTTGACGCTCATTTAAGGGGGAAGGCGATATTTGGCATCTATCCTATGCTGCCGGATGAAACCTGTTATTTTCTTGCTATGGACTTTGATGGCGAGGGCTGGCAAAAGGATATTAAAACACTAAGAGACATATGCATCAATAAGAATATACCGATTGCAGTCGAACGATCTCAATCAGGGAACGGCGCTCATGCATGGTTCTTTTTTAAAGACAGAATCAGTGCTGTTGACGCAAGAAAATTCGGCACATTGCTTTTGACTAATGCAATGTCCGAGAGACATGAGATTAAATTCAACTCATATGATCGCCTGTTTCCCAATCAGGACACGCTTCCCAAAGGGGGATTCGGAAATCTTATCGCATTGCCATTACAAGCGAATGCACGAAAAAATAATAACAGCGTGTTTATAGACGAGGATTTTCAGCCATATGATGACCAGTGGAGTTTTTTAAGCAATATGAGAATGCTGAGCGATGAAGATATCGATGCTTATATCTCACAGCTTGGCGGCGGTAACGAGCTGGGAGATTTAAGACAAAGCGAAGATGAAGGTATAAAACCATGGGAGAGGGAAAGGCCGGATGGTAAACTACTCAAGGCGGATATTCCGGAAACAGTTCATATTACAAGAGCAAATATGCTGTACATTAACAAAAATGGCTTTTCCAATAAAGCGTTGAATAGCTTAAAGCGTATGGCCACTTTCAGAAACCCTGATTTTTATAAGGCCCAGGCGATGAGATTGCCAACTTATGATAAGCCAAGAATTATCTCTTTATCAGATGAAACACCGGATTATTTGTGCCTTCCAAGAGGATGCGAGCCTGATTTGGTAAATTTGTTCGGCACTTCGAGAGTCTATATAAAATGGGCGGATGAAACCTCTTTAGGCAGAACCGTTAGGGTTGAATTTAACGGGGAACTTCGTGATGAACAGATAGATGCGGTAGATTCAATGCTTCGGCACGATAATGGAGTTTTATCGGCCACTACTGCTTTTGGGAAAACAGTTATAGGAGCGAAACTTATATCCGAAAGAAAAATGAACACTCTTGTGCTTGTTCACACCCAACAATTATTAGAACAGTGGAAGGAACGGCTGAACCAATTCCTGACGATAAATGAAGTATTGCCTGACGAACCCGTGAAAAAACGGGGCTGGAAAAAGATTCGGAGTATTATTGGACAGCTTGGCGGTGGTAAGAAAAACCTAAGCGGCATTATTGATATTGCTGTTATGCAGTCATTGGTAAAAGGTGACGAGGTAAACGGGGTTGTTAGGGAGTATGGAATGGTTATTGTTGACGAATGCCATCATGTACCTGCGTTCAGCTTTGAACAAATTCTAAAAAATGTTTCAGCCAAATATGTTTACGGTCTCACGGCCACTCCTGCGAGGCAGGATGGACATCATCCCATTATATTTATGCATTGCGGGCCTGTGCGATACAAAGTTGACGCGAAAGAGCAAGCTGAAAAAAGACCTTTTGAGCACTACATTATCCCTCGCTTCACTCCTTTCAGAAAGCCTGTCAGTCAGGATGAAAAAGAATGGTCCATAGGTGAAATATATTCTGAAATCAGCACCAGTCAAATCCGAAATCAGTTAATCATAGAAGATGTAATCAGCTGCGCAAAAGAAGGCCGCAACCCTATTATTCTGACTGAGAGGACGGCCCATGTCGAATTAATCGTAAATCAGTTATCGGAGGTGCTTCCGAATGTTGTTAAGTTAATCGGCGGAATGTCAGCGAATGAGAGAAGATCAGCGCTTGAAAAACTATCAAACATTCCGGCAAATGAGAATATTGTTATCGTTGCTACAGGCAGATTTGTAGGCGAAGGTTTTGATGAACCGAGACTTGATACATTGTTTCTGGCAATGCCCATTGCGTGGAAAGGAACAGTACAGCAATATGCCGGACGATTGCACAGGTTGTATCAAAGTAAGAATGAGGTTCAGATTTATGATTATGTGGATGTCCATGTTGGGGTACTTGAGCGGATGTATCATAAGAGGCTTAATGGATATGCGGCCATAGGGTATTCAGCCAAAAGCGACAGAAAGCCGTTTGAATCTACAAATGCTATTTTTGATAACCATAATTTTATGACTGTATTCAGCAATGATATTTCATCCTCAAAATCAGATATTGTTATAGTAAGCCCATATATGACAAAAAAGCGGCTAAATCAAATGCTCAATATCCTGTCTTCCGGCATTAATAATGGGGCTAAGATCACAATAGTCACAAGGCCAGAAACGGATTATAAGGAAAAGGATAAGTCTGCTTTTTTAGATATGCTTAATTCCATACGATTATCAGGTGCAAATCTTATTTTCAAACCAAATATACATCAGAAGTTTGCGATTATTGATCAGAGAATTATATGGTATGGAAGTATTAATCTTTTAAGCTTTGGCAGCTCTGAGGAAAGCATAATGAGGTTGGACAGTATCAATATTGCGAATGAACTGATAGGAACCGTTGAAGATATGTTATGAAAACGAGAGGGGGGAATATCTGTAATGAGTAATATAATCAGCGTCAGTGAGGGGAAAATTGCGCTTTACGCAATCGGTGATAGCAGCGTTTATGTAGATGTTGTATTTAAGGATGAGACTTTTTGGATGACTCAAAAGGCAATTACGCAATTGTTTGAGGTTGATTTGTCCGTTATCTCACGGCACTTGAAGAATATCTATGCTGAAGAGGAGTTATTGCCTGAAGCAACTATTGCAAAAATTGCAATAGTTCAAAATGAAGGTGGTCGTGAAGTGAACCGTTCGCCCGAGTTTTACAGTTTGGATGCTATTATTGCCGTCGGTTATCGGGTCAATTCCAAAAAAGCAACTAAATTTCGTCAATGGGCAACGCAAACCTTAAAAGAGTATATCCAAAAAGGTTATATATTAAATATGGATATGCTGAAAAACGGACGGCAGTTCGGGCACGACTACTTCGATGAGTTACTGGAGAAAATTCGTGAAATCAGAGCCAGCGAACGCCGTGCCTACCAAAAGATAGCCGATGTTTTTGAGCAGTGCAGTTACGACTATGATAAAAACAGTGAGCTTACCAAAGAGTTTTACGCATTTGTGCAGAATAAGCTCCACTATGCTGTTACAGGAAAAACAGCGGCTGAACTTATTGCTGAGCGTGTTACACTTGATCACCCCACAATGGGGCTTACCAATTGGAAAGATGCTCCGAAAGGAAAAATCCTCAAGAGGGACATTGGTGTAGCCAAGAATTATCTGAATGAAAAGGAGATATCGCGCCTCAACCGACTTGTTACGATGTTCATCGATTATGCCGAGCTTATGGCAGAGGATGGCATAGCAATGAATATGCAGGATTGGCTGAATGAAACGGACAATTTTCTTAACAACAACAGACGCCGTGTACTCGAGGGTAAGGGCCATATTTCGCATGAGGATGCGCTGAAAAAAGCTGCTGAGGTATACGAACAGTTTCGTATTCAACAGGATAGAGATTATATCTCTAACTTCGATGAAACAATGGTGGAGTATTTAAGGGGAAAAGACAATGACTCAGATTGATGAAAAAACTGGCCTATAAAATCGACTATTTATGAAATATAACCGCCGCCAAGGGGATACCAGAGGGGTACGACATCTTTTTTGTATCCTCAAGGCATGTTGAGAGTATAATTCTGATGACAAATAGTGGTCAGAAGGGCAAATAAGCCATTCCAACCACTATATGTAGTGGTTTTGGAGCAAAAAGTAAGCAAAAAACGGGCTAAAAAAGTGCATTTTTTGGCCCGTTTTTTAAGGGCTTTTTATAGATGACATCGGATATTCGTGAAGATGAAATCCCAAAAACGCAATGCACTGGGTGGTATTGTGATATACTTATAATGCGTAAACGTAGAATTAGAATTAGAATTAGATGAGCTATATTTGTTATAGGTATTGTAGTTACAGACAAAAACTCATATTAGAGGATGAGGATAATAGATGAAAATTGGTTTAGTAAGGCATTTTGAGGTAGTTCATTCTTGTAGTAAGTTTATGACATCTAAAAAATTTGAAGAATGGGTAAAGGCATACGATACCGCACCAGTTAGACAAGATTATTTAAGTAAAAATCAAATTAAATGGGAGAAATGCTTTTCAAGCGATTTTCAAAGAGCATTAGATACTGCTGGGCACATATATAAAGGGGAAATAACAATAGTAAAAGAATTGAGGGAAGTGCCTATATCACCTGCTTTTAAAACAAATATAAAACTTCCTTTTACGCTATGGTGTGTTTTAGGGAGAATGGCATGGCTATATTCTCATAAATCACAATATGAAACAAGGATTGAAACTGGAAAAAGAGTACAAGAATTTGTATCTCATGTTATCTCTTTGCAGGAGAATAACATTTTGATAGTAACCCATGGATTTTTAATGAAGTATATTCAAAAACACCTTTTAAGACAGGGATTTAAGGGCCAAAAATGTATAAAAGCAAAAAATGGTAAGATTTATATCTTTGAAAAATAGCTAGATATTAGTTCACATCTTTCTAATATTTTGGCACAGTCGTAGAATTATGTGACATAAAGAACAGCAAAGTATCTCTTAAAACATAATGTGGCTGTTGACTTTATTTGAAAATCTTCATATTATTAAAATAAAAACAAACTCTTTTCTCAGTGAGGGAGTAATTAGCGCAAAGATTGTGTGGCAAAGTCAACATACTGATGGTAACATCTGGCTTGCCTTAAATAATGAGACTCATGTATAGTGGTTTCCCATTGTACATAAGTCTCTTTTATTTTTATCGGGAAATCTTGAAACTGTTAAATGTCATAAATTAATAAGGGGGTAGTATATCATGAGTTTTATATCATTAGTATTAATTGCACTTGGGCTTTCTATGGATGCTTTTGCTGTATCAGTAACAAATGGGATTATCGCAGGACATCAAAATGAAGCACGCATTAAAGATAGCATTATACTTTGGTTTTTTTCAAGTTCTTATGCCTATTATCGGGTGGTTAGTGGTAACGAGCTTCAGTTCTTATATAACTGAAATCGACCACTGGGTTGCTTTTGTTGTCTTAGGATTCATAGGTGGAAAAATGATTTATGGAAGCTTAAAGAAGGATAAATGTGAAGAAGAGGAATTAGATGCAGAAAAAGTTGAAAAAGGCTCTGTATGCACTAAGACCCTCTTGATGCTTGCTGTAGCGACAAGCATAGATGCGTTGGCTGTGGGGGTAAGTTTCTCATTTCTTAATGTTGCAATATTTAAGTCATCTGTTATTATAGGCTGCATAACCTTCCTGATTTCTCTTTTCGGTGTTATCTGTGGGAAAAAGTCTGGGGTATTGTTTCAAAAGAAAGCAGAAATGCTTGGAGGAACCATACTTACATTGATTGGTTTAAAGATATTTATTGAGCATACGAATATTGTAACTGTTTTTAAAGTGTTTAAGTGATTTTCAATAATACTATTTAGGGGAGATGGTTATATGCTGTATAAAAGCTATAGCGAGATAGGGTTATGGAGTGAGATTATTAAACTTCTGCCAATCCAAAACCAAATCAAGGGGCGCTCTGAGCCAGTAGAGGTATACACAGAACTGAAAGACAATAAGGTTCATCTTGACTGCTACTTAAATCCTGCAGCCAGAGCAAAAGTTATTCTGCTCCATGGGGTCGGTGGCAATGGAAGACTCCTTTCTTTTATCGGTGTCCCACTCCACATAAGAGGCTTTGAGGTTATAGCTCCCGATATACCAGGATACGGACTTACTATAGTGAACAACAAAAACGTTGATTATGCTGAATGGATACATACGGTAAATGATTTGATAGACAGGGAATTTGAGAAAGATGACAGGCCAATTTTCCTCTTTGGTCTAAGTGCAGGAGGAATGCTTGCTTATCAGGTTGCCTGTATAAATAAAAAAATCTCTGGACTTATAGCTACTAATATATTGGACCAAAGCATTCAGGAAGTAAGGGATGCATCAGCCATAAATAAGTATGTGAGCAGGATGGGAGTACCTATGTTAGGGTTCCTTTATAGAATAAATAATAATCTCAAATTGCCGATGAGGTATGTTGCAAACATGCGTGCTATTGTCAATGATAAAAAACTTCTCAGACTGCTGATTTCAGATAAAACTTCATCTGGTGCTATGGTTTCCGTTAGGTTTATGCTGTCTTTACTTAACACAACACCAGCAATAGAACCCGAAGAATTTGACCTATGCCCTTTCTTGCTTGCTCACCCTGAAGACGATAAATGGACTCCTATGAAGCTGAGTTTGCTGTTCTTTAATAGGTTAAAATGCGAAAAGAAGACTGTTATATTAGAAAATGCAGGACATTTTCCGATTGAACAGCCAGGAATTATACAACTTGAAGATGGTGTGGTTAATTTTATTAACGATATTTTGGACAGTAAGTCCATTAGTACAAAAAATTATTTTGGAGGAGAGGAATATGGAGATGGTCAATTATAACATAATACCGATTTTGGTACTTTGCATAAACGCTGTAACAACAGTAAGTTACTATATAATTTATTAAAACGAAGGCCTAAAAAACTCTTTTTTTAGGATGCCAAAATTTGTACAAAAAATGTATGTCGGATTGTTTGTATTACCTTTATTTATTGCCCCCTTCTTAAGGCAATCCAGGTTTTATGAACAAAATTTTGCTTTGATTACCTCTGGTATTATTATTTCAGTTACAGGGTTTGCGTTTATTATAATGTCATTTACTAAAATCGGTGCAATTCCCAGCATAAAAGTAGCAACTCGGGTCGCCCATTCTTTTCTTAACTTTGCATTTCTCATAAAAAATCGGACTCATTTAATCTTTTGAGGAAGATTATTACATAAATTAATTGTTGAAAATAGGTGTGCGCTGTTTGACGCTTACATTTACACCGAATAAGATTAATTATCCGAACTTATTTTTGCTTGAGTCATCATTATGTCAGTTAAAGTTTCTTGATATCGTTGGTTGGTTTACAAATGAAAAAGGATTCCAAAGAGGAGCCCATAGATTAAAGAGACTGCACGATATCTGTAGTAAGGGAGAGATCGATATGGCTATCTGCTTTTCAAAGGAAGACTTATTAGACTATGAAAGCAGTTTAGGATATATTGAAAAGTCCATTGAAAAGTATGGCATTTCTTTTTATTGCATTAAGGATTGTATTTTTATAAAGGCTGATGAGATTATCCCATTGTCGTAAAATGTCAACCGGTTCTCCTTGTATTCTATCACTTGCAGTGTTAGAATAGTGCCATAAGTGATAGAAACTGATACAAGGAGTGGTATTATGAAATTGTATGAAAGCGAAACTGTTGAATTGAAGGAAATTTATACGCCTGATTTAAAAAAAGAAATTGTGGCATTTGCAAATACAAATGGCGGAACGATCTATATTGGTGTGCGGGATAACGGAGAAATTGTTGGTCTTGATAATTCTGACATTGTAATGCAGCAGATATCAAATTCTTTAAGAGACGGTATTCGTCCTGATGTTTCTATGTTTACTAATATTGAGTTATTGCATGAAGATAATAAGTATTTTGTTAAACTAACGGTTAGTCAAGGAACAAAAAAGCCTTACTACCTATCTGACAAAGGACTTAAACCAACAGGCGTATATGTTAGAAGTGGAACAACATCTGCCCCAGCATCTGAAGATGCTATCCGTATGTTGATAAAATTGACCGATGGTGATTCATTTGAAAGTAATCGTTCTCTCATACAAGAACTGACCTTTACTAGTTTAAGTAAAGAAATGGAAAGAAGAAATTTAGAATTTTCTGAAGTGCAGATGAAAAACTTAGGCATTCTGACCTCTGATGATATTTATACAAACATGGGCTTGCTAGTTTCAGATCAGTGCAAACATTCTATCAAATTTGCTGTTTTTCAAGGCTCCGACAAATTGGTGTTTAAAGATCGAAAGGAACTGACAGGCTCTCTATTTGCGCAGCTTACATACGCTTATAAAACCATAGATTTTTATAATGGCACAAAAGCTACCTTCTATGAATTACTACGTACAGATGAAAGAGATTACCCGGAAGATGCCGTTCGTGAAGCATTGCTGAATGCCATTGTACACAGAGATTATTCCTTTAGTGGCAGTACAATTATTAACATTTATTCTGACCGGTTAGAGATTATCTCCTTAGGCGGATTGGTTTCAGGTTTGTCATTGGAGGCAGCTATGCTGGGAGCATCTCAACCTAGAAATGAAAAGCTTGCAAGCTTATTTTACAGAATGAAGCTAATTGAGGCATACGGTACAGGTATCAGCAAGATAATCAGTTGCTATAAAGGTTTACCAGTACAACCCAAGTTTGAAAATGTGGAAGGTGCATTTAGAGTGGTATTACCTAACACGCATGCGCAAGAGTTAAGTGTAGAAGATGAAAAGTATTTACCGATACTCAGATTATTTGAAAAGCAAAAAGAAATCAATCGTAGTGATGTTGAAGAAGCCCTGGGAATTGGAACAACTCATGCAATTAATATGCTCAAAGAAATGCTGGAAAAAGAGCTTATCAAAAAAGTTGGTAGCGGCAGGCTGACAAGGTATGTGATGAAGTAGTTTTTGAAATTAAGCAGGAGTGATTTTATGCCAGAGAACCTAATGGTTGTGTTACCGTATGATGATTATGCTCAAAGTGCAAATACGTTGTTTCACTTTATGAGTAAGAGCGAATATCTTAAATCCATATTGATAAATAGAGCTATAGTGCCAAGATATTGTATGGAAAATATTGAGTATCTTGATATTCGTATTGGGGACGTTAGTTTTAAAGAAGTAGCTATACTTCAAAAATGTTTTTGTGACATCCCTTTTCATAAACTTACAGATAACTTTGAGTTGAATGGGGTAGGGGAAGTCTATAAATCATTGAATGATCATGAAAGGTTGATTCTCAAAAAGAACAAACTGTAATAACCTGATGAAGAAACGCACAGTAATTTGAGCACACTGCTAACAGAAATTTTGCGTTCCTTCGTTGCTAATTCTATTTGTGAATAAATAATCTCTGTTAGTTGGCAGCTTTAACCCATTTACTTATTGTAGACTTAGCGACTTTTAAATCTTGTCCTACTTCTTCAAAGTGGTACACTTTTATAATATCATTTACAGCATATTGTGTTTTCTTTTATGAAAAAGACCTACATTATTAAAATGTAGGTCAAAATTTTTAGTTTAGTACCTTCTAAAAATATGATCATTAATTGATTTATACTACTTCTAATTCGTTAATATATCCTGGTGCAACTGTGTTGTCAAGCATGCGCAGTTTTATTGGCTTCACTTCATATATCACTATATTGCTCTGCATTTCGGGATTCGGCGGCAGTGATGCAAATTGGGTTCTGCGTGTCATAAAATTTTGCATATAGGCACCAATTTTTATCGGATCTTCACATATTTTGGCGGTCCCGTAAATTTCGACAGATTTTGCTGAGAAAAATTCTGCATCCTGATCGGCAACAATAGCTACAACCGATGGATTGTCTTTTATATTGGCAGCCTTTCTGGAGCGTTGATCTGTGAAGAAAAACAACGATTCACCCGTCCACATATAATCAACGGTGTCCAATGCGGGTGTGCCAACCGGCTTCAAGCGGCATCTTTTTTGTATCCTCAAGGCACGTGGAGAC